>NZ_PAQR01000054.1 GCF_002709775.1 Thalassospira sp.
ACCATCCTTCTTGTCGTCGTTCTTGGCCTGTACTGGTGCTACGATAAGATTGTGGGCATCGATAACGTGAAGTTGGGGGGCTAAGGCCATGAATGAAGTAATCTCTTATACGAAGCGGCCTGAATTGATGTCCTTCACCATGCCGATCGTGGCTGTGTTGGGTGCGATGTTCGGCTTCGTGACCGGCAACATCTTCGGGAGCCCTTGGATCGGGTTCCTGCTTGGTGCCATCGTTGGTGCTGCTCTTGCGCTCCTGTTCTCGAAAATCACCAATATCAAAAGCAAACCGAAGACCCTTGGTTCCGGCGTTGTGTTTGGTATTGTTGGTCTGGTTTTCGGTGGTCTTGGTGGCCTGTTTGGCGGTTTCCTCGTCGGTATCTCGATGGGCTGGTTCGCCAACTGGGTTGGCAGCGGTAAATACCGTGCCGGTGTTCCGATCTATTACACGCCGGGGCAGGTTCTTTGGCACAACACGTTCATGTTCATCTGTGCGTTTGTGTTCTTCTTCCTGATCGCGCCGCTTCTGCCGGTGATCTGGCTGAGCTTCAATGCCGAGAACTTCTTTACCTTCACGCCTGAAATGCTGAGCTTCAAGGCAGAGGGTTATAGCCTTAAGCATTATCGCGACTTCCTGGGTACCGATGAATGGATGGTGCCACTCAAGAACTCGTTGATCATTGCGCCGATTGCGACCCTGATTTCGGTTTCACTGGGTACCCTTGCTGCGATCGGCCTTAGCCAGTCGCACGTACCGGGCCGTCAGGCGATGATGGCGGTGCTGATTTCTCCGATGATCGTGCCGCTGATCATTTCGGCAACGGGCATGTTTTTCTTCTACGCGCCGCTGGGCAACTGGCTTGAGCTCAAACTCGGGCTTAACCAAGCGTTTGTTGGCTATGTGAAGGTGATCCTGGCCCACGCTGTTCTGGGTATTCCGTTCGTGATCATCACCGTGACGGCAACGCTTGTCGGCTTTGACAAGTCGCTGACCCGTGCAGCAGCCAACATGGGTGCAAACCCGGTCACTACCTTCTTCAAGGTTCAGATGCCTCTGATCCTGCCGGGTGTGATTTCAGGCGGCCTGTTCGCTTTCATCACCTCTTTTGACGAAGTGGTTGTCGTGCTGTTCGTCGGTTCTGCCCGTCAGCAGACCCTGCCATGGCAGATGTATACCGGCCTGCGTGAACAGATTTCACCGACCATTCTGGCCGCCGCGACCATCCTTGTGTCGGTCTCGATCCTGCTGCTTCTGACCGTGGAGCTGCTGCGTCGTCGTTCCGAACGTCTGCGTGGCATGAGCCCGGGCTAAGCAGATCAGGCATTCTGTCCTGCACATACGGGGCAGGGCAAAAACATGAAACAGGCCGGCAGCTTTTTTGTTGCCGGCCTGTTTGTTTTCATATGCCTCGATCCGGTCACGGCAGGTGATATTTTCACGCGAGGGAGTTTTATCTGCCAAACAGCCCGACAACTGGCCTTCTTCGTTGCTTCCAACCCTTGCGGCAGGGGCGGCGGGGTGCTAGTTTCCGCGCTGTAATTCACGTTCCGGCAGAGTTCTGTCTGCCGGGTTTTTGTCATTCCTTAAGAGAGACTTTCATCCATGTCGTCTTTGGATAAGGAAACAGTTCGCCGTATTGCCTATCTTTCGCGTATCAACGTGTCCGAAGAAGGCCTTTCCGAACTGGCGGGAGATCTGACCCGTATCCTCGATTTCGTCGAGGAACTGCAAGAAGTCGATGTCGAAGGCTGCGAGCCGCTGACATCTGTTGCCGATCTGACCCTGCCGCTGCGCAAGGACGAAGTCACCGATGGCAATATCCAGCAAAAAGTGCTGTCAAACGCACCGATGACCGATGCTGGCTGTTTTGTTGTGCCCAAGGTGGTTGAATAATGACTGATCTGACAAAGCTGACACTTGCAGAAGCCCGCGACGGGCTTGCAAAGGGTGATTATACCTCGGTCGAGCTGACCGAAGCGCACCTGAAATCGATGGACGCGCATCGCAATTTGAATGCGTACATCACCGAAACCCCGGAAAAGGCCATGGAAATGGCCAAGGCATCTGATGCCAAGCGCGCCAAGGGCAGTGCTGGCAAGATGGAAGGCCTGCCGATTGCGGTCAAAGACCTGTTCTGCACCGAAGGTGTCCAGACCACGGCGGCATCGCACATCCTCGAAGGTTTCAAACCGGAATATGAATCCACCGTCACCAGCAACCTGTTTGGTAATGGTGCGGTGATGCTGGGCAAGGCGAACCTTGATGAGTTCGCCATGGGCTCGTCCAACACGTCGTCCTATTACGGCAACGTGGTTAACCCGTGGAAAGACAAATCCGGCAAGGATCTGGTTCCGGGTGGCTCGTCTGGTGGTTCGGCGGCAGCCGTTGCTGCCAACATGGCGCTTGCCGCGACCGGTACTGATACCGGTGGCTCGATCCGTCAGCCGGCATCCTATTGCGGTATTGTTGGCCTGAAGCCGACCTATGGTCGTTGCTCGCGTTGGGGCATTGTTGCCTTTGCAAGCTCGCTTGATCAGGCAGGCCCGATGACCAAAACCGTGCGCGACGCAGCTATCATGCTGGGTTCGATGGCCGGTCACGATGCCAAGGACAGCACGTCCGCACCGATTGCGGTGCCGGATTTCGAAGCCGCCCTTACCGACGACATTCGTGGCATGAAAATCGGTATTCCGAAGGAATATCGCGTTGATGGCATGCCTGAAGAAATCAGCAAGCTTTGGGATGATGGCGTCGCTATGCTGCGCGATGCCGGTGCCGAAGTGGTCGATGTAACCCTGCCGCACACCAAATATGCGCTTGGTACCTATTACATCGTTGCCCCGGCTGAAGCTTCCTCGAACCTCGCGCGTTATGACGGTCTGCGTTATGGCCAGCGTGTCATGGATGAAGGCGACAGCCTTGATGACATGTACATGAAGTCGCGTGCAGCTGGCTTCGGCAAGGAGGTCCAGCGCCGTATCATGATCGGTACCTATGTGCTGTCGGCTGGTTACTATGACGCCTATTACAACAAGGCACTTAAAGTCCGTCGTCGCATCTATCAGGATTTCGAAGGTGCGTTTGGTCAGGTCGATGCGATCCTGACGCCGACCGCACCGTCTGCGGCCTTTGCCATTGGCGAAAACGAAGGCGACCCGGTCAAGATGTATCTCAATGACGTCTTTACCGTTCCGGCAAGCCTTGCAGGTCTTCCGGGCCTTTCGGTGCCGACCGGTCTTTCGGCCGAGGGGCTGCCGCTTGGTCTGCAGCTGATTGGCAAGCCGTTTGATGAAGAAACCGTTCTGCGTGTTGGTGGCGTACTTGAAGGTGCGGCCAACTTTACCGCAAAACCTGCCGGGCAGGAGGGCTGATCCATGAGCTATATTCTTGAAGGTTCAACCGGCCCGTGGGAAATCGTTGTCGGTCTGGAAGTCCACTGCCAGGTGATTTCGCAGTCCAAGCTGTTTTCCGGCGCATCGACTAAGTTCGGTAATGATCCCAACACCAATGTCAGCCTCGTTGACGCGGCCATGCCGGGCATGCTTCCGGTCGTGAACGCAGAATGCGTGCGTCAGGCAGTCAAAACAGGTCTGGGTCTTAAGGCAAAGATCAACAAGGAAAGCGTTTTTGCCCGCAAAAACTATTTCTACGCCGATCTGCCGCAGGGTTATCAGATTTCGCAGTTCGACAAACCGATTGTCGGCGAAGGCACGATCATTCTTGATATGCCCGATGGTTCGACCAAGTCGGTTGGCATTGAACGGCTGCATCTTGAACAGGATGCCGGTAAATCGATGCACGATCAGGACCCGAAATATTCGCATATCGACCTGAACCGTTCGGGTGTTGCGCTGATGGAAATCGTTTCCATGCCAGACATCCGTTCACCAGAAGAAGCCGGTGCGTATCTGACCAAGCTGCGTGCGATTGTGCGTTATCTTGGCACCTGCGATGGCAACATGAACGAAGGCTCCATGCGTTGTGATGCCAACGTTTCTGTCCGTCGTCCGGGTGAAGGTTTCGGCACGCGTTGCGAGATCAAGAACGTCAACTCCATCCGTTTCGTGATGCAGGCGATCGAGATCGAAGCAAAACGCCAGATCGAAGTGATCGAAGGCGGCGGCGAAATCCAGCAGGAAACCCGTCTTTATGATCAGCGTCTGGGTGAAACCCGCTCGATGCGTTCCAAGGAAATGGCACATGACTATCGCTATTTCCCGGATCCGGACCTGCTGCCGCTGGTCTTTGATGACGCGTTCGTTTCGGAAATCGAAAAAGAACTGCCGGAACTACCGGACGAGAAAAAGGCCCGTTTCATGCGTGAAAACGGCCTGTCGGCCTATGATGCCGGTGTTCTGGTCGCTGAAAAGGAAAAGGCTGATTACTACGAAGTCGTTGCCAAGGGCCGTGATGGCAAACTGGCAGCGAACTGGGTGATCACCAACCTGTTTGGTGCGCTGAACAAGGCAGAAGTCGGTATTGCCGATAGCCCGGTAACCGCGGAAAATCTCGGCAAGCTGATCGATCTGATCTCGAACGACACCATTTCTGGCCGTATCGCCAAGGACGTCTTTGAAATCATGATCGAAACCGGCGGTGATCCGGAAAAGATCGTTGAGGAAAAAGGTCTTAAACAGATCACCGATACCGGTGCGATTGAAACGGCGATTGACGAAGTCATTGCCGCGAACCCGGACAAGGTTGAAGAGATCCGTGGGGGCAAGGACAAAATGCTTGGCTGGTTCGTCGGTCAGGTCATGAAAGCCACAGGTGGCAAGGCCAATCCGGGCATGGTCAACAAACTGCTGCGTGACAAGATCCTCAGCTGATCCTATTCATCAGACCAAAGAAAAAGCCGCCCAATTGGGCGGCTTTTTTTGTGTGAGGATTGGAAGTTTAACCTTCAATCACCTGTGCCGGGTAACCGGCCTTGTCGATGGCAGCGATGAGGGCTGCTTCATCGGGCGTGCCCGAGACAGCCAGTTCACCGGCTTCAAGATCGACGTTGGCGTCATCGACGCCGGGTACATTTTGGGATGCCTTGGTCACCGCGTTTGCGCAGTGACCGCAGCTCATGTTTTCGACTTTCAGGCGCATGTTCCATCTCCACAGGATTCGTTTTATGTTAGGAACATACGCCTTCCAGTGGTTGGAAGGTCAAGCGATTTAAGCAGAAAGAAGTTTCAGTACAGCGTCTGCTGTTTCTTCGCTGGATGCCGGGTTCTGCCCGGTAACCAGTTTGCCATCGATAACCGCATAGGGCGCCCAGTTTTCGGCACGTTCAAAGGTTGCGCCCTGCTTTTTAAACTCGTCTTCGATCGAAATCGGAACGACGTTTTCAAGTCCAACTGCCTTTTCTTCATCATTGGTGAAGCTGGTGACTTTCTTGCCTGCGACCAACGGTTTTCCGTCTTTGCCCTTGGCGCCAACAAGGGCTGCAGGACCATGGCAGACTGCCGCGACCGGTTTGTCCAGTGCGGTGAAGGCTTCGATCAGGGCAATTGATTTGGCATCGTTTGCCAGATCCCAAAGCGGACCATGGCCGCCCGGATAGAACAGGGCGTCAAAGTCGTCGGCCTTAAGGCCGTCAAGCGTGACGGTGTTGGCAAATGCGGCTTGGGCATCTGGATCATTTTCAAAGCGGTTGGTCGCATCGGTCAGGGCATCTGGCACCTGACTGTTGGGATCAAGTGGCGGCTGTCCGCCCTTGGGCGAGGCAAGGGTGATCTCGGCACCAGCATCCAGAAAGCGGTAATAGGGGGCGGCAAACTCTTCAAGCCAGATCCCCGTCTTGTGGCCGGTATCACCCATTTTATCGTGTGAGGTAACAATCATCAGAATACGCATCAGGTCCTCCGTGCGTGGATTTCATTTGCCCCGATCGTATCTGGCTGACTAAATTTGCGTTAGAGTGAATAATTAGACAGATTGTCAAAGTAATTGAGCGAATAAAATGTCAGCACTTGATGAAGTCCGGGCAATGATGATTTTTGCCCGCGTCGTTGATGAAGGCGGGTTTTCCGCCGCAGCCCGGAAAATGGGCCTGAGCCGTGCTGCCATCTCTCATCAAATCCGTCAGCTTGAGGCCAAGCTTGGCGTGCCGTTGCTCCGCCGAAGCACACGCACCTTCAGCCTTACAGACGCAGGTTCACGGTATTACGACAGTTGTCGGACCATTACGCTCGAAGCCGAGGCAGCCCGAAAACGGGTTGAGGAATTGCGTGACGAGCCCGTTGGCAAAATTTCCATCACGTCTTCGGTGCATCTCGGCAACTTGCGCATCGTCCCCATTCTGGATCGCTTCCGGCAGACATACCCGGACGTGGCAATTGATGTGCATTTAAGCGACGAGGTTGTTGATCTGATCAAGTTGGGCATTGATATCGGTATTCGGTCTGGTCCGCTCAAAAGTTCGGACCTCAAAAGTTTCAAGCTATATCAAACCCGGCGAATTATATGCGCGAGCCCAACATATCTTGAACGGGTAGGCGCCCCCGAAACTGTCGATGAGTTGGCGACCCATGATTGGGTAATGTATAGCCGCGTGCCCGAAACCCTGACCTTGATGTGCGACGGCACGGAACGGAAAGTCAGGGTCAAAGGCTATGTGCGGGTCGATAACGCGACTGCCCGTTTGCAGTTCATGCGGGGCGGGCACGGGCTTTCGGTGGTGCCACTTTGCGATGTTCAGGATGAAATCAGGGATGGCAGGCTGGTTTGGGTTTTGCCCGACTGCAGACTCCCGGATTTGGAGATTTACGCTGTTTTCGCAGCAGGCGTGACACGCAGTGCCAAGATCCAGTCGCTGCTGGAATTCATGCGCAACGACATGCGTGACATTGATATTTCGCGCAATGGCGGCTGAGTGCCGCTTCGCTGTATTGATCAATCGTGAATGATCGGGTATTTCCGTTCTGACTTGATCGGGGGACCCATGGCCAATCTGTTTTTCTACTACTCGTCGATGAATGCGGGCAAATCGACCACGCTTCTGCAGGCGAGCTTCAATTACCGTGAACGCGGCATGGAAACGTTGCTGATGACAGTTGCGTTTGATGACCGCTTCGGGGAAGGCAAGATTGCCTCACGCATTGGTCTGGAAGCCCCGGCACTTCTGTTCGACGCCAACACCAATATGACCGCTCTGATCCTTGAACAGGTTGAAAAGGGGAAGGTCGATTGCGTCCTGATTGACGAGGCGCAGTTCCTGTCAAAAGATCAGGTCTGGCAGCTTTCCGATATCGCTGACATTCATGGCATTCCGGTGCTGTGCTATGGCATCCGTACCGACTTCCAGGGTCAGCTTTTTGAAGGCTCCAAATGGTTGCTGGCCTGGGCGGATAAGCTCAATGAGCTTAAAACCATTTGCCATTGCGGACGCAAGGCCGGCATGGTGCTGCGGGTTGACGAAAACGGAAACCCGGTCCGCGAAGGCGCACAGGTCGAAATTGGCGGCAATGACCGTTATGTCCCGGTTTGCCGCCGCCATTTCAAGGAAGCTATGGGCGAATAGGATCTCATTGCTGCGCGCAACGTCTAACCGCCCATGAGAGCGCGGATCTCCGGCGCCAGCAGGCTATAGGCTACCAACCACATCACACCGCACGTCAACCCATCAATGATCTTCCAGGTAATCGGGCGGGCGACATAGGGCGCAAGCCACGCGGCCCCCAGCGCAATCGCAAAGAACCAGACAAAACTGGCGCTCATGGCACCGAGTGCAAAGCCAAGCCGCTCATCGGCTGGGTATTGCCCACCAATACCGCCCAGCATGACAACGGTATCAAGATAAACATGCGGGTTTAAAAGTGTGACGGCGAGTGTGGTACCAAGAACCACTTTCCAGCCGGTCTTTGAGATCGCTTCCTCTGACAGTGTCTCGGTCTCGAACAATCGCCGTAGCGCACCAAACCCGTACCAGATCAGAAATGCCCCGCCACCCCAGGCTGCAATCGTGGTCAGCAGCGGGTAGGCGGCAATTAGTGTTCCAAGCCCAGCAACTCCGGCCGCAATCAGGACGGCATCACACAATGCACAGACGAAGGCCACCATCACCGGATGGTTGCGCCGCAAGCCCTGACCAAGAACAAAGGCGTTCTGGGCACCAATCGCGATGATCAGTCCGCCGCCAAGGCCAAATCCGGTAAGATAGGGTAAAAGCATTCTTCGACGTTCCCATGATGGTGATACGCCGTTGATAGCAGCTTTGATATTTAAGAAAATCGAATTATACTTATCAATCATTAGAAAAAATGATGATTGATCATGCTCGATTACAAACTGGTTCAGGCTTGTGCCGAGGTTATTCATTTCGGCAGTTTCGAAAAGGCGGCACGTGCGTTGGGACTGACGCAATCGGCGATCTCTCAGCGTGTCAAACTGCTTGAGGAACGCTTGGGGCAGCCGCTTATTGTCCGCGCCAAACCCATCGCCGCCACTGCGGCCGGGCAGCGACTGCTTGCGCATTATCAAAGCGTTCGCTTGCTTGAGCAGGATCTGGGTAGTGAGTTGCCGGATGTGCAGCCAGAAAGCGGTTTTGGACAGGTAACCCTGGCGGTAAACGCCGACAGTCTTGCGACCTGGTTTGTTGACGTGCCCAAGCGCCTTTTTGAAAAGCTTGGCCTTTTGGTGCATCTGCTGGTCGATGATGAATCGCTTAATCATCAGTCCTTACAAGAAGGTAACGTGCTTGGCGCGGTAAGTCTGCGCGATACCCCCATTCAGGGGTGTCGGGTGCGCCCGCTTGGCTTCATGCGCTATTTCATGGTGGTTTCGCCAGAGTTTCAGGAACGCTATTTCAAGGATGGGGTCACGGCGGATGCCTTGCGCGCCTGTCCGGCGGTGAACTTTTCCGAACATGACGAACTGCAAAACCAGTTTCTAAATCAGTATTTCGGACTGAACCCCGGAGAATTCCCGGCCCACACAGTGCCAAGTTCGCAAGGTTTTGTGACCTTGGCCGAGCAGGGGGTGGCCTATGCCGTGGTTGAGCAGCATCAGGCCGAGGCCGGTTTGCGTAATGGAAAGCTGGTGCGCCCATGTCCGTTTGAGATTGATCGACCTCTGTACTGGCATCACAAGACCATCAACAGCCGCTTGCTTGATCAGGTCAATGAGATCGTCCTGGCGGAAGCGCGACGCCATCTGCCTGAAATAGGCATGTAAAATCAGAGTTTTCTGAACATTGTTTCGTCGCAATTGCCAAAGACATTCATAGCTGCATAGCGGCGCAATTTGACTTGTTGATAAAAGTGTCGCTTACTTTGATATGTGAGCCAGTCCGGGTAACGGATTGTAAAAACAGGAAAACAATGTCT
Organism: Thalassospira sp.; assembly: GCF_002709775.1. GTDB lineage: Bacteria > Pseudomonadota > Alphaproteobacteria > Rhodospirillales > Thalassospiraceae > Thalassospira. The sequence continues at coordinate 9,316 of NZ_PAQR01000054.1, forward strand.
CATCGACTGATCGCCTGTGAACATTGCGACTATCTCCATGTCGAGGAGGACATCCCGGCGGGCAGTGTCGCATATTGCGTTCGATGTGGTTCGCCGCTTTACAGTGCTGCACAGGCACGCTTTGACAAGCCATTGGCGCTGGCCATTACGGCCTTTTTGTTATTCCTGATTGCCAACAGTTATCCGGTTCTGACCTTTGCCATGGAAGGGCGGGTTGAAAGCAACACACTGGGCAGCGGTGTTGTGACCTTCTGGCGCGAAGGGTTTCCGTTTTTGGCCATCATGGTCGCTGTGACCTCGATGCTGGCCCCAATGGGGCTAATCCTGGCGCACATCTATGTCTTGCTTCCGATTACGCTGAACAAACAAGTACCCGGGATGCAGCAGGTCTGGCGCATTCTTGCGATGATCCGGCCATGGTCGATGCTTGATGTCTTCCTGATCGGGTTGCTGGTGGCCCTGACCAAACTCACCGATTTTGCCGAGGTGATTGCGGGACCGGCGTTCTTTGCCATTTGCTGCCTGATCCCGACCGTACTTCTGATGAATGTCACGCTGGATCCGCGATACGTCTGGCGGCGGTTGGCGCCAACCACCTTGCGATATCCGACGTCAGACGACATTGCCGAAGCGGACCATCAGAAAGAACCGCTTCTGACGTGTCATACCTGTGCGATGGTTGTTCTGGGAAATGGGCGCCAAGATGTCCGCTGCCCCCGCTGTGGTGATATGGTGCATCTTCGTAAACCAAGAAGCTTGTCACGCGCGTGGGCCTTGCTGTTGGCTGCCGTCATTTTGTATGTTCCCGCCAATGTCTTTCCGATCATGACGGTGACCTATCTTGGTCGGGGTGAAGCCGATACAATCCTGTCAGGCGTCAGTGCTCTGATCAATGCCGGGGAATGGCCCATCGCGATTGTTGTCTTTGCCGCCAGCATTCTGGTGCCGATTGTCAAAATTGTGCTGTTGGGCTGGGTCTATCTGGCAACCGCACTTGGTCTTTCCGGGCCGCTCCGGGAACGCACCCTGATCTACCGCGTTACCGAACTTGTCGGGCGCTGGTCGATGGTCGATGTATTTATGGTGTCGATCCTTGCTGCACTGGTAAAGCTTGGCAATATCGCAACGGTTCAACCAGGTTTCGGTGCCGTGGCATTTTGCGGAGTGGTCATTCTGACCATGTTATCTGCCATGGCATTTGATCCACGCCTGATTTGGGATCGGGCCGGAATGCAATCGGGCAGGGTGCCTGTATTGGGTGGCACAAAATCAAAACAAGACCGCGTTGAAAAACAGGGGGTCCCGTCATGAGTGACGTGAACAGTTTCGAACCGGAACAACATCCGGAAAAACCTGACGTCAAAAAAGGCTGGGGCCGTTTTTCGATCATCTGGCTGGTGCCACTGGTGGCGTTGATTGTCGGCGGATGGCTTTTGTGGCGCGATATCGTGTCAAAGGGTCCTGAAATCACCGTTAGCTTCGAGGCCGCCGAGGGATTGTCTGCGGGCAAAACGGCCGTGCGATACCGCGATGTCGATGTCGGGCAGGTAACGGCCATTGCCCTTGCCGATGACCTTGAACAGGTTCTCCTGACCATCCGCATGAACGCTGATCTTGCAGATTACCTGACCGATAAAACGCAGTTCTGGATTGTGCGGCCGCGCGTCAGTGCGCGAGGCATCACCGGCTTGGAAACAATCGTTTCGGGCGCCTATATCGAAGTAGTTCCCGACAAGTCCGGCGAAAAGGCCCGGAGCTTTGTTGGTGAAGAAGAACCGCAATTCATTCCGAATGAAGAGGACGGCACACGCTTTGTCCTGAGGGCCGAGGAGCTTGGCTCTTTGGGCGAGGGTACACCGGTCCTGCTGCGCGGGATCGAAGTCGGCGAGGTGCTCGATACCGAACTTGATGCAAATGCCAAAGAGGTATCGATCCCGGTCTTTGTGCGCAAACCTTTCGATGCACTCGTCAAACGGCAAACCCGGTTTTGGGATTCAAGCGGGATTGCACTTGATCTGAATGCCGATGGCTTTTCGGTACGTGCGCAATCGGTGCGCTCAGTCCTGGCGGGAGGGATCAATTTCTATACGCCGCCAGGGCATGAAGATGACGAAATGGCGGGTGCCGACACCGTGTTCCGCCTGCATGAAAGCCTTGAAAAGGCTGAGCTTCTCGCCGAAGGCTACAGCCAGCGTTACATGCTTTATTTTGATTCTTCCGTGCGCGGTCTGTCGCGTGGTGCGCCAGTGGAATTCAACGGCATCCGTGTTGGCACAGTTGAAAGTGTCGATCTTGAATATGTCGTGACGCAACATGCCTTCCGTGTTCCGGTGGAAGTCACACTTGAACCCGAACGGGTCAGTATCGTTGGCGGCCGGTTGGGCGATGTCGATCCACAGGAAACCATTGAAACCCTGATTGATAACGGCCTGCGTGCACGTCTTAAAACTGGAAGCTTCATCACGGGGCAGCTGTTTGTCGATCTGTCGATGCATCCGGTGTCACCAGCGCGCTATCTTGGTGACGGGCAGGGCGATTTGCCTGAACTGCCGACATTGCCGCAAAAACTGGACGAGATTGCCAATTCGCTGACCAGCCTGCTTGAAAAGGTTGAAACATTCCCGATTGAAGAGATCGGTATTCGTCTGCTGGGCACTGTTGAGGGCATGGAAAATATCGTTACCTCGCCCGCACTCAATGACGGCATGGTCAGCCTGCAACAGGCAGCAGCCGGGATCAGTACCCTCGTTACCAATCTTGATGCCAGTGTCCTGCCCGCGACCCAGACTGCACTTGATGCTGCGCGTGAGGCATTGGGCGGGGTGCGTGATGTAACCGCACCGACGTCACCGGTACGCTACAATCTGGAGCAGGCGCTGAAAGAGCTTGGCGCAACGGCGCGGTCCTTGCGCGAATTGACCGATTTTCTTGAACAGAACCCGAGTGCCCTGATCCTTGGCAAAAGCGGGCCGGAGGAGGATGAATGATGCGACAGACTGTTCGAAAAATGATCTCGCGATACATGGTTCTGCTGATTGCACCCGTGCTGGTCGCCTGTGCATCGCCTTCGGTTCCGGATCAGTACTATTTGCTGTCGCCAATGGCACAGCCGGCATCTTCAAGCGGCGCAACGCGGGTTATCGGAGTCGGGCCGGTGAGCATTCCAAGCTATCTGGATCGATCGACCATTGTCACGCGAAGTGCCGCCAACCGGCCAGAGGTCAATTCCGGCTACCGCTGGGCCGAGCCACTAGGTGAGAACATCAATCGGGTTTTGATGGATAACCTGGACAGGGCAGGTGTCGCATCACGATTGGAAGTCTTTCCGTGGAATTCCCGGGATATGGTCGAATGGCAGGTCGTTGTCGATATTGATGCGTTCGAGCTTCAGGCGGATGGCAATGTTAATCTGACAGCACGCTGGAAGCTTGTCCATTTCCAGAGTGGCGAGATCGTCGCAGCCGCCAAGTACAACAAGGTAAGTGCCCCCAATGACCCAAGCATTGAGGGCACAGTGATTGCCATGAGCAGTCTGCTTGCCGATTTGACCGGCGAAATTTCGACGCGGATTCCCTGAAAACAATCGAAAGGGAACGGGGCACAATGATGCGCAGTTGAATTGTGTTTGCAATTCAATCGCAAAAGTGAGGAAAATTCAGAAAAAACTAAAGAAATAACCGAAAGTATATGGAGTCATCGCATCCAACTATTGTTTTAATACCCCGATTGGCTTTATAAAGAAGAATAAATATAAAAATTTGGGACACGCGCCTGACTAGTTATACGGCAATCACATGCCGCCCAAACAGGAAGTTAGGGAGCCAGAGCGCGTTATGTCGGATACGACATTTGAAGTTATGGTCCAGCGTGGGGATCGCTGGATAATCCATTCGACATTTGATGTCGAAAAGGAAGCGGTTACAGAAGCTGAAAAGCTTGTGAAAACCAAGATCTCTGCCGTGCGCGTTATTCGTAACTGGGAACGCGGCGACGGTCGTCATATCGAAAAGGTACTTCTCGAAAAAGAAGGAGCTGGCGAGGATCAGGATGATGACGTTCGCGTTTCATCCATTGAAGAAGCGCCGCTATGCGAAACCGATAACGACCTTTTGCAGAAGGAAAGCCGCGCGACCATCAACCGGTTGCTGCGCAAGTATTTCGAACAGGAAATTCTGACACCTTGCGAGGTAATGTATAATTACCAGAACCTGCGCAAGCTGATGTTCCATGACACCTTGATGCCGACTGCGGTCGACAAGGTTGCCGGGCTTCATGCCAAGGCGACCGAAGGTGATCATATCGAGGCGATGAACAATCTCCACGGCGCGATTGAGCAGCTTTCTGCGCGCGCCCGCGAGGTTGAAAAAGTCGATCTGCCGGCATTCGAAGATGCCACCATCACCGAAGTGCGCGACGAAATCCGTCGCCTGAACCTAGCCGAAGATACCGACTTCCTGACCATGGTTGCGCTGACGCGCGTTCTTTCTTCTACCCGTAACTGGGTTGGCAAGCTTGACCTGGCGCTCAAGGTCAAGGGCGACGAGAAAGACGAAGCCGCGCGCAAGATGATCGATGACGTGATTGCCGATATTCTTGGCTCTCCCGTCGCACTTAAGGAACTGCTTGGTAGTTCGCGCAGCTTTGGCGAGGCAGTGACCCTGCATATCGACCTTGCACTTGGTCGGGCAAAGGGCAATCGCGGTGCCGCTGATGATATCCTTGAGTTGCTGAACCCGCTATTTGGGTCGGGCCTTCTGGCGAACAGTCAGGAAGCGATGTTTGACTACATCGTGCGCGAACTCAAAAGTGCCAACAGCTTGCAACGTCATGAAAGCGACCCGGATCCACTTGATGGTATCCTTGAGCGACTGATTACCGAGCAGGGCGTGGTCTATGGCACCCCGATGGTAAGCGCGATTGCTGAACGTGGTGCGCGGTTGCGCAATGTTGGCGGTCCGCGTGCGTTGATCGAAGGTGTGGCGGAAATCAACAGCCGTCTGATCCCGAACTTCCGCAAGCTGACCTGGTTGATCGCGGTTGCCAATAGCGGCATCGTCGAAGATTTCGCAGATGAGCTATATGAAATGATGTGTGACTCTGTTCAGGACATGCGGGCACTGCGTGCATTCTGTGATCCGGAAGCAAAGCCGCGCGACAAGATGGCAACCGTCAAGCAGATGAATGATGTGCTTGCAGCGTCGAACGTACCGGACGAGCAGAAGGCCGAAATTGCCGGCAAGCTTGATGATGGTCTGGCAGAGTATCTGGTACGCGAAAAGGTTATCGAACGGATCGATAATCCGTCACTGCATCTGCGCAAACGCGCCTACATGCTCGTGCAGTTCTGTTCAAGCGGCGTGCTGATCGAAGGTAAATCCGCGGCCATGGCGCGAAAAAGGGTGGTGGGGTATCTTAAACAGCCCAACTTCACCGACAAGCTGGTCGATGACATCAAGGATATGACAACCAAGGAAGGCACGATCCGTGACTTCTATGCATTGCTGCAACGAAGCGGGTTCTGACCCAAAAACCTTTCGTAATACCGATTGATCTGAACACCCCGCGAAAGCCATATGGCAAAATTCGTGGGGTGTTTGTCATTGTTGCCAAAATCAATCTCCGGCATCCTGTATCTGTGACAAGGAGATGCCGTGATGTCGAAATCAGCCCAAACCCCAAGAAAAATCGCCTGTTATGCCTTTGAAGATGTCATGAGCCTTGATGTCATTGGTCCGCTACAGGTGTTTGGCTCGGCAAATGACGAATTGGCTGCATTGGGGCGACCGCAGGGTTACGAGGGGATCGTTGTCGCAGAGGAGATCGGACCTGTAAGTACCTCATGTGGCGTGCGGTTCTATGCCGATATCGGATGGTGTTCCCTTGATTTAAGTACGGTAGATACGCTGTTCATCCCAGGCGGCACAGGTGTCTGGTCGATCCGCGACAATCCCGAAATTGTCGGATGGGCGCGCAAGGCAAGCACCATTGTGCCGCGATTGGGTTCGATTTGTTCAGGTGCGCTTATTCTGGCTGAGGCCGGGGTTCTTGATGGCAAAATGGCAACCACCCATTGGTCGCGCTGTGAACAAATGGCCCGCGAATACCCGGCCATTAAGATGATGGGTGATCGGTTGCACAGCTATGATCCGGCGGGGCTGGATGGCGATCCGCATGTTTTTACATCGGCTGGTGTAACGGCAGGTATTGATCTGGCGCTGGCAATCGTTGAGGCGGATTTTGGCAGAAGCCTCGCCCTGTCTGTGGCGCGCAGGCTGGTGATGTTCCTTAAACGACCCGGCGGGCAGGCGCAGTTCAGTGCCTATCTGATCCCGGAAACCGGAACCACGGCGCGCCTGACCAGCCTGCTTGAATGGTTGCCGGGCAATATCGCCAGTGATCTCTCGCTTGAAAAGCTTGCTGAGCGCGCTGGCATGACACCACGCACCTTTTCGCGTGTCTTTACCCGCGATCTTGGCATGAGCCCGGCGCGCTATGTCGAACGTGTTCGCGTCGAAGCCGCCAGAGCCCTGTTGCAGGACGAGGCGTTGGCAATTGGTCAGGTGGCAGAACTCTGCGGGTTTCGCCATCCCGAAACGCTGCGGCGTGCGTTTCAACGTCATCTGTCAGTCAGTCCGCAGGAATATGCGGAACGCTTTGCCCGCAAATCGTTGATCGCTGCGCCCTGACAGAGGCCTAAAGACCTTCATTTTTCATCACAGTTTACGAATTGGGAGTTGGGAACATGTTGTTGCTGGCCAATGGACCATTGCGTCTGCTTTTTATCGCCCAGGCGCTTTATTGGTCCTGTTCATTGATCGGAATCACGCTGACATCGATTGTCGGTGTCTCGCTGGCGCCGGTACCGGCACTGGCCACTTTGCCGCTTGGTGTTCTCATGCTTGGTAATCTGATGTCCGTCCATCCGCTGGCTATGTTGATGCAGCGCCATGGTCGGCGTGTCGGGCTTTCCATCGGGGCGGTGTTTGGGGTCGCTGGTGGGCTTCTGGTGGCCTATGGGATCTATATCGGGGCGTTCTGGGTTGTCGCATTGGCGCCTGCGCTGATTGGTACCTATCAGACCTCTGCCATGTATTACCGCTACGCTGCACTGGAAACCGTCGACCCGGCTCAAAAGGGTCGTGCTGCGGCTCTCGTTGTTGGTGGGGGCGTGTTGGCTGCACTGATCGCGCCTGAAGTTGCAGCGGTCAGCCGTGATATGCTGCCGGTGCCATTTTCAGGGGCTTATGTCGCCTTGGCCGGTTTGGCAGCGATTGGTGCCATCCTGATGACCATGTTGCCCGACGGCGGCATTCCTGAACGCGGCGGGTCAAGCAGAGCTGTGATGGCGAAATTGTTGCGGCGTCCGGTCATTCGCGGCGCGATCGCAATCAGTGCCGCCGGGCAGGGGATTATGGTTCTTGTCATGACCGCGACACCGCTTGCGATGAAATATTGCGGCTATGATGTTGATGTCTCCGCCAACGTTATTCGCTGGCACCTGATCGGCATGTTCTTGCCTGCCTTTGTCGCGGGGCCGTTGATTGACTGGATCGGTCCGCGCCGAGTGGCTTCTGTGGGGGCACTTGTTCTGGCGGCAAGTGTTGCAGTTGCTGTTTCGGGGATCTCGGTTTCCGCGTTCCTTATCAGTTCATTCCTGCTTGGGTTTGGTTGGAATATGATGCTGCTCGCCGGCACAACATTGCTGGGCGAGGGGCATGATGTTTCCGAACGCGGGCACGCGCAGAGTTTGATGGAGCTGGGCAACAGCATTACCGCCACACTGGCATCGATTGCGAGTGGCGCATTGATTGCTGGTGCGGGATGGGTCTTGGTGAACTATGGCGTTCTGCCTGTGCTGGCGGTTGCATTGCTTCTGATGTGGCGGGCCTATGTTGCGCGACAGGAAACCGTGCAGGTATGAAGATAAAAGAAACCGCCGGTCGTCATGACCGGCGGTGAAGTTGCAGGGCGAACGGGGAGTGTCGCCCCGGCGCGACTGAAAATGCCGCAGTGCCTTTCCGCGCGTGACGGACCAAACGCAAAGACCGCATGTTTATGGCAATAAAAAACCGGCCATCAGGCCGGTTGGGATGCCAGTGTTGCCGCATTGCCAGCGACAAATTCCTTGATCTTCTGCAAAACGAAATCGCGTGAGCTGTTTTCACGGGTGCGGAACAGAACTTCGCGATCCTGAATGACAAGACCCATGTAAACCGGATCGTTGTGACCTTCCTTGGTCATTTTCAGGGCGCGGAGGGTGTGACCGAAATCGTCGGTGCTTTGATAGATCGTACGCATCTTTCTCCAACCAGCATTTACGTCATAAGACGGTGAAAAACCAATCGACCATCGCTTTATGACATGTGTTTTTTGCCAAGCGATGACAGCTGTGTGATGGTTTGAAGACTCTTTTGTCCATCAACCAGGAAATGCACTGAACAAAGCAGGCAAAAAGCTGCTGGTTTTATTTGTCAGGACTGTTAAAAAGAAAACGTCCTTAACGCCAGTTTCGGGCATTGACATGCGCCATGGCGATGTTTAAGAAAGGCGTCGTTCCGCAGGGAACACCAAGGAGATAGAGGGCAAGTGGCCGAGTGGCTGAAGGCGCTCCCCTGCTAAGGGAGTATAGGGTGACAAGCCCTATCGAGGGTTCGAATCCCTCCTTGCCCGCCAGTGAAAAAGCACCCCAAGACGGGGTGCTTTTTTCGTTTCAGGTCAAGATCGTCATTTTGCCCAAAAGCGCGGCTTAGAGCGGCTTTTCGACCACGACTTGCGCCACCCGCGTGCCGAGCGCATCAAAAGATGCTTCCGAACCGGAAAGATAAAATAACCACATGCGCCGGAACCGTTCATCATAACGGTCATGATCAAGGCTGGGGTAGGCGTCATTGAAGCGCTTCCGCCAGTGTCGGAGGGTTTCGGCATAGTTGTGTCCGACATGTTCGAACGGTGCGTGCGGCACAGTCAGGCCCGCGGCCTTGGCGGCATCGGTCATATCGACAATGCGCGGGGCCTGTCCCCCCGGGAAAATGTATTTGCGAAGCCACGGGTTGGTGCGTGTTGTGGTGTCCTTGACGATGGAATGAATAACAGCCCGACCACCGGGTTTTAGCGAGCTGTAAACCGCATCAAAATATTCCTTGTAGTGGCGGCGTCCGACATGCTCGAACATGCCAATAGAAACTATCCGGTCATAGGTGCCGGCGTTTTCGCGCGCATGATCACGATAATCCTGAAGTATAAAACGTGCGCGATCGCGGACGCCCTTGGGCGTATGGGATTTCGCAAATTCAAGTTGTTCACGCGACAGGGTGATACCGGTTGCCTCACCGCCGTTTTCAGCAATGGCATGTGACATCGCACCCCAGCCACACCCGACTTCGAGAACCTTCATGCCCGGTTCCATTTTCAGGCGGTCAATCGTGGTCCTGAGCTTGTTTGCCTGCGCCTCTTCGAGGGAGGTAATTCCCTCGTCAAAGAATGCACAGGAATACAGCATCTTGTCGTCGAGAAACGCGGTGTAAAGGTCATTACCAAGGTCATAATGGTGTTCGACATTCTGATGACTTCGGTCGACAGAATTAACGGTCAGCCAATGACCAAGCGCACTTGATATCGCATCAAAGCTTTTGAAAACGAAGGTTTCTTCTAGGAGTTCCTCGTTTTTGAGCAACAACCCCATGAAATGCCCAAGATCACCTTGGACAAGGTCCCAGCCCTGATCCATGAAGATCTCGCCGATATTAAGGCTGGGGCGATACAGGATGCCGGTCAGGGCTGAACGGGTGTTGAAGCGGAGGATGAACTTTTCACCACTGCCATCACCAACGGTGACGGGCGACAGATCCTTGTAAACCAGATCAACATTCCCGACCCGGAAGAACTTTTTGATGATCGTCGAGACGGTCGCAAAAGCAAGCCGATCCGACATTGTATGCGGGGTTGATGTCGCATTTGAACTATCGCGCCTTTCGGTGTTTGTACTCTCGTCTTGTGAAGCCATGCAGTTTGGTCCCGTGTGTGTTTTTGATTTTATGAAGTCCGTAATCTTTACAAGGATTTAAACCGATTCATAGTGCTTAATGGCGGCTTGATTTCACGCGCGGCTTATGCTCTATCTGAGAAGTGGTCAGTTGACCTTCCTATGGGCCTTTACGCGCAGACAGAAACTGATCTTCTATCGGGGATCGGGCGGGCTGTGTTCCCAAGTGTCGTTGCATGAGACTTGGTGTTCTATTGGAGGTTCACAGCTGCATGGGATTAGGTGTGGTGTCTTTGAGATCACTAACAGACGCCAAAGAACAAGAAGACGGGACCGGAATGACCAATCAGCTGAACTATCAGGGCATTGACCGACGCGATGATCTGAGTCGGGAAGACTTTATTGATCAGTATCTGAAACCAAAGCGTCCCGTCATCATGCGCAGCTTCGCAGCCAGCTGGCCGGCTTCGCAAAAATGGACCTATGACTATCTCAAGCAGGGCTGTGGTGATGTCGAAGTGCCGCTTTACAGCGAAGCATTTGCCAATTCGGACAATGATTATCTGGATGCGACCCAGAACATGCCGTTTGGCGAGTATCTTGATCTAATTCAGGCCGGGCCAACACCGCTTCGTATGTTTTTGTTCAATGTGTTCAAGCACATGCCGCAACTGCGCGAGGATTTTTCATATCCTGATCTTGGTGTGACGTTCCTTAAGAACCATCCGTTCCTGTTTGTCGGTGGGCAAGATGCCTATGTCGACATTCATTATGACCTTGATCACAGCCACGTTTTCCTGACACAGATGACCGGCACCAAGCGGGTTATTCTGTATGGCAGTGAAGATGAACGGCAGCTTTATCGCCATCCGCTGACGGTGTCGTGCAATGTTGATTTTCGTAACCCGGATCTGGAGCGTTACCCGAAGCTGAAAGACATCACCGGGTACGAATGCATTCTCGAGCCCGGCGATACCATCTTTATTCCGAGCCGCTGGTGGCACTTCATCGAATACAGCACTGCGGGTATCAGCTTGACCTTGCGCGCCTTGCCGGAAACCTGGCCTGCACGTGTGGCCGGGCTGGCCAGCATCATCAAGCTTAAGGTGATCGACCAGTATCTCGGCAAGATGATTGGCGAGAAGAAGTGGTATCAGATGAAGGAAAACTGGGCGCAGGCCCGGGCCCGCAAGGCGTAGGCGACGTCAGTCCTTTTTCAGGATGATGTCATAGCCGTTCTGGACGCTCGCATGCGCCCACTGGGTAAGTTCCTTGCGGTTTGCGAACTCGGAAACCGGGCGGCTTGGACTGAAATGCACTTTGACGGTGCAGCCCTTTGTCGCCATGAACCGCCAGAAGTGAAACGCAAGCGACGTGTCATCAAACCACGGGTAAAGCACACGTTCGGGTTCCGGTGATGCTTCATCGTCCTGTGATCCGTCTCTCAGACACAGCACTGTGATCGGCTGAACGTGGCAGACTTCGGCGATCTTTTCGTCAAAGACAAATTCCATCAATGATGATTTGAACGGCAGAACGACACTGCCATCAGTGCTGGTTCCCTCGGCAAACAGGACCAGTCGACGGTCCGGCAGGATCTTTTCGCGCAGGATCTTGATCTGTTCGTGTGATTTGATTGCACGGCGTTCAACGAAAATCGTCTGGCAACAGCGCGCCAGAAACCCTATGCCCGGCCAACTGCGGACTTCGGACTTCGCAATGAAATTGACGGTAAACAACGAATTGATCACCGGAATATCAAGATAGGACGTGTGGTTCCCCAAAAGAAGCAGGGGCAGGGTTTTGCACGGAGACCCGCTTTGCTCGACCCGGATGCCAGTGATCTTGCGTGCACCGATATGCCACAGGCGTACAATCTTCGCGCTGGCGCGGATTTTAAGGCTCTCAAGGATCAGGAAGGGTATCAACAACGCAAACAACCAGATCATAAGCACCGTGAACTTGACACCGGCCTTTACATGTTGGGCAGGGGTAATCGGTGCGGTGTTGGTCGATGTAACAGTCTGGTCCAAAACGCTCAGAAATCCTTGGTGAATGTCAGTGTGACGTTATCATTGTCTTTCCAGTTGCCAAACAGGCTGACGTCACGGATGCCATCGAAGCTGGTATATTGCAAAGAAAGATCTGTCGAGTCATCAAAGCTGTAAGACAGCTTGGTCATGGACAGGGAATCCCGCTTGCTAAAGCCGCGGGCAAGTTCCTGTGACAGGGTCCATTCACTGGTCAGCTTTGCGCTGACGACGGCATAAAGTGCGTTCTGGAACGGACGGGAATAATAACTTGGTGTGCTGTAGTCCGGATGGGATTGATCGCGGACAGTGCGGTCGGCCAGGAATTCGAACGAGACATTCAGATCTTCAAAATTAAGCTTCTCAGCATAATTGTAGAAGTTCATGGCAATCCCGGTATTTACCCGGATGAAGTCGTCGTCTTTGCCGTCATCTGTATTCTGATAGAACGCTTCCATAAACAGACGGGCACTGTCGAGCGGATAGGAAATCCCGCCAAAGATGCCTGTCGCATGCGGGTAAACAGTTTTACGCTCATTAAGCTGATCGCCGTCTTTTGAAACGGAATACAACGACTGCGCACGCGATGCCCCAATCGCATAATCGAATAGATCCGCACTGCCTTCCCAGATCACGGAGATATCCGGCTTTGCGGAATAGATCGTTTCGTCGCTATAGGTAAATTGTTGACCGCCGAAGGTGAATTGCGGCTCCAGATTGCCATTGCTGTTTGCGCCACTCCAACGACTGCCCTCTGCCGGTTGGCCGGTTGCCGGATGAAACGGCATTACAGTGACGTTCAGGTTGCCACTGTCAAAAAAGTGCTGCCACTGCGTCAGCCAGTTGCCCGTATTGACGTTATTGAGCGGAACCGTGTAGTCGCCAAGATTATAGCGGTTTAGCAATGTCAGGCGTTCGGCAAACTCGTAGTTCTGTTTCCATTTGCCGATTTTGATGGTGTCATAATCACCATCCCAGCGCAGGCCAAGCTCGATAAAATCGCCGTAAGGGGATTTGCTTTCGCTCTGGTTCGGGCCGACAAAGGCGCCCGATATCTGTGTGTGGCTGGCTTCGTGGATGTAACCCGAGATCGCCATGCTGACCGTGTCGGTCAGATACAAGGTGGTGTCGGCACTATAAAGCAGGCTGGCTTCATAAGCGTTGTTGCGCGAGCCTTCAGGCGCGTCATCGGTGAAAGCCGTAGCCGTGGATTTCACGCTGTGCGAGATGTCGAGATCATCCAGTCCGTCAAACCCGAAGGCCGGGGAGACGAGGGCCGTTGAGATGAGCGCCAATGGGGTCAGGGTTGCAATCTGCCGCATGTTATTTCTTGCTCTCGTTCGCTGCCACAAGTCGACCTGACAAAATCTTGCCGATGTTTTTGTAAACCCGGCTGAGCAGGTAGGGCTGTGTTAACTGAAGGCGCTCCAACAGGTTGGAGTCAATCTCAATCAACCAGCAGGGCGTATCGGCAATCACGGTTGCCGATCGCGGTGTGCCAGCCAGAAGTGACATTTCGCCAACTGTGTCGCCCTCGTTCATATCCGAGATGCGCTGCATGTCGCCGTCCTTGGTCGGGATATAGACACCGGCCTTGCCTTCAAGCAGGACCATCATGCTGCGTTCCGTGCGCCCGATATTGATGATGTTTTCACCCGGTTCAACATTGCGCTGCACGGATGTCAGGATCAGGTCGCGGACATGGCGTTGCGGCATTTCGTTAAATAGCGGGAAGTTGCCAAGGATCGAATGCGGGATGCGCTGGGTCACCAGATCGAAAATCCCGACGAAGTTCAAACGCGTCATCAGAAGCGGTGTCAGGAAGATATCAATGATTAGGGCCAGAAGAAGGGCGGTGCCCATCAGAATGCCAAACACCTGCGTGTAATAGAGGCTTGAAACCGCCTGCGAATAGAAAGCAAGACTGAGCGCGAAAGTCGTGGTCAGAACGGCGGCGGCTTCGGAACGGATGGTGTTTCGTGCCGCCAGCCGGGGATTGGCAATTTTGCGACAGCTTTCCTTGTAGCTGCTCAGCATATGAATGGTGTCATCAACCGCAATGCCGATGGAAACGACAATCACAACAATAAGAGGTGGGTTCATCGGAAGCCCGGTAGCACCCATGATCCCGACAGTCAGAAGCGGGACAAAGATGTTGGGCAGTACAGCTGCAAAACCAGCCTTCAGGGACGAGAAGATCAGGGACATCACCAGATAGATCGCACCAACCAGGAACAGCAGGCTTTGCATCTGTGATGAAATCAGGTTGGTCGCGGTATAGGCGGCCAGTGGCGCTTCGCCAGTGATGCTGCTGGTAAGCCATGGCGGCAGCTTTTCATCCATCAAGGCCGAGATCTGATCAATCAGGGCCAGCAGCTCCTTGGTGTCGCTGATGGTGTGCTTGACCTTGATCGTGCCAAAGCGGAAGTCACGGGTGACATAGCTTTCAATGTCGGAGCGTTCCAGCAGCATCAGGAACTGTGCGACCTGATCGGATGTTTCCGGCGGAATGGTTTCGGGATTACCCCAGACGTGGTTGATATGTGCCAGCTGATCGGCAAGCGAGGTCGCCATGGTGACGCCGGGCAGCTGTTCGATTTCCGAGCTGATCTCGTGAACGATGGCAAGGGCTTCGGGATCGCTGATCTGATGCGGGCGTTGGCCATCAATAAGGATCGTCAGGCCCTCAAGACCGCCAAGGCGTTCTTCAGAGAAACGATAATCCTGCATGAAGGGATGACTTGGTGTCAGGGCATCAAGCGGATTGTTGGATACCTCGACCTGGGACGCGGCAATTGCACCAAGAATACAGACAGCGCCAAACGGTGCGACGAACAGTGCCGGCTTTTTGTAGATGCGATCAAAGCATCGTGCCAGGAAGTAGGCGACCATGCGCAGGTAACGGTTCGGACGGCGTTTCTTGTTGTATTTGCTGTCGCCAAAGAAGTGGAAGAAAGACGGTGCCAGCAGGATGGTGATCACGCCATTGGCAAAGATCGCGAAGCTCGCCATGATACCGAAATCACGAATGGCCGGCACATCACTGATCGAGCTGACGGCAAAGCCAAGGGTTGATGTGCCCGCTGTCAGCAAGGTCGGCAGGCCAACATGCTTGATCATGTATTTGCGGGCCGCCTGGACATATTCCGGCTTGTTGAGATCTGGATGTTCGCCGTGCGCCTTTCTCAAGCCTTCCATGTAGGCGGCAAAGAAATGCATGTCTTCGGTCGAGCCAAGTGCCAGCAGGATCACAGGTGCAAGGCTGCCCAGCATGTTTAGCGGAATGCCCGTCCAGCCAAGGAAACCGAATGTAATCACGGTTGAGAGGGTTGCGGTAATCAGCGGCAGGATAAAGGATTGTGGGCGTTTTGACGTCACCCACATGCCGCCAATCAGCATGATAATCAGAAACAGAAACATCGGCGGCATTTCAGCCACAAGAACATCGGTAGTTTCCGAATTCAGCCTGGTGCCGCCAATGATCGTGATGCGCTCAAAGCTGTCGCGATAGTTGGAAATGACATCGTCCATTTCCTGATCGATCGAAACATCATCCACGGTGCCGAGAATATAGGATGGCGTGGTAACAATGATGACAAGGCCCTTGGCGTCTTCCGAAATGTACTGACCGGGAAACAAGGGGTTGTTGAGCGCGTGTTCGCGTGCGGTTGCCGCTTCTTCTTCGTCATAGGGAAGGGGATCAAGCAAGGCACCGGATGCCACATCGCCGTCTTCGTCGTGAACATCACTGACATTGATCAGGCTTTCGACCTTTTCGGCGTCCGGCATATCGCCAAGGTCGTAATGAAGGTTCTCGAACTCCTGAAGTTTATCCACCGACCAGATATCGGGGTCTTCGACCAGAAGAATTGTTGTCCGGTCAGAGCCAAACAGGTTGATGAAATCAATGTAACCTTCGCGATGTTCGTCTTCATCGCTGATCAGGCTTTGAATGCTTGTGTCGATGGTCATGCGCGGCAGGCCAGCGGCAAAGATGGCCGTCATGATCGCCAGGGCAAAGACACACAGGAACGGATGACGCAAAATCGGTGCGAAAAGGCGTGAAACAGTCATTCAAACAACCTGACAACGAAGACGTTCTCTGAAAGGAGAACCGTGGACGGAAGGAAGCTCATTTAGCGCATATAGCGACCGGTCTTGATCCAGCGATGTTCGAACATGCTTTCATCAACTGCATCTTCTTCAAGGCTGCGGGATTTGATGATCATTTCGGTGCTGGTGTTGCTTTCAAGCGTCGTCATGACGGTCCGTTTCGGACGCATTGCCGGATCAGCAACCACTTCGGGTTCATAGTTCATCTGAACCTTCGAGTGGTTTTCGCGACGGTCATAGAAATCGACCTTGATGATGAAATAGGTTTCTTTCGACACATTGAAGATGCGCCACGCATATCCGGTTTCGCGCGATACTTCCTTGTTGGCCGGGGTGGCCTTGACGACAAAGGTCTGTTCGCCATCGATTTCGGAATCTTCCAGACGTTCATAGGTGAAGTCGTCGCGGTCATCCGACGTCATGTCTTCATAGGTGAAGTCAGTGCCAAGGAACGGTTTGCGTTTGGAGGACCCGGCCGTGCGTTTGAGTTTACGGCTGACAGCGGGCAGGTAGGTCCACTGGTCATCCGAGCGCCCCTTGTTCTGCCAGCTTAGCAGTGCGACGCCTTCGACACCGGCTGGTGCATCAAACACGGTGAGATACTTGAACAAGCCATCGTCGCCTTCAAGCGAAAAGCGGCGCAATTCCCGTTCTTCGAAGATGGCACCATCCTCGGCCAGGTTCATGTCGAGCTCTTCGTATTCGCGGGGCAGATCATGACGGTTGGATGATTCGTCCATGATCTGGCGACCGGTCAGATCTTCCTGAGCAAAAACAGGAACTTGGGAAGAAGACAGCACCAAGAAGCTCAAGGCACCAAACAGGGCTTGTTTCAACATTTTGGGGGCTCACGCGTTTAGGGGTTCGAAAGTAAGGCGGTCCGCCTGCTTGCGGTAAAATCTGTGGTATTGGTCCGGGACCTTGGGAACGTCGACCGTGATCAAAACGTCCAGCGTCTTGAAGTCGGGATCAAGTGCGACCCCGTCCCCGACAACCCCACCCAAAGACAGATAGGCCTTGATCAGGGGCGGCAGTTTTCCAAGTGCTTCGTCAGGATCAATATCGGCTTTCGGCATGCGGTCCATCGACTGATAATTAAGCGCCCGCGCGATATGCGGCGCATCATCAAGCTGATAGTGATGCAGGTAAGAAAGTTCATAGGCAATCTTGTCGATATCTGTCCCATGGAAGCTTGCGCAGCCGAACAGATAGCGGATGTCATGATCGAAGATCAGTTTGGTGATGCCGCGCCACAGGAGCTGAATTGCCTTGCCGTCGCGGTAATCCTTGTGAACGCACGACCGGCCAACTTCCATACAGTTATCCTGCACGGCGTCGAGCAGGGGAATGGCAAACTCTTCCTGTGCGATATAGGAAAGGTCGGCGGGCTTTTGCTGCGAAAGCAGCAGCCGGGTGGTGGCGATGACTTTCTTGTCATTGTGGTTATCGACCACAAGCAAGTGTTCACAGAATTCGTCGAACTTGTCGCTGTCAAGACCGGCCGAATGCTGCTCGGTCAGTGCGGTTGCCTGAAACTCGCCAAAGAAAACCTCAAAGCGGAGTTTTTGCGCCGCCTCCAAGTCTTTTTTTGATTTAGCTAGATGAATAGAAAATCTACCGGTGGTCATGTAAATCTTTAATCGTTATGTTCTAATAAAACTAAACTTCGTGCGATTTATACGAAGATATAAAGACCTATAGCACATAATGAACAGTCTATAAAATCAATCTGATAGCTAAAATTTGAGGTGTTTTGCTTTCAAAGCCTGTTCATCAGGGGTTGAATTCTCTGTTTACCTATTCTCAAGGGTAAGTAATCAGCCGTTCTTTACAGACATCATGGAAAGCGGGCAGTTGCAAACCGGAAGAATATTTGTCCAAGCATGGCAGAAACTGGTGATGTGAAGCGTTGTCATAGTTGGGCCGTCGCAATTCTGCACAAGGTGCCCACATTAAATTTGATGTTTTCACGAAGAAGAGGTCGCTATGCCGTTCACAACCAAATGGGTCAAAGCCGTAACGACCGGTTTCGTTTTCGCCGGTGCCACTATTGTGCTGACGACACCTGTGCAGTCACATCCACCGCAATTGACCCACGATCACAATGTTGTCGAAGTAGCCCAAAGCGGCGGCATTTTCAGTGACGAGGAACGTCGGATCATTCGCGATGTGCTTGATGTCGCGACCGGTCAGACCGATGACAAGTCAGACCGTGACGGCAACAAAAAGAACAAGGCGAAAAACGGCAAGGACAATAAGGGCAAAGGCAACAAAGGTTTGCCGCCTGGGATTGCCATGAATCTTGAGCGTGGTGGCACCTTGCCGCCGGGCATTGCCAAGCGTGATTTGCCCGATGATCTGATTTCACGGCTTCCAGCACGTACCGATGGCGCGCTACGCCAGATTGTTGGTGACGATGTTGTCCTGATCGAGAAGGGCACCGAGATCATTCTGGACGTTATCCGGGATGTCGCCGGAAATTAAGGCAGGTCAACTTTATCAAATAGAAAAAGCGGCGTCCAACGGGCACCGCTTTTTTCATGTTCCGTTCTTGAACGCTTTCTTTAATTAGGTGAAGGCGTTGAAGGTAATGATGGTTTGGGTGTCCTTGATAAAGGGCAGCTTGTGGATCTGTTCGTTCACATAGCGCCCGATATCCTGTTCGTCTTCGACATAGACCTTGACCAGCAGTTCAAACGGGCCGGAGATCGAATAAACTTCTGACACGCCTTCTACTTCTTCGACAAGTTCTGCCGCGACGTCATAGGCTTTGCCAAGTTCACATTTCACAAAGATGAAAAATGGATGCATCGGATCGGCTCCGGTTTGAGTTTGAATTCATGACAAGCTACCTGCGTTAAATGATGCATGCAATCATCAAGCAGGCTGTTGCAAGCCATCAGTGGCTTAAAGAGGTTTGCTTTCGGCGTTTGCCGCGCGCGCTGTGACGGCATCCTGCGACAGATCCCAGACAGTTGTGCCTTCGGTTTCTGCCGTCAGGCTGGCCATCGCAAGCCCGGACGCCATGGCGTCTTCAAAACTTGTATGCGGCTTAGAGTAGGCAGACAGGAACCCGGAGTAGAAAGCATCGCCAGCGCCATTAACATCCTTCACCTTCGTCGGTAGGGGGTGCCAGAACGCCGTTCCGGTCGATGTTGACGATACAACGCCTTGCGCACCCAAGGTGATGACAACATCCGGGATGCCTTTACCGCGCAGAAGTTCGATCGCCACTTTGGCTTGCGTCAGGTCATTGATCTCGATACCCGTCAAAACCCGCGTTTCGGCGCGGTTGGCAATCAGAAGGTCGAGCTTATCAAGCACCGGTTTGAACCGCGCGGCCTTGCTCGGCGATACGGTGGCTGCGCAGAACTTGCTGTTTGCTTTGTTCGCTGCCAGCCACTGAATGCTCTCGGTCGGCAGGTTGGCATCGATCAACCACCAGGGGCGTGCCTGAAGGTTTGCAAGGCTTGGTTCCAACCGGTCAATGGTCAGCAGGTCATAGACCTCGGCATTCATCATTCCAAGCGCAAGTTCACCGGTTTCATCTAGAAGCGCTGTGTAACCGGCTGTGGCCATACCACCGATTTTCATCAGATGGCGGGTATCAATGCCGATTTCCGACAGGGCCTCTATGACCTGATCACCATCACCATCATCACCGACAGCCCCCAGCATGGCGACATTGTTGCCCAGCAGTCTCAGATGCACAGCAATGTTGCGGCTGACTCCGCCGGGTTTGCGGTGCAGGGTTCGAACCGGGTTAGAGGCCGCGGGAACAAAAGTCTCGGTACATTGCAAGGTGCGGTCGAAATGGGCGGCACCAAAACAAAGGATGTTGGGAGTAGGCGTCATAGAGAACGGGTGCTCATAATAGTGGGACGTCACGCGCGTGACGGGTCATTTACGACAAGCGACGTTCATAAGCCTCAAGCGCGTACCAAGGCAAGAAAAACAAAAAGGCAGCCCGGATAAGGGCTGCCTTCTGTTGGTCGGGTTCAATCAGTAACTTGCTTACTGAAGATTGATACGGCCTTTGGTCGTTGGCGTTACCGGGGAGTTGATCCCGATATAGTCGGCAACTGCCTGTTCAAGGTTCGGGCCGAAATCATAGACATCCTTGGCATTATCACGGAACAGGGCATAACCATCACCGCCATTGCGCATGAAGTCGTTGGAAACAACGCCATACATTTTGCCCGTATCAATCGGGGCAAAGCCATCGCCCTGCGCAACCATGACGTTGGAAACGCGCGATCCGGCAGGCTTTGAAAGATCAAGGTCAAACTTTAGCCCCGCAACCTGCGGGAACTGGCCTTTGCCTTCTTCAACAAGCGAGACACCATGTTCAAGCGATGCCACGATATCGGCACCTGAAAGCTTGAAGGTTGCCAGCGCATTCTGGAACGGCAGAACGGTCAGGACTTCACCCATGGTGACGGTGCCTTCATCGATGCTTGCACGAACACCGCCGCCATTCTGGATGGCGATCTGATAATCTTCGCCGGCTTTCCAAAGCATCGCATCGGCAACAAGTGATCCCATGGAGCATTCCATCGCGCGGCAGGTTTCGCGTGATCCGTCTGCGGGCGCAGTCAAGCTCCCAACTTCAAGCGTGCGAACCGCATCAACCTGACCACTGGCCTTTTCGATGACCGCAAGAACGTCTTCAGCCGGGGTAATGCTTGCATCCAGGGCAATCGGGTCACCCGACCAAGCAGTTGCAACACCTGCATCATCAAAGGTGACGTTCAGATCACCGAGATAGCGGCTATAGGCATATGCCTGAACGATCAGCACCGGCTTGCCATCCGCGCCATTTTTGACGACAGGGTAGGGATGAGATGCCTTGTCATTGCTGTTGGAGAACAGAAGGTGGTCATGACCACCAACAATCACATCAACACCGGTGACGTCGCTGACATAGGCAAAATCGGCATAGGAACCCGAATGGCTCAGCGCGACGATCTTGTTAATGCCCTGTGCCGTCAGACGGTCTACAGAGGCCTGAAGCGATTTTGCAAGGTCGTTGAATTTGACGTTCGGACCGGCACTCGAGATATCAGCGGTTTCCGGCGTAGTCAGGCCAACGATGCCAATGCGTTCACCACCTACCGTGATGATGGTTTCCGGTTTGATCAGTTCATTAAGACCATCGGTGGTTGCTTCGATATTGGCCGACAGGATGGGTGTCAGACTCGACTTGATGAAGCTTGCCAGAACGTCGGGGCCATCGTCGAACTCGTGGTTACCGACTGCCATCGCATCATAATCGACAAGGTTCATCAGTTCAGCCGTCAAGGAACCCTTGTATGTCGAATAGAAAAGGGATCCTTGGAACTGATCGCCGGCATCGACAACAAGAACATTGCCGCCTTCGGAACGAGCATCGCGAATGGCCGTGGCAAGACGACCATAGCCGCCAAAGCATTTGCCTTCGGCGTCGTCCTCTGCACTACAGGTATTGTTGTATTTCGTGACGGATTCAACGCGATCATGCACATCATTGGTATGGATCAGACGTAAATCATAATCGGCCAATGCGCTTCCGGCACCAAGGCTCAGCATGGTGCAAGCCGATAGCAGCCCCGCAATTGTTCTTTTCATTCCTGTTCTCCAACAATAATCAGCCCGTCCTGTCCCGATCGGGAAGGGATGTTTTGAAAAATCAAATCTGTGGGTCGGAAAATTTTTGCCCCGCGAGATGCTAGCACCAATTTTCGAACAACGGTATGTCCGGTTGTTGAAGGTGTGGTGAAAATTACACTTTGCCTTGAAGGTGGTGGGCTGCCTGATCCGGCGGAGTTCGGCAGAATCGGTAGCGAACCAATTTCAACTTTCGCTGGTGTGTTTGATCCGATTTGGTGCCCATTGCGTTCATTGCGCTCAAGAAAATTCAGCACTCAGGATTGAAGCACTATCTTCGCGCTGATAAGCATAAAACTAAGGGAAACCCCGCAGATGGGCGATATTCAGCTGTAACTGTGTTAGGTGGATTTTGACCAAACGGACAGGTTTTGTCGAAGTCTTGCGTGCTCGGCTATTTACAGGGCACTATATTTTGTAGTTACCATTAGCGTTCGCAGCATGATCACCCGCGCTATATTGGTTGAGGGACCAAAGCCCGCGTTTCATCTTGCTGTGAGCCACGTTTTTTCGATGAGGGAGTTCCGCCGATCAAGGGAATTGGCGGAAGGCATAATCAGAATTCAAACAATGAAGGGCATCGGAATGAAAAAGCTTCTGACCTCGGTGGTCGCGGCTGTCGCTTGCTATGCAGGTGTTGCTTCGGCTGCAGAAATTAAACCGGCTGTCGTTTATGACCTTGGTGGCCGTTTTGACCGCTCGTTCAACCAGGCGGCATATACGGGTGCGGAGAAATACAAGGAAGACACCGGCACCGAATATCGTGACTTCGAAATCCAGAACGATTCCCAGCGTGAGCAGGCCATGCGCAACTTTGCGCGCCGCGGCATGGATCCGATTGTTGCGATCGGTTTTTCCCAGGCATCTGCACTTGAGAAAGTGGCAAAGGAATTCCCTGAAACCAAGTTCACCATTGTTGACATGGTCGTAGACCTGCCGAACGTTCAGTCGGTTGTCTTCAAGGAACACGAGGGTTCGTTCCTTGTTGGTGTTCTGGCTGCAATGGCATCGGAAACCGGTAAGGTCGGCTTCGTTGGCGGTATGGATATTCCGTTGATCCGCAAGTTCGCCTGCGGTTACGCACAGGGCGTTAAGTATTCCAATGGCGATGCCGAAATCTTCCAGAACATGACCGGCACCACCGGTGCTGCCTGGAACGACCCGGTAAAAGGTGGTGAGCTGGCGAAATCCCAGTTCGACCGTGGTGCAGACGTTGTTTACCATGCTGCTGGTGGTACCGGCGTTGGTGTGCTGCAGGCTGCAGCAGATGCTGGCAAACTCGGCATTGGTGTTGACTCCAACCAGAACGGCCTGCATCCGGGTTCGGTTTTGACCTCGATGCTGAAACGCGTTGACGTTGCTGTTTATGAAGCTTTCGATGGCGCTGCCAATGATACCTGGGCACCGGGCCTGACCGTTCTTGGTCTTGCTGAAGGTGGTGTTGATTGGGCGCTTGACGAAAACAACGAAAGCCTGATCACCGACGATATGAAGGCAGCCGTCGCCGAGGCCAAGGAAGCAATCATTTCCGGTAGCCTTGAAGTACACGATTACATGAGCGATAGCGCCTGCCCGATGTAAGGCAGTCGTCAAAGCAAATCGGGGATTTGTCGTGTCGGATACGATGCATCAAATGCACGGCGCCGGGGAAACCGGTGCCGTGCAACCCGCTATTGAACTGCGCGGTATAGACAAGCGGTTCGGTGCGGTACATGCCAATAAAGAAATCGACCTTAAGGTCGACAAGGGAACAATCCACGGGATCGTGGGGGAGAATGGGGCTGGTAAATCAACCCTGATGAGTATCCTGTACGGCTTTTATCAGGCCGATGCAGGGACCATCCATGTCGATGGCAAGCTCTGTGACATCAGAGGATCAGAAGACGCGATTGCCGTGGGGATCGGCATGGTTCACCAGCATTTCATGTTGGTGGAGACGTTCTCGGTGCTTGAAAACGTTATTCTGGGCGTTGAGGGCGGTGCTGTTCTGCGCGAGGGTGTTGATAAGGCCCGCGAAGAACTCAAACGTCTGGAGCGCGAATATTCGCTCAATATCGATCCGGATGCTACGGTTGGGGACCTTTCTGTTGGTCTTCAGCAACGCGTCGAGATCCTTAAGGCCCTTTATCGTGGGGCAGAAATTCTTATTCTTGATGAGCCGACCGGTGTTCTGACACCGCAGGAAGCTGATCACCTTTTCAGAATTCTTGATACGCTCAAAGAGCAGGGCAAGACAGTCGTCCTGATTACCCACAAATTGCGCGAGATCATGGCAGCAACGGACAATGTTTCCGTCATGCGCCAGGGCGCAATGGTGGCGCATCGCAAGACCGCCGAAACCAGTCCGGAAGAACTTTCTGAATTAATGGTTGGTCGTAAGGTATTGTTGCGACTTGAAAAAGGTGAGGCCAATCCGGCGGCGACCGTGCTCAATGTCGAGAACCTGTGTGTTGATAATGCGCAGGGTGTGCGCAAGGTCAAAAACGCGACTTTCAACGTGCGTGCAGGTGAGATTGTCGGTATTGCCGGGGTGTCAGGCAATGGACAAAGTGAGCTACTTGAAGCGCTTGGCGGGATCCGCTCTGCCAGCGAAGGTAAAGTGGAACTGAATGGTCAGGATGTCACGCCGGGCAAGGGGGTGGATGCCGCCGAGCTACGTCGTCGTGGCGTTGCCCATGTGCCGGAAGACCGTCATCGCATGGCGATGGTTACGGCCTTTAGCGCCAAAGAGGCCGCTATTCTCGGCTACGAGGATGACCCGGCCTATCAGAAGGGCGTGTTGCTTGACTGGAATGCCATTTCCGCCGCCACAGCCAATATGATGTCGGAATTCGATGTACGTCCGGATAATCCGGATTTGAAAGCTGCCAATTTCTCGGGTGGTAATCAGCAAAAGCTGGTGCTGGCGCGTGAAATCATGCGCGATCCGGAATTGCTTTTGGTTGGCCAACCGACCCGTGGTGTTGATATCGGCGCCATTGAATTCATTCACAAACGTATTGTCGCCATGCGGGATGCAGGCAAAGCCGTCCTTCTGGTGTCTGTGGAGCTTGACGAAATCATGTCGCTTGCCGACCGCATTCTGGTGATGTGCGATGGCGCCATCATTGGCGAAGTCGCCGCATCCGAGGCAAATGAACGCGTGCTTGGCCTGATGATGGCCGGGGTTGATCCCAATGAAGCCAAGGCAGCGGAGGGACAGGCATGAGCAAGACTGTCGAACTGCCACGCTGGATTGATGTCGGCGCGTTGCCGCTCCTGAACCTGCTATTGGCTCTTGTCGTTTCCGGGCTTGTGGTTCTGGCGATTGGCGAAAACCCGGTCGAAGTTGTTGAAATCCTGCTCTATGGCGCATTCGGGTATGAAGAAGCTTGGGGGTATACGCTGTATTACACCACCAACTTCATCTTTACCGGTCTGGCCTTTGCAGTGGCGTTCCATTGCGGGCTGTTTAACATCGGTGCCGAGGGGCAGGCTTATGTTGGTGGCCTTGGGGTCACGCTAGCCGCTCTTTATCTCGATTTTCTGCCATTCCCGATCATGCTGGTCGTGGCGATGTTTGCCGCAATGATTTTCGGCGCAGCCTGGGCCTATATTCCGGCTTATCTGCAAGCCCGTCGTGGATCACACGTCGTGATTACGACCATCATGTTCAACTTCATTGCGTCGTCCCTGATGGTGTATCTTTTGGTGAACGTGCTTCGCCCGGAAGGCTCCATGACGCCGGAAAGCGAACAAATCGCCGAACATCTGCGTTTGCCGTTCATTCATGATATCGCAGGTGCACTCGGTATCGAGATGGCTTCAAGCCCGCTCAACCTGTCATTTGTGTATGCCATTGTTATTAGTGTGATGGTCTGGCTGTTCATCTGGCATACCCGTTGGGGCTATGCGATCCGCACAGTGGGGGCCAACGCGGTGGCCGCGACCTATGCGGGGCTTGAGCCCGGCCGGTTCATCATCATTGCGATGATGATCTCTGGCGCGCTGTCATCGTTTATGGCGCTCAATGAAGTCATGGGCGTTCAGCATCGCTTGCTGATCGATTTTACAGCGGGATATGGCTTTGTCGGTATTGCTGTCGCACTGATGGGGCGCAACCATCCGTTTGGTATCTTCCTTGCGGCATTGCTGTTTGGCATGCTGTATCAGGGCGGCGCGGAGCTGTCGTTTGAAATTCCTACCATCTCCAATGACATGGTTGTTGTTATTCAGGGTCTTGTCATCCTGTTTACCGGTGCGATGGAACATATGTTCCGTCCGCGCGTGACAAAGATCTATACGGCGTGGCGCCTGCGCCAGGATGCCGGGGAGGCCGCGTAATGGATACATTTCAGCTGATTATCCTGTTGCTTGACGCAACACTTCGGACCTCGACCCCGCTTATCCTTGCAGCTCTTGCCGGTATGTTCTCTGAACGATCCGGGACGATTAACCTCGCACTTGAGGGCATGATGCTGGGTGGCGCGTTTTCGGCTGCGGCTGTTGCCTTTTATGTGGGTAGCCCGTGGGTCGGCCTTCTGGCGGCAATCGCAACGACGATTGCGCTTTCGCTTCTGCATGGTTTTGCCTGCATCACGCATAAGGGCAACCAGGTTGTTTCGGGCATGGCGATCAATATCCTGATGTCGGGCCTGACCGCACTGGTCGGGATTGCCCTGTTTGCACAAGGCGGCAAAACGCCAGCCCTTGATAAAGGATCCCGTTTCCAGCCGATTACTTTCCCGGGCGCAGACGCCGTTAAGGATGTGCCGGTTGTGGGGCCGATCTATTCCGAATTGCTAAGTGGTCACAACATTCTGGTCTATGTCGCCTTCATCGCGGCACCTGCGGCCTGGTGGGTAATGTATCGCACCCGGTTTGGATTGCGTCTGCGTGCCGTTGGTGAAAATCCGGGTGCAGTTGATACCGCCGGCATCGGTGTTGTCGCCATGCGCTATCGTGCGGTGATTTGCAGTGGTGTGCTTGTCGGTATGTCCGGTGCGTATCTTTCAACAGCACAAGGGGCATCCTTCCTGCAGGACATGACTGCGGGTAAGGGCTATATCGCACTGGCCGCAATGGTGTTTGGTAAATGGCGTCCGTTCCCGGCATTGGCTGCATGCCTTCTGTTCGGTTTCCTTGATGCTGCGGCAACCCGCTTGCAGGGTGTTGTACTGCCGGGTATTGGCGAAGTGCCAGTCCAGTTGGTACAGGCATTGCCATACATCCTGACGGTCATTCTTCTGGCGGGCTTTATTGGCCGGGCCATTCCGCCAAAGGCGCTTGGTCGAGCCTACGTCAAGGAACGCTAAGCTTTTCGTGGTTCGGGTCAGGGCATATGATGCAGGCAGGCCCGAACCACATTTTTACGACGTCTTGCGCTTTGGTCAGGCGCGATAGGTAATCAAAACAGGATCAAAAAATGGTTGCTCAGAAACAGGCTCCGCGCGATCTCATTGACGCGGCACTTGCGGCCCGTGACAAGGCCTATGCGCCTTATTCGAACTTCTTTGTCGGTGCGGCATTGCGCACGGCCGATGGCAAGGTCATTTCGGGCTGCAACGTTGAAAATGCCGCCTATCCGGAAGGTGTCTGCGCAGAAGCAGGGGCGATTTCGGCCATGGTGCTGTCGGGTGAAACTCGGTTTGACGAGATCGTCGTTGTCGGGCTTGGTGATATTGCTTGCACGCCGTGTGGCGGTTGCCGTCAGAAAATCCGCGAATTCACCGGTTCGGATGCGACCATCTTCATCATCAATGATGCAGGTGAAACGCTTTTGACGCTGAGCCGTGAAGAACTCATTCCCCATTCCTTCGGGCCGGAGAACCTCAAATGAGCAAAGTGAAAGCAGCTCTTGACGTTATTGCCAGTAAGGCACCTGGTTTTAAGGCAGAGGTCGCATTGGTTCTCGGTAGCGGATTGGGCGGTGTTGTGGACGCCGTCAGTGATGCGATCAGCATAGCCTATGAAGACTTGCCGGGTTTCCCGCGTCCAACCGTGGTTGGGCATGGCGGGAAGCTTGTGCTTGGTCGCATTGGCGGGGTGTCTGTCGCGGTGATGCAGGGACGCGCGCATTACTACGAACATGGTCGTTCCGATCTGATGGCAGAGCCGCTTGAAACACTGCGTGAATTGGGCGCAGAGCGGTTGCTTCTGACCAATGCCGCCGGGTCCCTGATCCCCGATGCAGTACCGGGCAGCCTGATGCTGATTACCGATCATATTAGCCTGTTTGGCCCGAACCCGCTGATTGGCTATCACGGCAATGACCGGTTTGTCGGCATGGATGTGCCTTATGATCCGGAAATCGGATCGGGCCTGCATGATGCTGCGGCAAAGCTGGGCATCAAGCTGTTTGAGGGAACCTATTGCTGGTGCACCGGACCGAGTTTTGAAACACCGGCTGAAATCCGTGCGCTTAAGGTTCTTGGTGCCGATGCGGTTGGCATGTCGACCGTGCCGGAAAACATCCTTGCCCGTCGCCTTGGCTTCAAGGTGGCAGCTGTTTCAAACATCACCAATCTGGCGGCGGGCATGAGTGCGACGCCACTTAGCCACGAGCAGACATTGGAAATGTCAAAAACCGGTTCTGCCAATCTTATCAAGATATTGCTGCAGTATTTTTCAAGCGCTTCCTGAAGTCGTGTGACTTCAAAGCTGCTGATCTGATTTAACGACACGTGTGCAGGAGACAGCATATGCTGCCCCAGGAAATCATTCGCCGCAAACGCGAGGGCGAAGTTCTGACAGATGCCGAGATTGCCTTTTTCGTTACGGGCATCACGGATAACAGCATCAGCGAAGGGCAGGTTGCAGCCCTTGCGATGGCAGTCTTCTTTAACGGAATGACCATGGACGAACGCGCGGCACTCACGCGCAACATGCGCGATAGCGGAACGGTTCTGGACTGGAAGGTGCTTGGCCTTGATGGACCTGTGGTGGACAAGCATTCGACCGGCGGGGGTGGTGACAAGGTCAGCCTGATGCTGGGGCCGATTGTCGGTGCCTGCGGGGCATTTGTGCCGATGATTTCAGGCCGTGGTCTGGGCCATACTGGCGGGACGTTGGACAAGTTTGATTCCATTCCGGGATATCGCACGACACCGACACTCGAAGAATTCGCCAAGGTCACCCGCGAAGTCGGTTGTGCGATTATCGGTCAGACTTCCGATCTTGCCCCGGCCGACAAGCGGTTCTATGGCATTCGTGATGTTACGGCGACGGTTGAAAGTATCCCGCTTATTACGGCATCCATCCTGTCAAAGAAGCTGGCAGCTGGGCTTGATAGCCTTGTGATGGATGTGAAGTTTGGTTCTGGTGCCTTCATGGCCGAATACGAACGCGCCCGCGAACTGGCCGAAAGCATCACCGAAGTCGCCACCCGTAACGGTGTTCCTACCGTCGCGCTTCTTACAGATATGGAGCAGGTGCTGGGTGATACGGTTGGTAATGCGCTTGAAATGCAGGAAGCCATCGACTTCCTGACCGGTAAGCATCAGGAGCAGCGCGTCTATGACGTCACCATGGCACTGGCCGCTGAAATGCTGGCTGTGAGTGGCGTGACTGCTGATGTTTCTGATGGTCTGCGCATGGCGACAGAGGCGCTCAAGAGCGGTAAGGCCGCTGAAACCTTTGGCAAGATGGTATCCAGCCTTGGTGGTCCGGCCGACTTTGTTGAAAACACCAGCAAGTACCTTGAAGACGCCCCGATTATCAATACAGTCACCGCGGCCAAAACCGGTCGTGTACTGTCGATGGACGCCCGCAAGGTTGGTCTGGCGCTGGTGTCGCTTAAGGGCGGGCGGACGCGTGCAGATCAGAAGATCGATTTTGCAGTCGGCTTTACCGATTTCATCAAGGTTGGCCAGCCCGTTTCGGCTGAAACACCGATTTGCATGGCCCATACGCGTGACGCGGCACAGCTTGAAGAAGCAACTGCCTTGCTGCGCGAGGCAATCGTGATTGGTGAGGGGGATGTTGCTCCGACGGGCAGTGAGCCGGCGGTACGTGAGCGGATCGTTGCGCGCAAAAAGGCGTGATAGTCACCAAGTGACGAAAAAAGCCGGGGCATTATCCCCGGCTTTTTGCTTTCTGAGACGAACTTAACCGACTGCTGCGGCCTTGATTATGGCCGCGGCCTTTTCCGCAATCATGATAGTTGGGGAATTGGTGTTGCCTGATGTGATGGTCGGCATGATTGAGGCATCGGCGATCCGCAATCCATCAAGACCGCGCAAGCGCAATTCAGGATCAACCACGGAACCTTCATCGGCCCCCATCCGACAGGTGCCGACAGGATGGAAGATCGTCGTGCCGATATCTCCAGCGGCCCGCACGAGCTCTTCCTCGCTTCCGAATGACGGACCCGGCTTGAATTCTTCGGGCTTGTAAGCCGCAAGCGCTTGTTGGCTAGCGATTTTGCGCGTCAGCCGAATGGAATCTGCAGCAACCTTTTTGTCTGCCTCTGCCGAAAGGTAATTCGGGGCAATGGCAGGCTGGGTCCTGTGGTCCGGGCTTGTGATATGGATGCTGCCACGGCTTTGCGGCCGCAGGTTACAAACACTTGCGGTAAAGGCCGGGAAGGGATGCACCGGATCACCGAACTTCTCAAGCGAGAGTGGCTGCACATGATATTGCAGGTTCGGCGTTTCATAAGACGCGTCTGATCGGGTGAAAATGCCAAGCTGGCTTGGTGCCATCGACATCGGGCCGGATTGGTTGAACAGATATTCAAGCGCGATGCTGGCCTTGCCAAACAGGCTGCTGGCCTTTTCATTCAGCGTTTTGATGCCTGTGACCTTGAAGGCACATCGGAGTTGGAGGTGATCTTGAAGGTTTTCTCCAACCTGCGGGCTATCAAGGGTTTGTTTGATGCCATATTGCTGCAGGATATCACCGCGCCCGATCCCGGAAAGCTCCAGTATCTGCGGTGACCCGACCGCACCGGCGGACAACACAGTTTCGTGGTTGGCGTAAACGGTTTCTGTTTTACCGCCGCGCTCATATTCAACACCTGTAACGCGGCCTTCGGAAATGATCAGGCGGCGCACGTGGGCATTGGTGCGAACTTCAAGGTTCTTGCGTTCAAGGGCAGGGCGCAGAAATGCCTTGGACGTGTTCCAGCGAATGCCGCGTTTCTGGTTCACATCAAAATAGGATGATCCTTCATTGGTGCCGCGGTTGAAATCGGCCACCTTGGGAATACCGGCCTGTTCAGCCGCATCCTGAAACGCTTCAAGGATTTCCCAACGTACGCGGGCTTGTTCAACCCGCCATTCGCCGCCTTCACCATGAAGGTCATCCTTGCCGCGATAGAAATCCTCGGACTTCTTGAAGTAGGGCAGAACATCATCCCATGCCCAATTCGTGCAGCCGGCCTGACGCCACTGATCATAATCATTGGCCTGACCACGCATATAGATCATGCCGTTGATCGAGGAACAGCCACCCAACACCTTGCCGCGCGGATAGCCAAGTGCGCGACCATTCAAGCCGGGTTCGCGAACGGTTTTGAAACACCAATCCACCTTCGGGTTGCCGATGCAATAAAGGTAACCAACCGGAATGTGAATCCACGGGTTGCGGTCCTTGCCGCCGGCTTCCAGCAAAAGCACGTTGGCATTGGGTATTTCCGAAAGACGGTTGGCAAGGGTGCATCCGGCCGAACCGGCCCCGATCACGATATAATCAAAGCGATCCATGTGCTGCCTCCATATAAGGGAAGGCAGCTAAAGCGTGATTGGGGCGAGCATGGAATTTCACGGATGGTTCCTCTCTGATGAGCTTCATAGAGCTTGTTTTGTTTTATCTGTTTAGGTGACGCTATCACCGATCCTAGCGTCTGCAAACATAATCAAAGTGGTTAGTTTTTCCGTTATGCGGAAAAATTGCCCCCAAGATGCAGGCTGGAATAATTCAAGCAAAATCAATTTGATATCAGGCGAGTTTGATGCAGTAATTCTGCGATAATCTGCATTTCCGTCTGATGAGTTGTGAGCGCACATTAATGATACGGTTTCGACTTCTGGAACGTCTGCCCATATCGGCCACCGGTGCCAACCCAGCGTCGCCACGTCGTCCAGGGGCTTTGCGCCGTCAGGTTGGGTTTTGGGCCGGGATCATTGTTGCACTTCTTCTGATGATTGCCGATCCGCCAGATGGCATGCCGCAACCGGCCATGTATGCCGCAGCCATTGCAGCATTGATGGCGATCTGGTGGCTTAGCGAGGCGATCCCGATCGCGGCAACTGCCCTTGTGCCGATTGCGATTGCGCCAAGCCTCTCGGTGGCGGGGATCAGCGAAATCACCAAGCATTATGCCAATCCGTTGCTTTTCCTGTTCTTTGGCGGTTTCGTAATTGCGATTGCGATGGAGCGCTGGAATCTTCATCGACGCATTGCGCTATTGATCCTCAAACAGGTGGGCTTCAAGCCGTCATCGCTTGTGGGTGGTTTCATTACCGCGACGGCGTTTCTATCGATGTGGGTTAGCAATACTGCGACCGCGACCATGATGCTGCCAATTGCCCTGTCGCTTGTTAACCTGCTGCGCGACGAGGAAAAAACTGCACCAGTAAAAGACAGCGACGGTGATGGTCCCATTCCGTTGGTGCCGTCTGTTCGGAACTTTGCCTTTTCCCTGCTGTTCGGGATTGCCTTTGGTGCCAGCATTGGCGGGATTGGGACGCTTATCGGAACGCCGCCAAACGCGCTTTTGGCGGCGTATCTTGCCAGCAACTTCGGGGTTTCCATAGGGTTTGGCCAATGGATGATCATCGGTGTGCCATTTGCAGCCCTGATGTTGACCCTGTGCTGGGTGGTTTTGACGCGGATCGTCTATCCGTTGGAAGAAACTCTGCCCAGTGCCGCGTGCGAGGCTCTTCAAAGGGACATGGACGCCCTTGGCCCGATGTCACGCGGGGAAAAGTCCGTGGCACTGGTTTTCATCGTCACGGCCTTCCTGTGGCTAACAAAACCGTTGATCAATGGCGTTTTGCCGGGGCTGCATTTATCTGACGCGTCAATTGCGGTCATGGCGGCAATTGCGCTGTTTTCCATTCCGATCAAGGCGCGCGAGAACCTGTATGTTCTGGATTGGAAAGCAGCCCTTCGGCTGCCGTGGGGCGTGTTGCTGTTGGTGGGCGGCGGGCTTGCACTAGGCGCCTTGATCAATGATACGGGGCTTGCCGCCTGGATTGCCGGGAACGCCGGTGCGTTTCCTGCCTTGCCGGTGATCGTGCAGATCGCGCTGATCGCCTTGATCGTTTCCCTGATCAGTCATCTGACATCGAACACAGCGACCGTTGCGACCTTCCTGCCATTGGTTGCGACATATGCGTTGGGCGAGGGGATTGATCCCGTGCTGCTGTCGGTGCCAGTCGCACTTGCTGCCAGCTGCGCCTTTATGTCGCCTGTCGCTACACCGCCAAATGCCATCGTATTTGCCAGTGGGTATCTTACCATCGGGGACATGGTGCGTGCGGGGGCGGTGATGAATGCTGCAGCATTGGCAATTATTACTCTTTTTGCTGTGATTTTGGTGCCGCTGGTCTTGTAGCGGCATGTGTATTTAGCTGACAA
Organism: Thalassospira sp.; assembly: GCF_002709775.1. Taxonomy (GTDB): domain Bacteria; phylum Pseudomonadota; class Alphaproteobacteria; order Rhodospirillales; family Thalassospiraceae; genus Thalassospira. The sequence goes on from NZ_PAQR01000054.1 coordinate 42,649, forward strand.
GACTTGCCAAATGACTCAAGAGAAAGCATTTTGATCAGGAATGAAAATTTTCCGCTAAAGATGAAAATTGAAAACAGAAACAGCAGGAGAGAGGCATGGGGAAACTGGATCGCCGTCGTAGAGAGATTTTGGAACTGGTTGCTTCCAACAGCTTTATGACCATTGATACCCTTGCCGAGCACTTTTCTGTCACGCCGCAAACCATCCGCCGCGATATCAATGAAATGGCCGAAGAGGGCCTGATTGCGCGTTATCACGGCGGTGCGGCCAGCGTTTCAACTACGGAAAATACGGCCTATACGGACCGCCAAGTTCTCAACCTTGGCAGCAAGCGCGAGATCGCAAAACTGGTCGCGCAGCATATCCCGGAAGGTGCATCCCTTTTCATCAATATCGGCACAACCAACGAAGAAGTAGCCCACGCTCTTCTGGGCCATAAAAGCCTCAAGATCATCACAAACAACCTGCATGTCGCCGAAATCTGTGCCGCCAACCAGGGCTTTGAAGTCATCATTGCCGGTGGCGTTGTCCGACAGCGCGATTTTGGGGTGATCGGGGAAGCCACCATTGATTTCATCAACCAGTTCAAGGTGGATTACGCGATCGTCGGGATTTCCGGCGTTGACGAAGATGGCAGTCTGATGGATTTCGATTATCGCGAGGTCCGCGTTGCACGTGCGATTATTTCCAACGCCCGGCAAACCTTCCTGTGCACGGACGCATCAAAATTCGGTCGCCGTGCGATGGTGCGTCTTGGGCATCTGTCTGAAATCGATGCCTTGTTTACCGACCGTCATCCGGGACCGATCTGGTCGGATGTTATCCGTGAAGCAGACGTATCGGTTTATACCGCCAACTAGGCGCGGTCAGGCCCGATTTTTGGGGCAGGGTGGATCGGGGTTTAGCTGTAGACGTGATCTTCGCGTTTGCCGGTCCGCATCGTGATCGGACCCTGAGATGAGCCGTTGAGCATCTGTGTCAGATGCGCATTGTGGGCGTCATCGATGTCCGCAGTTTTCCCGGACCAATAGACCTTGCCATCATGCATCATCATCAGGTTCTGATAGCGCGTGCGTGCTATCTGCATGTCGTTGGTAATTGATATCACCGTCGTGCCACGTTGTTCGGCGATTTTGCCGATCATGCGTTCGATATGGTTCGACAGGACCGGGTCAAGGCCAGCCGTCGGGTTATCCAGCAACAGGATAGACGGATCGGTCGAAATGGCGCGTGCGACGCCAACGCGCTTTTGCATGCCACCCGAAAGGTCACTTGGTGTCAGGTCCGCACTTTCGGACGCCAGTCCGACAAGACCAAGCAGGTGAATGGCATGCGCCTTGGCGTCCTTGCGGCTTAACGTGCCAAGCTCAATCTGGCGAAAGCAGATGTTTTCCCAGACCTTGAGGCTGTCAAACAGGGCGTTTTGCTGAAACAGCATGCCCATCCGTTCGGCCCATTCAGCACGTTTGGGTGCGTTGGTCTGACTGACGTCATCGCCATCAAGAACGATTTTGCCACCGTCCGCGCCATAGATGCCGACCAAACATTTCATCAGGACACTTTTGCCTGCCGCCGATGGGCCAATAATGGCCAGTGTTTCGCCCTTGGGCAAATGCAGACTGACATCATCAAGGGCAAGCTTGTTACCAAACCGCTTGCTGAGGTGATCGACAGAAATAAAGGCCGAATGGGTCGCGGAACTGGTTTCGGACGTGGTCATTTGCATTCCGGATGATGAACATGTTGGGGCCGAGTTTCGGCAATTGCGCGGGCCGGGGCAAGGATCATTTTCAGAAAAACGAAAACGGCCCCGCACGTGGAGGCCGTTTTGCAAAGATCGGATGGTTTGATAACCGGCTAGTGCGACAGGATCTGGCTGAGGAACAGCTTGGTACGATCGCTTTTCGGGTTATCAAAGAACTCCTGCGGACCTGCCATCTCTACGATCTGGCCGGCATCCATGAAGATCGCGCGGTCAGCGACCTCTTTGGCGAAGCCCATCTCGTGGGTCACACAGAGCATGGTCATACCTTCCTTGGCGAGCTCGACCATAACGTCGAGAACTTCCTTGACCATTTCCGGGTCAAGTGCCGAGGTCGGCTCATCAAACAGCATGATCTTCGGCTGCATGCAGAGCGAACGGGCAATTGCCACACGCTGCTGCTGACCACCGGAAAGCTGACCCGGATATTTGTGGGCCTGCTCGGCAATCCGCACACGCTCAAGATAGTGCATGGCGAGATCGTTGGCTTCTTTCTTGGGCATCTTGCGAACCCAGATCGGTGCCAGCGTAAGGTTTTCCAGCACGGTCATGTGCGGGAAAAGGTTGAAATGCTGGAACACCATGCAGACTTCGCGGCGCACGGCTTCGATGTTTTTGACATCGTCGCCAAGCAGAATGCCGTCGACATAGATTTCGCCGCTCTGATAGGTCTCAAGGCGGTTCATGGTGCGGATCAACGTCGATTTACCGGAACCCGACGGGCCACAGATAACGATACGCTCACCTTTGCGAACGGACAGGTCAATATCCTGAAGAACATGGAAATTGCCGTACCATTTGTTCATCTTGTTTACGACGATGACATCCTCTTTGGACGGAGGAGGCACAGCGCCGGTAGTGGTTTCAGTTGCTACAGTCATTGTTTTTTTCCTCACTCCTTACCTGCGTTCGCCTTTGCGAAGCTCTTTTTCAAGATAGGCGGAATATTTCGCCATCGAGAAACAGATTAGGAAGAATATTGCCGCAGCGAAGGCATAGCCTTCGACGTAATATTTGGTCCAGGCCGGGTCACTGCGAAGTGCCAGCTTCACCGTGCCAAGGAAGTCAAACAGGCCGATAATCACGACCAGCGTTGTATCCTTGAACATGGAGATAAAGCTGTTCACGGTCGGCGGGATCACCAGACGCAAGGCCTGCGGCAGAATGATCAGACGCATGGACTGCCAATAGGACAGTGCAAGGCTGTCACCAGCTTCAAACTGGCCACGCGGTACGGCCTGCAGACCACCACGGAATACCTCGGCGAGGTAGGCGGCGGTAAACAGGATGATACCGATCTGTGCACGCAGCAGCTTGTCGATGGTTACCCCATCAGGCAGGAACAGCGGGAACATGACCGATGCCATGAACAGAACCGTAATCAGCGGCACACCACGAATGACTTCGATATAGACCACGGAAACGGTTTTGATCGCCGGCATGTGTGACTGACGGCCAAGGGCGAGCAGCAAACCGAACGGGAAGGCAAAGATCACACCTATCGAGGACAGGATCAGGGTTAGCGGCAAGCCACCCCAATAACTGTTCTGCACATAGGTCAGACCAAAGACACCGCCCCACATCAGGATTGAAATGACCGGAACACCGATTAGCCACATCGGAATGATCGCTTTGCGCAGGCCCGGATATTTAACCGCGCCGAGGCTTCCGCAAATGATGCCCATGAGAACAATCATGGCCAGCAGCGGGCGCCACTGTTCGTCAAACGGGTAGGTCCCGAACAGGATCAGCCGCAAGTTGGCATTCACAAAGCCCCAGCAGGCACCTGTGACTTCAGCACATCCCTCAATCGTCGGAGACAGCGTCGCATTGACGATGGCCCATTCAACGATCGGCGGGATCAGCCAGAGCAGGAATGCGATCGAACCAAGAGTCAGGATGGTGTTGAACCAACCGTCGAACAGGTTCTTTTTCGACCATGCAACCGCACGTTCGGCAAAGGAGCCGGTTGGCATCGGAGGTAATTTTGCGTTTTCTGACATGTTACCTCTCCACCAGTGCCATTTTCTTGTTGAACCAGTTCATAAAGAGCGAGGTCAACAAGGACAAACCAAGATAGATCGACATGAAGATCGAGATGGCCTCGATCGCCTGACCTGTCTGGTTCATGGTCGTGTTGGAAACAGACACCAGATCCGGATAGCCGACGGCAACAGCAAGCGAGCTGTTTTTGGTCAGGTTCAGGTACTGGTTGGTCAGCGGCGGGATCGCAACGCGCATGGATTGCGGCAGGATCACCTTGCGAAGGGCGACAGAACGCTTGATGCCAAGACTGTCAGCTGCTTCCCACTGGCCATTCGGAACGGCCTGGATACCGGAACGGACAACCTCGGCGACATAGGTCGAGGTATAAACCGTAAGGCCGATCAGGACTGCCATGAATTCCGGCGAGATGTTGTAACCGCCCCGGATGTTAAAGCCCTTCAGGGCCGGCATGCTCATTTCGGTCGGTGCGCCACCTGCCAGATAGGCAAGGAAGACGAGGCCGACAAAAATACCAAGCCCGGCAAGGAGCATCGGGAAGGGTTTACCGGTCGCGTCCTGGCGCTTCTTGGCCCATTTCTTGACGAAATAGATAATGACGCAGGCGATCGCGGCTGCGATGGCCATAAACGTATAAGCGTTATCGGGTTCCGGAACCGGCATATACATCCCGCGCGAGGTCAGCAAGACACCGGGCAGGGGTTCCAGCGCATCGCGCGGATGGGGAAATGCGCTCGGAATGAGTGCGTACCAGAAGAACAGCTGCAAAAGGACCGGAATATTCCGGAAAGTTTCAACATAAACTGTCGCCAGTTTGCGAACGATCCAGTTGGACGACAGGCGTGCAACGCCAAAGATTGTCCCGATGATCGTGCACAAAATGATACCGAGCAGCGACACCTTCACAGTGTTGAGAAGACCGACCATAAGTGCAGACGCATAGCTGCTTTTTGCACTGTAATCGATCATGGTTTCACTGATCTCGAAGGAAGCTTCAAGATCGAGGAACCCGTAACCGGTAGAGATGTTCTGTTGTTCAAGGTTGTACAAGGTGTTGGACACCAGGTACCAGCCCGCAAGAACGATCAGTCCGATTGCGATGATTTGGTAAAGCACCGCGCGAACGTTTTCATCATTCAGATAGTCGACGAGACCCTTGGAACGAACATCCCCCGGGGCATTTTGAGGCTTACTCATATGACCCTCAGGTGTAGATTGTATCCAAAATCAGTAAGCACCTAACGAAAAGCTCCGCCCATGCGTTCAGGCAGTGGGGCGGAGCTTCGTAGGTTTAGGCTGGCGATTAGCTAATGATTAGCGAATCGGCCATGCATACTGCAGGCCACCGTCGGTCCACAGAGCGTTCAGACCACGCTCGAGGCCGAGCTTGGCGGTAACGTTTTTCTCATAGCTTTCGCCATAGTTACCAACCTGCTTGACGATGTTGTATGCCCAAGCTTCGTCAAGACCAAGAGCTTCACCCATGCCCGGGGTTACGCCCAGCAGACGCTGGATGCCCGGGTTGGTGCTGTTTGCTTTCATGTCGTCAACATTTTCCATGGTGACGCCATACTCTTCTGCTTCAATCATTGCAGTGAAGGCCCAGCGAACAACGTCCGACCACTGCTCGTCACCCTGGGCGACGACCGGGCCGAGCGGCTCTTTGGAAATGATTTCCGGAAGAATGACATAGTCAGCCGGGTTTTCAGCCATCTGGGTACGGATGGAAGCAAGACCCGAAGCATCGGTGGTGTAAACGTCGCAACGGCCAGAGAAGAAGGCTGCGGTTGCTTCGTTGATGTTTTCGATAACGACCGGCTCGAAGGACATGCCTTTGGCGCGGAAGTAATCAGCAAGGTTCAGCTCGGTCGTGGTGCCCGGCTCAACGCAGACGGTTGCGCCGTCAAGCTCGGTTGCGCTGGAAACGCCAAGAGCTTTCGGGATCAGGAAGCCCTGACCGTCATAGTAGTTGATGCCAACAAAGGTCAGACCCAGTTTCGCATCACGGGTGGTGGTTGCAGTGGTGTTACGCGACAGGATGTCGATTTCACCGGACTGCAGTGCCGTGAAGCGCTGTGCTGCGGTCAGCGGGGTGTACTGAACGGCGTTTGCGTCACCAAGCAGTGCTGCTGCAGTTGCACGGCAGACGTCAACGTCGATACCTTCCCATTTACCTTCTGCATTGGCAGCGGAGAAGCCCGGAAGACCGGTGTTCACGCCGCACTGAACGAAACCTTTTGCCTTGATGCCGTCAAGCACGGCACCTGCCTGTGCGTTCTGTGCGGCAACGGCTGCAACGGTCATTGCGCCAGCGGCAAGGATCGTTTGAATTTTCATAAGATAGCTCCCTTGTTAGCAAAGCATTGTTTTTAGCTTTTGTGCCACCCTGGATATGCACAGCCGCATATCCATCCGTCCGAAAGAGATCGGACCGCCAAATTAAGAAATTTTAGGCCGCTATGTGTCAAGTGTGAAAAATTTCGGGCAGGTTGGGGAGCGATGAATTCGGCGGAAAATTGAGACTTTTTCTGCAGTTATAGACTGCGTAGTTTCACTTAGATAAATTATACAAAATTCCGTTTTCCTTATTTATTCAATGCTCTAGTGGGAATTTTGGTGGTGTCGCAAGCACGGTTAAGAATTGCACGAACTTTTTTTCATCAAATTGAGGTTGATGGTTAAAAAACGTGCACAAGTTCACGCTGTTTAAAAAGCATGCATCGTTGCGCTGCGGAATCGATGGCGAGCATATCTCAAAACAGCCGTGTTCGGACCGGAGTTGTGCCACGCCGCAAAAAAAAGCCCCGCACTATTTGGCGGGGCTTTGGATCATCAGGTTTTCAGTTCCGACAGGTTAGAGAACAGCTCCAGTGCTGTAGGGTTTGCCAAGGCTTCCTGATTTTTGACGGGTCTGCCGTGGACAACGTCGCGAACAGCAAGCTCTGTAATCTTACCTGATTTCGTGCGCGGAATATCGGCAACGGCAAGGACCTTGGCCGGGACATGGCGCGGTGTGCAATTGCTGCGGATCTGCTTCTTGATCTTGTCGATCAGTGCGGTATCCAACACGTAATTATCGCGCAGCACAACAAACAGGATCACCCGAACGTCATTATCCCAGTCCTGACCGATGACAATCGATTCCTGAATTTCCGGCAGCTTTTCGACCTGGCGATAGATCTCTGCCGTGCCAATGCGAACGCCACCCGGATTAAGCGTTGCGTCTGAACGGCCATAGATCACCATGCCGCCTTCGTCATCAAGTTCGACATAGTCGCCATGGCACCAGATGTTCTCGAACCGGTCGAAATAGGCACTGTGATAGCGCGACCCATCCGGATCATTCCAGAAACCGACCGGCATGGACGGGAAGGGTTTGGTGCAAACAAGTTCGCCTTTTTCATTGCGAACCGGTTTGCCGTCATCGTCAAAGACATCAACTGCAACACCCAGCGCGCGGGTCTGAATAACACCGCGCTTCACCGGCAGGACAGGGGAGGCAAGCACAAAGCAGCCAAGGATGTCTGTTCCGCCCGAAATCGAAGCGAGATGGATGTCTTCCTTGATGTCGCGATAAACGTAATCAAAGCTTTCCGGTGCCAGCGGTGACCCTGTCGAGGTCATCGCGCGCACGGTAGACAGATCGTGGGTTTCGCGCGGCTTGAGTTCAGCCTTGGCAAGGGCGTCGATATATTTGGCCGAGGTGCCAAACAGGGTCATGCCTTCTGCATCGGCATAGTCAAACAGGATGTTACCGTTCGGATAGAACGGTGAACCATCATAAAGCAGAAGGGTCGCACCGGCCGCCAGTCCTGCCATCAGCCAGTTCCACATCATCCAGCCACATGTTGTGAAATAGAAAACGCGATCACCGGGTGCTACGTCACAATGCAGGATATGTTCGGAAACCTGTTTCAGAAGCGTTCCGCCCGTGCCATGGACAATGCATTTCGGCTTGCCCGTCGTACCAGACGAGAACATCACATAAAGCGGGTGATTGAACTCGACCTGCTCAAAGGCGATCTTCTCGGTCCGGAAGGGGGCTATGAAGTCGTCATAGGTGACGGCATTGCGGATATCCGTCGTGTTGGCGCCATCAAATGCATAAGGCACGATGACGACCTTTTTCAGGCTGTCGATCCGCTCGACAACATCGTGAACCTTTTCGCGGATGTCATGTTGTTTGCCATTATAATGATAGCCATCAACCGTAATCATGACGGTCGGTTCAATCTGACCAAAGCGGTCGACAACGCCCTGTACCCCGAAATCGGGGGAGGCGGATGACCATGTGGCGCCGATCGCGGCCGTCGCAAGCATCGCGATCACGGTTTCCGACATGTTGGGCATATAGCCACAGACACGGTCACCTTTGCCAACACCCTCGGCACGCAGCGCCTGCGAGAATTTTGATACGGCAATATTAAGTTCGGCCCAGGACAGGCGGGTCTTGACCTTGTCCTCGCCCCAGAAGATCAGGGCATCGGTATCATCATCACGGACCAGCAGGTTTTCAGCAAAGTTCAGACGCGCATCGGGAAAGAACTGGGCGCCGGGCATCTTGTTGCCGTCGATCAGGACGCGCTCACCCCAAGTTTGTGCTTTGAGGTCAGCATATTCGATGACAGCAGGCCAGAAACGTTCAATCTCGGCAACAGACCAATCATAGAGTTCGGTAAAGTTCTCGAGCTTTAGCGCGTACTTTTCATTCACCCACTCGCGAAACCGGGTGACGTTTGCATTTTCAACGCGTTCTTTCGTCGGTTGCCAAAGCAAGTCGCTCATGATGGGTCCTCTGTTTCCTGCCGAATGTTTTGCTGTGCTCGACGCTTCGTTTCGGGGCGCCAAATTGGTAGTCCTTTACCGCTTTTCTAAGCGTAAAAATCCACACCGGCAAGCGAAGTCACGTAGATGTGTAATATTGGTAATACCAATTTGCTGATTTTTCATTATGTATGATGTCATGAAATCCAGCTAATAAATTGATGTATATAGCGACTATTTGTCAAAATAGGGGCGAAAAATTGTTTGGTAGATGACCGCTTTTCTTGCGTCAAAAGCTAATAAAGTATCAAATCAGGCGGGGTTTTTATTCTATCGTGATTCGTTTGGTTGCGATGGCGGCGTGTGATGCACGTGAAAACGCTTGCACCCGTCTCAGGGCATATTAGGTTGATGCAGCGTATTGGAAAGATATGGAGATAGCCGTGGCGGGTATTGACGAAAGCCAACCTTTTGTGTCGATCAACATTGCTGTTCTGACGGTCAGCGATACACGTGATCTCCATAATGATACCTCGGGCGAAGTCCTGTGTGAGCGGATCATCGAAAAGGGGCATCGGGTTTATGATCGTCAGATCCTGCCTGACGATCAAGGAGCCTTGCGCAAACAGCTGGGTGCCTGGTGCGCTGACCACAATGTCGATGTGATTATCACGACGGGCGGGACAGGTGTAACCGGACGCGATGTTACAGTCGAAGCCCATCGTGCGCTCTATGAAAAGGAAATCCCGGGATTTGGCGAACTGTTTCGCTGGATTTCATATCAGAAGATCGGCACATCCACCGTCCAGTCGCGTGCTACAGCCGGCGTCTGCATGGGGACCTATCTGTTTGCGCTGCCCGGATCGACCGGGGCGTGCAAGGATGCTTGGGATGAAATCCTGACCTATCAGCTTGATATCCGGCATCGCCCGTGCAACTTCGTCGAACTGATGCCGCGCCTTCTTGAGCAATAAGGCCGAAGCAAACACACCTTTCCCGTGATCCGGGATTTTCCACCCAGATAAGGACGTTTGATGGAATTCATCACGGATCCGTTTTTCTATCTTGTCGGCATTCCTGCCGTTCTGATTGCCGGTGTGTCGAAAAGCGGTTTTGGCGGCGGGCTTGGGGTTGTTGCCGTGCCCTTGATGGCGCTGGCCGTGTCGCCGCAGGCGGCGGCTGCCATCATGCTTCCCATCCTGTGCCTGATGGATGTCGCCAATGTTTGGGCCTATCGCAATCGCTGGGACCGGAGGAATATGAAGATCCTCGTGCCCGCCGCATTGGTAGGCATTCTCATCGGGACCTTGTCGTTTAGTTATCTCAACGAAGCGGCGGTCAAGATGATCATCGCGCTAATCGCCATCATCTTTACGCTTGATCACTGGTTGCGTGGTCGCAATGCCAGTGGGGTGCCGGGATCAGCAACGGTAGGCAAGGGCACCATCCTTGGCACACTTGCCGGTTTCACCAGTTTTGTGGCCCATGCGGGCGGTCCGCCGGTTTCGGTGTATCTGTTGCCGCAAAGAATGGATAAGTCGATCTTTGTCGGTACGACGGTGATGTTCTTTATCGTCGTGAACTACGTCAAACTGATCCCCTATGCCATGCTTGGGCAGTTTGATGCATCAAACCTTGGGACGTCTCTTTTGTTCGTGCCGGTGGCCTTGTTCGGGACGTGGCTTGGCCTTTGGGCGCATGACAAGGTCAGCGTCAAGTTGTTCTACCGCGTTTGCTACAGTCTACTGTTCCTGACGGGGATAAAGCTGCTCACAGACTCGATTCTTGAGTTCACGGCCTGACACAAGGATTTTGACGCTTCGGGTCCGAAGTATAACTTCCCACCACCTGACCTGTATCAATGCGGGACCGGCCGCATTAGCGTTGTTTTATGCGAGGTCGTCTTCTCTGGATACGGGGCGTCACGGCAGAAGTATAATCCCGTGTTTACCTCCAGATAGAAGTGACTTAAGAGATATCGTTGCTGCAAGAAAAAGCAGAATTGATGGCACTTAAAAAATAAAAAGCCATCTGCAGCCGGAGGAGACTTGGTGTGCATATGGGAGCTTTACTTAAATGCCAGAAAGAATCCTGCAGGTTGCGACGGCAATGTCCGGGCAGGCCAACGATAAAATCACTGAAATCAAGGCTGTTACGCGCGCGACACGTACGCTTGCGCTCAACGCACTGATCGAAGCCGCAAGGGCCGGTGAAGTCGGACGTGGCTTCGGCGTGGTCGCCAATGAGGTCAAGGAAATCTCGCAGCGCGTTACCGTGATCACCGAAGAGCTTGAAAGCATGTTTTTGAAGCTGGCATCGGATCTGGAAGAAACAGCGCAAATGGCCCGTGGTGATCGCTTTTCCGATTTGGCCCGCTACGCTGTCGAATTGATGGACCGAAACCTGTTTGAGCGGTCCTGTGATGTCCGGTGGTGGGCAACAGACGCTGCCGTCGTTGATGTTTGTGTAAACCCGCATGACGAAGCCATTGCCCAGCGGGCGTGTAATCGGCTGGGTGTCATTCTGGATTCCTATACGGTCTATCTTGATCTTTGGGTGGCCGATAAGAGCGGCAATGTTATCGCCAATGGTCGGCCGGATTCGTATCGCCTTAAGGGCCAGAATATTTCGGATCAGGCCTGGTTCCATGAAGCATTGCGGTGCCGCGATGGCGGGCATTACGCCGTTGCTGATGTCGAACAAAACCCGATGCTAAACAACGCCGCAACACCCACCTATGCCACGGCCGTGCGTAAAGGCGGCGATGTGAATGGCGAGGTTATCGGTGTGATGGGTGTCTTCTTTGATTGGGAGAGCCAGGCGCCGATGATCGTCAAGTCACTGAACTTCAGCCCCGAGGAACGCGAACGCACGCGTGTCATGCTGATTGATGCCAACAACCGCGTTCTGGCGGCATCCGACGATAAAGGTATTCTGAGCGAGAAGTTCACGCTTCGGGTCAATGATCCAGCGCGCGGTGCCTATTTGCTTGATGACGGCGCACTGGTGGCCTACGCCCTGACCCCGGGGTATGAAACCTATGAGGGGCTTGGTTGGCGCGGTGTGATCGTGCAGGCACCCAGATCGGAAAACGTCGCCACCGCATAGTTTCCAGATCAAGCGGGCGAACCATATAAACAACCAGAAACGGGTGCCTCAGAAGAGGTGCCCGTTTTTTCATGGTCTATGCGCAGCGCGATAGCGCTTGCCCAATTCCGGGAAACCGGATACGGATGTTGTCACTTTGTTGATAAAGTGTCATTGATGATCCGTTAGAGGGATAAACGCATTTGGAACTGATCCTTGCGAAGATTGCAGTATCGATTGGAACGGTTCTTGGGCTTTCTGTCCTTGCCGAACGCGCAGGACCGCGTGTTGCCGGCGTTCTGTCTGGATATCCGCTTGGAACGGCCATCCTTCTTTATTTCATCGCGATTGAACAAGGTATCGGTTTTGCCAGCGAAAGTGCGGTGTACGCCTTGCCAGGGCTGATTGCGACTTTGACGTTTCTCTACGCTTATTATCTGGTGTCGAGAAAATGCACGCACTTGCCTGTAATCCCGCAGATATTCCTAAGCTCGCTTGGCGCATTCGTCACCTATCTGGGCGTTTCGTGGCTGTTTCAGCTTGCGCCGATGAGTTTGACGCAGGCCGCCGTGATCCTGCTGGTGGCGATATTCGTGGCGCTGATCCTGTTCCGCAAGATCGAGAACGTCCGCATTCTTAACCGGGTTCGTCTGACCAAGGGCGTCGTTATGCTTCGCGCGACCCTGGCTGCGATCATTGTGCTGGTCATCAGTGGCATGGCGGCCTGGATCGGGCCGCGTTGGTCAGGGCTGCTGTCGGGCTTCCCGGTCACGCTTTATCCAATGATGCTGATCCTGCATTTCTCATACGGGGCGGCGCCAGTTCATACCGTCATCCGAAATTTCCCGCGGGGTATGGGGGCATTGTGGGTGTACATCCTTGCGGTGACCCTTGGTTATCCTGTGCTTGGGCTCGGTTTGGGAACGCTTTGTGCCTTTGCTGCCGCGACTGTTTATCTGGTCAGTTACTCCACTTTCGTCTGGTTCCGTCAAAAGTCCGTGCAAGCGGCACGCTGATCTCCTAACATTCAGAGAATACGACAATGATGGTCGGCAAATCGACCACTTGCAGGGAGTAGTCGCTGAATGCAGCAGGTCCAGTCGCTGGTCAGGGCGTTAAGCATCCTCAATGCGCTTGCCGAAAGCGAAGACGGGATGACCTTGACCGAAATTGCGCAACAGGTGAAGTTGCCGCCATCCACGGCACACAGGTTGCTGACAACCATGCAACACGAACGCTACGTGTCGTTCGATGGGGAACGCACACTCTGGTTCGTGGGTGTGCAGGCGTTCAGTGTCGGCAATTCCTTTACAAAGAACCGTAACCTCAGCCAGATCGCCCGGCCTTACATGCGGGCCTTGATGGAAGACAGTGGAGAGACCGTGAACCTTGCCGTCGCAGACGGTGGGGAGGTCATTTTCCTGTCGCAGGTCGAATGCCGTAAAATGATGCGCGCCCTTGTTACACCGGGGCGTCGAGCCCTGATGCATTGTTCGGGTGTTGGCAAGGCCTTGCTGGCCTTCCTGCCAGAAGAGGAATTGCATTCAGTCGTTGCCAAGCACGGCTTGCCCAAGATCACCGAGCGCACGCTTGTCACCCAAACAGCGCTTGAAAAGGATCTCGAAAAGTCCCGTCAGCGCGGCTATGCGCTTGACGATGAAGAACACGCGGTTGGTTTGCGCTGTGTGGCAGGTGTGGTCCGTGATGAAACCGGACAGCCGATTGCAGCACTGTCGCTGTCTGGACCAGCGGCGCGTATCCCCAATGACCATATCGAACAACTGGGCCTCAAGATCCGCAGGGTTTGTGCGGATCTTAGCAGGGAATACGGCGGCAAGCCCGTGTGATCTTGATCCGGGTTACATGCCCGGGCAGGACACGCCGGTTCCACCCAGACCGCAATACCCGTCGGGATTTTTCTGCAGGTATTGCTGGTGGAAATCTTCGGCATAGAAGAACTCAGGCGCCTCGGTGATCTCGGTTGTCACTTCGGCCTGACCGGCGGCTTTTAGCGCGCCATTGTATTCTTCACGGGACTGTTTTGCGGTTTCCAATTGCTCTGGCGTGCGCGTAAACAGCACGGAGCGATACTGGGTGCCAACATCATTGCCCTGGCGCATGCCCTGTGTCGGGTCATGGTTTTCCCAAAATAGTTTCAGAAGGGCAGAATAGGACGTCACAGCCGGATCAAAGACGACCAGAACGACTTCTGCATGGCCGGTCATGCCGCTGCAAACTTCGCGGTAGGTCGGGTTTTTGGTAAGGCCACCCGCATAACCGACGGCGGTGCTATAGATCCCCGGTGCCTTCCAGAAAAGGCGTTCGGCGCCCCAGAAGCATCCCATGCCGAAAATCGCCACTTCCAAATGTGCAGGGAAGGGACCCTTCATCGGGTTGCCGGTCACGATATTGGCGTCAGCAACCGGAAGCTCCTCATCACGTCCCGGAAGGGCGGTTTCTGCGGTTGGCATTTTGGGCTTGTCGGATTTCAGCACGGAGAACATGTCATTTTTCCCGAAGAGTATTTCGCGTTCATGCGTGCAATGTACTCCAGACAGAGACAATAGCAATTCCCCTCTTGATCAAATGTCTTTGAACATTCTTTTGGCAGGGGGTTCGTTCCACCAGATAATCCACACATGAATTCCGTGGAACGGTGTGCTGAGAAGGCCTTTGCGCAAGCTAAAGCATTTGAAATCAATGGCCTTGATGCTGACAGGTGCTTTTTGTCTGCTGATCGGATTGGTGTTTCTGCCATTGCCACCACCGTTTTTCGGTATGGTCTTTATAGCGCTTGGTGTCCCGCTGCTGGCGGCGGGATCAAAACGCACACGGCGTTTCATCCAGCATCTTCGCTGGCGCTACTATCGACATAACGAAAAGGTCGAATATCTTTTGGCTAGGATGCCGGGATTTGTACGGCGACACGGTCATAAAACCAGACCAGACGGCCTGATGCGGTCCCACAAAATGGCGGCATCGGCCAGAGAACGGCTTAAGGGGTAACCCGGCGCACCAGACAATCGGTTCCGGCAGACTTAAGCGTATTGCACGCCTCCGTTGCGGCTGCTGACGTGCCAAAGGTGCCGGTGAGCAAGCGGAAGAACAACCCTTTGCCCTCAATCGAGATACTTACGACCTCATGATCGGCAGCGGCAAGCATGCCGTGCGGTGCAGCCTGAAACTTCGACCAGGCACTTTCGGCCCGCCCGCGTGAGCGGTAAGCGGCAAGCTGCACGGCGTAGTAGGGGCCGTTTGATTGTGCTGCGGTCGGTGCAGGGGCGGCTTGCTGCGCCGATACTGCCGACTGCGCCATTTCCTGGGCAGGGGCATCAGACGCAGGTTGCGTTGAGGTGATCGGGAGTTCGATCATTGGTGCCGGGGCAGGTGGTTGATCGACAATATCCAACTCACCCTGTTCCGTTGGCCGGGAGTTTGATGCGACAATTGCGCCGCTATGTTCGGTCGGCGCGACATCGCCAGCAATGGTCGGGGCTTCAACCACCGGCGCAGAGCGCGGTGCTTCGGCTTGTATAGCTGGTGCCGCTGGCGTCGGGGCTGCCACGGGTGCCAATCTCGGAGCAACATCTGCTGATGCTACCGGTGCTGTACTTGTTGCCGTTGATCGCGATGCGGGCGTTGGTGCAGATGCAGGTGCCGCTTCACGCCGTTCAACGCGTGTCAGTTTTGCGGTGTTTTCGCTGACCGGCATATCCATACGGGTGACGGGACTGGTTCTGTCTTCCGGTTCGGCTTCAACAACGCCGCCGGTTTCATAGAAGCGTCGGTCACGTTCGACCTGTGGCGGATCGGGCAGTTCCGGGCCGGGTGCCACCGTCGCAGAAGCAACCACAGTTTCAATTTCTTCGGAGCGCGCATATTCAGGTGAAGCGGCATCAAGGGCAACCAGACGGCGCTGTGCGAGGCTGTTGATGCTGCCTGAAAGGCGCACACCCAGACCGCAATCAAGATCGACCTTCATGTCAGGCGGGGTGGCCGTCAGCCAGACATAGAGCTTGCGCGCATTTTCATAATTGCCGTCCATATCATAGGAAATCGCCTGCAGCAGGTTGTCCTGTGGACTGCCATCAAGCGAAATGGGGCCGGTTGTCGCACCAGCGCTTTGAGAACTGCTTTGGGCAGCAGGGTTGCCGAAAAACAGACCACAAGCCGCACGGTCAAAGCTTGCCTTTTCCGATGCGGATACCTGATGGGTCGAAGCCGAGGTGATTTCTTGCGAGGACGAGGAGGACCCAAACCAGAGCCCGGACAAATCATCGGTACTGCAAGCAGTCAGAAGCGGCAGAAATGCAGCGGCGCTCATCCATCCCCGGATCTTGCGGGGGCTGTTTTTGGTTGTCGCAGACCTGATTTTCACGCTTCACCTGATCGTCGCTGTATTACAGAAAGTTATATCTTTCCTTTCGGGCAAACACAACTATTGCAAACAGACCAATTACGATCAGGTTTACTTGAAAGTCAGTGGGATAAACAGCGTTGAGAGGCAGGGCAGACGGGCGAGATGTTATCTCATTGCCAAGGGGATCATAATGCCAGCCAGAAGGATCAAAACGGTTACCGCAATCACGATATTGATGATGCCCTTGGTGGCCCGGTTTGCTGTTTCACGGGTCATGCCGGGGTTTTGAGCCCCGCGACGGGTGGAACCACCAGCTACACCGGCACTTTCCGGCGTCAGGATTTTGATAACCTGTTTTTTGTCTTTGCGGGTCGCCTGATCGTATTTGTTTTCAACAATGCGAACTTCGGTGGTGTTCTTGTTGCCGATGGCATCCTTGGCGGAATTCAGGGCAGAACTATAGTCCGAAACGGGTTCCAGTTCCATTTGCTGCCCTGAAGTGCGCATGCATACGACTGTATAGCTTTTGCTCATGACGGCGTTTGACATCAATTTTTTCCGTTTTCGTGTGTCCAACCTCTGCAGAGATATGGCGTCTTTACACGAAAAAGGGAACCTATCCTGACGAATAGGCAAGAGTGTCGTGTAATAGACGCCCTAGTTGGTCATTTTGCTGGCAAGCTGCTTGTATTCTTCGCAGTCGGTGCCGCAAAGCTGTTCAAGACGTGCAAGGTTTTCCTGGGCCATTTGCGGCTTGCCGGTCTGCAGGAACAATTCACCCTGATATTCAAGTGCGCCGACATGTTCCGGGTTGATCATCAGGGCGCGTTCATAATTCTGCGCGGCACTGTCAAAATCGCCCATCTTGCGCTGGCTATAGGCAAGGTAATTATAGAGATCGGCGTTTTCGGAATCTTCTTC
The DNA here is from genome assembly GCF_002709775.1 of Thalassospira sp. Taxonomy (GTDB): domain Bacteria; phylum Pseudomonadota; class Alphaproteobacteria; order Rhodospirillales; family Thalassospiraceae; genus Thalassospira. The sequence goes on from NZ_PAQR01000054.1 coordinate 59,547, forward strand.
GAGCATGGTTTCGATCTTGTCGATCGCCATCTCGTACATTTCTGTATCAACCAGTTCGGTCACAGCCGAAAGATCGGTTCCCTCGGAGCTCCAGCTATCCGAGCTTCCCATCGCAAAAGCGTTGCCTGCCAGAAGCGGGGTGGCAAGCATCATCACCACAGCACATGCCTTGATCATTTTTGGGGTTTCACCATCACGGTTCATCGTCGTACCTTTCTTTGATCTTGTTTGGCATTAATACGTGCGTTGGGACGCTCTGAAAGTGTGATTTATCACAACTGGAAGTTTTGCCTAGTCACTTGTTGGTGAGAATTGTGTCTTTGAAAGGGCGTTGTTCGTGGGAGTAATCGAAACTCTTGCTTTGGGGATGGGCGGGGCCTGGGCCAGCGGTGTAAATCTATATGGCACCGTGGTTGTTCTGGGCTTCATGAACAATTTTGGTTTGCTTGATTTACCGCCCGAACTTCAGGTTTTGGGAAGCTGGTGGGTGCTGGCGCTGGCCATCTTCCTGTATCTGATTGAGTTCGTAGCAGACAAAATTCCGATCGTTGATAGCGTCTGGGACGCCATCCACACCTTTATCCGCATTCCTGCGGGGGCGTTGCTTGCTGCCGGTGCGTTGGGCGGCCTTGATATCGGTTTGGGGGATGGTGCGCAAACCGCCATTGCGCTGCTGGTCGGCGGGACTGTTGCAGCCGGAAGCCACTTCACCAAGGCCGGCAGTCGGGCTGCGATCAACACATCGCCCGAGCCTTTTAGCAACAGCGTGGCCTCTGTTGCCGAAGATGTCGCGGTGTTTGGCGCGCTTTACACCGTTGTGTTCCACCCGGTGGTCTTCTTCGTGCTGCTTGCTGTTTTTATCCTGCTTCTGGTTTGGCTCGTGCCAAAGATCTGGCGCTTCATCGGTCAGGTGTTTGGCAATGCCCGTCATCCATCAGTGGCCTACGCCCAGACACGTGCTCAGCAGTCAGTCACCGGTGCAGGCATGACAAAAATCGATCTGTCCGGGGCAGGCGGCAGAACCTTGCCGCCATCTGAAAGTCCGAAGCTGCCACCTGAATAAAGAGACGTTTTGATAAAAGAAAAGCCCGCAAGCATATGACTTGCGGGCTTTTTGTTTGTTTATTTTGGCTTGATCAGAAATCAGCCTCGATAACGCGATCACGGATTTCAGCCGCCATCGTATCACCCAGTTCCTCAATGCCGTAAGTCTTCTGGTGTTTGAAGCCGATACGACGAACCGAAGCAGTTTTTTCTTCGGCTTCGCGTTTACCAAGCGCCAGGATCATCGGAACCTTGGCGTGGCTGTGCTCGCGGACCTTGTAGTTGATTTTCTCGTTACGGGTATCGAGCTCAACAGTGAGGCCCTTGGCTTCAAGCGCTGCCTTGACTTCATGTGCATAATCGTCGGCGTCATTGGTAATGGTGCAGACAACCGCATGAACTGGAGAAAGCCACAGCGGCAGGCGACCGGCATAGTTTTCGATCAGAATGCCGATGAAGCGTTCGAGCGACCCAAGGATCGCACGGTGCAGCATGACCGGACGGTGTTTTTCACCATCTTCGCCCATATAGGACGCATCCAGACGTTCCGGCAGAACAAAGTCGGCCTGAAGCGTGCCGCACTGCCAGTCACGACCAATCGCGTCACGCAGCACAAACTCAAGCTTCGGCCCATAAAACGCGCCTTCACCCGGGTTGACTTCAAGGGCCAGACCCGCTTCTTCAGCCGCTTCGCGAAGGGCCGCCTCGGCCTTGTCCCAGATCTCGTCAGAACCGGCACGCACTTCCGGACGGTCGGAGAATTTGACAAGAATGTCGGTAAAGCCGAAATCCTTGTAAACCGACTTCAGAAGGTCACAGAAAATCTTGGTTTCCGAGACGATCTGGTCTTCGGTGCAGAAGATATGCGCATCATCCTGAATGAACTGGCGCACGCGCATGATGCCGTGCAGACCGCCGGACGGCTCATTGCGGTGACAGCAGCCAAATTCCGCCATACGCAGCGGAAGGTCGCGATAGGACTTGCTGCCAAGGCGGAATATCTGCACGTGGCACGGGCAGTTCATCGGCTTAAGCGCCAGAACACGTTCCGGATCATCTTCATCCGGGGTCGTGGTGAACATGTTCTCGCGGAACTTTTCCCAGTGACCGGATTTTTCCCAAAGCACACGATCGACAAGCTGCGGCGTACGCACTTCCTGATAACCGGCTGCATCAAGGCGATCACGGATATAGGTTTCAACCTTGCGATAAAGCTTCAGACCCTTGTCATGCCAGAAGACCGATCCTTGGGCTTCTTCCTGCATGTGGAAGAGGTCCATTTCGCGGCCAAGGCGACGGTGGTCGCGCTTTTCAGCTTCTTCAAGCATGTGCAGATACGCATCAAGGTCTTCCTTGCTTTCCCAGCAGGTGCCATAGATACGCTGCAGCATTTCATTGTCGGAATTGCCACGCCAATAGGCGCCGGCAACCTTCATCAGCTTGAAGGCCTTGCCGATCTTGCCGGTCGACGGCGCATGCGGGCCACGGCACAGGTCGATGAAATCGCCCTGGCGATAGCAGGTGATGGTTTCGGTTTCCGGCAGATCACGGATGATCTCGGCCTTGTATTTTTCACCCTTGTCCAGGAAGAACTTGATCGCTTCATCACGGTCCCAGACCTCACGCACGATCGGCTCGTTGCGTTCGATGATCTTGTGCATCTGCTTTTCGATCTTGACCAGATCGTCGGGCGTGAAGGGCGTTTCGCGGGCAAAGTCGTAGTAGAAACCGTTCTCGATGGACGGGCCAATCGTGACCTGCGTATCGGGATAAAGTTCCTGAACGGCTTCAGCCATGACATGTGCGCAATCGTGACGTATCAGCGGCAGAACCTCTGCATGGCCCTTGGTCACGATTTCGATAGTCGCGTCAGTGTCAATCTCGCGCGCGAGGTCGCGCACTTCACCGTTGACGATGATGGCAAAGGACTTCTTTGCCAGCGAAGAACTGATGCTTTTGGCGACATCGAACCCCGATACCGGGCCGTCAAATTCGCGTACGGCACCATCGGGAAGGGTCAGGGCAATCATGGTTGGCTCAACTCTGCTTTATCTGCGGGCATAATTCAGTAATGCACATATACGACCCGCATGTTTACGCGGGGTAAATGCACAAGAAAAGGAATTTCAGGATGAGGTCAAGTTCGCTCTTTGAAAAAAGCGACTTTCGGGACAGCACGGACCGCCGCAACGCCAATCTGGCGTGCAGTGTTTTCGGCGATCTTCAACTTTTTGTCGGCAAAGCCGTGCATTGACACTATCCCGTAAGGTGAAGAGCCAATATAACAGGACAAACTTGTAGAGCAAGACGCAAGCCGTTGCCAAAAGCGCGTTTTGTCAAAAACATGAAATTGGCGCCACCAACGCCAAAACAGGGAGCCCCAAATGTCGAGCCCGGAAGTCCGCCGGAACATCATGATTTTAAGTCTGTGCGTTGCGCTGTCTGCCAGTGCGATGTCGCTGATCTTTACTGTCGCGGCCGTGATTGGCTTTTCACTTGCCAGTGACAAATCCCTCTCAACCCTGCCGGTTGCCTGCATGATGATCGCCATGATGGCAATGACGGCCCCATCGGCCGTGATCATGGCCAAGAAGGGGCGTCGGTTTGGTTTCTGGATGGGGGCTGCCATTGCGATGATGGGCGCGGTGTCGGGAATGGGCGCGGTTTACTACGCCAATTTCTGGCTGCTTTGCGTGGCTTGTGCCTGCATCGGGGCGGGCAACGCCATTGCCATGCAGTATCGTTTTGCCGCAGCCGAAGCCGCACCGGCAGAATTCCGCGCGCGTGCAATTTCCTACACCATGCTGGGTGGTTTGGCCTCGGCCTTTATCGGACCGAACCTGGCAAGCTTTGCCCGTGACTGGTTTGACACGGTGCCGTTCCTTGGCACTTTCGTGGCCTTGATCGGTTTGCAATTCCTGTTGGTGATCGCCATTGGTCAGCTGCGCTTGCCCGATATGCGCGGGCACAAGCATCCGGAACCGGCACGCCCGCTTAAAACCGTGATGGGGCAGCCGGCTGTGATTGTTGCGATCATTGCAGGCGCGCTTGGCTATGCGGTCATGAGCTTTGTAATGACGGCAACGCCGCTTGCGATCCTTGATTGCAATTACGCGTTTGGCGATGCCGCCTTTATCATCCAGTGGCACGTTGTCGGGATGTATGCGCCGGGATTCTTTACCGGGAACCTGATCAAACGGTTTGGGGCGCTCAAGGTCATTCAGGCCGGTGCGATCCTGAACTTTGTCTGTCTTGCCGTTGGGCTTGCCGGGCAGGACCTGATGGGGAATTTCTGGGTGTCGCTTGTGCTGCTCGGTGTTGGTTGGAACTTCATGTTTGTTGGCGCCACCACGTTCCTGACGGAAAACTATCGTCCGTCCGAACAGGCCCGTGTACAGGCCATCAACGAGTTCTGTGTATTTGGCACGGTCGCAATCGCATCACTGTCGGCTGGCACGATCTATGCCGGATCGGGTTGGGTAACGCTGCTTTATAGCGCTGCACTTCCGGTTGGCATGGTGTTGCTGATCGTTGCGACCTTTGCGATCCGCCGTCGGGCACAGGCCGCTTGAAAGCACTGCGTATGAACAAGAAAAGGGCCGCTTCTGCGGCCCTTTTTCGTTGGTTCTTCGGTCAGTGATGACCGCTTAAGATATCAAGCGCATGGGATCGGAATTCGCGGTTAAACAGCACCAGCGTCACCCATGTCGCGCAGACGATGAAGGCAACCGGGTGGTAGAACCAAGCCAATGCCGACAGGGCAAAGAAATAGGCACGAATACCGCGGTTGAAGTTATGAGCCGACATCATGCTCATCCGCGATGCGCGCGCTGCCGCGCGGGCAGCGTCTGGTGAATCGGCCCCGGGTGCTGCGCCGATCAGGATGGAGCAATAGTTTGATAGCCGAAACGCCCAAGTGAATTTGAAAAAGGCATAGATAAAGATAACGATCAGCAACACCACCTTGCATTCCCAAACGCCGGCCGTGGTGACAGCGGCAAAGGGCAGGGCAGATACGGTTTCAATCGCTTTGTCTGTGTAGCCGAGCAATGCGACCAGACCGATCAGAACCAGAATGGTGGTCGAGGAAAAGAAACTGATGCCGGTAATCAGGTTGCTGGAAATCGAGGTATCCACCATCCGGATGTCACGTTTAAGCATCTGTTCCATCCAGCGATGGCGATTGCGCGCCATATGGGCAGAGATGGAATTGCGACGCCGGGAACTGGCATCGGCAAACAGCGTGTAGCCAACCCACCAGGCAAAGGCCCAGCAAAATGCGATGATATCGAGAAGCGTAAAGGCGGGCATAACGGGTTCCATTCAAAGCCGGTCGATCAGATTAATTCTAATCCTAGTGATAATGCGTTATCGTTCGCAATATTGTTTGGCATGCAATGTGATGGATGCATAGCAGATGGCCATGTCACCAGTCCGGGTTGAGTTTTCCCGCAATCCAGAGTATCAGCAGCGCAAATTTTGATTGGAGAGCGACATGAGCGATCTTGAAAACGATCTTGGCGAAGATATCGACTTCGAAGAATTCGAAGCACATACGGAAAAGCTGCTGGAAGAAGGCCGCACCAAGGACGACCTGTTCGAGTTCGTCGGTTTCATGAACATCAACGAAGTTGGCACGCACATGATCGCGGCCGAGATGGTGCTGGATGAAGACGCCATCGACCAGATGAGCGCAAACCTGCGCAAACTTGAAATCGACCTCGGACCGCTTGGCGAACTGACGGGCGGCCTTAAGGGCGGCGAAGACGTCAAACGTGCCCTTGGTGCGCTGTTCCTTGAACTGGTTGAGCTTTGCGAACTTGATGAAGATGACGAAGACGCAGGCGAGCTTTCTGAAGAAGCATTGCTGCTTTTGAACTTCATCAAACGCTTTAACCCGCAGATGCGCCGCCTGACGGTTGCGCTGACCGACACCGATGATGATGACGTGTCCTGCGAGTACGAAGTGACCAACTGGTAAGCCAGGGCTTGCCGATCAGGCAGATATTAATGTAGCTAAAGGCAGGGCATCGTTCCCTGCCTTTTTCTGTTTCGGAGCCATCACCGTGACCGCTTTGCGATCGACTGCCGCAGCCCAACGTCTCCAAACCTATCAGGACCGCTTCGCACAAGGGCAGGAGCCTATGCCTGAAGCCGCAAGTCTGCGCGCCTGGATCGAAGAAAACAGTGCTGTCTTCCGCTCGGTCATGGAATGCGATCTCAAAACCTGTGCGAAGATTGTCTACGACTTTTCATCGAACGGTGATGTCGTCATTGGCGGGGAAAGCGATCCGGCACGCCAGACCGAAATTATGTGGCAGCAACTCGAAGATGCCAAGGCGCCGGTTGGCATTGGCCGCTATCGCGAAGACCGTATCTGTTATCAGTCCGAGCAGTTCAAAAACGACGGCGAAGCCCGCAGTCAGCATCTTGGCATTGATTTGTTCGCGCCGGCGTATACCCCGGTATTCGCGCCGCTTGATGGCGTTGTACACAGCTTTGCCGATAACAATCTGCATCTTGATTACGGTCCGACCATTATCTTGCAGCATGAACCGGCTGCCGGGATCAAGTTCTATACGCTGTATGGCCATTTGAGCCGCGAATCCCTTGACGGGCTTTATAAGGGTAAGGAAATTTCTGCGGGTGACCTGTTGTGCCGCTTTGGGGATTTCCCGATCAATGGTGACTGGATCCCGCATCTGCATTTCCAGATCATCTTTGACATGCTGGGCCGCGAAGGTGACTTCTTTGGCGCGGCCAAGCCGTCTGAATGGGATATCTGGGGAAATATCTGTCCAAACCCGAATCTGATGCTGCAAATGCCGGAAAACGTGACCGCAACGCGGGAAGGGGTTTAGATGCAGCCGCGTCTTAAAGCCGGTCTGTGGGTGCGCGGGCAGATCGCGATTTGCCAGTCCAACCTGATCACGGCAATGGTGGCTCACAAGGGCAATGAAGATGCCGGTGCCGTCCTCTTGAAGCTCAACCGGTTTGACGGCGGTTGTTTTGTTTACTCCCGTGTCACGACGCTTGAAGGGGATCTCGGCTGGATGCTGGTGGCCGGTGGTCCGGACAGGGGCAGGGAGACGGAATTTGCCTGCGACGAATATTGGCGCAAGCAGGTCGGTTTTGATCCGGATGTCTGGGTGCTTGAGATCGAAGATCACAAGGCGCAATACGAACTTGACGCACCGATCGTTGATTTCTGACAGGTGCGACTGAAAAAAAAGGCTGGCAATTAAATGCCAGCCTTCATTTTTGCATGACGCGTAAGCTGTGGCTTAGGCGGTGCGCTGCAGCAGGTGGTAACCGAAATCGGTTTCAACAACGTCAGAGGTTGCACCAACGTCCATGCTGAATGCTGCGGCGTCGAATTCCGGAACCATCATCCCGCGGCCAAAGAAGCCAAGGTCGCCGCCCTGCTGGCCAGACGGGCAATCAGAGTTGGCTTTTGCCAGTTCTGCGAAATCTGCACCGTTTGCAACCTGATCCTTGAGCGCGTTGATTTCGGTCAGGGCTTCGTCCTTGGTGCGGGTGGCGGTCGAACGGGCCGAACCGGCATACATCAGAAGAATGTGTGACGCGCGAACTTGTTCACTCATAATGGGTCCTTTCTTCCGTCAAAGCTTGCACCAGACGGATTTTCTGCAAAGTTAGAAGTTTATGGTTAACGCCAAGGGTCCAAATCCATGTACAGCCGTATACTCCTGTACATGGGGTTGGGCCCTAGACATTGCCCATGCCTTGTGGCTTGTTACGACAAATCGAACCGAGATGAAAGAGAAGAGGCAGATTGATGCTTGCTGTTGTGTCCCCGGCCAAGAAGCTGGATTTCGAAACAGATGCCCCGGAAATGTCTGTTTCCCAACCGGCATTTCTCGATGACACCGAAGAACTTGTTGATGTCGCGCGCAAAAAAAGCCGCAGCGATTTGATGAAGCTCATGGGCATCAGCGAAAACCTTGCCGATCTGAACTATCAGCGGTTTCAGCATTTTTCGCGCCCGTTTGACCGCAATAATGCCAAACCGGCCATCTTCGCATTCCGTGGTGATACCTATGTCGGTCTCGATGCCGATACCATGAAGGCCAAAGACATCGACTGGGCCGAAGATCATTTTCGCATGCTGTCGGGCCTTTATGGTCTGTTGAAGCCACGCGACTTGATGCAGCCTTACCGTCTTGAAATGGGAACGCGTCTTTCCAATCCGCGTGGCAAGGACCTTTATGCGTTCTGGGACGACAAGCTTTCGAAGGAAATCAACGAAATTACCAAGGGCCATAAAGATCGCAGCCTGATCAATCTGGCCTCGAATGAGTATTTTAAATCGATCAAGACCAAGGTCCTTGACGGTCCGGTGATCACGCCTGTGTTCAAGGAAGTGAAGGGTGGCACGGCGAAGGTTGTCGGCTTCTCGGCGAAGCGTGCACGTGGCATGATGGCACGCTATATGATTGACAATCGGCTCGAAGACCCGCAAGAGCTCAAGAAATTTAACGTGGATGGCTATCGCTATCAGGACGACCTCTCGACTGAAACCGAGTGGGTCTTTACGCGCATCCACGATCAGTAACGACAACTATTCCGGTGAAGTTTTATGACCGACGAGCATCTTGAACAGCTCGAGGATGAGAATGCCTTACCAGAATCGCACCCGTTTTCGGGCTTTCTGCGGACGTTTTATCGTGGGCCGGGGCGTTCGCGCAGCCTGACCCGCGAAGAGGCGTTCAAGGCATTCACCATGATCCTGCGCGACGAGGTCGAACCGATCCAGCTTGGCGCGTTCCTGTTGATGCTGCGCTATCGCGCTGAAACGCCCGAAGAACTTGCTGGCATGATCGAAGCGGTACGCAAGGCCGCCCGCCTTGAGCCCGATGAAGATGGCGATGATGACGCATTGATCCGGCCGGCAATTGATTGGCCGTCCTATGCGGCGGGCCGCACCCGCGGTTTGCCCTGGTTTGTGCTTTCAGCCCTGTTGCTGTCGCAGAACGGCGTGCCGGTTCTGATGCATGGTTATAACTCGCATCTGGTAAACGGTGTCGGCACAGAAGCCGCGATCAAGGCACTCAAACTACCGATCGCGATGTCAGCCGAAGAAGCCCGGTCCGATATCGGATCAAAGGGGTTTGCCTATCTACCGCTGCGTCACATGCATCCGAAACTGCAGGAACTGATTGGCTTGCGTCCGTTGCTGGGCTTGCGCAGTCCGGTGAATACCCTGTTGCGGTTGCTTAATCCTTTGCAGGCACGCGCTGCCTTTCTGGGGGTGTTCCATCCGGCATTTCTCGATGTACATCGCGAAACCGGCAGGCTTTTGGAACTGCCGCGCATCGGTGTGATCAAGGGCGGCGGCGGTGAAGCCGAAAGAACACCGTTCAAGCATGTCGATCTGCGAATGCTTGATAATGGCGAGCTCAATGACGTTCGCTGGCCGGCCATGCTGTCAAAGACCGAAAAAGACGGCGAGGATCAAAGTCCGGTAACGCTCAAGCATTTCTTGGGTGTCTGGCGTGGTGACGTCGAAGATGCGCCAGCAGAAGCCAAGATCAAAGGCAGTGCCGCAATGGCCGTCTTCCTTGCCGGTAAGGCCGATTACATGGACGAGGCCGAAAGCCTTGTCCAGGGCTGGTGGGATAATCGCGACCGCGATGTCGGCTGATTGTTAGCTTAAGTCAGATTGAATTCAAAAGGGACGGGACACCGTCCCTTTTTTGTGCTTAGAACGATGATCCGGGTTCCTTGAGAAACGCCTGTTCTTCGGGCGTTGATGAACGCCCCAATATTTCGTTGCGATGGGGATAGCGGCCAAATCTATCAATGATCTTTTTGTGTTTCAGCTCGAACTCGTAATTGTGTTCAAGGCCCGGCTTGGAAAACAGATCGATCGCCACTTCGTGGATGATTTCAGATTCTGAATGCATATAGGGCATATACAGAAATGCCTGTTCCTGCGGGGTTACCAGTTTGCGATCCAGCCCCAATGAAACCGCTTCTTGTGCCAGCACCAAGGCCATCGGGTCAGAGGCAAAGGATTGCGGCTGATCGCGGTACATGTTCCGCGAAAACTGATCAAGAACGATGATCTCCGCAAGACGGCCATGGGCGGTTTTGCGCCAGCCATAAAGTTCCCCTGCGCTGGCAGCGGCATGAAAATCGGCAAAGCGTTCCGTGATATGGCGATCAAGGGAAGTATCCTTGATAAACCACTGTTTTTCTTCGAGTTCCTTGAACCAGAAAACAAGTACTGTTTCAGGTGTCATGATGTTTCCGCCCATCAAAATGCAGGTTTGTTAACCCGTAACAAAAGTTATCCATGATCTTTGCGCCCGGTTTGAAAGGCGTCAAGCCATCCGCTGAAAAGATTATCGTTGGCAACTTGGGCAAAGAGTTGACAGCGATCCGTCGCCCGTGGATTATTACCCTGTCTTTGGTGTTGATCTGAATGGATCAACTTAAAAGGGAACGTGGTGCGTCACGCATGACAAGGCCACGGCTGCCCCCGCAACTGTAAGCGGTCAGAGCACTGCATATGCCACTGGTGCAAACCGGGAAGGCGTAGTGCTTTTCAAACCGCGAGCCAGGAGACCTGCCTTTGACTGCCGGGTGCTGTGCGCCTGGTATCAAACTGTTGGACGCCGGGGTGAGCGTCAGGTTGCAGGGGTACAAACGGTCTCACAAAGATCCGCAATCTTGCTTCCAGCCATCCTATCGTTCTTTGTCCTGACCCTGCGCGTTGGGCTTTTGGCCTGCGTGCATCGTTTGAGAAAGAGACGATTACATGTTTAAGACCCTTGGCAGGCTTGCTGTTGCAAGCGCCTGCGTGCTGTCGGCAGCCATGCCGGCACAAGCACATTTTCAGTTGGCTTACACGCCGGAAGTAAACGTGACCAAGGCCGGGGATCAGCCCGTTAAGCTGATTTTCTGGCATCCTTTCGAAAATGGTCATGTCATGGATATGGCAGAACCGCTTGAGTTCTATGCGGTTAATCGCGGCGAGAAACTCGATTTAAAATCAACGCTTTCACCAATTACCTTCACCGGAATTGCGAACTCGGCCGCGGCTTATGACGCGACCTTGACGCTTCGCCGCAGTGGCGATTACGTGATGGTTGTTGTGCCAAGCCCGTATTACGAAGAAAGCGAAGATATCTTCATCCAGCAGATCACGAAATCCTATGTGAACCGCAACGAAATCCCGACCGACTGGATGGAGCCGCAAGGTCTTAAGACCGAAATCCTGCCGCTTAACCGACCGACCAATATTATTGCCGGTTCGACCTTTACTGGTCGTGTGCTGAGCGAAGGGCAACCTGTTGCCGGGGTTGAGGTTGAAATCGAATATATGGCCGCAGAACCCGATATGGCCAGCAATGCGCCCAAGGGGCCTACGGCATCGCCAATGCCAGGCGGTGCCGTGGTGGTGATTTCTGATGAAAACGGGTATTTCACTTTTGGTGTCCCCAAAGCAGGGTTTTGGGGATTTGCAGCACTTGGCAGCGGCCCTGAAAAAGAATTTCAGGGTAAGGAACTTTCACAGGATGCAGTCCTGTGGGTTCGCGCCTATGATGTGAAATAGGCGAGGGACAAAACAGATGCATATTGTTGATGGTGCGCTGGCACCGGAAGTTTTGATTGGCGGGGGTGTTCTTGCGGTTGCCGGGCTTGGCCTTGGGTTGCGCAAACTGCCAATCGATAAAATTCCCGCAACCGGGGTTTTATCGGCAACATTCTTTGTTGCCTCGCTCATTCATGTGCCGGTGGGACCATCCAGTGTGCATCTGATCATGAGCGGTCTTGCCGGGCTGGTGCTTGGCTGGACCGCATTTCCTGCACTTTTCGTCGGGCTTCTGCTGCAAGCAATTTTCTTTGGTTTTGGCGGCTTGACGGTTCTTGGCGTCAATACGGTCAATATCGCGTTTCCAGCCGTACTTGCGGGGCTTTTGTTCCGGGGCATGGTGTCACGCAGTAATCCGGTCACGGCCGCTGTACTTGGCGGATGTGCCGGTGCATTTTCCATTGCGCTCACGACTGTGTTTGTCGCGATTTCTCTGGCGCTTTCCGGTGATGGCTTTGTCCCGGCGGCCAAGCTGGTCTTCTTTGCCCATATCCCGATCATGGTGGTCGAGGGGCTGGTATCTGCAGCCGCCGTCTATCTGATCGCAAAGGTCAAACCGGCCTTGCTGCAACCGGCAGACCCGATATCGGACTTCCAGATGCAGGCGGCGGCCTTGCGCGCCAAACAGGCGGGTGAGGCATCCAATGGCTAAGTCACTTACGATGATGGTGGCGCTGGGCATGCTTGTGCTTGTCGGTACCCCAGCACAGGCGCACAAGGTCATTGCGTCTGTCTTTCCCAGTGGCGCGAACGTCGAAGGCGAGATCGGCTTTTCCAACGGCGTCATGGCCGAGAATACGCTGGTTGAAATCTTTGATCCGCAAGGCAACAAGATCGACGAAGTCATCACTGATGGCGATGGCTTCTTTGTCTACACGCCAAGCCAGAAGGTCGATTTGCGTTTTCGTGCGGATCTCGGGGCTGGGCATGTGGCCGAGGCCACTTTTGCCATCGCGGAGTTATCAGGCAGTGATAGCACCAAGACAGCTGCATCTTCGCAGGCGCCAGTTGCGTCGGCCGGTGGTTCTGGCACGGGATCCGCTATTACCCGTGAACAGGAAGAGATCATCGCCACCATTGTCCGGGATGAATTGCGTCCGCTGCGGCGTGAAATCACGGCCTACAAGGAAAAGAATGATCTTCAATCGATTCTTGGCGGCATTGGCTATATATTCGGTGCCTTCGGGATCATCTATTACATCGCAGCGCGACGGCTAAGAGCAAAAGCACCCAAAGCATGAGCCATCTTTTCGGACATGACCAACCCTTGAACGTCAGGGCAGGTGGCGGACAAACACCGTCATTTGTCGGGGCGTTCGATCCAAGGGTTCGGGTGGTCGCGGCCTGTGTTTTTGCAATTATCGTGGTGGCCCTGCATCAGATCGAGTTTGCCTTGGGTGCGCTGGGGCTTGCTGCCATCACCATGAGCCTCACCGACCTGCCGCTGCGCGTTACGTTAAAACGCATGGCGGCGATGGATGGCTTTATCATTGTGATGTTGGTGATGCTGCCCTTTACGACACCCGGCACACCGATGTTCACCATCCTTGGGGCAGAGGCCAGTCAGGAAGGCCTGATGCATGCCGTTCTGGTCGGCATTCGTGCCAATGCGGTTGTCCTGATGATGCTAAGCCTGCTGTCGGGGATGACGCCGGTTGCACTGGGGCATACGCTTTATCGTTTGAAATGCCCGCCCGTGCTTGTGCATCTGATGATGTTCACGGTGCGCTATATTTCGGTGCTGCATGATGAATATCACCGTCTGCGCATGGCGATGAAACTGCGCGGGTTCAAGGCACGCAACAATGCCCATACTTACCGGTCATTCGGCTATCTGTTTGGTATGCTGGTGGTCCGGTCGCTTGAGCGGGCCGAGCGCGTGTTGGAGGCCATGAAATGCCGTGGGTTTAGTGGTCATTTTCCGATGATTGATGATATGGCGTTCCGCCGGCGCGATGGTGTGTTTGCCGTTTTTTTCCTCGCGCTGATTGCTGCTCTGGTCATTCTGGATCGAACTTATGTCTTCGCTTATTGAGCTAAATAATATTTCCTATGGCTATCGGGCAGGCCAGAACGTGCTGGATCGCGTCAGTCTGACGCTTGATCCGGGCGAACGGCTGTTTTTGGCCGGGCCGAACGGCGCTGGTAAAAGCACGCTGCTGCGCATTCTGGTTGGTCTGATCAAACCGCATGCAGGCGAAATTCGAGCCTTTGGCACCCCCCGCGTGACGGATGCCGAATTTCATGACTTGCGTTGCCGGGTTGGCTTTATTGTTCAGGATCCCGATGATCAGTTGTTCTGCCCGACCGTGATCGAGGATATTGCCTTTGGCCCGCTAAACCTTGGTGCCAGCCGCGAAGAGGCACTTGCGATCGTTGACGAGGTGCTTGATCAGCTGCATCTCAAACATTTACGCGAACGGATCACCCATGAACTTTCGGGGGGTGAGAAACGTTTGGTCTCGGTGGCGGCGGTCCTCGCGATGAAGCCCGATGTCTTGTTGCTCGATGAGCCGACCAATGCGCTTGATGAAGAAAACATGCGTCGGCTTGAGGAAATCCTGTTGGGGTTGCCGCAAGCCATGATCCTGGTTTCGCATGATCCGCATTTCCGGCGTAAGCTTGCCACACGTATCATCGAACTACGCACGGGCAAGATGCTTGAATTGCCGCAAAAGAAATGTACTGCTGGTGAGCGCGCCAAACAGGCCGAGGACGCATCCTGAGAGGCCAAATCCCGCATGTGAGCATGAAAGGGCGGTGATGACGTCAAGCATATCTCCGTTTTCCCAACCGGCCTTTCGCCATTTGTTTGCGGCCCAAATTACGTCCTTGATCGGGACGGGGCTGACGACGGTGGCGCTTTCGCTTTTGGCTTATGATCTTGCAGGCGACGATGCAGGCCGGGTGCTAGGTTCCATCCTTGTTTTGAAAATGGTGGCTTATCTTGCGATCGCGCCGATCGCAGGCGGCATGGCGCATTTGCTACCTCGTCGGCTATGGCTAGTCGGGCTGGATGTGTTGCGGGCCGCAGTTGTGCTGTGCCTACCATTCGTTGACCAGGTCTGGCAGATTTTTGTTCTTGTTTTTGTCGTCAATGCGGCCTCTGCCGCCTTCACGCCGGTATTCCAGGCGATCATTCCGGAAATCCTCCCCGACGAGAAGGCATATACCAAGGGTCTGTCATTTGCCCGGTTGGCCTATGATCTTGAAAATCTGGTCAGTCCGGCGCTGACGGCAGCACTCTTGGTGGTTTGGTCATTTGACAGCTTGTTCATGGCCAACAGCCTGACTTTCGCGATTTCCGCACTTCTGATCGTGACCGCCCGTGTTCCACAAGCAGCACCAACTGATCGGGTTGGCGGCGTCTACGCCAATACGATTTTTGGCATTGCTTCGTACTTGAAAACGCCACGCCTGCGGGGGCTTCTGGCGGTGTATTTTGCCGTGTCATCCGTCGGTGCGATGATCATTGTCAATACGGTGGTTTTGACCCGCGGTGTTTTGGGTGGCTCGGAATTGTTGACCACAAGCTTTTTGGCCTGTGCCGGTGCCGGGTCGATGTGTGCGGCATTCATGATCCCGCGTCTGATCGAACGGTTAGGTGAGCGGCCTTTGATGCTTATGGGGATTGTCGCTGCTGCTAATGCGATGATCTTGGGCGGTGCTTTGATGATGGCCGGGGGCGCATCGGTTGCGGCTTACGCTATCCTGTGGGCTATCGCCGGGGCTGGGACCACATTTGCCCAGACGCCCGGTGGGCGGCTTGTCCAGCGTTCTGCCAGCGACGGGGATCGTTCTGCGTTCTTTGCTGCCAACTTCGCGCTTTCACACGGTGGCTGGCTATTTGCCTATGGGATTGTCGGGTGGCTTGGCAGTCTGGCCGATCTTTCGGTAGCGTTTCTGGCATCGGGTGGTTTGGCGTTCGTGGCGACTGTCGTTGCCGTAACCCTTTGGCCCAAGGAAGACAGGCAGGAAATCCGCCACAGTCATCCGGGGTTCTGGCATGAACATCCCCATGATCACAATGATCCGCATCATGTCCATGTACATGAGCACGATGGGGGTAGTGAGAAACATCGCCATCGGCACTACCACCCGCCGGTCACGCACAAGCATCGCTTTGTCATCGACAGCCATCACACCAAATGGCCGATGGAAAGTGGGGATCGGGTTTGAGCCGAAAGTGAGGAACCCTCACTTTCCGGTTTGGCGGCGTGCCATGAGCCACGCAGATACGCCAAAGATCCCCATGATCATGCCGATCCCGCCCAGAATATCCGACAGTCGAACATCATTACGATAGGCATTGACCTCTTCACGAAGCGGGCCGATTTGGCGGGCGACAGCGTGATTGATCAGTGTGCTGAGCTCGTCATGTGACAGGGCTTGAAGGCCATTCTTTGAAATGTATAAGGATTGCGGTTCGGTTGCTGACGCGTCGGTTTCGTCCATGCTGTCGGGATCTGCGCTGTCGACTTGTGTCACGGTCACATTGGTTTCTGAACCCGCAACCGGCAGATGTTCGGCAAACTCGTCAGCCCGCAGGGCAAAGGACGCGACGTGGCCATCACCGGTGTTGGTGAAAACCGTGTAGTCCGCTCGGTGGCTGACGGTGAAGGCAAAGCTGCCCTGGTCGTCGGTTTTGGTGGTGAACAGGATGCGATCATCCGTACCATGCAGTTCGATCAGTGCCTGACGGGCACGCGTACCACCAGTGAAATAGACATATCCCTCGATCGTGTCGCCGTTACTCATGGCAAACACATTGAGATTGTGCGCCATCGCTGTGCTGACGGGCAGGGCAAAAGCAAGCAGTAACGCGAAAAACAGGGGGCGAAAGAATGTCATGTCAAAACCGGGCATCAGGGAAAACAGGGGTAAAGGAACGGGCAGGTGGTGCGCACCTGCCCGGCAAACTCAGTCCATCAGATCGGTCTTGACCCACAGAACACCGCCGCGTTCAACGGGAACCTGATTGTTGGTATCAGGCGCGGCCATGGTGCCATCCTCAATCAGGGCGGCAAACACCCACCAGCCGTCCTTTGGCATGGCGTAATGGAAGATGCCGTTGGCGTCGGCCTTGGTCACCTGGGTGGCAAAGGTCGCGTTGGGAAGATCGATACTGCCGTCATTGGCATATTCGACTTCAACTTCGGCAAACGGGACAGGTTCGCCGTTGTGACGCACCATGCCCGAAAAGACATTGCCCGCCCAAATGCCATAGGGGCGGGTGAGGGGCTCGATCTCGACCGGGAAGCCGACCATCTGATCCCAGTCTTCGCCCGCGTCATAGGCATCAATGATCGTCTTGGTGTACTGGATGATGAATTTGCCTTCGGCGGGTTCGTAATAGGGGACCGGCTCGACGAAGAAGGCGTAACCACCCGGGGCCTTTAATTGTACTTCGGCATCAAAGGCCGACATACCATCGACTTCCTTGGCGGTCAGGCGATCAAGCAGGTCTGTTTTGGTGCCATTGAACTGCATGCCGAACTGTAGCGGCTTTTCCATTGTCATCGCCGGGCCATTGGTCATCGGATGAGTGAAGGTCAGATCAAACGTGACCGTACGACCGGTTTCCTGATCAACCACATTGGTCGAGGGGATCATCTTCTGGAAATGCGCGTGCGCCACGCTGGTGCTGGTTGTAGCGATGATCAGTGACAGGGACAGCTTGGAAAATAGTCCGGAGGCGAGGGACATGAAAAGGTCCTTTGTTGGGTAATCTTTTTACGCGGATGCCGCAAAGGTTTGCGACATCACTATGATTTAAAACACTTCATACGAAATTGCAAAAGGTATGAATCGTTTAATATGATCCTTCCCACTGGAGCTCCAGAAATGGGATTTTCAAAACAACAGACTTGGCCTCTGGTTGTTTTTCGTTATGGTTTTGCAGTCAAAAACAGGGAGGGTGGGTTATGGAAGTTGTTTACGTATCAAGTGACGGGCAGGACCACTGGATCGACGCAAAATTGCGTCCAACCCTGACGCTTGATCAGGCGATTGCGCAAAGCCAGCCGGGTCAGATGATCCGTATGATTGCGGGCGACTATTGCTTTGCGAACCCGCTTCGTTTCCCGCGCAGTGGGACTGCTGATCAGCCGATCATTGTTCGCGGTGAACCTGATGCGGTGATTGATGCCGGAAAACTCCCCGATCCGTCCGTTTCCGCCAGCAATCCGGGCAGCAGTGGATACGCCGTTTTTCAGTTGATTGAAGTCGCACATATCCGGTTGGAGCTATTTACCATCAAGCGGGCCTGGCCAAGTGCGGTTTATATCGAAAATAGCCATGACCTAGCGTTTCGCGATCTTGATATTGCCGAGGGCACCTATGCCTTTTACGCCAACGGCGAACAGACATGGGGCATCTCGATCTCCGACTGCCGATGGGTACAGGACCCAAATATCTGGCGTCAGATTCGCTGGGATGAAATCCATGACGGCAAGGATGAAGATGGCAATGTTATCAAGGTCGAATATCGTTATCTGAACGGTGCCTTCTTTGGATCGGATGACATTATCGGCGATGTCGAGATCATCCGGAACGATATCTGTGACTGCTATAATGGCGTTCGCATGGATGTTTCCAGTCACAATCTCGATGCACCGGTTGGCAGCTTTAACCGCGATGTCAGGATCTTTGACAACCGGTTCAGATATATCCGCGACAATCCAGTCGAACCGGAAGCCATAGCGGTCGGTTGGTGGATCGGTCGCAACCGGTTTTACAATTGCCACAAGCTGTTTTCCCAGGACGGGGTACGCGGCGGGTTTTGGTATTATTTCGGCAATATCTGCTGGTTTGATAGCCGCCCGGGTCCGGAGGGCGATGAATATAACGGCGGGGCTGTTTTCAAACTGGGCAAGGGTGGTTCGGTCGCACAGCCCGATTACGTTTCAAACTGTTTTCACAACAGCTTCTTCCTGCGCCAGAAATACATCAAGAAGGGCACAACGCGCGGGCTGACTAATGCGCGTAACGCGATTGAGCATGCCGATCCGACCAAACTGCCCGAAGACCTAATGCCACTTGATCAGACTTTCTTTGGCTCGGCAGACAAGCTAGACTTGTCTTCCGATGGGCCGTTACCGGTGCTGTTTAAAGGTGATCTCGCCAACCATCCGACATATCCGGATGTGTTTGACCCGTATAACGGTGTTTTGAGCGATCCACGGGTATCAAGCATTCCGCTGTTTGAAGATGGGCTGGGTGGGCGTTTTGATCTTCGCCCGGAACATCGCGAGGGGTATTGCGAAACCTTGCGCATCCCGATGCCAGATGGCAGCACATGGAAATGTGATCGCACATTCTGGCCCGGTGCCATCACAGACGGGAACATCTTTGATGGCCCGGATTATGTGCCGGTTGATCTGGATTACATTCGCGGTCTGCCGACTTGTGATGAGTAAGGCGACGCCATCGTAACGCACCACACCCTCTGTTATGGCCTTACGTATGCGTAAAGTTGTTGACTGGGCTGTCGGAATGTTGCGATGGTGACGCACCGCATTCAACAAACAAGAAAAACCATGAACGACAAGCTTTATAGCATCACCGAGCTGGCCGAAGAGTTCGACATCACGCCGCGTGCAATCCGGTTTTATGAAACCAAAAAACTGTTGGCACCGCAGCGTGCCGGGGCAACGCGCGTTTATAATTACCGTGACCGGGCGCGGTTGATGCTTGTCCTGCGGGGCAAACGTCTTGGTTTCTCGCTTGAGGATATCAAGGAATACATCGACCTTTACGACGCCGATCGCAGTCGGACAGAGCAGCTAGCGCATCTGATGCTGGTCGGGCGCCGTCGGATCGAGGAGCTTGAACAGCAGCTTGAAGACGTGCAGACCACCTTGCAGGAACTACGCACGATCGAGAATGAAGCGATTGATTCACTGCGTGAAAAGGGCATCGACCCGGAAAAGGCGGTTTCCGATATCAAGGCCAAACTGATCGCAGAAACCGCCTGAACTTCAAAGACAGACCCGTCAGAATGCAAAAAGCCCGGCGATATGCCGGGCTTTTGTTGTTTGGCAGTGATGACGCGGTTTATTCCGGATCACGCTGCAAGGGCAGGGTGACTTCGAATACATCCTCATCTGCGATGAATTTACGGCTGAAGCCAAGGCTTTCGCAGAGTGTTAGCATCCGACGGTTGTTTGGCAGAACCTGACCAATAAAGGTCTCGGTGCCCTTGCGACGGCAGAATTCGATCATCTTTTCCATCAGGATACGGCCAAGACCGCGACCCTTGATATCGGAACGCACCATGATGGCGTATTCAGCCTTCTCGTTGTTCGGATCAATCACGACCTGAACAATGCCGTGGAATTCGACCTCTTCATCCCCATTCATCAGAATGGCGAGGAATGCCATGTCGCGATCATAATCAAGCTGCGTCTGACGGGCCATTTCCGAATGCGGCAGTTCACGAACGGAACCAAAGAAGCGGAAGTGGATGTCTTCAGGCGTCAGGCGCGACATGAACTCGTAGTGGGCCGGTTCATCTTCCGGTTTGATCGGACGCAGCAGATAGGTCGTGCCATCATCCATCACCACTTTTTCTTTCAGGTGGCGCGGGTAGGGATGAATGGCCAGACGGTTTTCATCGCTGATCACCTTTGGCGTTACCTTGATTCGGGCATCAAGGGCAATCACGCCTTCGCGGTCGGCCAGAAGCGGGTTCATATCAAGTTCAAGAACCTCGCCAAGCTGAACAACCAGTTGCGACAGGCGCACCAGCGTCATGTAAAGCTCTTCAAGGTTGACCGCCGGTACATCGCGGTATCCTTGCAGAAGTTTATGGATACGCGTGCCTTCGACCAGTTCGCGAGCAAGCTTCATGTTAAGTGGCGGCAGGGCCATGGCACGGTCGCGAACGACCTCGACCTCGACACCGCCATGACCGAACAGAATGACCGGGCCAAAGATCGGGTCGGTGGTCATGCCAACGATTAGTTCACGTGCACCGGCGCGTTTGACCATTTCCTGAACGGTAAAGCCGCGCAGGCGGGCTTCCGGGAATTTTTCACGGATGATGCGTTGCATTTTCTCGGCAGCAGCCCGAACTTCTTCGCCGTTTTCAAGGTTCAGGATCACGCCGCCGACATCGGATTTGTGACTGATGTCATCGGACAGGATCTTGAGTGCGACGGGACGACCGATCTTTTCGGCCTTGGTCACGGCATCCTGCACATCAAGTGCAGCAAAGGTTTTGACCGTATTGATGCCAAAGCATTCAAGAACCGATTTCGCTTCCGGTTCGGTCAGCATGTGGCGGCCGGCATGGATCGCCGAATGAATGATGCTGCGCGCCTTGTCGATATCAGGCGTGAAATCGTGCGGCACCGATGGCGGTGTTTCCATCAACAGATCTTGCAACTTGCGGAAATTGACCATGTGTTGGAAGGCGGCAACCGCGTTTTCCGGCGTGCGATATGTCGGAATACCCGCGGCATAGAACATGTTGCGGGCCTCGGCCACGGTGGCTTCACCAACCCAGTTGGTCAGGATGTTCTTTTTGCTGCCCTTGATGGTGTCAATCACGCCTTGTGCGACTTCAACCGGATCGGTAATCGCAGTCGGGGCATGCATGACCAGCAAGCTGTCGATGTTTTTGTCTTTCAGGACCGCATCAATGGTCTTGGCATAGCGTTCACCGGGTGCATCACCAATGATGTCGACCGGGTTGGCATGCGACCAGGTCGGCGGCAGAACTTCGTCCAGTGCGGCGATGGTTTCGTCTTCAAGGTGTGCCAATTGGCCCTGACGTTCGATCAGGGCATCAACCGCCAACACCCCAATCCCGCCACCATTGGTCACGATGCCAAGCTTGTCACCACGGAACGGGCGCATGCGTGACAGCGTTTCGGCGGCCGAGAACATTTCACTGACGGTATACACACGCAAAACACCGGCCCGTTTGATCGCCGCGTCAAAGACGTCATCGGCGCCAGCAAGGGCGCCGGTATGCGAAGCTGCCGCTGCGGCACCCTCGGCAAAGCGACCGGACTTGATGCACAGGATCGGCTTGTTGCGTGACGCAGCACGGGCGGCAGAGATGAAGCTTCGGCGTTCGTGGATCGACTCAATATAAAGCATAATCGCGCGGGTATCAGGATCGGACCCGAGATAGTCGATCACATCGCCGAAATCGACGTCATCGCATTCACCCAGCGAAATGAAGTGCGAAAACCCGATTCCGCGTGCAGCAGCCCAGTCAAGAACAGCGGTGCATAGCGCGCCGGACTGAGAAACAAACGCAATCTTGCCGGGGCCAATGCTTTGATGGCTGAAGCTGGCATTAAGGCCAATGCCCGGCACCATCAGACCCAGACAGTTCGGGCCAAGCAGGCGGATCTTTTTCGAGGCCGCAATATCAAGCATCGCCTGTTTAACATTGCGTTCTTCGTCATATTGTTCGGCACTAAGGCCCGCGGTCAGAACGATCGCGGCAAGGCATCCTTTTTCCGCCAGACATTCCATGACCGGGACAACGCCCTTGGGCGGCACACAGATCACGGCAAGTTCCGGAACCACCGGAAGGCTGTTGACGTCCGGATAGGCCAAAACGCCGCCAATCGATTGACTGCGCGGGTTCACCGGCATGATCGGGCCATCAAATCCACCTGCCAACAGGTTTTTCATGAGGACACTGCCAACAGAATGCGGGCGATTGGACGCGCCAATCACGGCTACCGATTTCGGTTTAAAGAGATGATCGAGGTTGATTGTACTCATCGCCAAATTGCGCCTTGTCCTGTGTGGGCGGGGCCGGGGTTTGGCCAATTCGCCCTATATGGTGATGCATGCGCCGGTTTGTCAGCACAGCATTCATGATGCAGTGCGGTATTTTAGAGCGATGCCAATTATATTGATTTGTTGTGCATCAATAAAGCACTGCCACCACGAAGTTTTTATGGCAGTGCGATGCGGCAAAATTTGGGGATAGCTGGCAGAACCGGGCAGGCGGCCTTGATTAATGGACGTGCCCGTGGTGGCCTTCCTCGTCAAAGCGTTCCGATTCCTCGAGCCAGGCTTCAACCTCGGCCTGGGATGACATGGCCAGCGCGATTTCAAGATCACCCTGCACATGGGCAAGGCTGTCAAACATCGGGCACCAGCCAAAGGCCTGAATGCGCGGATCTGTGTTTGATGAAATCGTAAACAGTTCGCCGTCAATCGGATGAACCATTCCATGAATGGCGCCGCTGTCACCAATAATCAGCCAGCCACGGGTGGATCCGGACAGGGTGGCGAGTTCGACTTCGCGCAGATCAATCTTTACGGTTTTCATGGCGCAAACATCCGTTATCTGACGTTCTAAAGCAAAAGGGACCGAACGTGATGTTCGGTCCCTTTTTAATTGGCTCCGGCAGCAGGACTCGAACCTGCGACCCAATGATTAACAGTCATTTGCTCTACCAACTGAGCTATGCCGGATCAGGCGTCGCGCGTCTTCCGATGCGCGTGGCAGGTGTATAATCAAACAGTCCGAGGGCCGCAAGACCTTTTTTGAGAAAATCCGGCCAAAATCGCGTCTTTTTTCAACATGGTCACGTCCTGCTATCGACAGGCGGAATAGTGCTCTGCGGCATTTCCCAAATGGTTGAATTTGACTGAGGTTCACACATTGTTATCGATGACGGGGGAGGTCTGCACGCACTGTTGAATGTGTGGGAATATAATTCTGGCCCAAAAGCAAAAACCCCCGGAACTGAGTTCCAGGGGTTTATGGCTCCGGCAGCAGGACTCGAACCTGCGACCCAATGATTAACAGTCATTTGCTCTACCAACTGAGCTATGCCGGACCAGTGGAGGCGCGAGCCGGAATCGAACCGGCGTGCAAGGATTTGCAGTCCTCTGCGTAACCACTCCGCCATCGCGCCTTCGCGTTGGCTGGAGCGGTGTATAGCCTCAACAAACATAGCCCGTCAAGCACCCAATTTTACATTTTTCCGAAGGCCCGAAGAATAGGCGCATGAAAAAGAAAAAACCGTCCGGGAAATCCTCCCGGACGGTTGTAATCGCTTAGACGTTTTGGCTGTCGATGGTCGCCAAATGAGTTAAGTGCTCGTTTTACCAAAGCGTTTTTCAAGCCAAGGTTTCAAGCGTTCCTCACGGATATTACTTGGCGCGAAATCGAGGTTGGCGATGGTATCAAGAGCGTGCTCGACCTCGAACGGGATGGTCGTGTTTGGCCCTTCAATGGTAATTTCACCTTTGGTGCCCTTGGTTACTGGATCGCTGAGTGACACTTTGGTCCCACCGGCTGAAATGTCGATGGTCTGACCGCGGATTGATTTTCCACCAACTTTTATCGTCACTGCAAGCTGTGCATCAAAACGTGGGTCTTTGCGGCGGTTGACCTCCGGAGTTGCCGTGCGAACGATTCGAACAAGGCTGGTGCGCAGTTCAGCGATGCTTGCATCGACTTCTTCGGCGATCCGGTTCATGTCGGCCGCGCGGGTAAGGTTGTCTTGTGCTTCGGATGCAACATGACCAATCTTTTCGGTCACTTCGTTGGATGCTTCGGCCGTCTGGACAACGTTTCGGGCAATTTCCTGTGTCGCGTCATCCTGTTGACGGACATTGACCGCGACGTTTGAGGCAACCTCGTCAACCTTGCGGATGCTTGCGGTCATCTGCTGCACAGTGGAAACCACCGAGCCGGTAACATTCTGGATTTCTCCAAGCTGACGGGTGATTTCCTCGGTCGATTTTGCGGTCTGGTTGGCAAGGTTTTTCACTTCCTGCGCAACCACGGCAAAACCTTTGCCCGCATCGCCGGCGCGGGCTGCCTCGATGGTGGCGTTCAGGGCCAGAAGGTTCGTCTGGGCCGCAATGTCACCGATAAGTTCTGCGACTTCCCCAATGCGATCAACGCTATCCTTAAGCGACGTGACAGTTTGTTCTGCACTCTGTCCAGCCTGATTGGCTTCAGCAGTAAGTGTCGTTGCCTCCTCAATCTGGCGGCTGATTTCACGGATCGATGCGGCCAGTTCTTCGGAGGCGCCAGAGACGGTTTCGGCGTTTGCCAGCGCCTCGTGGGCGGCAGCCGCAACGCTCTCGGAGTTCTCTGATACACGTTCCGAAGAGCCCGCCATATCGCCTGCTGCTGAGTTCAAGCGTTGTGTCTGATCAATGATCGACTGGACAACCTTTTGCAGTTCCTGTTCGACTGTTTCTGCAAGACCACGCAATGCGACAATTCGCTGGGTGTTGGCCTTGGCTTCATTTTCGTCGCGTTCCAAACGGTTATAGGCCAGTTTCGCATGCAAAGCGCGAAGCTGTTGGGTTAGGGACTTGAAGTCCGGCATTTCGGGAAGCGGGATCAGATAGGCGGAATCATTTCGTGCTATCGCGTCAAAGTGTTTGCCCATTTCATCGAGCGGGCGGCGGAACTTGCGGATCAGCAGGGTCCCGTAGATTAGGGTGAGAACCGCCGCAGCCAAGAGGATTGCAGATGTAACAGTTACGGCGACAAAGAATGCTCCCCTTGCATCATTGACCTGATCTCCGACAATTGCATTTTGCACAATTGAAAGGTTGCCGATCTGTTCGGTTAACGGGTCTATTGTCTGATAGAGTTCGTCCTTTACCAGGGCATCGAGGGCAGATGTATCCTTTTCTAAGAATATCGTGCGCAACCGTTCGATCAATGCATCAGCAGGAGGGATAAGACCTTGCACTGCCTGAATTGTCTCGGCTTCCTCCGGGTCGGTGTTGCGCGCAAAATAGATTTCGAGGTTCTCTTTGATGCGTTTTTCCGCAAGGTCAATGCTATCGATACCCTCTTGCCAAGTGAAGTTGCCATTACGCACCTTATGCGATGCATCAACGACAAATACCGCATAATCATCGGACACCTGCTTGAGAAGGTTTAGCGGTTTGACCCTGTTTTCATAAACACTCTCTAGTGCTTTCTCAGTCTGAAACTCACTATATAGGGCGTAGCCACCAATCAGAAACATGAGGGCGAGCAGTGTGCCGAACGCAAGCGCGAGAGATCCCTTGATGCCGGCAAAGAAGCCCTTGATCTTCGAAGCTGCACTAGTGTCAATGATCTCACCAAACTCAAGGCCAATATCTTTCGCTTCGCCCTTGCGAATATCGGCATAAACGCTCTCCGCGTGTTTCTTTTCTGCCGCTGTTGGCTTGGTTCGGATTGAGATGTAGCCGGTAACCTCGCCGTCTTCGATGGTCGGAGTGACATTCGCTCGGACCCAGTAATGGTCGCCGTTCTTGGCTCGATTCTTTACAAGTCCTTGCCAAGGCACACCGCTTTTAATGGTCTGCCACAAATTGGCAAAGGCTTCCTTCGGCATATCTGGATGACGCACCAGATTGTGCGGAGAGCCGACTAACTCCTCATCGCTAAATCCGCTGATATCAACGAAGGCTTTGTTCGAAAACTCGATACGTCCCCCAGTGTCCGTTTTCGAGACAAGGATATCCTTGTCATCCATTTCAACTTCGCGATTGGTGATAGGACCATTATCACGCATGACAGGTGTTCCCCTAAATTGTACCGTATTGCGTCAAATCGTGGTGCATGGACGCCAAGCAAGAAGGCAAAGCGTTTTATTCAAGTGATGCTTGTGTTTAGATTATGAATATATACCTAGGTATAGTTTTGCCTTGTGGTCGTGTAAAATGCTTTTTGTTGTAAGTTCTAACTCCCTGATTTTGACAAAGTTGTCATTGATCTGCTGCAAACCAGGCGAAATTGCTTCGTCGCGACATCGCGCGCAGATCAAAAGAACAGAAAATCCACGCTCAAAGAGGGGTTTGCGCTTGATCCGTGGTTGTCAGGTGCTTAAGTGCCAACTATAAACAGGGCAATTGCCGTAGCCGTCTTTGGGGACAACTAAGGGGACTACGGTCTGTTTCTCGCGAGAATTTTCAGGTCAGATAATCATGGATTACCAAATCGCGCGCCATAACATGGTGGAAAATCAGGTTCGGACCAACAAGGTTACCGATCCGCTGGTCATCGCAGCGATGGAAGGGGTTCCGCGCGAACTGTTCCTGCCCGAAGGCAAGCGCGGCGTTGCCTATATCGACGAAGATATCGCAGTCGGCGGCGGTCGTTTCGCCATGGAGCCGATGGTGATCGCGCGTCTTATGCAGAATGCCGAGATCGCCGAGACGGATGTGGCTCTGGTGATTGGCGCTGGCTATGGATATTCCAGTGCGCTGATTTCCCGCGTGGCGGAAACGGTCGTGGCCGTTGAAAGCGACAAGGAAATGGCTGCTGCTGCCGAGGCGACTTTCCAGGCCCAGAACTACGACAACGTTATCGTCGTCGAAGGTGATCTGGCGGCGGGTTATGCCAAACAGGCACCTTATAATGTGATTGTTTTTGACGGTGCTGTTGCCGAAGTACCGGCAGCGATCCTTGAACAGGTTTCCGAAGGCGGTCGTTTGCTGGCTGTTGTCCGTGAGCCGGGCAAGGTTGGTGTGGCACGCCTTTATGAACGTGAAAACGGTGTCATTGGTCATCGTGATCTGTTTGATGCGAACATTCCGTATCTTCCGGGCTTCGAGCCGGCCGACAGCTTTGTCTTCTGATTTTGCTTTCGGAGTCTGAACGGGCGCGGATTGAGGATTGATGGTGTTCGATATCAGTTGTGAAGAACTTGCATCGCGACTTGATGACGCATCACCGATTGCCTTGCTTGATGTCCGTGAAGACTGGGAGCTGGAAATCTGTGCGATCCGTCAGGCGCTTCATATTCCGCTTTCCGAACTGTCGGGCAGGGTGGATGAACTGGCGCCTGATGTGCCTCTGGCCATCATTTGTCATCACGGCGTTCGTAGTCGCCATGCTGGCAGGTTCCTTGAGGACCGTGGATTTAAAGAGGTTTTTAATGTTCGCGGCGGTATAGATGCATGGGCGCTTGAAGTTGAGCGCGATATGAGCCGCTACGATTGAGAATGGCAATGACGGCGAAACGGGGCACATTACTTTTTTTTGATGCAAATGCCTCTTTTCTTGGAAAATTTTCCTTCCGTCGTTACCATACGTGAAACTGCGCCGGGGTCGGGACTTGGTGTAGGATTTTACAAGGGTAGATAAATGATCAAACGGTTCTTGCTGACCTGCAGTATTCTGGCGACCGGAGGCATGGTTGCCGGCGGCGCATCTGCAGAAAGTCTGGAAGACGCACTTATCAAGGCGTACCAGAGCAACCCGACACTTGAAGCCGGTCGCGCATCGCTGCGTTCGACCGACGAAGAAATTTCCTCGGCCCTGTCAAACTGGCGGCCGAGTGTCAGCCTTTCCGGTAGCGCTGGCGTCCGTGACTACGAAACCGAAGTCAACGGCACCAAAACCGATAACAGCCTGACCCCTTATACGGTTGGCTTGGATGTTACCCAGCCGCTTTATCGTGGTGGCCGTACGACTGCAGAAACCGAACGTGCAGAATCCCGCATCAAGGCAGCGCGCGCGTCCCTGCGCTCGACCGAGCAGGATGTGATGCTGCAGGTTTCAACGGCCTATTTCAACGTTCTGCGTGATACGGCGGTTGTCGAGCTTAACCAGAACAACGTTCGCGTTCTGGAACGTCAGCTTGAAGCAACACGTGATCGCTTTGCGGTTGGTGAAGTGACCCGTACCGACGTCTCCCAGGCTGAAGCACGCCTTGCCGGTGCAAAGGCTGATCTGATTTCGGCACAGGGTGCCTTGGCCAATACCCGTGCGCAGTATGAGCGCCTTGTTGGCAATCCGCCGAGCGATCTTGAAATTCCGAACCCGCTTGCGGGGCTGCCGACCAGCATTTCTGATGTCCTGTCGATCGCACAGGGTCAGCATCCGGACGTTCTGCAGGCGGTTTACACCGAAGAAGCAGCACAGTCTGACATTCGACTGAGCGAAGGTTCGCTGTATCCGGAAGTCAATCTGGCGGCTGGCGTTGAACGTGCACACGAATCCTCGACCGAGGATTTCACAGCGGACAGCGCAGACATCATCGCGTCGGTTTCGATCCCGCTTTATCAGCAGGGTGCTGTTTTCTCGAACGTGCGTTCGGCCAAACAGACTGCCGGTCAGGCGCGCATTCAGATTGATGAGGCACGCCGTGCGGTGATCGAGAACGCCACCAGTGCCTGGGAAACGCTCGTAACGGCGCGTGCAAGCATCGAATCGCAGCAAGCACAGGTTTCATCGGCCGAAGTAGCCCTTGACGGTGTTCAGCGCGAAGCATCGGTTGGTTCGCGTACCGTTCTTGATGTGCTTGATCAGGAACAGGAACTGCTGCAGGCACGTGTGGACCTTGTGGGATCGCGTCGTGATGCCGCGGTTGCCGAATTCCAGGTGAAGGCTGCCATGGGCGCGCTCAATGCGCAGGTCCTCGGTCTGCCAGTCGAAATTTATGACACTGAGTCCAACTATAATAAGGTCAAGGGCCAGTGGTGGGGAACGGATTGATTTGTTGATGGTCGGGGCAGGGTGATGTCACCCTGCCTTCGGACTTGGGTCGGATCGGTCTGGTTAAATGACACTAGTGCGGAAGTTTAATTATGAGTGACGGGCAACAAGAACCTTCCATGGAGGATATCCTCCAGTCCATCCGCAAGATTCTTGCCGATGAGGGGGATGAAGAAAAACAGGAAGCTGCTCCTGAACCCGAACCGACGCCAGAACCGGAACCCGAGCCAGAACCTGAGCCGGAGCCGGAACCTGAGCCCGAACCAGAAGAAGAAATCGACGAACTCGTTCTGGACGAAGAGCCCGAGGAACTCGAGTTCGATGACGAACCCGAAGAGCTAGAGCTTGACGAGCCGGAAGAAGAGGAAGAACTCGAACTCGACGATATGCTCGATTTCGATGAGACGCCTCTGGAAGAAGAATTCGAAGAGCCGGAACCAGAGCCAGAACCGGAACCGGCTATGCCAGCGCTCTATGATGACGAGGATGATGACGAACCGCTGATTTCGAATATGACGGAATCGACGGCTACCGGCACCATCTCGGAACTGGCGCAAGCTGTTGCAAAGAAACGCGCAGTTGCCCTTGGCATCAACGCGGGTCATGCAACCCTTGAGGATCTGGTGCGCGATATGCTGCGTCCGTTGCTTAAGGAATGGCTTGACGAAAACCTTCCCTATATGATCGAACGCCTTGTGAAAAAGGAAATCGAGCGGATCGTGAACCGCGCCGAAGACCTGTAGGCGAGCCGATTTTAACATTCGAGCGGCGCGCCAACGGTGCGCCGCTTTTTCTTTGTATAACTGATGAAACCCGCAGCGGATCAAAAGACCATGTTGGAGAAGACCTACAACCCGGCCGATGTTGAAGGCAGACTTTACGATAAATGGGAAAAATCAGGGGCGTTTGCCGCTGATCCGGCATCAAGTGCTGATCCCTATGTCATCATGATGCCGCCGCCCAACGTGACCGGCAGCCTCCACATGGGGCATGCATTGACCTTTACGCTTCAGGATATCCTGATCCGTTACAACCGCATGAAGGGCAAAGACACCCTTTGGCAGCCAGGTACCGACCATGCCGGTATCGCGACCCAGATGGTTGTCGAACGCCAGCTTGGCGAACAGAACGTCACGCGCCATGACCTTGGCCGTGAAAAGTTTGTCGAGAAAGTCTGGGAATGGAAAGAACATTCCGGAGGCACGATCACCAACCAGCTGCGCCGTCTGGGCGCATCGCCGGATTGGCCGCGTGAACGCTTTACCATGGATGACGGCCTGTCGGCCGCTGTCCGCAAGGTATTCGTCAAGCTTCACAAGGATGGCCTGATCTATCGTGACAAGCGTCTGGTTAACTGGGATCCGAAGCTTCTGACCGCAATTTCCGACCTTGAGGTCGTTCAGAAAGAAGTCAAAGGCCATTACTGGCACTTCAAATATCCGATCGAAGGCCGCGATGGCGAGTTCGTGACGGTCGCAACCACCCGCCCGGAAACCATGCTGGGCGATACCGGTATTGCCGTTCATCCCGAAGACGAACGTTACAAGGACCTGATCGGACAGTACTGCATTCTTCCGATTGTCAGCCGTCGCATCAAGATTGTGGCCGACGAGTATGCTGATCCGGAAAAAGGATCGGGCGCGGTCAAGATCACGCCGGCCCACGACTTCAACGACTTTGAAGTCGGCAAACGTGCTGGCCTTGAAAAGATCAACATCATGGATGATCACGCGCGCATCAATGACGACGCGCCTGAGGAATACCGTGGTCTGGATCGCTTTGAAGCCCGCAAGCAGATCGTTGCCAAGATGGACGAGCTCGGTTTGCTTGAGAAGATCGAAGATACTGTTCACATGGTCCCGTATGGCGACCGTTCGAACGTCGTTATCGAGCCATATCTGACCGACCAGTGGTTCGTGAATGCCGAAGTTCTTGCCAAACCGGCGACCGAAGCCGTTGAGGACGGTCGTATCCGCTTTGTGCCGAAGAACTGGGAAAACACCTATTTTGAGTGGATGCGCAACATCCAGCCGTGGTGTATCTCCCGTCAGCTTTGGTGGGGGCATCGTATTCCGGCCTGGTTCGGTCCGGATGGCGAGTTCTTTGTTGAAGAAACCGAAGAAGAAGCCATCGCAGCCGCCAAGACCCATTATGGCAAGGATGTCGAACTGACCCAGGAAACCGACGTTCTCGATACCTGGTTCTCGTCTGGTCTTTGGCCGTATTCGACGCTTGGCTGGCCGGACAAGACCCCGGAACTGGCGAAATACTATCCGGGCGATGTTCTGGTCACCGGCTTTGACATCATCTTCTTCTGGGTTGCCCGGATGATCATGATGAGCATGTATTTCATGGATGGCAAAGTACCGTTCCGTGATGTCTATATTCATGCGCTGGTCCGTGACGAACACGGTCAGAAGATGTCCAAATCCAAGGGCAACGTCATCGATCCGCTCGAGATCATTGATGAATATGGCTGCGATGCGCTGCGCTTTACCCTGACAGCCCTTGCTGCGCAGGGACGCGACATCAAGCTTGCCGCATCGCGTGTTGAGGGTTATCGCAACTTTGCGACCAAGCTTTGGAACGCCGCGCGCTTTGCCGAAATGAACGAATGCAAGCCGGTCGATGGCTTTGACCCGGCAAGCGTGAAGTCGACCCTTGGTCGCTGGATCGTTGGCAAAACGGCTGAGGCCGCCAAGGCAGTTGGAACCGGTATTGAAACCTATCGTTTCAATGACGCAGCCAGCAGTGCCTATCAGTTCGTCTGGGGCTCATTCTGTGACTGGTATCTGGAACTGGCCAAACCGGTTCTGATGGGCAGCGACGAGGAAGCCAAGGCCGAAATCCGTGCGGTTACCGCATGGGTTCTTGATCAGATCCTGTTGATCCTGCATCCGGTCATGCCGTTCATCACCGAAGAACTGTGGGATAAAACCGCCGACAGCCGTTCGAAAATGCTGATCGCCGAGGGATATCCGCAGTTTGACGAGTCCCTGATTGACCGTGACGCCGAAGCCGAGGTCGATCTGGCCATTCGCCTGATTGGCGACATCCGCGGTGTCCGTTCGGAAATGAATGTACCGCCGGCAGCAGAAGTGCCGATCTACCTTGTCGATGCGACCGATGCGATGAAGGCCGCGGTAAGCGCACAGGAAGCACAGGTCAAACGTCTTGCACGTGTTGCCGATATTGCCTTCAAAGGGCAGGGTGATGTTGAAGCCATTGCCAAGGGTGCAATCCAGACCGTGGTCGATGGCGTGACCGTCTTTGTATCGGTTGCCGATTTCATTGATGTGGCTGCCGAAAAGGCCCGTCTTGAAAAGGAAATCCAGGACAAGACGAAATACATCAAGGCGCAGGAAGGCAAACTTTCGAACGAGAAGTTCGTCAGCCGCGCACCGGAACACATCGTCACCGCCGAAAAAGCCAAGTTGGAAGAAGCCAAGGATACCCTGGCGAAACTCAATGAGGCGTTCGAGCGTATCGCTTCGATGTGATCCGAAATTGATATCTTGAGCAAAAGGCCAACCCATAAAGGTTGGCCTTTTCTTTTTGCCACTCTGTGAAACGCGCACCCGCGCATAAAAACCTTCGCCAGATGACAAAAGAATCGCTTAGATTGGCGTGCCGGATCCTTGATGTGGCTGTAACCCGCACGTTGCTGCGGTTTTGATCCTTTTCCCGCAAGATTGCCTCTGCCGAATGCTGATTGAAGAATGCCCCTATATTGAGCCTGTCGACGCCTATGGCGCCTTTGCCATTTTTGCCGATAGTCACTTTCTGGATTCCGGCGACCGTGACCGGTTCTCATATATCGTGGTTTCACCGCTTCATAAACTAACTGCCAAGAACGGGCAGGCGGTGCTTGATGGCTTTGATGTGCCGGGCAATCCGTTTGATGTGCTTGGCGATCTGTTGCAGCGCTATCAGATCGAAACAGATCCTGATCTGCCTCCATTCCAAGGCGGGGTTGTGGGCTATTTCGGCTATGAGCTGGCGCATCAAACCGAAGTGCTGCCTGTTGCCGCTAATGATTGGCTTTCCATGCCGGATATGGCGGTCGGGATCTATGATCTGGTAATCGCGTTTGATCAGCATGATCGCCGCATGTGGCTGATCTCGACAGGGATTCCAGAGGCGGCCGGGCCGAAACGTGATCAGCGCGCCAATGATCGCATGATGCTGATCCGCAAGTATCTGAAACTTGCCCGTCCGTTGATTGACACACCCGATATTCCTCACACACCAAGCCTATCGCCGTGGCAATCGAACTTTGATCGTGCCGGGTACAAAGCAGCTGTGCAGCGGGTGATTGATTACATTTTCGCTGGCGACATTTTCCAGGCCAACCTGTCGCAAAGCTTCCGGGCAGAGTTCGCACCAGACGACATTCCCAAACGGTTTGATCTTTATCGCCGTCTGCGTGACATCAGCTCGGCACCTTTCGGGGCGTTTCTGAATTTCGGGGATGTTGCCGTCCTGTCAAATTCACCAGAACGGTTTTTAAAGGTCACAAACGGACAGATCGAAACCAAACCGATCAAGGGGACAAGGCCGCGCGGCGAAACCCCGTTAAGCGATGCCGAGCTGGCACAAGAGTTAATGCTATCGCGTAAGGATCGCGCAGAAAATGTTATGATCGTTGATCTTTTGCGCAACGACCTTTCAAAGGTGAGCAATCCTCACACTGTGCAAACACCTGCGATCTGTGCCTTGGAAAGTTATGCCAATGTCCACCATCTGGTCTCGACCGTGACGGGCGAGCTTAAGGCGGACAAAACAGCGATTGATGCATTGCGTGCCTGTTTCCCTGGGGGATCTATTACTGGTGCCCCTAAAATCCGGGCGATGGAAATTATCACCGAACTCGAAGAAACCACGCGCGGGGCTTATTGCGGGGCGATCGGTTATGTCGGGTTTGACGGAACCATGGATACCAACATCGCAATCCGCACGCTGAGTGTGAATGGCGGCAAGATGGCGTTTAATGTGGGCGGCGGCATCGTTGCTGATAGCGACCCCGGACTCGAATACGAGGAAACCCTCGTTAAAGCAGCCAAGATGTTCGAGCTGTTCGGGATCAAGGCAGGGGATCTGTCATGATCCTGTTGATTGATAACTATGATTCGTTCGTTTTCAATCTTGCCCGCTATCTTGAAGAACTTGGACATGTGGTCAAGGTGGTGCGAAATGACGACATAACGGTCGAGGGTGTCCGTGATTTGTCGCCAGAGGCCATCGTGTTTTCACCGGGGCCTTGTGGCCCGGATGAAGCGGGCAACAGTCTTGATCTGATCAATGGTCTGAAGGCAGAGTTCCCAATGCTGGGTGTCTGTCTGGGGCATCAATCGATTGCCCAGGCGTTTGGCGGCACGGTAAAGCGTGCAAAGCGGCCGGTACATGGCATGACTTCGCATATCAGCCATACGGGGACAGATTTGTTCGCCGGGTTAAACAATCCTTTGCAAGTCACACGCTATCACTCGTTAATTGTTGATTTGCCAAATGATGGCAGTTTAATCGAAACAGCAACGGGACCGGATGGCGAAGTCATGGCATTTGCCCATGCAACCTTGCCGATCTATGGGGTACAGTTTCATCCCGAGGCTGTTTTGACTGAACAGGGCCATGCGCTGTTGGCCAATTTTCTGAAACGTGCTTCCGGGCAGGGAGCCGACAACGACTAAAGGGACCGGGCAATGCAGGTTTGGATGAATGGCAGTTTTCGTGATCTTGATGAAGCATCCATTCCGGTAACGGATCGTGGATTCCTTCTGGGGGACGGCTTTTTTGAAACCATGCGTGCCCATGAAGGCAAGATAGCCTGGATTGATGCCCATATGGGGCGCCTCGATCACCACGCCGAACTGATCGAATTTCCGCTCGACCTGTTGCCGGAAACAGAAGAAGTCGAAGAAGTCGTCGCAAAACTGTTTGAGCAAATTCACCGCAAGGATGCAGTTGTGCGGATGACGGTATCGCGTGGCTCGGGCGAACGTGGCTTGCTGCCACCCGGTTCGCCGGATCCGACCATCCTGATTACCGCAGAACCGTTTGAGCCGGTTGATCCGAATATTGGTCTGACGTTGGCGACCTCGCAGAAAGTGCGTCGTAATCCGAATTCGGTCGCAGGTAGCATCAAAAGCACCAACTACATGGACAATATCGCAGCCAAGCAGGAAGTGCAGAAATACGGCGCGCAGGACGCCATCATTCTGTCGGCTGAGGGGCATGTGGCCGAAACCACGGTCGCCAACCTGTTTGCTATTGATGGCGAAACCCTGTGGACTCCGGATGAAGACACCGGGATTCTGTGTGGGCTTGCGCGCGACTTTGTTCTGCAATGGGCCGAGGAAGCAGAAGTCGAAGTCAGTTTCGAGCCAAAGGCACCCGAAGAACTCAAGGAGTTCGATGCGGTGTTTACGGCAAACGCGCTGCAGGGCTTGCGCGTTGTAGATCGCGTCGATGGTTACGTGGTCGGGGTACCAGCAAAAACCTTCTTCACCAAACTTGCCCTAATGGCAGAAGTGGATCTATGCGATGGTATAGTAATTTAGGTTGAAATTACCCCTTTCGTGGGATATGGTCCCGTGCAATTCAAACGGGAATGCCTATGAACGCGCACGCCACCAAATCTGCACTGACGATTAACCGCTTTGTCGAAAGCCTGCGCAAACACGCGGCAAACGGCAAGGCGCCGCTATTGGGGATCCTCAATATCCCGGCTGACCTGCGTCTTGGTACTGAGGATTATCAGGCCATTACGCGCGATGCCTTCCACAATCTCCCCGAGAACACCAAGGTCTATCGCCTTGAAAATGGCATGGTGGCGTTTGTGCGTGCCGGTAGCTGGAATAATGACGACAACACCTTTGTCGAGCATATCCGTGAAATCCTGACCGACGTCATCGATCGGCAGGGTCTTGGGCATATTCCAATAAACCTTTGGAACCGCTTCGAATGGCCCAAAGACGAGCAAAAGCTTGCTGATCTGCTTGGCATTTCCGTGGCCGAGCGTCCAAGCAGTGACGCGTCCGTCCGTTTTGATATGGCCGAAATGCTGCGAGGCGCCATCACCACCGAGGCTGTGTTTGATTCCTGCCGACGCCAGGCAATTGTCTGCTTTGATGACAGCCGCCGCGAAGTGCTGGGCCATGAAATCTATTGTTCGCTTGATTACCTGCGCCAGCACCACCTTGCCAGTTTCCTGTTGGAAGGGCCGGGGGAGATCGAAATCCTGTCGCGTGTCCTCGATGAGAAGATCATGGAGGTAACGGTATCCATGGCATCGTCCATATTGCCGGACCGAATACACCTCAACATGCAGATCCAGACGGTGCACAGCGACACGTTCACCGATTTCATTGCCGAACATGACGGCAAGCTGATCGAAAACATGGCAATCGAGTTTTCCATGGAAAATGCGATTGCGAACTGGTGGGAATTCGAGGATGCCTGCGAATTCCTGCATTCGCTTGGCATTAAGGTCGGTCTGGACCGCATCACGTTGCCGGCACTTGAATTCCTGTCGCCGCGCAAAATGAATGTCGATTTCATCAAGGTCATCTGGGATCAAAACATCGTCGGGTCCCGTCGTGCCGAGGTGGCAGAACGGCTGCGTGAATTTGCAGCCCTGTTTGCCGACCAGAGCCTTATCCTGACGCGCTGTGACAGCCGGACAGCTCTGCGCATGGGCAGAAGCCTTGGTGTGGACGTCTTTGAGGGTAGCTATATCGATGCGATGCTTGGCGGGTATCTGCATCGTGAATGCAAAACCCAAAGCCGGTCATCGGACAAGAAATGCGCGGTTTGCCAATGGGCCCCCCGTGAAGCCCGCAAGAACGGGTGTGATTTCCACTTCCGGGCGGGAAAGCTTCTTTCGGAAACTTAAACCACAAATTTTCAATGGTTTTAAGGTGTTTGACAATGCAGGTGCGCTTTCATAAAGTGCGCTTGTTGATCAATTGTGATCAACGTTTGTCGTTGAAACACGGCGCTTATTCTCAGGGCAGGGTGCAAATCCCGACCGGCGGTAAACCAGTTTTCTGGTAAGCCCGCGAGCGCCCAAAGGTTGCAAGACTTTTGGGGTCAGCAGATCCGGTGAGATTCCGGAGCCGACGGTAATAGTCCGGATGGGAGAGGATAAAGCGTGACGGTGATGACAGGAACGCCTTGGCGTGACTGCTTTGTCGTCTGCCTGCGACCGCAATGTGGCTTTTGCCGCAAAGCGGGCCTTTCTTTGTTGCCCTGGTTCGTAAGCCCCATCCGTAGAGGACGGTTATGAATCAGAGTATTGAAAAACAATCCGATCTGTCGATCTTTGGCGATCCGCATGCGCGTATGGAACGTGCGCTTGAGGACCTGCGTCAGGGCAAGGGCGTTCTGGTTGTTGATGATGAAGATCGCGAAAATGAAGGCGATCTGATTTTTTCCGCAGAAAATCTGACCAATGAACAGATGGCGATGTTGATCCGCGATTGCAGCGGTATCGTCTGTCTGTGCCTGACCGATGAAAAGGCAACAGAACTTGAACTGCCGCCCATGGTCACGGACAACACATCAAGCATGGGGACCGGCTTCACCGTCACCATCGAAGCCAAGGTGGGGGTCACCACCGGCGTTTCTGCCGCAGACCGTGTGACCACGGTGAAAACGGCGATTGCCGATGACACCAAGCCAAGCGATCTGGCGCGTCCCGGTCATGTATTCCCGCTGCGTGCCCGTCCGGGTGGCGTTCTTGAACGTCGTGGCCATACCGAAGGTACGGTTGATCTGATGCATCTGGCAGGCTTCAAGCCCGCCGGTGTGTTGTGTGAAGTCACCAACCCGGATGGCACCATGGCGCGTCTTCCGGAACTGATCGAGTATGCCAACAGTCACGACATGGTCGTGATCAGCATCGAAGATATTGTTGCCTATCGCAGCGCGATGCAGCAGGCGGCTGAGTAAATCCGCACCTGCGCACGAACAAAAAAAGGGCCGCAACCTGATTGGTGCGGCCCTTTGTTATTATCGGCTTCTGATCAATCGTCGATCATGCACCAGACCGGGGTATGATCCGATGCCTTTTCCTTGCCACGCGGCTCGCGGTCAATATCCGACGCACTCAGCCGGTCCGCTGCCGCCGGCGTTAGAAGCAAGTGGTCGATGCGAAGGCCGTTATCCTTGTTCCAGGCGCCAGCACGATAGTCCCACCAGCTATACTGATGGCCTTTGGGATTAAAAGTCCGGAAGGCATCGGTAAAGCCCATATTCATCATGGTGCGCAGGCGTTTGCGTTCAACCGTCGTGCACAGAACGGTTTCGTGCAGTTTCGCCGGGTCATACACATCCATGTCATCAGGTGCGATGTTGTAATCACCGCCCATGACCGCTGCTTCACCACTGGCGCGGATTTTCTCAAACCGGGTGATCAGGCGATCCAGGAAGTTCAGTTTGTAATCAAACTTCTCATCCCCAACGGCGGTTCCCATCGGAACATAGATCGACGCAACCCGAACCGGTCGATTGGAGCTGATCGTTGCTTCGATATAGCGCGCCTGTTCGTCGTCATCATTGCCGGGCAGGCCGCGTTCAACATGTTCGATCGGGAATTTGGAAAGGATCGCGACACCGTTATAGGTTTTCTGACCATGTATCGCGATGTTGTAGCCAAGGTCTTCGATCTCCATCGCCGGAAATGCATCATCGACCGTTTTGGTTTCCTGCAAAAGGACCACATCGGGTTTGCCTTCCTGCAACCAATCAAGAATGTTGGGCAGGCGTGCCTTGATCGAGTTGACATTCCATGTGGCGATTTTCATTCGGGCCTCGGTTTTTGGGGTGTCTGGTCAAACAAAACGGGGTTCGCCAGTAACGAACCCCGTTTTATAAATCGGTTTGTCGATCCGGATCAAATCGAGAAACTTGATCCGCAACCACATGAAGAGGTGGCATTCGGGTTGTTCACACGAAACGCCGAACCAACCATTTCACGCACGAAATCAATCTCTGCACCGCCCAGAAGGTCGAGCGATACTTCATCGATCACCATTTTCGCACCGTGGTTTTCAAAGATCTGGTCTTCGTCCGTGGTGTCTGAGTCCAGCGAGAACTCATACTGGAAGCCACTGCAACCGCCGCCAGAGACTTGCAGGCGCAGCATCGTGTTCGCAGCACCTTCGCTTGCGATCAGTTCCTGAATGCGTTTCGCAGCACTTTCAGTCATTTGAACTTGCCGAGAAGAATCGGTCATTCAACACTCCTTGGTCTCCAACCTGCCGGGGCAGGCATGTTTGCGTTCTGTGAACACATGATAGCATGGTCGGAACGCTGTATTTAAGTCACTATTTAGCGCGCATGGCTGAAATGTCAAAACCTTCGGTCGCTCCAAATAAGGGTGACTTGCGTTTTGAGGTGAAATGGCTCAAAACAGGCGCCAGTCAATTGGCCGGTCCGGTCAGAACCAGAAATTAAAAAGTTCCAAGTCATGAATGTTTTCAGCCTGTTGAAAAGCGATATCGAGAACGAGCTTCTCGCCCTTGAAAAAGACGGTGTTCTTCCTGCCGGAAGTGACACGTCGCGCGTGACGGTCGAGCCGCCGCGCGATCCGTCTCACGGGGATGCCGCAACCAACGCTGCGATGTTGCTTTCAAAGGCTGCCGGCATGAAGCCGCGCGATCTTGCCGAAAAGCTCGCTGAGAAGCTGCGTGGTCTTGACCATATTGAAACAGTCGAGATTGCCGGTCCAGGTTTCATCAATCTGCGCATGGCCGATCAGTTCTGGCTATCCCAGGTCACCAAGGTTCTTGCAGTC
Organism: Thalassospira sp.; assembly: GCF_002709775.1. Classification (GTDB taxonomy): domain Bacteria; phylum Pseudomonadota; class Alphaproteobacteria; order Rhodospirillales; family Thalassospiraceae; genus Thalassospira. Next base: position 99,450 of record NZ_PAQR01000054.1, read on the forward strand.
GGTACCAACTATGGCAATAGCGACCTTGGCAAGGGTGAGAAGATCAACGTTGAATATGTATCAGCCAACCCGACCGGCCCAATGCATGTTGGTCATTGCCGTGGTGCGGTCGTTGGTGACGTTCTGGCCAACCTTTTGGGCAAGGCCGGCTATGCCGTGACCAAGGAATATTACACCAACGATGCCGGTGCACAGGTTGATGTGTTGGCCCGTTCGCTTCACATGCGCTATCGCGAAGCGCTTGGCGAAGACATTGGTGAAATCCCGCAAGGCCTTTACCCGGGTGATTATCTGGTCGAGCCGGGCAAGAAAATGGCCGCGCGTGATGGCGACAAGTGGCAGAACGCACCGGAAGAAGAATGGCTTGAAGAATTCCGTGGCTTTGCCATCGTTGAAATGATGGCTCTGATCAAGGAAGACTTGCGTCTTCTTGGTGTTTCCCATGATGTGTTCACGTCTGAGGACGGTCTGGTCAAGGCCGGCAAGGTCCAGTCAGCGTTTGAGCATCTTGAGAAAAAGGGCGACATATATGTCGGCGTGCTCGAGCCGCCAAAAGGCAAGAAACCCGACGATTGGGAGCCACGCCCGCAAACCCTGTTCCGTGCGACCGATTTTGGCGACGACGTTGACCGCCCGCTGAAGAAGTCTGATGGCAGCTGGACCTATTTCGCGTCCGATATTGCCTATCACTTTGACAAGTACGAGCGCGGCTTCAACCTGATGATCGATATCTTTGGGGCCGACCATGGCGGATATGTCAAGCGCATGAAGGCCGCCACCAAGGCGATCACGCATGGCGAGGGCGATCTGGATATCAAGCTTTGCCAGCTTGTCAGCCTGTTTGACAATGGCGAGCCGGTCAAAATGTCCAAACGTGCGGGGACCTTCGTCACCTTGCGTGACGTGGTAGAGCGCGTTGGCAAGGATGTCGTGCGTTTCATCATGCTGACGCGCAAAAACGATGCGGCACTCGAATTCGACTTCGCCAAGGTGACCGAACAATCCAAGGACAACCCGGTCTTTTACGTTCAGTACGCTCATGCACGCGTCAATTCGGTGTTCCGCCAGGCTGCAGAAGCATTCCCGGGTCAGGATCTGTCCGAGAAGACGCTTGCAGGTGCTGACCTGTCGTTGCTGGGCACGGAAGAGGAGAAACTCCTTGTGCGTCGCATGGCAGAATGGCCGCGCATTGTCGAGCAGGCGGCGACCGCCCACGAACCGCATCGCATTGCCTTTTTCCTGACAGAAATTGCAGCAGAATTCCATGCCTTGTGGAACAAGGGACGTGACAACACCGCACTACGCTTCATCGTTGCCGATGATCTGGCTGCGACTCTGGCACGTCTTGCGATGATCAGGGCAGTTGCAACGGTCATTGCGTCCGGTCTTGAGGTGTTGGGCGTCGCGCCCGTCGAGGAGATGTAAGATATGAGCGAAGAACACGGTTCCGACCTTCATGCAGAGCGCGGTGATCATTACGGATCCGAGAGGCCCGCGGGCAAAAGCATGATCAAAGGGCTGGCCACCGTTGTTCTTGGGCTCGTCGTTGTCGGCGGTGCCTTGGGCGGGGCAGGCTACTGGTTTTACAATCAGGGCCAGCCCATTCAGGATGATGGCAATCTGCCGATCCTGCTTCCCGATCCATCGCCAATCAAAATCCGTCCGGAAGATCCCGGCGGGATGGAAGTCCCGCATCGTGAGACAACGGTCTATGATCAGCTGAGCGATGTTGATCCAGACGCCAATGTCGTGCTGCAAGAGCTCCCGGACATGCCGCGCGCACCGGAAGTCTCCGCAACTCCAAAGATGGCCGAGCCAGAAGAGACGGCGGAGGCGCCTTCGGAAACGTCCGGGGCGGCAACGGCAGAAGCAACGCAAACTGCTGAGCCAGAGGCGGAAACGGCTGTCGAAGCCCCGGAAATTACCGCACCTGAGCTGACAGATGCGGAGAAGGCTGTTGCGGCAGCTGAAAACCGTGCGGCTGAGCCACAGGCACCCGCCGCACAGAAAGCTGCAAGTGAACAGGCCGTGGCACCGTCTGGTGCGTTTCGCGTGCAGCTGGCATCGGTTCGTGAGGAAAGCGGCGCTGCTGCGGAATGGAAACGGTTGTCTGGTAAAAACAAAGACTTGCTTGGCAATCTTGAGATGTTTGTGCAACGTATTGAGATCGAAGGCAAAGGTGTCTTCTATCGGTTGCAGGCCGGCCCGCTTGGCGATTCCGCAGCCGCCGAAAAGCTTTGTGCAGATTTGAAAGAACGCAGTGTGGGGTGCCTCATTGTCCGGCCTTGATGTCAAAAAGCCACGTTCCTGTATCCTCGGGATTGCAGGAACGGAGCTCAGCAATTGGGAAAAGGGCTTCCTGCGTGAAGCCGATCCGTTCGGGTTTATCCTGTTTGCACGCAACATCGAAAGCCGGGATCAGGTGCGTGCGCTGACCAATGCGCTGCGCGAAACCGTCGGCAATACGAACGTCCCAATTCTCGTCGATCAGGAAGGCGGCCGCGTCATGCGGTTAAAACCGCCGCACTGGCGCCATATCGCACCCGCTGGTGCGTTTGGCGATCTGTTTGATCGCAATCCCGATGATGCACGCGAAGCGGCCTATACCAGTGCGCGTCTGATGGCGATGGATCTGTACGAAGCCGGTTTCAATACGACCTGCGCACCGGTTCTTGATCTCCGTCTGCCTGGCATGAGTGACGTCATCGGTGACCGGTCTTATGGTGCAGAAGTCGGCAAGGTCGTGATGCTGGCCAGTGCGGTTGCAGCGGGCCTTCTCGATGGCGGCATTGCACCGATCATCAAGCACATCCCGGGGCATGGCCGGGCAACTGTAGACAGCCACAAGGATCTGCCGATTGTGAGCGTATCGCGTCAAACGCTGTCCGAGTTCGATTTTGCGCCGTTTGCGCAGATGAAGGATGTGCTGGCGGCAATGTCGGCGCACTTGCTGTTTACCGCGATTGATGATCAGCGTCCCGGTACGGTGTCGCAGACGGTCATTGAAGATGTCATTCGCGGTGAAATCGGCTTTAAAAACCTTTTGATTAGCGATGACCTTTCGATGGAGGCTCTTGGTGGCTCGATCGCCAGCCGAACACACGAATGCCTGCGGGCAGGGTGTGACATCGCACTTCATTGCAATGGCAAGCGCACCGAGATGGAAGAAGTCTTCTCGATGGCGCCGCTTCTGAGCGGCAGTTCCTTGCAGCGCGCGCAGGCATTTACCAACCAGATTGCGACCTTCAAGTCAGATGCACCGGGCAGCATCCAGGTTGCCGATTGGCAGGCACGTCTGGCCAGTCTTCTGGCACCAGTCTGGTCGGCAGGAGATGATCAGAAGTGAATGACGTGATGGAGCTGATTATCTCAGCCACAACCTGGATTATCCCGGTCCTGCTTGCTGTGACCTTGCACGAGGCCGCCCACGGTTTTGCCGCCAAACTGTTTGGGGACGACACAGCCCAACGCATGGGGCGGCTCAGCCTTAATCCGATCCGCCACATAGATCCGGTCGGAACGATCCTGATCCCGGGCTTGCTGTTGATTACAGCCGCACCGTTTCTGTTTGGCTATGCCAAGCCGGTTCCGGTGGCGTTTCATCGCCTGCATCCGCAACGCTTGGGCGTGATCGGGGTGGCGATTGCCGGTCCGGCGACAAACGTCGCACTCGCGATCGCATCAATCCTGCTTCTGGTCTGGCTGCCAAGCTTCTCACCTGCGGTGAATGAATGGCTTGCGACAATGCTTAACCAGTCGCTTTGGCTGAATTGCATCCTGGCTGTGTTTAACATGTTGCCAATCCCGCCGCTGGATGGTGGGCGGGTTCTGACGGCAATTTCACCGATGCCGATTGCACGGGTCTTGGCGCGTATGGAAAAAACCGGCATGATCATCCTGATCGGCTTAGTCTTTTTGCTGCCCTATGTGACAACGCAGCTTGGTATCGACCTGCCGGTGTTCCAGTGGTTGGTCCTTGAACCGGCCAATGCACTGGTAAGGCTTCTGGCAGATATCTTTGCCTGAATGCCGACAGCTGCGGGGGATAGTCGGGGATAGATGGCAGACCAGTTCGAATTCGAAATTCCAGATGATGTATTTGACAAGAAACCGGTCGACGAGGGGCCGAGCCTTGCCGAACGGCTGATTCTCGATCTGGACGGGTTCGAAGGGCCTCTTGATGTTCTGCTTGAATTGGCACGCGACCAAAAGGTCGATATCATCAAGATATCCATCCTTGATTTGGCCGAGCAATATCTTGAATTTATCAACACCGCGCAGGGTTTGCGCCTTGAATTGGCGGCAGATTATCTGGTGATGGCCGCCTGGCTTGCGTATCTCAAATCGCGCCTCCTGCTTCCCAAGCAGGAAAATGACGAAGAAGAACTCAGTGCCGAAGAAATGGCGGAGCTTCTTGCTTTCCAGCTGAAACGTCTTGAGGCGATGAAGGCTGCCGGGGAAAAGCTTCTTGAACGCCCCAATCTGGGACGTGATTTCTTTGGCCGGGGCGATCCGGAAGAAGTGCGAGTCACGACGGCATCGGTTTATGACGCGTCACTTTATGATCTGCTGAAGGCCTATGCGCGGATCATGCTGACATCGGAAAGCAAAACGCTTGAGATCGAGGCCTTTGATCTTTACGCGATGGATGACGCCATTCAGCGTTTGCGCGACCTGTTTGGTCGCCGCGTTGTGCCGACATGGACAAGGCTGCTGGAATTTATGCCGCGCGGGCTTGGGACACCGCTTAAGGCACGGTCCGCACTCGCTGCGCACTTTGTCGCAAGCCTTGAAATGTGCCGTGACGGCGAACTTGAAATTTCACAAGAAGAAACCTTTGGACCGATTTTGCTGCGTTCACCACAGACTGTGCGGGAAGGGGATATGCCGCGCAATTATGACTATGACGCAGATTCGTTTCAAAAATAGGTGGGCAGGGGCATTTAATGAGCGTAGAAACGCAGCTTGAAATCGAAGGCGTCGAATCCGGTCCGGAGATTGATTTCCAACACATCCGCATCGTCGAGGCTGTTCTGTTTGCCTCGGCCGAGCCGGTTAGTGAACGGGTGATTGCAGCCCGCCTCCCAGAAGGCACTGACGTAAGCGCCATCATGACTGCGCTTGCCGAAACCTATGAGACGCGTGGTGTGAACCTCAAGCAGATCGGGGATAAATGGGCGTTTCGGACTGCGATGGATCTTGCGGGTGATCTGCATATCGAGGTCGAAAAGGCCAAGAAATTGACCCGTGCGACGCTCGAAACCCTTGCCATCATTGCCTATCACGAACCGGTCACCCGATCCGAGATCGAGGAAATCCGAGGTGTAGCGCTTTCCAAGGGTACGCTTGATATCCTGCTTGAATCGAAATGGATCCGTCCGCGTGGGCGCAAACGCGTACCCGGTCGTCCGGTTCTTTGGGCAACGACGGATAACTTCCTGGATCATTTCGGGCTTGAAAGCCGTGATGATCTGCCGGGCCTTGCCGACCTTAAGGCCGCCGGGTTGCTTGATAGCCGTCCAGGCATGGGCCGATATGGTGCGAGTTCGGATGACGAAGCCTTGCCCGACCTGGTGGATGACGGCGAAGTCACCGATTCTGTCGTTGAAGAGGCCCTGACGACGCGAAATCTCGAAGATCTGGATGAAACAATCTATTCAGATAATCCCAACCTGCTGGATGACGATGATGAGTTGGCGGGCAGGGTGCAAGACAGCGAAAGTGATTTTGCCGACGAGGACAAAGAAACCCCGGTTTCCGATCACGATCGCGAAATGAGTTGATCCATCTTCTTGCATCAGGCGGGCGCTGACCTTAAGTTCCACGAAAGATTTCGCAAATCATTTGCACCTGCGGGTGTCTGATCCCTGTTGTTAGAAGAGTTTTCGATGTCCGACGGCCTCAAGATGTCGCATGTATCGCACCTGTTTGGTGAGAACCGTGTTTTGCGCGATATCAGCTTTGATGTAGCTCCCGGGGAATTGGTCTGCCTGTTGGGACCATCGGGATGTGGCAAAACCACAGCTCTTCGTTTGGCGGCCGGTCTTGAAAAGCTTCAGATTGGTGAAATCGCCGTCGACGATCAGATCGTTGCCCAACCGGGTGGCTATGTGGAGCCGGAAAAACGCGGTGTCGGCATGGTGTTTCAGGACTATGCCCTGTTTCCCCACCTGAATGTGGCGAAGAATATCGGCTTTGGCCTGCGTCATTTCAGTGAAGCTGATCGCATGTCGGCGATCAAGGCCGCACTCGAACAGGTCGGCATGTCGGAATATATCAACGCCTATCCGCATGAACTGTCTGGTGGCCAGCAACAGCGCATTGCACTTGCCCGGGCCTTGGCACCCAAACCGCGCATCATGCTTCTTGATGAACCGTTTTCGGGGCTTGATGTCGCACGGCGTGCGGATTTGCGGGACACCACCTTGCATGTTCTCAAAGATGCGGGCATTGCCACCGTGATGGTCACCCATGATCCGCAGGAAGCCATGTATATGGCCGACCGCATCATCATCATGAATGAAGGTCAGATCATGCAAGATGGTTCGCCCGAAACCCTGTATTTCAAGCCGGAAAACCGATTTGTTGCGTCCTTTTTTGGTGAGGTGAACCGGTTCCCGAGCACTGTCACGAACGGCAAGGTTGCGACACCATTTGGCGATATCGAAAGCAGCGACATCGAAAACGGCACAGATGTCGAAGTTCTGATTCGCCCCGAAGGTCTGCATATCGGGGATGCCGTCAATGGCCATGATGTTCTGGCCCATGTCGATGCGGTGCGAGTACTGGGTGAAGTCAATCTGCTTCACCTGACACTTGAGGCCGGCGCACACATCCACGCACGTGTGCCAAGGCGCTTTTCGCCGATTAATCAGCCATCTGTCGCTATAACGCTTGATCCCGAGATGACCTTCGTGTTTCCTATGACCTGATGCGTTGTCTTGCACCGGGATTAACCCGGTCTGAGGCAAAGAAAAGCGCATGATAAATAGGTAATTCGCCATGTGATGGTATTAACCAACCGTCGCATTGCACAGTGGGGGGCTTTCTGCCATTATCCGGGCAAGTCGCCGGAAGGCAGAATGGATCTTTGGAGATTGAAGTTATGGGTATTGGCGTTTGGCAAATCGTTCTGATTCTTGCGATTGTCCTGATCATCTTTGGCGCAGGCAAACTGCCGAAAGTGATGGGTGACATGGGCAAAGGGATCAAGAGCTTCAAAGCGGGCATCAACGAAAAAGAAGAAGATGCAGGCGCTTCGGCCAAGACCATCGAAAACACGACCTCTGCATCGGTTTCTTCCGAGAGCAAAGATAATGAGAAGGATTCTGTGAAATCCTGATCGTCTGTCGGATTTCCTTCAGATAGGCGTGTCATATGTTTGATATCGGCTGGACCGAAATGGCTCTTGTGGCCGTCGTCGCACTGTTTGTCGTCGGCCCGAAAGAGCTACCGCATCTGCTGTATAAATTGGCGGGTTACTGGAAAAAAGTGCGCGGTATGGCGCGCGAATTCCAAAGCGGAATTGATGACATCATCCGCGAGGCGGAACTTGATGATCTGCGCAAGCAGGTCAACAGTTCACATAGCAACCCGACCGATTTTCTAGAGAATAAAATCTCAAGCCCCAAAAGCGACGAGACAAAGACTGAGTCCAAGCCAAAAGCAGAGAAACCCGTCGAAAAGGCGGATACACCTGCGAAACCGGCCAAAGCGACGTCTGGTAAGTCCGCAGATGACAGCAAGAAGAAAGATCAGCCGGAGAGCCAGGCGTGAACATGCAATCGCATGACAGACAGATGCCCATCATGGAGCATCTGATCGAGCTGAGAAACCGCCTGACCTGGGCGGTTCTTGCGCTATTCATTACATTCGGTGCTTGTTACTACTTCGTCGAGGATATCTACGGGTTCCTCGTACGGCCGCTTGCCGAAATCATGGGGCCGGACCGGCGCATGATCTATACGGCCCTGACCGAAGTGTTCTTCACTTACGTCAAGGTATCGTTCTTCGCTGCATGCTTTGTTTCCGCACCAGTATTCCTTGGTCAGTTCTGGGCCTTTGTCGCACCGGGGTTGTATAAAAACGAACGTTCGGCCTTTATGCCGTTCCTGTTCGCGACCCCGATCCTGTTCCTGATGGGCGGTGCGCTGGTCTATTACCTGATCATGCCGCTGGCCTGGAAATTTTTCCTGAGCTTTGAACAGGCGGGCGGCGCAGCCAACCTCGCGATCCAGCTTGAAGCCAAGGTCGGTGAATACCTTTCACTGGTGATGAAGCTGATCTTTGCTTTCGGGCTTTGCTTCCAGCTTCCGGTCCTGCTGACGCTGATGGCACGTGCTGGCATCGTGACCGCCGATGGGCTGGCACGCCGCCGGAAATATGCGATTGTGATTGCGTTCGGCTTTGCTGCGGTCCTCACACCGCCGGATTTGATTTCGCAGATCGGTCTGGGTATTCCGATTATCATTCTTTATGAAATCTCGATCATCATGGCCCGGATTTCGGAGCGTAAGCGCGCCAAAGCCGCTGATGACGAAGACGACGAAGATGATGAAGCGGAGTCTGATGAAGACGAAGCACAAGCTGCTACCGGAACAACGGTTGCAACATCTGGGGACAGCGTTGATGCGCAAGCAGAAGCCGCTGCATCCTATGATGATGGCCAGTCATCATTGACCCGATCTTCCGATGATGACAGCGATGCGCCAAAGCTGTCCGGACCGTCGAACAATGATGATGGCGAGGATGATTTCAACAACGCCCGTTGATTGAAATTGTCAACCGAAACCGTCCGATTTGACGGGGTGGACCTTGGGTCCACCCCATCGTATAAAGCCACAAATAGATAGACTGACAGGGTGCCGTTCGATGCACGACATTAAATGGATTCGGGACAATCCCGAGGCTTTTGACGCAGCAATGACTGCGCGCAAACAGGACGTTACCGCACAGCGTCTGATCGATATCGACGTTGAGCGCCGCAAACTGATGACTGAACATCAGGAAATGCTGGCGCGCCGCAAGACGATCTCAGGTGAAATCGGCAAATTGCGCAAAAATGGCGAGAATGCTGACGACCTGATGGCCGAAATGGGCACGCTCAAGGACAAGATCAAGGAAGCCGAGGACGGACAGGCATCGCTTAATGATCAGCTTGATCTTCTGCTGTCGTCCTTCCCGAACGTTCTCGATCCCGAAGTGCCGGTCGGTGAAGACGAAGATGACAATGTCGAAGTCAATCGTTGGGGTACGCCCGGTGAGTTTGATTTCAAGCCGCTTGAACATTTCGAGATTGGTGAAAAACTCGGCCTGATGGATTTCGAAACCGCCGCCAAGCTTTCGGGTTCGCGCTTTGTTATTCTGCGTGGCGGTCTTGCCAAGCTTGAACGTGCGCTTTCGCAGTTCATGATCGACCTGCACACGACCGAGCATGGTTATGAAGAAACCATCACGCCGATGCTCGTGCGCGACAATGCAGTGTTTGGCACTGGCCAGCTTCCAAAATTCGCCGAAGACCTGTTTAAAACGACCAATGATTACTGGTTGATCCCGACTTCTGAAGTCACCCTGACCAACCAGGTGGCAGACGAAATCGTTGATCAGGCAGCGCTTCCGCTGCGTTACACCGCGCTGACCCAGTGTTTCCGCTCGGAAGCCGGTTCGGCCGGGCGTGATACCCGTGGCATGATCCGCCAGCATCAGTTCTCCAAGGTCGAAATGGTTTCGGTGGTCGAGGCCGAGAAATCGGACGAGGAACTGACCCGCAAGACGCGTTGTGCGGAAACGGTTCTCGAACGCCTTGGTTTGCCGTATCGCACCGTGATCCTGTGCACCGGTGATATCGGGTTCTCCGCCACGAAAACCTATGACATCGAAGTCTGGCTGCCGGGGCAGGGCAAATATCGTGAGATTTCTTCCTGCTCGAACACCCGTGACTTCCAGGCACGCCGTATGAATGCGCGTTATCGTGCTGCTGGCGAGAAAAAGACCCAGTTTGTCCATACCCTGAACGGGTCTGGTCTTGCGGTTGGCCGTTGCCTGATTGCGGTGATGGAAAACTATCAGCAGGCAGATGGTTCGATCCGTGTTCCGGATGCGCTCAAGCCCTATATGGGCGGTCTCGAGGTTATCTCGGCGCGCTAGGACATACAGACATGCTCGATCTCACCAACGCACGTATCCTGATCAGTAATGATGATGGCATTGACGCGCCAGGGATCAAGCTGCTCGAACAGCTCGCGCGCGAGTTTTCTGATGATGTCTGGGTGATTGCACCATCGATGGAGCAAAGCGGGGCGGGGCATTCCCTGACCCTGCGTCGCCCGTTGCGCATTCATAAGCGCGACGAACGGCACTTTGCCGTCGATGGCACCCCGACGGACTGCATTCTGCTTGGCCTGCAGCAGGTCATGCGTGACAGCCCGCCTGACATTGTTTTGTCCGGGATTAACCGGGGTGGCAACCTTGGCGAGGACGTGACCTATTCCGGTACCGTGGCCGCCGCCATGGAAGCAACGCTTCTGAATGTGCCGGCGGTTGCCTTTTCGCAGTATTTTGCCAGTGACATGATCGACTGGACGATTGCTGAAAAGTACCTGAAGGACGTTCTGGCGACTTTGGTCACCACGACCTGGCCCAAAGGCGTTCTGATCAACGTCAACTTCCCCGACCATGAAGCAAATGGCGGGGCAGAGGTCAAAATCGCCAAGCAGGGACAACGCAAGATCGGTGATCATATTGCCGAACGCCTTGATCCGCGTGGGGAGCCTTACTACTGGATCGGCGCCATTCAGTCCGAACTGCCCGAGGACAACAAGGCTGATTTGCGTGTGATCGAACAGGGTAATATTTCGGTGCCCCCGATCAGCCTTGATTTCACCCATTACGAAACGTTTGAAAAACTGACGAAGGCCTTTCCGTGAACGAGCCGGTGATTACGCGCGAAACCGCCATAGCCAATCTGCTGCAGATCCTTCGTGATGATGGTATTCACGATGAAACTGTGCTGTCGGCATTGTCGGAAATTCCCCGCGAATCCTTCGTAGCAGATCCGTTCGTCAGTCGGGCTTGGGAAAACGTTGCACTCCCGATCAGCAAGGGCCAAACGATCTCGCAGCCCTATATCGTCGCCCTGATGACCCAAGCGCTTGAGCTTAATGACCGCATGAAGGTCCTAGAGGTCGGCACCGGGTCTGGTTATCAGGCGGCCATTCTCGCGAAACTGGCACGGCGCGTTTACACCCTTGAACGACACAAGCCACTTTTGCGCGAAGCCGAAGAAAAGTTCCGTGAACTGGGCCTTCACACCATATCGACCCTGCATGCCGACGGCGGGCTTGGCTGGAAGGCGCAGGCTCCGTTTGACCGCATTATCGTGACGGCTGCGGCACAGGACGTACCGCCGGTGCTGGTCGACCAGCTTGCGGTTGGTGGGATTATGGTCGTTCCTGTGGGCGAGGTATCCCATACACAGCTGTTGCTACGTGTAACACGCACGCCGAGCGGCGTTGACGTGACCGAATTGATGCCGGTTCGGTTTGTTCCGATGCTGCCCGGAACCGAAGAATTCTAGCCGCTACTACCCGATAAAAATCCATCGAAAGCACCCTGATGCTTACCGATTGTTAACCGCTGATCGGAGACAATCGAAAACATGATGGAAAATTGTGTCAAAAGCGCTGTTTATCACGGAAAACGCCTGCTGCTTGTCTGTGCGGCAAGTGCGGCGCTTGGTGGCTGTTTGCTCAATTCCGTTCCGGTGCCGGTGGTGTATGGCGATGGGGCCAGTTACAGCCCCTATAGCATGCCAAAGCTTAAAAACGGCGAACGCGTCATCACCGTTGAGCCGGGTGATACTGTGTCGCAGCTGGCAGTGCGCTATCACATGGATTTTGTCCAGTTCACCCGGCGCAATGACCTTCGCGAGCCTTTTGTTATTTATCCGGGCCAGCGGCTTGTGCTGCCGCCCTGGACGCCGAACTATGACAGCATGCCGCCCGATACAGCCGTGGCATCCCGATCAACTACACCGACCAAAACCGTTACCATCGGCGGCAAGCGACAGGTGGTAAGTGTTCCGGCCAAAACGAAGAGCGCGCCGGTACGAACATCCCGCCCGACGACAACGGTTGCGCGTGTCTCGCCGCGTAATGGCGGCAGCATTCCAACGCCGGGGATCAAACCACAGGACTTCGCCGCAGCAGCCGAACGCCAGATGGCGTCTGCACGTAGCTGGCAGACCGATAGCAAACCGATGGCAGTTGCAGGGCAGGGCAGCAATGTGCGCCAAAACGTCGCCCTGGCAGAACCATCCGCCCGAAAGGGCTTTATCTGGCCAGTTCAGGGCAAGGTCGTTCTGAAATACGGCGCCGGGTCTGGAGGCCTGTTTAATGACGGTATCAACATTCAAGCCAACCGTGGTACACCGATTCTGGCGGCAGAAAACGGCGTTGTGACCTATGTCGGTAACGAACTGCGCGGGTTTGGCAACCTGATCCTGATCAAGCACGCGGATAACTTCGTCACCGCCTATGCCCACACAGAAAGCCCGCTTGTGGCCCGCGGGGATGTGGTGACACGCGGGCAAAAGATTTCGACCGTTGGCACAACAGGGGCTGTGACCTTCCCGCAACTTCACTTTGAAGTACGTCAGGGCCGCAAATCATCGGACCCAATCAAGTTCCTGCCAAGCGTGATGGTATCGCGCTAACGAAAACACCCGGACGTTCTGCCCGGGTGTCTTTATCTGAACAGCTTATGTGACGGCGTTGCTAGTCGATGGACTTGCCCAGTTCACCTGCAACTTCCTGAATGAACTGCCATGCGACACGACCGGAACGGCTGCCGCGCGTAACGGTCCATTCCTTGGCGCGTGCGTGCAATTCTTCGGTCGGGATGTCGAGTTTGAATTCCTTCGCATAGCCTTCGATGATCTCGAAATAGACATCCTGCGAGATGTTGTGGAAACCTAGCCACAGACCGAAACGATCCGAGAGCGAGACCTTTTCCTCGACCGCTTCGGACGGATTGATCGCCGTGGAGCGTTCATTTTCGATCATATCGCGCGCCATCAGATGACGACGGTTGGATGTGGCATAGAAAATAACGTTCTTGGGTCGGCCCTCGATCCCGCCATCCAGCACGGCTTTAAGCGACTTATAGCTTTCATCATGCATGTCAAAGGACAGGTCATCGCAGAACAGAATGGTCCGGCGGCCGCTGTCTTGCAGGATATGCAACAGATCGGGCAGGGTCGGGATGTCTTCGCGATGAATTTCAACCAGTGCCAGCGATGCCGGGTTTTCGGCGTTGATCTTGGCGTGCATCGCCTTGACGATGGAACTTTTGCCGGTCCCGCGCGCGCCCCAAAGCAGCGCGTTGTTGGCAGGCAGGCCATCGGCAAAGCGTTTGGTGTTGTTATAAAGGATTTCTTTTTGCTGCCCGATGCCTTGAAGAAGGCCGATATCAACGCGGTTGACGTTACGCACCGGCTGCAAGTAGCTGGCTTGTGCCTGCCAGACAAAGGCATCTGCGGCACTCAGATCATTCTCGGACCGTGCCGGGGGCGCTATACGCTCAAGCGCTGTGGCAATGCGTTCAAGGGTAGGCAAAAGCTTGTCGAAATCGCTACTCATCGGGGCCTCTTGGGGGTTTCTTGTTCCGGTGACGTTTTTTGTTGGCCGGAAAGCTAGCACATCAGCAAGTCAATGGAAGTCTTTGTTATAAGGACTTTCGTGCAACGCAAGGTGAACAAAAGCACACAAGTGTTGATTTTAGTGCTTTAAAACCGGTTCTCCCTTGCTTTGGCGCAACACCCCGTTATATTCCGGCAGTTGATATTTTTTGTTCTGAGGGATTAGGAGTTCCTAATGTTTATTTCGACGGCTTACGCTCAGGCCGCTGGTGGTGCAGATGGTGCGGGTGCGCTGATGCAGTTTGCACCGCTGATCCTGATTTTTGTTGTTTTCTATTTCCTGCTTATTCGTCCTCAGCAGAAAAAGCAGAAAGAACATAAAGCAATGCTCGATGCGATCCGTCGCGGCGACAAGATTGTTACCGCTGGTGGCCTGATTGGTACCGTTGCCAAGGTTGTTGGCGATGATGAACTGTCGGTCGAGATCGCTGATGGCGTCAAAGTTAAAGTAGCACGCGGCATGGTTTCCACGGTTCTTTCGAAAACCGAACCTGCCAAAAGCGACGCGAAAGACGACAAAGAAGAAAAAGAAGAAGAGACCAAGAAAGACTGATCTCTTCGTATCAAGCGAGGCGGGGCACAAGGCTCCGCCTTCTTGCATTTTGCCGGTGGCCTGAAGCGGTACCCAATACCCGTTGTTCCAAGAATCTTGGAACCAGACCTAGGTTGACCCTGACAGATCCGGTCACAAAAACATGCTTTATTTTACCAAATGGAAAGCAGCACTGGTCCTTCTGGTGTGTGCATTGGGCGTCATTTATGCGGCGCCGAACTTCCTGCCGTCGGGCACGTTCCCGACTGAATCCAGTTACCTGCCGGGCAAGCAGATCAATCTTGGCCTGGACCTTCGTGGCGGCTCGCACATGTTGCTTGAAGTCGACACCGACAGTGTTCTGCGCGAACGTTATGATGCCCTTGCTGATGCAATCCGCACCGAACTGCGTCAGGAACAGATCCGTAACCGCCCGCGTGAAGCCACGGAAAATGGTGCCGAAATCACCATTCTGCGGCCAGAAGATGTCGAAAAGGCCCGCGAAATTGCGCGTACGGCTGAACCGAATACCGAACTGAGCGGCGAGGGCAACAATATCGTTGTCACCTATAACGAGGTTGCTTACCGCGAACTGATCGACCGTGCGATTGCGCAGTCCCTTGAAGTTGTCCGTCGTCGTGTTGACGAACTGGGCACCACGGAACCGTCAATCCAGCGTCAGGGTGAAAACCGTATCGTTGTACAGGTGCCGGGTCTTGATGATCCGTCACGCCTGCGTGCCATCCTTGGCCGTACTGCAAAGATGAACTTCCATCTTGTGAACAACGAAAAAACCGCTGCTGATGCACGTGCGACCGGCCTTCCGCCGGGAACCATGATCCTGCCGTCGGCAGATGAAGGTGACGGCATCCGTGAATATCTGATTGATCGCCGCATTGTTGTGTCGGGTGACAACCTTGTTGATTCCCAGCCGACCTTCAGCGACGGCCGCCCGGTTGTATCATTCCGCTTTGATGCGGCCGGTGGTGCACGCTTCGGCGATATCACCAGCAAAAATTCCGGTCGTGGTCTTGCCATTGTTCTTGATGGCGAAGTGATTTCCGCACCGCGCATCAATGAACCGATCCTTGGTGGTAATGGCATCATTACCGGCCAGTTCAGCGTTCAGGAAGCCAACGATCTTTCGCTTCTGCTGCGTGCGGGCGCCTTGCCGGCACCGATGCAGATCCTTGAAGAACGTTCGGTCGGTCCGGGCCTTGGCCAGGATTCGGTCGAGGCAGGTGAATTTGCCGCCGTCCTTGGTCTGGTCTTCGTGATTGCCTTCATGGTGATCAGCTATGGCCGATTTGGCATTTATGCCGATATTGCGCTTATGATGAACCTGATCCTGGTTTTGGCGGTGATGTCTGTACTTCAGGCGACACTGACCCTGCCGGGGATCGCAGGTATCGTTCTGACAGTCGGTATGGCGGTTGACGCCAACGTTCTGATCTTTGAGCGTATCCGCGAGGAACGGCGAAACGGACGATCGATCATCAATTCGATTGATGCCGGTTATCGTAGTGCCATGTCGACCATTCTTGATGCCAACATCACGACCTTGATTGCAGCGCTTGTGCTGTTCAGCTTTGGCTCCGGTCCGATCAAGGGCTTTGCCGTGACGCTGGCGATCGGGATTATCACCTCGATGTTCTCGGCGATCTGGCTGACCCGTTTGCTGATTGCAACCTGGGTCAAGCGCAGCCGCCCGACCGAGCTGGTTATTTAAGGAAGGGAACAGGGAAGATATGAAACCTTTGCATCTTATCCCGGATGACGTGAACGTCCCGTTCCTTAAATTCCGGAAGATTTTCTATATCGTGTCTTTGGTAATGGTGCTGGCATCTGTTGGCATGTTCTTTACCAAGGGACTTAACTTTGGCATCGATTTCCGTGGCGGTATTCTGGTCGAAATCAAGACCAATGGCCCGGCGGATATCAATGCGCTGCGTGACAATCTAGGCAGTCTTGGCCTGGGTGACGTTTCCATTCAGGAATTCGGCGAGCCGGATGACGTCCTGATCCAGTTGCAGCGTCAGGACGGCGAAGAAGAAGCCCAGATGGCCGCCCTTGCTGCTGTCACCAAGGCCCTTGGCGATGATGTCACCATCCGCAGAAGCGAGCTTGTCGGCCCGAAAGTCGGTAGCGAGCTTAAGGAAGCAGGCGTCTATTCGGTCGTGATCTCGCTGTTCCTGATCATGGTCTATATCTGGATCCGGTTTGAATGGCAATTTGCTGTCGCATCTGTTGCCGCGTTGCTTCATGACGTGCTGATCACCATTGGCTTCTTTGTCATTACCGGTGTTCAGTTCGATCTGGCAACCTTGGCGGCAGTCCTGACAGTTGCGGGTTATTCAATCAACGATACCGTAGTTGTCTTTGACCGTATCCGTGAATATCTGCGCAAGTTCCGCAAGATGGAAATTCCAGATCTTCTGGATCTGTCGATCAACTCGACGCTTTCCCGTACGACCATGACGTCCTTTACGACGTTGCTGGCGCTGATTGCCTTGTTCGTGTTCGGTGGCGAAGCAATCCGTGGTTTCACCATGGCATTGATCTTCGGCATCGTGATCGGGACCTATTCTTCGATCTGTGTGGCATCACCGCTGCTGGTGGTCCTGCGCCTTAAGCGCAAGATCCCCGAAGCAGAAGAAGGTCAGGAAGCCAACGCCTGATCGTCTGATCCATCGGGTTGAATTTATAGACATTTACACTGTGGCCGGGTTTGTGAGACAACAAACCCGGCCATTTCTTTTGGGGGATTTGATCGTTTTCGGTCTTTAACTTCCGTCTCTGGAGTGCCGATAAAAAGTCCCTTAAAAACTGGCGGCAACCGATGACACCCCATATTGCTTCGAACCCCGAACATCGCGCTAATTTGATCGGCAGCGTCTGGATGATGGCAGCCATGGTGGCGTTTTCTTTTGAGGATGCGTTCGTCAAGGCAGTCTCAGAGAGCCACGCTGTTGGGCAGGTGTTGGTTGTGTTTGGGGTTGGCGGGGCGCTGCTGTTTGCTGTAGTCGCGAGGATCAACAACAAGCGCTTGCTTAATCCGGACGTGCTGTCGCGCGCCATGGGCATAAGAATCGTTTTTGAAGTGATTGGAAGGTTGTTTTATGTCCTCGCACTGGCGCTAACCCCGCTTTCATCGACAACCGCCATTCTTCAGGCGACGCCGATTATCGTCGTTCTTGGGGCGGCGATCCTGTTTGGCGAAAAGGTCGGTTGGCGAAGATGGACCGCCATCATCATCGGATTGATCGGCGTCTTGATCATTTTGCGTCCGACCGCTGACAGTTTTTCGGCGTTATCCTTGCTCGCTGTGATCGGCACAATCGGCTTTGCTGGGCGGGATCTTGCCAGCCGTGCCGCACCTGTATCCCTCAGCACGTCGATCCTTGGTTTCTATGGCTTTGTGGCTATTATTCTGGCCGGCATCGTGTTTTCCATTTGGGATGGCAAAGCGTTCACGTGGATGAATACACAAAGCACGTTGTATTTCGTTGGCGCAATCCTGATGGGGGCGTTTGCCTACGCGGCCTTGATGAAAGCAATGCGCACCGGTGATGTTTCCGCCGTTACGCCATTTCGCTACACGCGCTTGTTGTTTGGTATTGCATTGGGCATGGTCCTGTTTGGCGAAAAACCCGATATGTTCATGATCATCGGCTGCGGTATCGTCGTTTTATCCGGGTTGTTCATTCTGTGGCGTAGAAAAATTACCGAAGAGCATCTCGACACCCGGCACAATTCGGACTAAGTCCAACCCAACTCTAATGAAAGACGGCGAATGGGGCCAATATGTCTCTTGAAGTAAGTACCTTGGTTGCCGAGGGCAGCAAAATGGTCACCAGCTATGGTGATGGTTTGTTCCGTTTTGGCGAAGAGACAGTCACGGGTTCGATCCTGCTGTTTCCCGAATCTGTTTATTCGTGGAACGTGACGAAGGCTGAGGACATTACGCCAGAATCGTTTTCCCGCGTGATCGACAAGGCAGATGATATCGAAATCCTGTTGCTGGGCATGGGGTCGCGTTTGACCCAGGTGCCAATGGCCTGGCGTCAGGCGCTCAAGCCGCACGGGATTGTCATTGAGCCGATGGATACCGGTGCAGCTTGCCGGACCTATAACGTGCTGGTGTCCGAAGCACGCCGTGTTGCGGCGGCGATGATTGCGGTCTGAGTTTCAGGCAAAGAATTTCTGCAATTCATGGCGAATATCAAGCACGCTTGAAAACAGCGCGGCTGGTCCCGGTGCCTGATCCGCTGGGAAGACATCCCCACAGAGAAATACATTTTTCCATGGCGCGCGCAGTTGCTGTCGCGCAGCCGCCATGCCCGGTGTCATTTCGGGGAAGGGGGCCTCAGCATGGATAAAAAGATGGTTGGGGTGTAACGCATTTTCGGCGTTATCTGCGCGGGTTTGCAGATCAAGATTAAGATACTGGTCACATAGCCAGACACAACGTTGCCAGACCAACTGGGCAAACTGATCAGCGTTCTGGGCATCGTGAAGCTGCATGCTGTTGTTCAGATTGACCTGCAGATGCCGGCGATTGCAGTAAATCGCGCGCACGATATCATCGCTGACAAACAGGGCACGTGGCTCGGCAAATGCCTTGCGCATTTCAAAGGTCATGCTGCGACGATGTGACGGTGTCGGGGAAATGCCAATATCGGGTACTGCATCACATAGCGGCTTGGGATGCAGCGCCAGAACAACCGCATCATCGGGTTTCAGAACGATCTGACTGTCATCTTCAAACAAAAGATCAGTGGCGTAGTCCGACGTACTGTCAATGTCACCCAGTTTCGTTTGCCCCTTGATCATACCACCAGCAGCCAAGAACCGTTCGCGCAAGGCGGGCAGGGCAATGTCATTGAGGATGATCGGATCAATGGCCGAAAATACCGGCTCATGGCTTTTGGCCAAAATGGCGCGCAATCTTGGTACCAGAACCCGCCCCAAAAGCGCCTTTGAACATCGGTGTGCCGGCATCGAAAACAGAACTTCGGCCAGAACCGTCAAGGCATCTCGATGATATGTGCCCGGTTGATTGGCTTTGTCGTCTGCCTCAAACGCCCCTGATGACAGGGTGCTCTCAACCCTGTTTTCTTCGCTGGCAAATCGTTGATGCCACATGGTGAGCGCTGTATAGGTGCGTGCAGCAAAACCGATCCGCCGTGAAATCAGTGCACGTGAGATCCCCTGATCCAGCGAGACGATGGCCGGTTTGCGTCGTCCGCGCTTTAATCCCATGACGCAGTGTGCGGGGCGGATCAGCTTTTGGGGGATTTCGGGATAGCGGGCAAAAAAGTCTGCAACCAGTCCGTTCTGGTCATAGAATATTTCCGGCTCGGCCGTCTTGTGGCTTTCTGGTGCGGTATGCATACCGCGTGTCCAGCGGCTTTCAAATGGCTCTGCCTCGTCATAAAGCGTTACGTTAAAGCCGTCCTCGGCCATACAGGTAGCGAGTGCCGAACCGGCAAGGCCGCCGCCAATAACGTGTAAGCTTCCCGACGCAAATGATGCCATATGCCTGAGCCAATTTAGTTGTTATACAAAGGCCAGAGAACGATGTGCTACATAGTCGTACCAAGTCAGAAGTCGTAATAACCTTAACATCAGAACAGCTTACAAGCCATGGATGAAATGACGACCGAACTGGACAACCTGAACGAAGAGGTTATCGGCCACATGAATACGTGGGTCGATATGCTTGGCGGCGGGGAGATCGGAAGGCTTGTTGGTGCTGCGCTGGTGCTACTGGTTTTCTTCATTTTCAAGCGGGTTCTGGTGCGCGGTGCGCTGGGTATTTTGCGCCGGATTGCACAGCAACGCTCCGAGAGCATGATGGGCAATGTGCTTGATGCCTTTGCATTGCCGCTGCAAGCGCTATTCATGCTGCTTGGTGTCTATTTCTCGACCGAGGTACTGGCTCTTCCCGAGGAAATCGATGCTGTCGCAGTTGAAGCGATTTCTGTCGCGGCCGCATTCTGCATCTTCTGGGCACTTTTCCGTGCGGTTGAGCCTTTGGGCGTATCGCTTAATCGGCTGGTTGGCCGATTTGGTGCCGGATTGGGTGATGACCTCCGTCAGTTCTTTATCCGCGGTGTAAAGACCCTGATTGTGGTAATCGGCGGCGTCATTATTCTGGAAAACTGGGGCATTGATGTTTCGGCTTTCCTTGGCGGCCTTGGTTTGGCCGGGATGGCGGTTGCCCTTGCAGCCAAGGATTCTGTTGCCAATATCTTTGGCGGTCTGACGATTTTTGCCGACAATCTCTATAAACGTGGCGACTGGATCGAAACGCCTCACTTTGAGGGAACCGTCGAAGTCGTTGGCTTGCGCGCGACAAAGGTGCGCACCTTTGCCAAGGCACTGGTCACCATGCCCAACGCCCAGATTGTCGATTCCCCGGTGATCAACTGGTCACGCATGACCCATCGCAGGATCAAGATGGTGATTGGTCTTGAGTACCGGACAACCGCCAAACAGATGGAAGCCATCGTTGACAAACTGCGCGACTTCCTGAAAAACGACGAAGACGTTGCCCAGACGGAAGTTGCCCAGATGGTGCATCTGTCTGACTTCGGGGCAAGCTCGATCAATATTGATCTGTATTATTTCACCACCACGACGGACTGGGTGACCTGGCGCGACATCCGCAATCGCCACATCATTGCTTTCAAGCGCATTGTCGAGAAAGAGGGGGCGGCTTTTGCCTTCCCGTCACAATCGCTATATGTCGAAAGCATGCCGGAATTCACCAACAGCCCCAATAACGATCAACGTTCCGAACGTAAGATCGGATAGGATAAATGACCGATACGCCCAAGCTTTCCCATTGTGCCGACTATGTCCGGCGCCATGACCGGGACCGGTTCCTGTGCGCGCTGTTTGCGGCACCGGAAAAACGCGAATCCCTGTTCACGCTCTATGCGTTTAATCAGGAAGTCTCCAAAACCCGCGAAATGGTCAGCGAAGTCATGCTGGGCCATATCCGCTTGCAATGGTGGCGTGACACCCTGACCGAACTGGGCGAAGGGCAGGTACGCAAACACGAAGTCGTCGAACCGCTGGCCGAACTGGTCAAGGACGGCAATCTCGACATCAAAGATCTCGAAGCCATTGTTGCTGCGCGCGAGTTCGACCTCGAAGACCGCCAACCGGCGACCCAGCAGGAACTTGATCATTATATTGATCAGACCTCCGGGCAGGTTAGTGTTCTGGCATCACGGCTGCTTGGCGCCAGGGGCGATGATGCAGATCATGCGGCACGCCTTGCAGGTAACGCGTATGGGTTGGTGGGAATCCTGCGGGCCATCGTGTTCCATGGCCGTTCCAAACGCCTTTATCTGCCGAAAGACAGAATGGACCATCACGAAGTCGCGCAAGGCGATGTTTTCGAGTTCCGCAAGAAACAGGAAATTCGCGACTTCATCCGTGAACTGGCGGATTTGGCCAGTTCCCGTATTGATGAGGCCCGCAAACATCGCCGTGCATTGCCAAAGCGGGCCCATGCAGCAGCACTGCCGGTGGTCCTTGCTGATGGTTACTTGCGCAAGCTCACCAAGGCCGGATTTGATCCGTTTTCGGCCGAGTTCGGTTTGGCGCGCCCGGCGAGTATTCGGTTGACGCTGAATGGCATGCTCAAGAGATATTGATCAGACGTGGCTTGCCACATGACCATCACAAAAATATCTCTTAAGGTGACGACAAAGGTCAGGACAGGATTGAACTGTCCGTGGTAGCGTCGATAACGCCTTGATATTGAGCATAAGATGCGGGCATAGCCGACATGAGGACCAAGATGGCACATTTGATGACATTCACCCGGAAACGATGGTTTGACAGCCTGATGTTTGTCGGCGTCCTGTGCCTATCCTTTCTCGCGCTTTCACAAGCCCGTGCCGCAAGCATCGAGCCGTTCGTGGGTTCCTATCACGGCACGACGATTGAGCATGCGGAAAACGAACTGCAGGCCCGTGATCTTGACGTCGTGATCAAGGAAACCGAACGTGGTTTTGTCGTTGATTGGTCGACGGTCATTCACAAAACCGATGGCCGCGAAAAGACAGTATCGCTTGATGTCGAGTTCTATGCCACAGAACGTTCCGACATTTACGGCAGCGCCATGCGCTCGGGCCTGTTTGGCAAGCGTGTTCCCAATGATCCGCTGAAAGGTGAGCCGTTCTTCTGGGCGCGGATCGTTGACAAGACCCTGACCATCCATGCGCTTTATATCAATGATGAAGGCGGTTACGAGATGCAGGTCTACAAGCGGACGCTTGACGATGATGGCAACCTTGATCTGATCTTTCGCCGGTTCCGCGATGGCGAGCAAATTCGCGACGTGACCGGCAAGCTGGAGCGCCAGCCCAATCGTTACTGATCCATCATTTTGCCCATACAAAAAAAGCCGCATCGAATGTGATGCGGCTTTTCTTATATCAGGCGGCATTTACCGTGCTCAGCCATTCATCAAATAGCGGAATGGCACGGTCGCTATAAAGCTTTTTGCGATCCCGGCCTTTGACACGTTTCTTAAGCTCAAGATCCGGGAACAGGCCGAAATTCACATTCATTGGCTGGAAGGTACTTTCATCCGCACCACCAGTAATGTGGTTCAAAAGGGCACCCATCGCGGTTGCAAGCGGCGGGGCCGGGATGGTTTTGCCTGCTTTTTCGGCCGCAGTGAACCGACCCACCATCAGACCGACGGCCGCACTTTCAACATATCCCTCACACCCGGTAATCTGGCCGGCAAAGCGCAGGTCAGGGCGCGATTTCAGGCGCAACGTACTATCCAGAAGACGCGGCGAATTCAGGAAGGTATTGCGGTGAATGCCACCCAGACGGGCGAATTCCGCGTTCTCAAGGCCCGGAATGGTCCGAAACACGTCGGCCTGTGCGCCGTACTTCAGTTTGGTCTGAAAACCGACCATGTTGTAAAGCGTACCAAGCGCATTGTCCTGGCGCAGCTGAACAATCGCACGCGGCTTTTGTGTCGGGTTATGAGGATTGGTCAGGCCAACTGGCTTCATCGGGCCGTGACGCAGGGTTTCACGACCACGCTCCGCCATGACCTCGATCGGCAGGCATCCGTCGAAATAGGGAGTGTCTTTTTCCCATTCCTTGAATTCGGTTTTTTCGCCTTCGATCAGGGCATCGATGAAGCGGTTATATTCATCTTCATACATCGGGCAATTGATGTAGTCCTTGCCGTCGCCCTTGTCATAGCGCGACTGGAACCATGCCTTGTCGAAATCGATGCTGTCCTTGTAGACGATCGGCGCGATAGCATCGAAGAAGGCAAGGCTTTCCTCGCCGGTTGCCTTGCGGATGGCATCGGCCAAAGCTCCTGATGTCAGCGGACCGGTTGCGATGATAGTATGTTCCCATTCTTCGGGCGGAAGGCCATCAATCTCGCCGCGTTCCATCGTCACCAATGGATGGTTTTCAAGTGCGTTTGTAACTGCCTCGGAAAAACCTTCGCGGTCAACGGCCAGTGCGCCACCTGCGGGCACTTTGTGCTGATCAGCACAGCGCATGATGATTGATCCGGCACGGCGCATCTCATCATGGATCAGGCCGACGGCATTGTATTCCTTGTCGTCAGACCGGAACGAGTTCGAACAGACCAGTTCCGCACATTTGTCTGTATGGTGCGCATCGGTCGGACGGGTCGGGCGCATTTCGTGCAGGATGACGGGCACACCGGCTTCCGCCAATTGCCAGGCGGCTTCGCTGCCAGCCAGACCGGCACCGATAATATGAACAGGCTTGACCGTATTCACGCGTGCGAACTCCTTGCCAGAGTGGGTTTTGATAATCTGGCACACACATAGCGGTGCAAGGGGGCAGATTTCAAGTCAATTGCACGCGAAGACCACAAACGAGATCACACATCGATACGAAGCACAGAATTTTTCACAACACCACATCCACTCCGTCTTAAAGGCCAGAGCCGTTCTGTCCCGATAACGCGAAGATGGCATCATGAGTTACCCGCATCATCCCTATGGTTACGAACCCACGCATTGCCCGGTGATCGGCCTTGTGCCGCGCAGACGGCATATCATAGATGTCGAGTGTATCGAGGTGCGTGAAGAGTCGGAAACTGAGCGCGAAGATGCCAAACCTGAACCGCAAGAGCGTCGTCTGGGTTTTCCGTTCGGTTGCGTGAGCGAAGGCGGCTTTGGTCCGGCGGATATCGAAGGCATGATCGAATATGTGGTCGCCACGCGTCAGGGATGGCGGTCATCATTGGTAATCCGGTCATTTTTGCGCTGGTGGCGCGACGATGAGGACGCCGATAACAAGGCGCTGATGGATCGCAAGCAATCCGATGCCATTATCATGTTGCTAGCGCTTAATCAGGGTCGCGACGGCTTTGTGCAGGGGTATCTGCATGACCTCAAACACGAACAGCATGACCGGCCCAAACCGCTTCCAGCGCCTAATCCGGTGGAACAGGCCTTCAACAGAAGTCTTCGGATCGCAGCACTTGCACTGGCATTGTCACCAATCGTTTTGGTCTTTGCCGTTCTGCTGTTTGTTCAGGTCGACAACATCATCAGTGTCGGCAGCGGCAAGGTATTTGGCTTCAGCTATGATCTTTTGTTCGTGGTCGGCAGCTTCGGCGCGATTGGCGCGCTAACCAGCATGATGATGCGGTTGGGCAAGGATGTCCCGTGGGACGAAATGGAGCCGGCATCGGTGTTCTTTAATTTCCTGTTCCGGCCCTGCATGGGGTTCTGTTTTGCAATCATCGTGCTTCTGGCGCTCAGGGCAGGGATGCTGCCCATACCGCTTGACGAGTTGCACAAGATTGATGACCTTGACCAGATCAGTCAGTCAGCCGCTGCAGGCCAACAGATATCAATCGTCCTCGTCTTTGCCTTCCTGTCCGGATTTAGTGAACGGCTCAGCACAGCATTGGTCAAACGGGTTGAGGATAGGGTCACGCATTCGGGCTAGGGATGCCTGAAGCCGACCCAAATGCAAAAAAGGGCAGCTCGAAGCTGCCCTTTTTGTTCTATTCCAGACCGAGATGGCGTTTCAGATAACGCCCGGTATAGCTGCGTTCATTGCTCATGATGTCTTCCGGTGTTCCGGTGCCAACCAACTGGCCGCCGCCATCGCCACCTTCGGGGCCGATATCAATGATCCAGTCGGCCGTCTTGATGACATCAAGATTATGTTCAATCACAACCACGGTATTACCCTGATCAACAAGGGTATGCAGCACTTCAAGAAGCTTGCGAATATCATGGAAATGCAGGCCCGTTGTCGGCTCGTCCAGGATATAGATCGTTCGACCGGTCGCGCGTTTTGACAGTTCCTTGGCAAGCTTCACGCGTTGAGCTTCACCACCGGACAATGTCGTCGCCTGCTGGCCAAGATGGATATAGGAAAGCCCGACCTGTTTAAGGGTCTCCATCTTGTCGCGGATCGATGGCACGGCCTTGAAGAAATCCGCACCTTCTTCGACTGTCATATCAAGGACATCGGATATCGACTTGCCTTTAAACGATATTTCCAGCGTTTCACGGTTATAGCGATGGCCTTTGCACTGATCGCATTCGACATAAACGTCGGGCAGGAAATGCATTTCGATCTTGATCACGCCATCGCCCTGGCAAGCCTCGCAACGGCCGCCCTTGACGTTGAAGGAGAACCGACCGGGCTTGTAGCCGCGCGTTTTGGCCTCTGGCAATTGAGCGAACCATTCGCGGATCGGCGTGAAGGCACCTGTATAGGTCACTGGGTTCGACCGCGGCGTTCTGCCAATCGGGCTTTGGTCGATATCAATGATCTTGTCGATCAGCTCGACACCCTTGATCTCGTCATGTGCGCCCGGATGGTGACGGGCGTTATGCATGCGTTTGGCAAGCGCCTTATAAAGCGTTTCGATCACAAGGCTTGATTTGCCGCCACCGGAAACGCCAGTCACGCAAATGAATTTACCCAGCGGGAAGTCGACATCAATGCCCTGCAGGTTGTTGGCCGTGGCCCCCTTGATGGTGATGGCCTTGCCATTCCCCTTGCGGCGTTCCGTTGGCACCGCGATCTGCTCAACCCCGACAAGGTACTTACCCGTCAGGCTATCCGGGTTTTGCTGGATCTGTTCCGGCGTGCCTTCGGCGACGATGCGGCCACCATGGATACCGGCACCCGGGCCCATATCAACAACATAGTCGGCGGCCCGAATGGCGTCCTCGTCATGTTCGACAACCAGAACCGTGTTGCCGAGATCGCGCAGGCGTTTAAGCGTCTCAAGCAGGCGGTCGTTGTCACGCTGATGCAGACCGATGGACGGTTCATCAAGCACATATAAAACACCCGTCAAGCCAGACCCGATCTGCGACGCCAGACGGATACGCTGACTTTCACCGCCCGATAGCGTGCCGGATGTGCGTGACATCGAAAGATAATCCAGACCGACATCGCGCAGGAAACGCAGGCGATCATTGATTTCGCGTAGGATACGGCGCGCGATTTCGGCTTCTTTCTCGTTCAGCTTGTCTTCCAGTGCCAGGAACCAGTCACCCGCCTTGGCAATCGAAAGGTCGGTCACCTGTGAGATATCACAGCCATCGACCTTAACGGCCAGAGCCTCCGGCTTCAGGCGCTTGCCTGAACAGGTCGGGCAATTCGACACCATCTGATATTTCGACAGCTCATCACGGGCCCACTGGCTATCGGTTTCGCGCCAGCGACGCGACATATTGGGAATGACACCTTCAAACGGACGCGAAACCTTGTAGCTGCGCGAACCATCGTCATAGGTCACAGTGACTTCCTCGTCACCTGAACCGTGCAGTATGATATCCTGTGCCTTCTTGGGAAGTTTTTCCCACGCGACATTGGTCTTGAAGCCGAAATGCTTGGCAACGGATTTCAGGGTCTGCAGATAATATTTCGACGTCGTACTGGCCCAGGGTGCTACCGCACCGTCTTCAAGCGTCTTGCTTTCATCTGGCACGACCAGCATCGGATCGAATTCCATCTGGGTGCCAAGGCCATCGCATGCCGGGCAGGCGCCAAACGGGTTGTTAAATGAAAACAGACGCGGCTCGATTTCTTCGATGGTAAAGCCGGAAACCGGGCAGGCGAACTTTGCCGAGAAAACAGTGGTCTCGCCGGTTTTGGCATCCTCGGTCAGGACAATACCGTCGGTAAGTTCAAGCGCGGTCTCAAAACTGTCTGCCAGACGCGTCGAAATGCCTTCCTTGACGATCAGGCGATCGACCACGACGGAAATGTCGTGCTTGAGCTTCTTGTTAAGTTCCGGTGCTTCATCGATGTCATACATCTCGCCATCGATCTTGACGCGCTGGAAACCGCGTGCGCGCAGATCACGCAGTTCCTTTTTGTATTCGCCCTTACGCCCACGCACGATCGGCGCCAGCAGATAAAGACGGGTACCTTCATCCATCTCCATGACCCGGTCGACCATCTGCGACACGGTCTGGCTGACAATCGGAAGACCGGTTGCTGGGGAATAGGGGATACCGACGCGCGCCCAAAGCAGACGCATATAGTCATAAATTTCGGTCACAGTGCCGACGGTCGAGCGCGGGTTTTTCGATGTCGTTTTTTGTTCGATGGAAATCGCCGGCGACAGTCCATCGATATATTCGACATCTGGCTTTTGCATCAGTTCAAGGAACTGGCGCGCATAGGCCGATAGGCTTTCGACATAGCGACGCTGGCCTTCGGCATAGATCGTGTCAAACGCGAGCGAGCTTTTGCCAGACCCCGACAGGCCGGTAATCACCACAAGGGAATCGCGCGGCAGTTCAACATCAATGTTCTGAAGATTGTGTTCTTTCGCACCGCGAACCGAAATTTTCGTCAGCATGTCGGGCCTTTTGTTCCTGAATTGTTCGGAAAGTGTATAGAGGAGCCAAACGCTATACGCAAGCGCACCCCTGACAGTTCCTGTCAGTATTTGTCAGGAGACTGTCAATTAACAATCCCGCGCATGATGGAGCCACGAAAAAGCCCGCCGAACAAGACCGGCGGGCTTCATAAATCTTGTGACCAAACGGGTCGGTTTTTTTTTCTGGCTTAGCCTTTGGTAACCGAACGACCGGTTGCCCCAAGATCCTTGAAGGCTTCTTCGAGGCGGGCTGCCATCGACAGTTCGGCTTCACGGATCCAGACGCGCGGATCGTACTGCTTTTTGTAGGGCTGATCGGTTTCCGGATCGACCTGATACTTGAACGCGCGATCATTGGCTTCGACATATTCGCCAACCGGACGGGCATAGGCGAACTGGGTGTCGGTATCGATATTCATCTTGAAGCAGCCATAGCTGACGGCTTCTTCGATTTTCTCTTTTTCCGAACCGGAACCGCCATGGAATACGAAATCGAGAGGACGGTCACCAAGACCATGCTTCTCGGCGACATATTTCTGGCTTTCGAGAAGGATTTCCGGGCGCAGCTTGACGTTGCCGGGCTTGTAAACGCCGTGCACGTTGCCAAATGCCGCCGCGACAGAGAAGTGACCCAGCGGGGAAAGACGACGATACGCTTCTTCGACTTCTTCCGGGCGGGTGTAAAGGCGCGGATCAATCTCGTCGACCGAGGTATCAAGCTCCTGACCGATACCGTCTTCTTCACCGCCGGTAACACCCAGTTCGATCTCAAGGCTCATCTCGATTGCTGACATCCGTTTCAGGAAGGTCTCGCAGGTCGCAAGGTTGTCTTCAACGGACTCTTCGGAAAGATCAAGCATGTGGGAGCTGTAAAGCGCCTTGCCGGTTTCAGCATAGGCCTTTTCGCTCCATTTCAGCATCTCATCGACCCAAGGCACGAACTTGCGGTTCGCGTGGTCGGTATGCATGACAACAGCAACGCCGTAATGTTCGGCCAGAAGCTGCGCATGGCGGGCAGCTGAAACAGCCCCCAAAACACGGGCCGCAGCAGCGTCCTTGATGCCCTTGCCAGCAAAGAACTGTGCACCACCATTCGACAGCTGAATGATAATGTCAGAACCGGCATTTGCAGCAGCTTCAAGGGCGGCGTTCATCGTGCTCGACGAGGTAATATTGACGGCGGGAAGGGCGTAACCGTCCTGCTTGCAAGCAGCAACGAGTTCGCGGTAGGCAGCACCGGTAACAACACCGGGTTTAACGGAAGGCATGTGGGTACTCCTCCTGGGGGTCAGAGTAAAAACAGATCAACAGCAAAATCTCCTGAGGATCGTGCTTACAAACTGTTACAGAGCCCAATGCATCTTCGAAATACCGTCCGAGGTCAAGGCTTTCCGTCATAGACTTTCGGAAAATCTCACCTTTCCTCAAACGTGGGTCAATCGGGCTCCCTTGACCCAGCTTTGTGTAACAGTGAACTGATCATCAAACAGAATCATGTCAGCCTGATGTCCGGGCACCAGTCGACCGATAATATGATCCAGTCCCAGAAACTCTGCCGGGTAAAGCGATGCCATGCGGAGCGCCTCATCAAGCCCGATTTCGGCCATTTCCACACAGTTGCGTACAGCCGAAATCATATCAAGGTCTGACCCCGCCAGCGTGCCATCGGCAAGCGCGCATCGTCCGTCAACAGCGATGATTTCCTCATCCCCTAGCTTAAAGCGTTTATCAACAGCACCGACCGTCGGCATCGCATCGGTCACCAGCATCATCTTGCCCCTGGCTTTGGCACGCACAGCAACCTTGATCACGGACGGATGAACATGAAACCCGTCGGCAATCAGTCCGCACCACGTACTGTCATCTGAAAGCGCTGCCCCAACCACACCCGGTTCACGATGGGTCAGGGGGCTCATGGCGTTAAACAAATGCGTAAAGCCCTGCATGCCTTCACCAATCGCGGTCATGATATCTTCATAACGACCTGCCGTATGCCCGGCACAGACAAGAATGCCCCGGGACACAAGCTTTGCAATGGCGCCGGGCTCCATGTTTTCCGGCGCCAAAGTGACAAGTGTCCGGCCATTGCGCACGCCTGACAGCAATTCAATCGCGTCATCTTCCATCGGTCGGATCTGATCGGCCGGATGGACGCCGCGTCGCTCGCGGTTAAGGTAAGGTCCCTCGAGGTGGAGGCCGACTACACCAGGAAAACCTTCATCAAGCGCTTGCTGAACGGCAGCGATGGCGGCTTCCATCTTTTCGCGGGTATCTGTGATCAGCGTCGGCAGCATGGCGGTTGTGCCGAACCCGCGATGCGCATTGACGATCGTCTTGATGCTTTCGACATCTGGCGCGTCATTAAGCAAAACACCACCACCACCATTAACCTGAACATCAATCAAGCCGGGGGCGAGGATCTGGTTGCCCGCATCAATGACATCAATGCCAGACCGGATCTCCGTTTCCGCGATAAGGGATTCAATCATCCCGTCTCGGACGACAACCGCTTTATCCGTATAGAAATCGCTACCATCGAAAACCCGGGCGTTGAAAATTGCAAATCTGGTCATTGGTCTTCCGGGTCCATATCTCGGATGGCGAATAAGTGGGGCGTGCGGACATTGCTGGCGCGCAAACCGGGGTTCGCAGAACCTTTACACATCTGCAAAGCGCAAACCAACAGTTAGTCGTTCCTTTTGAGGCGCCTGACCAAAGGGTTTCAGATTCGGCAAGAATCCCCAAAGTCCAATTCACAAATGAAAATGGGCAAACCAAGCGCGATATTCGTTTCAACAGAGCCTGAAATCAAAATCTTAGCCAGCCATTTCAAAAAATCACTTTACTGTAACATTTAGACAGAACGCGAAAACGCAAGGAATACCGGGGCATGCAGCCAGGTCGTCGCCAAACACCGGAATTCTGCCTGATCGAAAGGCTTTCATGCCCATTCAATTTGTGAGATGTTCATTCGAACATTTGAAGGGGTCGAATGTACTAACAATATCAATAATCGACAGTCCAAACGGTAATTACGCACATCAAAAAGTAAATTTCCGAAAACTGTCACTTGAGGAAGCGTCCCCCTCAGATGAAAACGAGAGCGTTGCGAGAGACCGTTCAACAGGCGGCTTTTCGCGCAAAGTTTTTATTTGGGAGATAGAAAATCATGTTCCGCAAAACACTGATGGCGGCTGCTGCCGTGTTTGCCCTTGGCAGCACCGCACAAGCTGCAACCGAGATCACTTGGTGGCATGCAATGGACGGCGCACTTGGCGACGTTGTCAACCAGATCACCGAAGACTTCAACGCAAGCCAGGATGAATACAAACTCGTATCCATCAACAAGGGCGGCTACGAAGATACCATGACGGCCGGTATCGCAGCGTTCCGCGCGAAAAACCAGCCGAACATCATTCAGATCTTCGATGCCGGCGCAGCAACCATCATTAACGCCAAAGGCGCGGTTAAGCCGGTTCAGGACCTGCTTGAAGAAAACAATGTCGCTTTTGACATCAATGATTACATCCCGGGTGTCCGTTACTTCTATGCCGATTCAGATGGCAAGATGATCGGCATGCCGTTCAACAGCTCGACCCCGCTTCTGTATTACAACAAAGACGCTCTGGCCAAAGCCGGCGTTGATGTTCCGAAAACCTGGCAGGAATTCGAAGCTGCCGCTCCGAAACTCAAAGAAGCTGGCTACATCGCGCTTGCACAGTCCCACACCCCGTGGATCTTCTTTGAAAACTTCATGTCTCGTCACAACCTGCAGATGGCAACCGCCAACAACGGTTATGACAGCACCGATGTTAAAATCCTTTATAACAACGATGCTCTGAAAGACCATTGGGAGCACGTCAAAGCCTGGAAAGACGAAGGCTATTACGGCTACTACGGCCGTGCATGGGGTGCCAACCAGGACGCATTCGTACAGCAGAAAGTCGCAATGTGGATCGGTTCTTCTGGTTCGTTTGGTGGCCTGCGCAAATCGACCGAGTTTGATTTCGGCAGCTCGACCCTCCCGTATTGGGAAGGCGTGGGCGACGCACCGAAATCGACCTTCATCGGTGGCGCTTCGCTGTTTGCGTTCTCTGGCCACAGTGCAGAACAGGACGCGGGTGTTGCCGAGTTCTTCAAATTCCTGACCAAGCCGGAAACCCAGTACTACTGGCACAAGGAAACCGGTTATGTTCCGGTGACCAACGCTGCTTATGAGCTGGCGAAATCCGACGGCTACTACAACGAAAGCCCGGACGCAGAAGTTGGCATCATCCAGCTTTCTGAAGAAGGCGGCGAGTGGACCCGTGGTTACCGTCTTGGCTTCTATGTTCAGATCCGCGAAGTCATCTATCGTGAAGTCGACAAAATCATGAACGGCGAAGAAACCGTTGATGGTGCCTTTGCGACCATCGAAGAAGAAGCGAACGGTCTGCTGGAACGCTTCAACGATACCTACTCGAACTAATCTGCTTTTCGCAAATGCGGGGCGGCCGATGATTTGGCCGCCCTGTTTTGCATTTTCTGATTTTGCCTTGAGGTTGCGTTCACAATGAAGCGCGTACAATTTGAACATAGCGCGGTGCCATACCTTTTTATCGCGCCGCAAATTCTGATTATTTCCATATTCTTCCTGTGGCCGGCGGCCCAGGCGTTGTACCAGTCATTCCTGCTTGAAGATGCCTTTGGTCTGTCTTCGCAGTTTGTCTGGTTCCGCAATTTTGAAGATGTGCTTTCGAGCAGTTCCTGGACACGCTCGGCTATCTTCACCGTCGTATTCTCGGTTCTGGTTTCCGTGCTTTCCATCGCGATCTCGCTGTTTCTTGCAGTGCGCGCAGATGAAGTGATCCGGGGGGCAAAAACCTATAAAACGCTTTTGATGTGGGGCTATGCGATAGCCCCGCCAGTGGCAGGTCTTCTTGGCAACATGATGTTCAACCCGCTGATGGGCGACCTTTACAAGGCGTTCAATAGCTTCGGGTTTGAGTTCAACCACATCCAGAACGCCAATGATGCGGCCTTTGTCGTCATCTTGATCGCGGTCTGGAAACAGGTCAGCGTGAACTTCATCTTCTTCCTATCAGGCCTTCAGGGCATTCCGAAATCGGTTCAGGAAGCAGCGACCCTTGATTGCAAAAGCCCGGAACGTCGTTTCTGGACGATTACATTCCCGCTGCTGGCACCGACGACCTTCTTCCTGCTGGTGATCAACCTGACGTATGCCTTCTTTGAAACCTTTGGCATCATTGACGTTTCGACCAAGGGTGCGCCGGGCGGATCAACCGCGACCCTTGTTTACAAGGTTTATGTCGATGGCTTCCTTGGTGCGGATATGGGCGGCAGTGCGGCCCAGTCGGTCCTGCTGATGATCATGGTCAGTGTCCTGACCGTGTTCCAGTTCCGCTTCATCGAACGCAAAGTGCATTACTAGGGGGAACGTCATCATGTATCAGTCCAAATGGCGTATATTTACCAACCACACCATTCTGGTGCTTGGCGCACTTTTCATGATCCTTCCGGTCTGGATTGCCTTTGCGTCATCCACCCATACCCGTGAGTACGTTTTCCAGAACGGCCTGCAGTTCTGGCCGGGCGGCGAATTCTTTTCCAACTACGGGGCGATCCTGTTTGATGCAGAGGCGACCAAGGGCAGGGTGACCGCCCTCGAAATGCTGTTTAACAGCATGGTGCTTGGTCTTGGCTTTGCGATCGGCAAGGTGATCATTTCGATGATGGCGGCTTATGCCATTGTCTATTTCCGCTTCAAACTGGCGGTCCCGCTGTTCTGGATCATTTTCTCGACCCTGTTGCTGCCGCTTGAAGTCCGCATTGTACCGTCTTACGAGGTGGTCGCGGATCTTGGGCTGCTGAACAGCTATACAGGCTTGATCCTGCCACTGATTGCGTCTGCGACCGGCACGTTCTTCTTCCGGCAGTTTTATCGCTCGGTCCCTGATGAGTTGCTTGAAGCAGCCAGACTGGACGGGGCAGGGCCGATCCGGTTCTTTATCGACATTCTGGTGCCGCTGTCGGTGACCATGATCGCCGCGATCTTCATCATCATGTTTGTCGTCGGTTGGAACCAGTATCTCTGGCCGCTACTGATGACGACGGATGATCAGCTCTACACCATCGTGATCGGGATCAAGCAGGTCTATAACTCGCTTTATGAAGGCGGGCAGATTCCGCAGTTCCCCAAGGCATTCGCACTGACAATCATGGCAACCATCCCGCCGGTTCTGGTGGTGGTGATCTTCCAGCGCATGTTCGTCAAGGGGCTGGTCGAGACGGAGAAATAACTCCGTCTCCCAAACCCGCTGAATTGAAAATAACCGATCCGCATACAGGATACTAAGATGGCAACTGTAACGCTTAATCAGGCCCAGAAAACCTACCCGAACGGCTTTAAGGCCATTCATGGCATTGACCTTAAGATCGAGGATGGCGAGTTCACCGTTCTTGTGGGGCCGTCGGGCTGTGGCAAATCAACTCTGCTGCGCATGATCGCAGGCCTTGAAAGCATTTCCGACGGCGAAATCAGCATTGATGACAAGGTCGTCAACAAGATCGCCCCGGCAGATCGTGATATCGCAATGGTTTTCCAGAACTATGCGCTTTATCCGCATATGAACAACTATGACAACATGGCCTATGGCCTGAAAAATCGTGGTTATAGCAAGGCGGAAATCGATACCAAGGTCCGCGAGGCGGCCCGTATTCTGCAACTCGACGATCACCTTGAGCGCAAACCACGCCAGTTGTCCGGCGGCCAGCGTCAGCGTGTCGCCATGGGCCGAGCAATCGTGCGTGAGCCAAAGGTATTTCTGTTTGACGAGCCGCTTTCAAACCTTGATGCCAAGTTGCGTGTTGATATGCGCCTTGAAATCAAGAACCTTCAGCAACGTCTGGGCATTACATCGGTCTATGTCACCCACGATCAGGTCGAAGCCATGACCCTTGCTGATCGTTTGATTGTGATGAATGGCGGCATTGCCGAGCAGATCGGCTCACCGATTGATATCTATGAAAAACCGGCAAGTCAGTTTGTGGCAGGCTTCATTGGCTCACCGGCCATGAACTTCCTGAAAGGCAAGGTTTCGGATGACAAGAAGCATGTCACTTTCGGCGATGGCGTGATGCTTGACCTTGATTACGATGTCGAAGCCGGCCGGGAGGTCACGGTGGGTATTCGCCCGGAACATCTCGATCTTCTGCAAGACGGGGAAGGGCGGATCAATGCGCCTGTGCGCATGGTTGAGTCCCTTGGTGCCGAGACGCTGGTTTACCTTGATTTCGGAGCCAATGCAGACAATGTGACGCTTCGTTTGCAGGGAACCCATCAATTTGCAAAGGGCGACCAACTCAGCCTTTCGGTCCCGGCCAACAAAATCCATCTGTTTGATATCGACAGCGGCAAGCGCCTCTGATTGATAGCAGATAACCGGACTTTCAAGCGCCTCTGGCAATGTGAGATTGTCGGAGGCGCTTTTGTTTGCGGTTTCAGGCACTTTACCCTTGTCTCAAGCCTTGCGAACGGGGTAGTTCCTATGCGCGAAAGTTAAGGAGTTCGATGTGCAGACCGACCAGAAAAAAGCGCTTTATGAAGAAGCGCAAAAAGAACTGATCAGCATTACCGAAGGCGAAACGAACGTGACCGCCCTGATGGCGACGGTGTGTTGCATCCTTTCGCAAAAGTTCGACTATTACTTCTGGACGGGGTTCTATAATGTTGATCCCAATAAGGAAAACGAACTTGTCGTCGGGCCCTATCAGGGTACGCTTGGCTGCCTTCGCATTCCGTTCGGGCGCGGCGTGTGTGGCGCCGCTGCATCAACGCTTGAGACCCAGGTGGTTGCAGATGTTCACGCATTCCCGGGGCATATTGCCTGCGACAGTCGGACCAATTCGGAAATCGTCTTACCGGTGACTAATGCGGATGGACAGTTGATCGCCGTGCTCGACGTCGATAGTGTCGAAGCCAATTCGTTTGATGAAACGGATCGCATTGCACTTGAAACTTTAATGCAGCGCATTTTTGCGCAATGATAACCCACAAGCCCCGACAAATCGGGGCAGCGGACAACACAAACTTTGGAAGATAACCCATGGCTGGCAGTGTCAATAAAGTCATTCTCGTCGGGAACCTTGGCCGCGATCCTGAAATCCGGTTTACCCAGGCTGGCAAAAAGATCGCCAATTTCAGCATCGCAACCTCCGAACAGTGGCGTGACCGTCAGTCCGGCGAGCGCCGCGAGCGCACCGAATGGCATCGCATTGTCGTCTTCAACGAAGGCCTTGCGGACGTCGTAGAGCGCTTTGTTAAAAAAGGCAGCAAGCTCTATATCGAAGGTCAGCTGCGCACCCGCAAATGGCAGGGGCAGGACGGCAAGGACAACTACACCACCGAAGTCGTTCTTGAAGGTTTCAACTCCAACCTGACGATGCTTGATAACCGCGGCGGTGAAGGCGGCGGCATGGGTGGTGGTTCATCCTCTGGTGGTGGCTATGGCGGCGGCCAGGACAGCGGCGGCGGATTTGGTGGCGGTTCTGATGCTGGTTGGGGCAATGGCGGCTCGTCCGGCGGCGGTTCTGCACCGGCTGGTGCCCCGGATCTTGATGACGAGATCCCGTTCTAAGCAACCGCTTGAAACGACAGAATTCAATGCACCCCGAAACACTGGTTGTTTTGGGGTGTTTTGTTTTAATACGTTGCCTGAAAAACCCGAGGCCCAAGAATGACCGAATCACAGCTGCTGACACTCGATCAAATTACAGCCCGCGCCGAAGAAGAGCAGGTTGCGTCGGTGAACTTCAAACAGGTCAAACTGACCAAAAAGTTCCTGCTGCCCCGGCTCAGAGAAATTGAAGCCGATATGCTGGCCCTGCGATCTGCTTTTGACCAGACAGTTGACCAGCAATCTGACAAATACGGCAAGCGCTATCCTGAGGGGTTCTGTCAGGAAATCACATTAGGTGTGAAACAACTGCTTGAAAACGAGCTGCCTGGAACAAAAAGACCCGGACTGCTGGCTCTGCGTGAATTCATCACTCATGGCGGTTTGGCCAAACGTATTTGGGGCAACTTGCGAAACCAGTATTTTCAGAACGCTTTTCAGTTTGGCAGTCTGTATGTCGACGTCGCCAATGATACGGTGAAGATAACAAAGCCAAAGATTGAAGTGTTGCCCTTGGCAAAAGCAAGGATGTTCCCGATCTCTGATTATGACGGGTATGCCGATATTGCGGAAAAGTACTGGAAGGGCAAAGTATACCCAAATCGAATTTTGCCTGATCTGGCGGTCATGTTTCCGCTTTTTCTCGTCAAGGAGGGCGGCCAGATTGAGTTACATGCCAACTATCAGACGATCCTCTACCGCAACATGCAGTTCGATTTTGCTTTGGCAGAGAAATTCCTGTTTAAAAGCCGACGCAAAGACCTTGTTCTGCCCAAAGACCATCTTGATCGACTGATCGCTGAACATGGTGCATCGTCCGAAACACTGGCAGACGAGGTTCTGAAACAATACTTTGACAGCGCCCGACAGAGCGAATTACGGTTCGACACCAAACGTTGTCAGGCACTCCTTGATCGCGTTATCGCTTTGTAAAATATGTTGATTTATGCTTTGCAATCGTCAGACATAACCAAGTCAACTAATTAGGGAAAATTCCTTGGCCGGTCCGATATTTGGAACCCCGCGTATGGGGCAGAGCTATAACGTTCAGGACTGCGTCTATGCCGTGATCAAACGCGAAAACGGTGACGTTGCCGTCGCGCGCACGCCCAAGGGGATTGTGCTGCTGGGTGGCGGGGTCGAAGACGGCGAAAGTGAACGGGATGCCCTTTATCGCGAGGCATATGAAGAATCCGGCTATCGCGCGCGTATCCTTTCGCGGCTTGGCTTTGCATCACAGTATGTCAATAACGCCGCCAAGGATCGGTTCCGCCTGAAACGCGCCACCTTCTTTTTGTGTGAACTTACCGAAAAGCTTGGTCCGCCAATAGATCAGGACCACGAACTTCTGTGGCTGCCCTATAAAGAAGCCCATGAAAGCCTGATCCGGCCATTTCATCGCTGGGCGCTGGAATTTGTGCGCTAACCGCAGCACTTCTTGAATTTCTTGCCCGATCCGCACGGGCAGGGATCGTTCCGTCCGGTTTTGGCAGACGCTGCAAACCGCATCTCGCTCGGAAACACCCCATCAACATAGAACCATTTGCCATCACGGCGTTCAAAATTGGATCGTTCGTGAAGCTGATGTTTTTTGCCGTTTTCTTCAAACCGGGCAATGAACTCGACAATGCCGGTCTGATCCAGAATGCCGCCCGCAACGCTTTCAACGATCTCCAACCCGGTCCAGTGCGTGGTGTCTTGTGCAATACTTTCCGCATCAAACCCGGAACGATTTTCTTCTGCCAGCGTTGATAGAAGGTAAGCCCCATCACGCAGGACAAAGGCACAATAACGTGATCGCATCAGCTTTTCCGCCGACTCAGCACTGGCTGCCCCCGAATGATACTTCCCGCAACAGACGCCATAGCTTTTCAGGCTCCCACACGGGCAGGGCGCGTCTGCGGCAAGGGTTTTCATGATGAACTCCATTCAGTTTGGCCTTTTGCGGCCACCATACAGGAGGCTTTTCATGCATGCCATATCGCAAAGATCTGCGCGTGGGATTGAGCGCCGATAATGTAAAGAAAGCCGCTTTTCACCCGTCCAAAGCAAATTTGGACGATTTGCCTTTGTTTCGCCGCATATCGATCCTAGCGTTAATCATTGGCGTTTTAAGTACCTGACTGTTTTTGTCGGCTATATTTCCTAAAACGCTGATATAGACGGATTAATATATCTGAAACACACGTCGGAAGTTCTTGACGGATTTAGTCGGGTTTAGATATATTAATAAATGCGGGTGGGGGCCCAAAGGCACCGCCGGATCAACGTCCGGCCAATTGGCGGACATGTAAATTGTCGATTTGCTTCGAGTAAGGATGAGACACGATGAATGAACTTCTTATTAGCGTCTGCTGTCCTCTTCCATAGGTGACTTTGGAATGAGATACGACCGGATCACACCTATTCTCAGATAGCTTCCGGTCGTCCACGTGAATTATTTCACAACCGATAGCGTTTGCGCGTCATCCAGCTTCTGACGGACTCCGTATCCAGTATAGATGCCGACGTGTAAACCTCTCAGGAGGACATAGAATGAGCGCCATTAAATTACCAGCCGTTCCTCAGGAAGAAGGTTTCTCGGGTTATCTCCGTGAAGTCTGGAAATTCCCCATGCTTACGGCGGATGAAGAATACATGCTGGCCCACCGTTATCAGGATCATGATGACACCGAGGCCGCCCACAAACTTGTCACCAGTCACTTGCGCCTTGTTGCCAAGATTGCGTTTGGTTATCGCGGCTATGGCCTGCCGATGGCTGACCTTGTTGCAGAGGGTAATACCGGCCTGATGCGTGCTGTGCAGAAATTCGATCCTGAGCGTGGCTTCCGCCTGTCGACCTATGCGATGTGGTGGATCCGCGCAGCAGTGACCGAATACATCCTGCAGAGCTGGTCGATGGTCAAACTCGGCACCATGGCAGCACAGAAGAAGCTATTCTTCAGCCTGCGCAAAGCCAAACGTCAGCTTAACATTTATGACAATGGCGAACTTTCGCCAGAGGAAGCTGATCAGGTTGCCGAAAAACTTGGTGTAACCGGTCGTGAAGCGCTTGATATGAACCGTCGCCTTGCGGCGCGTGACTTCTCGCTCAACACGCCGATGCCAAAAGACGAGGGGATGGAGTATCTCGATACCCTGTCGTCTGACGCACCGAGCCCGGAAGCACTGGTTGCCGATGCCGAAGAACGTGTTCTTCACAATGGCATGCTGAAAAACGCGCTGGGTGAATTGCCCGAACGTGAACAGGAAATCATCAAGGCCCGTTTCCTGACCGATGACCCGATCACGCTGGAAAAACTTGGTGAACGCTTCGGCGTTAGCCGTGAACGCGTCCGTCAGCTTGAAGCACGTGCTTTCAAGAAGATCCAGGAAAGCGTTCTGACCCAGCACGCGGCTGCGTAAGCATAACGCACCCAATCACATCAAAAGGCGGCATCCCTAGGGTGCCGCCTTTTTCAATGCTATATCGCTTGGCCCAAGCCGGAAAGGTGCTTAGCCTTTTGAAAGCACGTCACGCGATTTGGCGATAATTTCGATGGTCTTGTTCCAAAGGGCGTATTTGGTCACGTCCTTGACATTGACCCACTTGGCGTCCGCCGCGTCACCACCAAGCGTGATATCGGGGTTAAGTGCCACCGCGACGAAATCAATCAACGTGTAGTGATATTCGACCTTGTCGTCCTCGTTGGTGGAAATCATGTCCACCGCATCAACAAGGATCGGGCTTGAAATCTTGACCCCGGTTTCCTCAAGAACCTCACGGCACACCGCATCACGTACTGTTTCACCCAGTTCCTGCGCGCCGCCCGGAAGGCTCCAGGTTCCAACATGGGGTTCCTTGCCGCGCTGGATCAAAAGAACATGGTCCTTGTGCCAGACAACGGCACCAACGCCGACAAGCGGGCGGGGCAGAAAGGTTCGCTGATCATCAAGTTCAGAAATCGTCATCATCTTCTTCCAAATCATCGTCCGGGTCAGGGACTTCATGCACGACCTTTCCGGTCATTTCACGTGCCCGGATACCGGGGGTTCCAAGAAACTGTTCCTCGGACTCCGGATGGAGCGACATCACAAAATCCCGGCTCGGCGCATCACCGATGGCAAACTGCCGTGCGGTTTCATAATCAAGCGCGCGAACCTTGGCGGTTTTGATCCCGACCGAACCGTCATCATCGTAAATATATTCAACAATCCAGACCTGCAAAACGTCTCCATAACAATTCTGATCTGCAAATTACGGTTTGTTGGTTGCACCGCAAACTTGAATACTGCTATCACTTTAAGAAGCGGGAATAACCCGGCTTTAAGTCCCAGCTTCGCCATATTCTCACGTACAATGATCAAAAGCCAAAGACTAATCTTGCAGTTTTGGCTCTTGATATTTGGCTCTTTTGCACAGGTGGTCAATGAACGCCAAGCGCGACGACAATGATGATCCGGAAAACAAGAGTTCGGATCATGTTATCCCAAGTCCGGGTATGTTTGCCCGGATAAGAGCCTATTTCCTGACCGGTGTGCTTGTCAGTGCACCTCTTGCGATTACCTTCGGGCTTGCCTGGTGGTTCATCGAGTTTGTTGATAGCAAGGTCATCCCGCTGATCCCGGCCCATTACAATCCGGAATCGTATCTTCCGGTTGGATATGAGGATTACGGGATTCCCGGTTTTGGCCTTTTGGTCATTATCGTTTTCATCACCGTTGTTGGCTGGTTCACAACCAACTTTGCCGGTCGAGCGTTAATTAAGCTTTACGAACGCATCCTTGGCCGTATTCCGGCCGTGCGCAGCATCTATGGGGCGGTAAAGCAGATCCTTGAAACGGTTCTGGCCAACCAGTCGAACGCTTTCCGTCAAGCGGTCCTGCTGGAATACCCGCGCCGCGGTATGTGGGCGATCGGCTTTATCACCGGCGAAACCACCGGCGAAGTGCAGAACCTGACCGAAGACAAGGTCATCAACATCTTCCTGCCGACTACGCCAAACCCGACTTCGGGCTTTTTGCTGTTCGTGCCTAAACGTGATGTTGTGATCCTTGATATGACGGTTGAAGAAGCCATCAAGATGGTCATGTCGGGCGGTATTGTAACCCCGCCGGATCGCCGTCCGGCTGAACAGCGCAACCATCCGCAGGTTGCCGCCAAGACCTATGAGGATGTCGACACCCTGCGTGAAAAGGAAAACGTCCCGATCCTGGTTTCGCGCGATATTCCGGCACGCTTGGAAACGGACGAGGCTACTGAGCCAAAATCCAAAGACGGTAAAACGCCAGAAGATGCATGATTGCACCGCCCTAAGCGGCATAGAAGAGCAGAAAAGGGCGCATCAAATCGATGCGCCCTTGTTTGTTACCCGGATCGGAAATACCGAACTGCTTCGTCACGCTCAAACAGATAAAGCAAAAGGCGTAACGCATCGCCCCGGGCCTTCTGCAAGTCCGGGTCACGCTCAACGATCAGCCGCGCATCATCACGTGCAATGGCGAGCAAATCACCATGCAGCTCCAGATTGGCCAGCCGATATTCCTGAAGACCACTTTGGCGCGTTCCCAGAACTTCACCAGCCCCGCGAAGCTTCAGGTCCTCTTCGGCAATGACAAAGCCGTCCTCGGTTTCGCGCATGATCTTGAGGCGCGCCTTTGAAACCTGTCCAAGCGGGCTACCATAAAGCAGCAAACAGGTCGAAGCTGCGTCACCACGGCCAATGCGCCCGCGAAGCTGATGAAGCTGTGCAAGGCCAAAGCGCTCGGAATGCTCAATGACCATAATGGTCGCTTCGGGCACATTCACGCCGACTTCGATCACGGTGGTGGCAACAAGGATGGATGTATCGCCATGGGCGAACTTTTCCATGACCTCGTCCTTTTCCTTGCCCTTCATCTTGCCATGGACAAGGCCGACACGCTCCGCGCCAAACAGCTCTACCAGTACGCGGTAGCGTTCCTCGGCTGCCTGCAGGTCAAGGACCTCGGAATCTTCGACCAGCGGGCATACCCAGTAAATCTTGGTGCCACTGCGCATGGCGCGTCCGATCCCGGAAATCACATCGTCGACCTTGTCGATCGGCAAGACGCGGGTATCGACCGGTTTGCGTCCCGGTGGCTTTTCATCAAGTCGCGAGACTTCCATATCGCCAAAGGCTGTCAGGGTCAGGGTGCGCGGAATTGGGGTCGCCGTCATGACCAGCACATCAACCGCCTGTCCTTTGCCCGCCAGCATCAAGCGCTGATGCACGCCAAAGCGATGTTGTTCATCAACAACCGCAAAGGCCAGATCATGGAAGGCGACATCATCCTGAAATAGGGCATGGGTTCCAACCGCGATCTGCACATCACCATTGGCAAAGCCTTCAAGTGCTGTCTTACGGGCCTTGCCCTTATCGCGTCCGGTCAGAATGGCACATTTGATCCCGATTTGCTCAAGCAGCGGTGAAATGGTTTCGAAATGCTGCCGGGCAAGGATTTCAGTCGGCGCCATCAGGGCTGCCTGACGGCCGCATTCAACCGCATTCAGCATCGCCATCAGTGCCACCACGGTTTTGCCTGAGCCGACGTCGCCTTGCAACAGACGCAGCATCCGACCTTCGCTTGCCATATCCTCATAGATATCGCCAAGCGCTCGCTGTTGCGCACCAGTCATGGCAAAGGGCAGGTGCTTGCCGAGCGCTTCGCGTAGGCGCCCATCCCCCTTGGTGACACGACCGCCCAGTTTACGCATCTTGGCCCGGATCAAGGTCAGGGCCAGCTGATTGGCAAGCAGCTCGTCATAGGCAAGACGTTTACGCGCCGGATGATCGGGCGAAAGATCGGTTTCGTCCTGCGGATTATGAACCGTATAAAGGGCCGTTTTCAAATCCGGCCATTTATGGCGCGCGACCAGGGCCGGGTCATGCCATTCCGGAAAGTCTGGCAGGGTTTCAAGCGCACCACGCACCGCCTTGGTCAGCGTCTTGCCCGTCACCCCGGCAGACATTGGATAGACCGGCTCAACCGTCTGGATTTCAGACCGTTCGGCCTCTGTCCCTATGCGGTCGGGATGGGTGATCTGATATTCGCCGCGATAATGATCGATCTTGCCCGAGACGATCCGCTTTTCCCCCACCGGCAGAACGTCATTCAGATACTTCGCCCGCGCATTGAAAAACGCCAGAACCAGCGTACCGCTCTGGGTTTTGCAAATCACGCGATAGGGCCGACGGCGATTGGGGGACGGGTCATGACGCTCAACCCAGACATCCAGGGTCACGACCGATCCATCAATGGTATCGGAAAGGTCAGGGGAAAAACGGCGATCAATGATGCCAGATGGCAAATGCCACAGCAGATCGGCCACATGTTCCCCGCCGATCAGGCGCGCCACCAAGGGTTTCAGGCGCGGCCCGATACCGGCAAGCGTGTCAATTTCAGCAAAAAGCGGGAACAGAATTTCCGGGCGCATGACGGTTTTCGTTGAAACTTTCGATGAGAACGTTAATAGAACAATTGCGTTTATGACACGGGTATACAA
>NZ_PAQR01000055.1 GCF_002709775.1 Thalassospira sp.
CCGGACCCGCTTGGCGAACCCGAACAGGTCGAACAACCTGTCTATGCCAGGATGCCCGAAACCTTCGAAGAAGTTGCCGAGTTGCTTGGCAAGG
Source organism: Thalassospira sp. (assembly GCF_002709775.1). GTDB lineage: Bacteria > Pseudomonadota > Alphaproteobacteria > Rhodospirillales > Thalassospiraceae > Thalassospira. Next base: position 95 of record NZ_PAQR01000055.1, read on the forward strand.
ACCGTGAAACCACCGGTCTTGCCATGCAGGTCAAAAACTACATGCATCTGGTGAAGTATGAGCCGGGTCGCATCGAATTTCGCCCGGCACGCGGGGCAGGATCGGACCTTTCGACCAAACTGATCAAGGCGCTTAATGGCCTGACCGGAAAACGTTGGCTGGTCAGCGTGTCTGAGCGCGAGGAAGGGGCACCGACCCTTAAGGAACAGGAACTTGAAGCCCTTGAACAGCGAAAGGCGGATGCCTCGCAAGATCCGCTGGTCCGGGCCATTCTTGATGGTTTACCCAAAGCAAAAATCGTGGCCGTCCACCTGCCACCCGGACAGGAAAATCCTGAGGGTGAAGAGGACGAAAGCGGTTCCGTATATGACGATGCATTTTATCTCGAAGGAGACGACGAGCTATGAAGAACCTTGCAGGGATGCTGAAACAGGCCCAGCAGATGCAGTCCAAAATGCAGGAAATGCAAGAAGGACTGGTTGAACTTGAAATCGAAGGCCAGTCCGGTGCCGGCATGGTCAAGGTGATGCTGAATGGCAAAGGCGAAATGCGCGGCCTTTCGCTTGATAAAAGCATCGTTGACCCCGAAGACACCGAAGTCCTCGAAGACCTGATCGTTGCTGCCTATAACGACGCCAAGGTCAAGGTCGAGGCCGCCGTTCAGGAAAAGATGAAAGACGTCACCGGCGGCATGAACCTGCCGGAAGGCTTCAAACTGCCGTTCTGATTTGTCATCGAACGCACGATAAAACTCGTACTTTAAAGGTACGCAGCAAAGGGTGGCATTGCGCCGCCCTTTGTTTTTGATACAAGCAATATGTATCGATCATAAAACACGGGGTCATGATGACCGGACGGGAAATTGAAAATCTGATCAAGCTGCTTTCACGTCTGCCCGGCCTTGGGCCGCGTTCGGCACGGCGTGCGGTTTTGCAGATGCTCAAGAAACCCGAAACGCTGATGATCCCGCTGGCCGATGCCCTGCATGCCACGGCCGAGGTCATGACGACCTGTTCCAATTGCGGCAATATCGATGTCACCGACCCCTGCCACATATGTGCCGATCAGAACCGCAGTTCGGATATCATCTGTGTGGTTGAAGAAGTTCAGGACCTTTGGGCCCTTGAACGCGGGGCTGCCTTCAAGGGGCGCTATCACGTGCTGGGCGGAACCCTGTCACCGCTTGATGGCGTTGGCCCGGATGACCTTAAAATCGATCAGTTGGTCAATCGCGTGCGCGAAGATGGCGTGACTGAAGTGATCCTTGCCACCAATGCCACGGTCGATGGCCAGACAACAGCACACTACATCACCGAACGACTGATGGAGACCGGCGTTAAGGTCACCCGCCTTGCCCATGGCGTCCCGGTGGGTGGTGAGCTTGATTATCTGGATGATGGCACATTGGCCGCCGCCCTGCGCTCGCGAAGCTCGGTCTGATTACAGACATTCAAGCCAATAAAAAGGGCGGCCAGAGGCCGCCTTTCTTTTGACCCCATCAATCACGTGTCGCAATTATTCAAACCGTTATAGACCACAAAATTGCGACTGATGAAATCCTTGATGGACTAAATATCACCCCGATCAGGCAGCCTTGATTTTCTCTACCGCAAGGCGGGTTGCCAGCTCGTAACCATAGGCACCTGCACCGGCCATCACCGCATCTGCGACCGAACTGATCCAGCTGGTATGACGGAATTCCTCACGCGCATGCGGGTTGGAAATGTGCAGTTCGATGATATAGCCCTCAAAGGTCTTGAGCGCGTCATGGATCGCGACGGACGTATGAGTATAGGCCCCAGCATTAATGATCAGGGCGGCCGATTTCTCGCGGGCCTCATGGATCATATCAATGATCGCGCCTTCATGGTTGGACTGGCCAAACCGCACCGAAACGCCCAGCTCCTTGGCAAGGACAGCACATTTCTCCTCGATCGAGGCCAAAGTGTCATAGCCATAGATTTCCGGCTGCCGCTGCCCCAGAAGGTTCAGGTTCGGTCCGTTAATGACAAGAATTTCCTGCACGCTCATCTCTTTGTTCCTAAAGGGCAGTCTCAAAGCGCTGCCATATTTGCAACCATACCCCACGATACGCGCGACGCCGCCTCAATTCAAAGAAGAAACCACCCACATCAATTTGGCTGTGCCTTCATTTCACCCAATTAATTGTCAAAATACAGGCAGATCAGACGTTGCGGCGCTGTCAAACCGGTCTTAGTGACCCAGACCACTGGCAACAAAACCCGGATTACAATGGCGGACAAAACAGCTTGCTGTAATTCCGGGTATTTGTGCTACTTTGGCAGTCAAATCGTTCGATTCGCCCCCTGAAACGAAACAATTTTCAAAGTGAACTCCGTGAACAGTGTAACAGGCCCAAAATCACCGCAACTTGCGAAAGTCGCTTCGCGCATTCTGGCAGGCAGCTTCCTGTTCGAGGATCTTGATCCCGAACTGCTCGAACAGCTTTCCAACCAGGCCACCGTGCGCCGACTGGAAGATGGCCAGTTGCTGTTTGAAAAAGGGGCACCCGCAGACGGCCTTTATGCGGTCGAAGCCGGCAAGGTTCGCATTTCCTCGGTCTCGGAAACCGGCAAGGAAATCGTGCTGAACGTTCTTGCACCCGGCGCTGTTTTCGGCGAAATCGCCTTGCTTGATGGCGAACCGCGCACCGCGACCGCGCGTGCCGTTGGCCCGACGCGCACCCTTTTCATTTCACGCGATGATTTCTTCGAAATATTTGACCGCGAAGCACCGCTGCGCCGTCACATCACGGCCCTTCTGTGCCGTCGTCTGCGCTGGGTCAGTGACCTGCTTGAAGATGCCAACTTCCTCGATCTGACCGCACGCCTGATCAAACGCATCCTGTGGCTGGCCGAACGCCATGGCGGCCCGGATCCAGAAGGCATCCGTATTGCCCTGCCCCTGTCGCAGCAGGAACTCGGCCTGATGCTGGGTGTCACGCGTGAAGCGGTGAACAAGAAACTCCGCGAACTTGAAAAACAGGGGATGATCACGCGCCGTGACGGTCGCCTGGTCATCAAGGACAGCGAAGGGCTGAAACAACTTCTTGCTGATGCCGTCAAAAACTGAACCGTCGAATACACTGTTTGAACGTTTGGTCGCCCGCGAGGAAAAGCGCGGGCTGATGCTTGTCGCCTTCCTGCGCATCTGTCTGCTTGCTTTCATCCTGCTGCTGTTTAGCAAACCTGATTCCCCGACCGGCAAGCTCTATACCTTGCTCGAAGTCCTCGCCTGGTTTATCCCCGGCGTGTTCGTGCAGCTGTTCGTCGCCTTTCGCGGCGACAAAGCCTATTGGATGATCTATCTGCTGGCCGTGATTGATGCGGCCCTGATCGTCTATGTCTCGGTGGTTCCTGATCCGCTGAACCCTTTGCTTGATCACCCGGCATGGCTTTACGGCTTTGTCGTACGTGACCGTGGCGTGGTCTTTTCCATGATCATGATGGCAATCATCATCATGACGTTTTCACCGCGCCTGATTTTATGGTTTGGCTTCTGGTTGTTTGTATCCTGGTGCGGGGCGATCTGGTGGCTGATGACCCGGCCCGGCGTCATTGTTTCCCAGCATTTCGGCGATGAATGGAACCCGTCCCAGCAGGAAATTATCGATACCTACAACCTGCCCGAATTTGTCGATATCTCGGCCCTTGCAGAACAGGTGATCATTGTCATCGTCTTCACCTTGGCCTGCGCGGTGATGGTTTCGCGTTTGCGCGTTCTGATCAATCAGTCGGCCGCGTCGGAACGCGCACACGGCAATCTTGCGCGCTATTTCCCGACTGCCCTTGCCGATCAGTTGGCCGATCGTGACGAACCGGTGCGTGTCGGTGAACGGCGCGAATGTGTAATCCTGTTTGCCGATGTCATCGGCTTTTCACGCTTTGCCGAAAAGCGCGACCCACAGGAAGTCATGCGTTTTCTCAACCAGTTCCACCAGATCGCCACATCGCAAATCGGTGCCTATGGCGGCATTGTCGAAAAGTATATTGGTGATGCCGTAATGGCGAGTTTCGCCGCCTTCGATGATCTGGAACGCCCGGCTGCCAACGCACTTTGCGCAGCCCAGGCCATCATCACCCAGGTCGCCGAATGGCAGGCCAAAGATCCGGCAAATGGCGATGCCCCGCTTGAGATCGGCGTGGGCCTTAATTTCGGCCCGGCGGTTGTTGGCGATATCGGCCAGCGCGAAGCGGTAACACCCGCCGTCATTGGCGCCACGGTCAATCTGGCGGCCCGTCTTGAAAAGGCCACCCGCGAATTGGGCAGCGACACTGTTATGAGCGAACAATTCGCCAACCGCCTGCATAAAGAGGCCCCGATCGCCGCCCCGATCCTGCTGGCGCGTTACAGCCAGACGCAAACCATTCAGGTCAAAGGATTTAGCGAACCTGTGGGAGTTCTCTTTAACGCCTGCTAAATAAACGCCTGATAGAATGCCTTCCGGTCTGCCAAACCCTTGAATCTTGGGCATACCAATCCAAAATGCTTGGATAATTCTTGGTTAAGCTTGAAACCGGATCTGCAGGAGGGCGCGATGGCGACCACGAAAGGCTCGAACCCAACGGCCACGGATGCCGTCCCGTCCGCCGTAAAACTGACCACCCTTTTTGGTGAACGCGAGTTCGCCTGGGACAAGGCGATCTATTTCCCCGCCGGTCTCAAGGGCTTCCCGGATCACAACGTCTTTGCCCTCGCGAGCTTCCCGGGCGAAGGCGGCAGTGCCTTTCTTCTGATGCAATGCCTGACCGAACCGGAACTGGCCTTTATCGTCGCGCCCTATAACCTTGAAAGCGACACCATCCGTCCGGAACATCTTGAACAGGCCTTTGGCATTCACGGCATCAAGAAAAATGATGGCGCGGTTTTGCTGATCGTGACCCTGCACAAACCTGATGACGGTCCGTTTAGCATGTCGGTCAATCTGCGCGCCCCGATCATTCTCGATACTGCCCGTCAGGCGGCCTACCAGCATCACCTGCCAGAAGCCGGCGGCTATTCGTTCCATCACGACCTGGGCTGATCAACCGCCTTCCTTGAACGCGACACGGTCTCGTGGCGGCACCTGTCTGGTGCGAGCCCGAACACACGCGCGTTGGATCAAACTGCTTGCCTCATTCTTGAAATGGTCCCCACATGTCCTTGATCCTGCCACTTTTTCAAGCAAAGGTAGCAGCGTAAAAACAGGACCATACACTCCATCACAAAAAAAGGGATCGGGAATGTCTGCAGCATTGCGCAATCGTTTCGCACTGGCGGCTTTGTTGGGCTCGGCAGTATTTTTCGGACAGGATATCGAGGCGGCCCGCGCGCAAAGCCCGTCTGTCGGACTATCGGCCGATAACCGCACCAACCTGCAGCTCACCGTTTATCCGGGCAATCTGTCATTGATCACCGAACAGCGTGACGCAACCATCCCCGAAGGCCAAAGCACCCTTCGCATTGATGGTCTGCCACGTACCATCATGAATGATTCCTTCCTGCTTGGCACCGCCAAGGACGCCGATCTTGTCTGGTCATCGCTGCGCAATCGCAACAACGGCTCGAACGCCCTTGATGATTTACTGCGCGATCAGATCGGCAAAACCGTCACCATTCGTCGTGACGATGACCTGATCGAGGGCACCCTTGTTGCCCTGACCCATGTGGCATTGGTCAAGACCGATGCCGGGATCGAACGGGTCGCCCTTGATCAGGTGATCATTTCCGAACTCCCCGACGGCTTTACCACCGCACCGACCCTTGATGCCGATATCTCAACCGGTGCAGCGCTTGACCATGTTTCGATGGCCTATCTTCTGGGCGGGATCGGCTGGAACACGTCCTATACCGCCTATTACGACCGCGCAGAAAACAGCCTGAAACTGACCGCCATCGCCAAGGTAATGAATGCATCGGGCAGCGACTATGACGATGCATCCTTGCGTCTGGTGGCGGGCGATCCCAACCGGGTTCAGCAACCCCCGATGGTCAAGGCCGCGCGTACCGAAATGATGATGTCGGCTGTTGCCGATGTCGGTGCATCGGCCGCAAGCGCGCCCGAACGGGCAAGCTTTGAAAACCTGCATGTTTATGGTCCGTTTAACGGGCTTTCGATGAAGGATGGCGACACGGTGATCTTGCCGTTGCTCGACCCGCAGGTTCTGCCGGTCAAACGCCGCGCAATCTTCACCGCCGCAAGCAGCGTCTATAATATGGAGCAGCGCAACGGCGAGAAGTTCGTTCGCCCGGAACTTGAAATTGACATCACCAACGAAGGTGGCAAAGACGCCAAAAGCCCGTGGCCCGATGGCATTGTTCGCATCTACGCCAAGACGCCTGCAGGCGACACCGGCTATCTGTCAGAAGACATGATTTCGCTCACCCCGGTCGGGCAGGATGCGACTTTGCGTCTTGGCCGGGCAAGCGATCTGAACGGAACGCGTGATGTTGTCGCGGTTGATCGCAAGGCGCGTGCAAACCTGCCAGACGCCGTCAGCGCGGATCTAAAATGGACCATCCGCAACACCAGCGACCGGGTCGAAACCGTCACCATCCGTGAAGACATCCCCGTTGATTGGAAAGTAACCGCCGAAAGCCACAAGCACGAGCGTGACCAACCCAACCAGATCAGCTGGGAAATCGACGTCCCGGCCAATGGCGATGTGACGCTGACCTGGTCGGTCGCAAGCACCCGCTAAGCGGCACTTCCAAACCCAATACAAAACGGCCACAGGGGCACATCCCTTGTGGCCGCTTTGCGTTGTTCTGTATTTTCTTATGCCTTGCCACGCATGCTGTAAAACGCCTTGGCAAGTGGCATAAGAACACTGGCATCGGGCAACTGATCGGTTCGACTACACAGATCGGCATAGATACAAATCAGCTTGGTCAGAAGGATAAACGCATCCTGATTGCGCATACCGGCAAACTTGCCAAGCACCTCGACCGCCTCGCACGCGGCATCGCGCGCCAGATCAAGCTTCCCCGCGCCCTGCAGGGCCAAAACAAGTGCAGCCAGTGAATAGCCAAGATCAAGCCGCTCATTATCATCCTTGCGCCCGACGCAATTGCGCAACCGGTCCTGGCGCAGCTCGACTGCCTGACAGGCCGCATCAACGGCCCACTCCCATTCGCCTGCCTCGATCTCAAGCGCAGCCCGGTTATTCAAGCTAAGCGCCAGCCCCGCCACCGCCGCATCGCGTGTGGTCGGTAAATGCAGCGAGAATATCGCATCGGCCGCATCAAACAGGGTCAATGCCGCTTCGCGCTGATCGGGGGTGTGGTTGCTCGCCATTTCAAGGTAAAGCCGCGCGACCGCAAGCGAGTTGGGATCAGTCTGTTCAAGATAGGACAAGCGCAACGCATATTCTTCGTCCGTATTGTCCGTCATCCTGATCCCGCCACCTCTTTTCCACGCCAAAGGCCCGACTGGCCGTGCATCAAAAGACGTTTGGCAAGCCCACCTTGTGAAGGACCGGCATTCGGAGATAAGCTGTTTCCCTTCGTCTGGCAGACTGCTAGACAATCGGGATCAGAGTTGCCCCAAAATCCGGAAAACAGCCCCAGATGAGTACATCCAGCGAAACCCTGCGCGCCCTTTACGGCACTTGGCGTCTTGCCCGTGGCGACACGCAAGGTCTTGGATTTTTTAACTTTTCGATTGAGGGATTCTGGCGCTCGTTTCTCGCAGCCGCCATTGTGTTCCCGGCCTTTGCCCTGTTGCGCTGGAACGATATCTTTGATGCGCCCGAAGGCTTCCCGGCGACGCGCTATATGCTGGTTGAAACCATCGCCTATGTCATCAAATGGGTCGCTTTCCCGCTGATCATGTTCCACGTCATTCCGATGCTGGGTCGTGCCGAACGCTATATCGCGTTCATCACCGTCTATAACTGGGCAAGCGTGCTTCAGATGGGGCTTTATCTGACCGCCTTGCTGCTCGGTGTTTTGTTCCCGTCACTTGGGGCCGGTGGATTTGTCTTTATCGCAGTGATCGCGACACTGGTTTATGGCGTCTATATCGCCAAGCTGACGCTTTCGGTATCGATCCCGACCGCCAGCACGATTGTTCTGGCCGATTTCCTGCTGTCGCTGGTGATTACATCTATCGGTATCCGTTTGGCCGTCGGGCAGTTATTCTAGGGTCCGGACCTATTAATTTGATTTGAATGGCAGACGTTATATTTGTGAAATCCAAGGAAAAGCCCGCCGGGCGGGTCGGTATCCCGGCCAAGGGATTTGACGCAGGAGTTTGCAAATATAACGTCTGTCATTCGGATTAACCGGATTTGCACGGGCTACTTTGTCGCAAAGCCTTGAAAGATGCATATCTTCCGGCGGTTTTGCTTCGCGTATCCGCACAAATCCGGTGAACCATTCACACCAAATTAATAGGTCCGGACCCTAGGGTCATTGAAAGCTTAAAAACAAAATCGCTTCAGGGAGAAACAGACAATGAAACCCGTTCTTGCCGTAACCCGCCGCTTGCCCGATGCCGTCGCAAAGCGCGCCGCTGAAAGTTACGACATCCGAACCCAGGAAGATGACGATCCCCTGACCCGTGCTGAAATCCTCGCCCTCTGTCATGGTGCGGATGCAGCCCTTGTTTCGGTCGGCGATCCGATTGATGCCGAATTTTTCGACCATCTTTCCGACAGTGTGAAAATCGTCGCCACCTTCTCGGTCGGGACCGATCATATTGATCTGGCCGCCGCGAAGAAAAAGGGGGTGATTATCGGCAACACGCCGGGCGTTCTAACCGATGCCACCGCTGATATCGCCTGGCTTCTGATTCTGGGTGCCGCCCGCCGCGCCAGCGAGGGCGAGGCAGAAGTCCGCAACGCCACCTGGTCAAGCTGGCGTCCGACCCATCTGATGGGGACCCAGGTCACGGGCAAGAAACTTGGCATCGTTGGCATGGGCCGCATTGGTCAGGCCGTTGCCAGACGTGCGCGCGGCTTTGATATGGACATCCATTATTACAACCGCCGCCAATTGCCCGCCGATCAGGAAATGGGTGCCACCTATCACGACAGCATCGAGGGGCTTTTGCCCCATTGTGATTTCCTGTCGCTGCATTGCCCGTCGACCCCGGAAACGCGCGGCATGGTCAATACCGACTTCATTTCCAAACTGCCCGATGGTGCGATCATCGTAAACACCGCACGCGGTGATGTGGTCAATGACAAGGATCTGATTGCCGCCCTGAAATCGGGCAAACTGACCGCAGCCGGGTTGGATGTTTTTGCTGGCGAGCCGAATATCGAACCGGCCTATCGCGACCTCGCAAACACCTTCCTGCTGCCGCATCTGGGCTCGGCCACGGTTGAAACCCGCAACGCCATGGGCTTCCGGGCGCTTGATAACATCGATGCCTTTGTCGCCGGCAAGGACGTCCCGTTTACGGTCTGATCAACCCGGATCACCAAACAAAACAAAAGGCGCCGCAAGGCGCCTTTTTCGTATCCGCAGGGTATCCGTTACGGCCTTAGCCCAGATCGCTTTCCTCGCCCGCCGGCAGGATGCAGGCGATCTCGCGACCATCGCGGCTGATCTTGACCCGCCCGCCATGGATTTCGACCACGGCACGGACCATGGCCATGCCAAGGGCACGGCGGGCCGACGGGGATTCGCCATCGCGCAGGCCTTCAAACAGCATTGGCTGCGGCGCTTCATCCGAAAGCGATATCGAAATCTCGATATCCTCACCGCGCCTGCGTGCAACCACGGAAACCTCGCTGCCTTCGGGGGCGGTGCGCAGCACATTGGTCACCAGAATGAACAATGCCTGTTTCAGACGACGTTCATCGGCCACCATCCAGCCAATCTGGCGCGAACAATAAAGACGCAGCGACACATTAAGCTCCGCCAACCGTGCACGCGTCAGCGCCTCAAGCGAGCGCAGCAAACGTCTTGGATCAACGGTATCAAGCTCAAGTGCGACCTGCCCCGACCCAAGGGTTGCCAGATCGCGCATGTCATCGACCAGCGCCAGCATGCTTTGTGCTTCAGTGCGGATGGTTTCAACCGACCGCGCAACATTCCCGGTCAGATGCGGGATCAAACGATCAGACTCACCATTGATATGATCAAGCGGCTTGGTCAGCTCGCGCGAGACTGTCGAAATGAAGTCCGACTTCATCTGGTCAGCAGTACGCAGCGCCTCGTTACGTTCACGCAGCGCCCGTTCAACCCGGATCGTGTCGGTGACATCGATATAGGACATCATCACCGCCCCGTCGGGCAGCGGCACAATGGCGAAATCAATGATCGAATTATCGGATCGTTCCAACCGGCCATTCATTGGCTCATGGTTGGTGATCCGCGCGACCATGCGGTTCTTGAACTTTTCCCAATCGTCACGTTCGCGCCAGTAGTCCTTCGATTTCTCGACCACATCGGCCAGATGCGGTGACACATCGAGGAAGGTACCTTCAAGGCCCCACAGATCGGCAAAGCCATGGTTATAAAGCCGCAAACGCCCATCACCACTGATCACGCCAACCGCCTCATGCAGGCTCTCAAGCGTCTCGCGCTGTACCGCGATCAGGGTGTTATAGGAACTTTCCAGAACCAGCTTGTCGGTCACATCCTCATAGACAAACATCAGCCCGCCAAACGGATGCGGCGAGATAAAGCGTCTGAGCGTCATGCCATTTGGCAGATGCATCAGGTCTTCTTCAGGTTTGAGAAGATCGGTAAACCGCTGGTTCTCGGTATTGCGGAACTGGGTGAAATCAGTGACTTCGGGCAGTTTGCGTTCATCGCGCAAACGCCGCAAAACATCGTCATGGGTTGGCTCGGTCCAGAGCCACTCGTCATCGAGATCCCAAAGCTTGGTGAAGGCGGTATTAAAGAAGATAAGCCCCTTGTCCCCACCATAAACCGCAATGGCGGTGCCAAGGTTTTCCAGCACCTCGGCATGGGCGCGAATATGGCGTGACAGATCGGACTGCAATTCCTCGACCGGGGTGCAATCAATCGCAAAGCCGATCAGACCACCGGCGTCATCGCCAGCACCCCCGTCACCATCTGGCATTTCGGTAATGCGCAGCAATTTGCGATCACCGCGAATGACGACATGGAAATCACGCGTCAGGCTTTCATTGTTGCGCTGAACCGATGCCGCAAGCGACCGGCCATGATCAGGGATCACCCCGGCACCGATTTCCGATTGTGTCGCCAGCGCATCTTCGATGGTGTCGCGTTCCACCGCATCGGCATAGGCCATGTTGCAATCAATCAGGCGAAGCTCGCTATCGCGGCGCCAGACCGGGAATGGCAGGCTATCAAGCGCCTGACGCAGGCCCGATACTTCATGCTTGAGCAGCTGAAAATCGCCAAACTGGCTTTCGCGTTCGCGCGAATGGCGGGTTTCATCGCGGAACCACAAACCATGCGCCAGAACGTCTGATGACCGGTCCTTGCGCGCCGCCATGCCGGTCACATGGAATTTGCGCTCATCAAGGGTAGTGACCCACAGTTCAAACCGGTCATGCCCGGATTTAAGGTTACGCACCCGCTCTTTCAGGGCATCCGCATCCTCATCGCGCAAAAGATCAAGCACATCGGGAAAACGCCCATCCTGACCCAGCTGAAAGGCCCGCTTAAGCGACGGACTGGCCCCCTCGGCAAAGCCATGGCGGCTCCAGTAATAAACAGGGTCCGGACCGGCAAACAGAAGCTGGGTGAAAAGCTCGGTCTCACCGGCCAGTTCATGTTCGTGATCTTCAACTTCCTCAAGATGGCGGCGCATCCGAAGCGACAGTCGCCAACCGACCCAGCCGGCAATTGCCGCACCACCAACGGCCGCCAGCCCCACCACCAGCCAGTCACGATCACTTAGCCCGGCAAGGCTCCCAAAGATCGTCGCACCAATCCCGTCAGGCTGGGCCACTTGGGCCGCAGTCGCATCACCATTCCCGCCGGAATTTACACGGAACTTTTCCTGCGCATGCGTGGGGACGGAGAGACTCAGCAACGCAAACACCGCACCCACGCCCCGCCAAACGGCAGAACGCGACAAATCAGACAGTCTGCGCAAAATCGCCACCGCCTTTTTGTCTGCTCCAACCTGTCTGGAAGCTTGCTCGGATGCTTGCCGTGTCACGTGTTGTTAACCGTTTGTGTTTATGAGCTATTATTATGGTGAAAACGATGTGCTTTTACCACCGTTTCGCATCATCGCGACAACAGCCTTGTCTGATGACGTGTTTCGCGGGGAAACCCTACCGAAAAACCGCAATGACATGACCGGTGAATCCGTTTATGTCTCGGGACTGACATTCGTAACAGATTAAGCGTTTCCGTTATTTCCAAGATGAGCCCAAAACCGCAGCTAGATCTTTTTGCACCGCGCGCGGAGCCCAAGCCCGCTGCGCCACAAAAGGACTCTGCCGCGCTCAAGGCAGCCGCAAAGCCGGCACCGGAAATCGGCGATCTGTTCGACACCAATTTCAATGCCGACGACATCGCCGAATGGGAACTGCTGTTTCGCGATGTGCCGCAATATAACTACCATTTCAAGCGTGCCCAGATCGCCTCGGCCTTTGACCGGCCACTGCACAAAAAACTGATCGCATCGCCCGCCTTTGAACGGTTGCGCGAAATCTCGTTTTTGGGTGCCATCGACTATCTGTTCCATCCCAACGGGCGTCCGGCCAATATCCGCCATTCGCGCTATGACCACACAATCGGTGTGGCCTTACTCTCGCAACGCTATTGCCGTTTGATGGGGCTGTCGGATGCAGATTGCGATCTTCTGGGCGCTGCTGCCCTGTTGCACGATATTGGCCATGGTCCGTTTTCCCATACGCTGGAACCGGAATTTGCCCGGCGCTTTAACCGCAATCACCACCAACTGACCAATCAGATTATCACGGGTGAGGTCGATCTCGACCTGTCGGTCAATCATCTGCTGGTCAAGCATGGTGTGGATCCGGACGCGGTGATTGCCCTTCTGTCGAAAAAGTCCGATCACCCGCATGCCGCCCTGTTTTCCGGCCCGGTCAATATCGACACGCTGGAAGGCATCAGCCGCACCAAGACTTATGTCCATCCCAACCATGTGCATTGCCATCCGCGTCTGCTGCTTGAAGCAGCCGTGAAGCTTGATGCGGAATCGCTCAAACGCCTGGACAAGTTCTGGCAGCTCAAGGAAGACATCTATCGCAATTTCATCTTTGGTCCGATGTGCTTTGCCACCGACCATCTGTGCCGCGAATTTGTCGTTAAAAACGCACCGGATTTCGCCGCGGATGATTTCCTGCTGACCGAAAAGGCGTTCCTTAACAGTCACCCGCCCTTCAAGAAGTTCCTGCACAGTCTCAAGAACCGTATTGAACTGGATGGCGTTGCTGATGCGGTTGACCATCAAATGAGCGCGTCAGCCAGCACATTTGATCTCAACGAGGCCAAGGTGCCGCGTCGCGAATTCCACATCAACAAGGATGTCGAAGTCCGCTGCTTTGCCGACCTGTCAAAACGCTATTACGAGGAAAAGCATTCCTTCCTTAGGCGTGTCGGCAGCCTGACCGACCCGGCCCAACAGGCCGCTGCGGCAAGCCTGTTTGACTAGGCTCTGCTATTTGGGATCAGGGCCGTCATTCACAATCGCGATTGAAAATCCGTCCCAACCCTTTGCTCCGACCGTCTGAAGTGCCGTTGCGGTCAGGCGTGGGTCATTCCCCATCATGTCAAAGAACCGCCGAACACCTTGAACACGCTCATCGGTGCTTTCCGGGTTACACACCTCGCCTTCACGCACCACATTGTCACCAATGATCACCGTTCCTTTGCGGGATAGCTTCAAGGCCCATTGCAGATAAAGCGGGTTATTTGGCTTGTCCGCATCAATGAAGATCAGATCAAATGGCGCTTCTTCGATTAATTCCGGCAACGTGTCCTTCGCTTCTCCGCAGCGAATATCAACCTGCCTGGAAAACCCGGCCAGACGAATATTCTCGCGGGCGACGTCCGCGCGGAGCGGGTCATATTCAAGCGAAATGACCTTGCCATCTGATGGCAATGCACGGGCAAGCCAGATTGTGCTGAAGCCGCCAAGCGTGCCGATTTCCAGTATTCTCTTCGCACCAACCATCATCGCAAGTATTTGCAGGTACTTGCCCTGATTTGCTGCAACGTCATGTGGCGGCAGGCCCGCCGCCTCGTTTCGTGCGAGAACCTCGGTCAGGATCGGATCATCACCGATCAGTTGCTGCTCGATATATTGATCTGTTTTTTTCCAGTTTTCATCCATCGCACACAATCCGGTTCAGGCAGAAGATGCAAGATCGAACCGATTGTGTAATGCCGATCACCTGGCCAGTTGATGAATTATTCATGACGTCGCTTAAAGACCCGCACATGCGCTGAACAAATCGACAAATGCTAAATTAAACGCGCTTTTAATCTTTGGCCTGTAGTCAGATAATTGCATCCCAACGAGTCGCAGCAAAGGTCCCGGGTCATATTGCTACCTGACACCATCGCATCCAATCAGCACTACTCGGCCACCCGCCTGGCAGAGATGCGCGACGCGTTGGGCAAAAGCCTGTCGGGCGATACATTCTGTGTGGTGGTCACCGGCTCCTATGGCCGGCATGAGGCATCCGATCAATCCGATCTTGATTACTTCATCATTGGCCGCGAAGCCGAACGCAGTCATGCCCCGCATCAACAGGTCGCCGATATCCTTGGCAAGATGGTCACCAAGAAACCGGCGGTAAACGGCCCGTTTTCGTCCTATATCACGGCCGAGGAACTGGTAAATCGCATCGGGCTTGATGGCGATACCAATTCGATCACCACCCGTCGGCTGCTGTTCCTGCTCGAATGTGAGTGGCTTTATAACGAGGCGGGCAAACGCAAATTCTTTGACGATCTGATCGCCAATTACGTCACCAGTTCCGTCACACGGGATTCCATCGCGCGCTTTCTGGTCAATGACGTGATCCGCTATTACCGCACCATCAGCGTCGATTTTGAAATCAAAACCCGCGAGGGCGATGCCAGCAAGGCCTGGGCACCACGGCGCCTGAAACTGGTCTTTTCGCGCAAGATGCTTTATTTCGGCGGGATTATCGCAGCAGCAGAAACCGCTGGCCGTGATTATGCTGGTAAACGTGAAAAACTGTCGGAACTTTTACAGCTGCCACCGATCACGCGACTGCAAACCGTGTTCGGGGAAAAAAGCCTGCCCGCACTCGAACTTTATGACCGTTTCTTAAGCGAACTGTCTGACCCGGACGTCCGTGCACGCCTTGATGGCGTCGGACCACATGATCGCAATGATACAGAATTGCGATCACTCCTTGATGCTGGCAAGGGCTTCTCGCGCGAGCTGATCAAATTGCTCAATGACCGCTATGGCCCGGATCATCCGATCCACGAAGCGCTTTTGATGTAATCATCAATCCCGGCGAACACCGTGCTCAGGATGCGCGCGGGCCTTCGGTGATGTGCTTGAAATAGTTTTCCCGATCAAGGTCATGGACCTCGACGGTGAATTGCACCTGATAGTCCCCCACCAGCCATTCCAGCCGATCAATCAGTGCGGCAAGGGCGGCCTCGCCGGTGGCAAATTTCACCGCATTAATCCGGCCTGACAGCAGCCGGATATCAAGATGGACCATGGCGTTCTTGGCATCGCCATCCCCGATCACGACATTTTCCAATGGTGTAATCCGGGTCTTGAAGGAATCCAGATCCGCATCAGCCTCGCGGGCAATCACATAATGCAGATCAACCGCCAGCTTGGACAATTCATCCTTGATCGGCAGTTGGGCGGAATACTCGATTTCTAGCTGGGGCATCCGAAACAAAAACCCTACTGCAACTTAACACTTCCACACACCACACCCACTACATGTAGTGTATTTAAACATTAAGCCGCCTGAATATTGACTCTACATCAGAAATGGTGTGGAGTCGGAAAGACAGCACTAAGATCAAAGAGGCCGTCTAGTGCGGCAACACCAGACGGCCTGATTTTATTGCTCCCGTTAAGACATTGGCGTCAGGCACGGGAACAGGTATCAACGTTGTGCAGATTGAATCTCAACAACCCTAAAGTCAAGCCTGACGTCCTTCCTATTCAGAAGGAAAGGAATGGATATGCTTGACTTTCTAGAAGACGCTATCGACCAAATGCGTGTGATATCAATCACATACGCTCCGGGAGATCGGGTAATTGAACCTCATGCTCTCGGAAGAACTCGAGATGGTCATTATGTACTTCGGGCCTATCAAACATCTGGAGCAACCTCTTCAGGCAAGCCCGAAGGCTGGAAACTTTTCCGAGTTGACCGCATATATGATGCATGCGGGCTCGATATGAAATTTGAATTTCCTAGACCTTTATATAACCCGCTAGACTCCGCCATGCGCGGTGGGGTTATCGCTCATCTGTAAAAAAAAGGCCCCGAATTTCGGGGCCTTTTCTCTATTCGATTAGTAGCGGTAATGATCCGGCTTGAACGGACCAGCCTGCGGCACGCCGATATATTCGGCCTGCTCGGACGACAGCTTGGTCAGTTTCACGCCAAGACGATCAAGGTGCAGGGCTGCAACTTTCTCATCAAGGTGTTTCGGCAGGACATAAACCTTGTTTTCGTAGTTCGAGTGGTTTTTCCAAAGCTCGATCTGTGCCAGCACCTGGTTGGTGAAGGAAGCCGACATCACGAAGCTCGGGTGACCGGTTGCGCAACCAAGGTTAACCAGACGACCTTCGGCCAGAACGATCAGGCGTTTGCCATCCGGGAATTCGACTTCGTCGACCTGCGGCTTGACGTTGTCCCATTTGTAGTTCTTGAGCGAACCGATCTGGATTTCGGAATCGAAGTGACCGATGTTGCAAACGATTGCGCGGTCTTTCATCGCACGCATATGGTCAAGCGTGATGATGTCGATGTTACCCGTGGTGGTGACAAAGATGTCGCCGACCGGGGCTGCGTCTTCCATGGTGGTGACTTCGTAACCTTCCATCGCGGCCTGCAGGGCGCAGATCGGATCGATTTCAGTCACAAGAACACGTGCACCCTGGCTGCGCATGGAAGCAGCCGAACCTTTACCCACGTCACCGAAACCGGCAACAACGGCGATCTTGCCGGCAACCATCACGTCGGTTGCACGCTTGATGCCATCGACCAGAGACTCACGGCAGCCATACAGGTTGTCGAATTTCGACTTGGTGACCGAGTCATTGACGTTGATCGCCGGGACCTTAAGGGTGCCTTTTTTCGCCATTTCATACAGGCGGTGCACACCGGTGGTGGTTTCTTCCGACAGACCTTTGATGTCTTCGAGAAGTTCCGGATACTTGTCGTGGATCAGCTGGGTAACGTCGCCGCCATCATCAAGGATCAGGTTCGGCTTCCAGCCGTCCGGACCAGCAATGGTCTGCTCGATGCACCACCAGAATTCTTCCTCGGTCTCGCCTTTCCAAGCAAATACCGGGATTTCAGCAGCAGCAATCGCCGCAGCAGCCTGATCCTGGGTCGAGAAGATGTTGCACGAAGACCAGCGAACTTCCGCACCAAGTGCCGTCAGGGTCTCGATCAGAACTGCGGTCTGAATGGTCATGTGCAGGCAGCCAACGATGCGTGCACCAGCAAGCGGCTGTGCCGCGCCATATTCTTCGCGCAGCGCCATCAGGCCCGGCATTTCGGTTTCGGCAATCGCGATTTCCTTGCGGCCCCAACCGGCCAGCGAGATGTCCGCGACCTTGTAATCGGTAAAGTTCGACATGTTGTCTCCAATCAAACAGGAATGGCGCATCCGCCTGGGATTTTGGTCCCGCCGATACGCCGAAGAATTCTGTTGCGGTCCTATCCCTGACCGCGATAGGTCACATATAAAGATATCTTTATATTGTTTTCAAGTCCTTTTTTGTGTGAATTTGCATCGCACCCAAAAACGGACCAACCCGCGCGCTGCCACGCCCCGCAATCCGGGGCATTCCGCCCACGGACCAACACGGACATAACAGGCACAAAACTGCCCCCTATGTTGGGATGGCGGGCACCCGGAACAAGCTATGAAAGACGGGAATTGTCAGGCGAGGTCGTTAAAATCATCCAGCATCATGGCAATGCGGGCCGAATCCCATTGTTCCATGACGCGGCTGGCCTGATGTTCGGAATTGCGGCTATCAAGGCGCCGCAAGCGCTGCTTGACCAGCAAGATATTGACCGGCGACATCGAAAGATTACGCAAACCAAAACCGATGAAAAGCGGCACATAGCGCGGATCACCGGCCATCTCGCCGCAAACACTGACCGGGATATCACGCTCGCCCGCGACCTTGATCACATCTCGGATCAGGCGCAGCACAGCCGGATGCAGCGGATCAAACATCCCCGCCACCTGATCATCGGTGCGATCAATCGCAAGCGTATATTGCGTCAGGTCATTGGTGCCAATCGCAAAGAAGTCGCTGTCACGCGCCAGTGTATCGACCGCCAAGGCCGCGGCCGGAATTTCGATCATCGCCCCCAGTGGTGGCAAGACATCAGGGATCGGATGCCCATCCTTGCGCAAACGCTTGGCCACCGCCTCATAGATCTGGCGTGCCCGGGTCATTTCATGCACGCCCACCACCATCGGGATCAGAACCCGAACCGGCCCGTGCAGCGATGCCCGCAGGATGGCGGCAAACTGTGCTTCAAGAAGCTCGGTCTTGCGAAGCGACAACCGCACCCCACGCAATCCAAGGGCCGGGTTCGGTCCCGATCCGATTTCATTCTGAAGTGCGACCGCAAGCTTTTCGCCACCGATATCAAGGGTACGAATGGTGACCGGTTTGCCATCCATGCGTTTGACAATATCGGCCAGTTCTTCGTATTGCTCGTCCTCGCCCGGCAGATAGTCCTTGTTCATGAACATGAACTCGCTGCGCAAAAGACCAATGCCGCTGGCGCCATTTTCAAGCGCGGCGGCAAGTTCAATCGGCAATTCGATATTGGCATGCAGGTCGATGTCTATGCCATCGCGCGTCGCGGACGGCACATCGCGCAAGCTTGCCAGCTTTTCACGCGCGGCAAGCCAATCGGCACGGCGTTGGGTGTAATGTTTGATATCGGCAGCCGTGGGCGAAATGATCACTTCACCGCGTCCGCCATCAACAATGATCTGATCGCCACCGCGCACACCGCGCACGATATCAGGTGCGCCAAGGACCGCCGGAATACCAAGGGATCTCGCCATGATCGCAGTATGGCCTTCGGCCCCGCCAAGGGCCGTGACAAAGGCGGTCAGTTGCCCCGGCTCAAAGCGCGCCATATCGGCCGGACTGACATCCTCGGCAATCAGGATGGAGCCCGTGGGCGCATTGTCCATTGCCCGGTCAGTCTCGCCAATCAGACAGCGCATCAGACGCAGGCCGACCTCGCGGATGTCCGTCGCACGGGCTGCGATATAGCTGTCTTCCATGCCCGAAAACTGATCGGCGATTGCATCAATCACATCACTGACCGCATGCACCGCATTGCGCTTTTTCGAAACGATCAGTTCTTCGGCCCCGCGCACCAGACGCGACTGGGTCAGCATGTGGATATAGGCATCCATCAGGAAGCCAAGTTCCTCGGACGCAGCACTTTCGGCACTCGATGATTGGGATTTCAGGCGTTTGAGCTGATCAATGCTTTCGGCAACACCATCATGAAGGCGCTTGCATTCGGCCTCGACGGCATCATCGGCAATTGGCTTGCGATTGACCTGGATGATCTGGCGATCAAGGACAAAGGCGCGACCGATAACAATCCCGCCCGATGCGCCCAACCCGGTGATGACCCGCCGGACGCCCGTGGTGTTTTCATCTGAAACGGTTTGGTCTGTTGGAGGAACTTGCAAGCCTTCTTAGCTACCAACTCGTTTTATTGTTATCCCGGAACTCAGACTCCCCGACCTAAGTGTCGGCCGGATGGGTCTTATTCTTCGTCGAACTTGGCATCAACCAGTTCGTTCAGCGCATCAATCGCCTGTTTGGCATCCGGGCCGGTCGCTTCGACCTCGATCTCGGTGCCGATCGATGCTGCCAGCATCATCAAGCCCATGATCGACACACCCGATACTTCGGTGCCGCGGTTGCGCACCATGATGCTCGATTGAAATTCACCTGCCAGTTTAACAAATTTCGCAGCCGCCCGCGCGTGCAATCCGCGCTGGTTGCTGATTGTTAAAGTGCGTTTTTCCTTCTGCGCCATGTATGTCCCCGCAAGCCAGATGCGCTGTCCCCGTGCATCCGGCCCTGTTCTTTTTGTTGCTGACTTATTCCTCGCCGCTCAGCAGACGCGACGCGACGTTAATGTATTTACGCCCCGCATCCTGGGCCGCATTGACCGTTTCGGCCAACGTGCCGTCGATGCGAACAGATGCCAGCTTAATCAGCAAAGGTAAATTAACCCCTGCGATAACTTCGACATTTGCCTGTTCCATAATGGAAATCGCCAGATTGGACGGGGTACCGCCAAACATGTCGGTCAAAAGGACAACACCTTTGCCGCTGTCGACCTTTTCGACGCTGGCAAGAATGTCTGCGCGGCGTTGTTCCATGTCGTCATCCGGTCCGATACAGACCGCTTCGACATTTTCCTGTTCGCCAACAACATGCTGCAAGGCAGATACGAACTCTTTCGCGAGATCGCCGTGGGTGACCAGCACCATCCCGATCATGCAGTTTTCTCCATTTTATCACTCCCCCGTGGTCGGCTCGTCCGGTTTATCCCGATGACTGAGATGTGTGTCATATCCCAGATCGGCAATCCAGTCATTGAGTAACCGCGCGATATAAACCGAACGATGTTGACCACCCGTACATCCGACCGCAATGGTCAGATAGCTTTTACCTTCCTGCGCATAACGCGGCAAAATAGGCTCCAGCATTGCCTTCAGGCGGCTCACAAACCCGGCGAAATCCGGGTCTTCTTCTATATATTGCCCAACTGCCGCATTCATCCCGGTCATCAGGCGAAGCTCGGGATCATAATGCGGGTTGCGCAGAAAGCGAACGTCAAAAACAAGATCGGCCTCGGCCGGCACGCCCTGACGGAACGAAAAGCTGCGCACAAAGATCGCCATGCCTTCGTTTTCGCCAATATCAAACTGGTCCTGCAGGATCTTGCGAAGCTCGGCCGATTTAAGCCGCGATGTATCGATCCGCATATCCGCCGTGGCGGCAATCGGCGCCATCAGGCGTTTTTCATGCTCGATCGCATCGACCAGCGGCCGATCGTGGCTCAGTGGATGCGGGCGTCTGCTCTCGGTAAAGCGGCGCTGCAACACGGCCGTATCCGCATCGACATAAATCATCAACGGATCCATGCCGGTCTGATTGCGCAAACGACCGACAATCTCGACAAACTGATCAACGCCGAAATCACGCGTACGGATATCAAGGCCAATCGCAATCGGCTGTTCCGGGCGGCAGTCGCTGGGCACCAGCGCCGACAACATCCGCAGCGGCAAGTTATCGACCGCATCAAAGCCGAAATCTTCAAGGATTTTAAGGGTGGTCGTACGCCCGGCACCGGACACCCCGGTCACAAGAACCAGTCCGCTTTTGCCATCAAACGCGCCAAGGGCCGTATTCTGACTGTCAGAAGAATTCTGCGAAGTTTTCTGCAAAACAGGGTCCTGTGGATTACGGTTCAAGGGTCATTTCACCGGTCGCGAGCGCCAAAGCTACTCCAATCTTTGCCTCGATGGCCAGATCGGATGCACATAATGTCCAACACGGTATCGCAATGCCACAAAACTCTTCGCTTGAAGGTTCGGGCATGCGTTCGACATTGGTCGGATCATCCGTCAAATCGATCAGAACCCTGACGTCGCCCTCGGGTTTTTGCGGCAAACCGCGCACAATCCCGATGCCGCGCACTTCACACAATCCGGCAATCGGATCAGGTGCGCTGGCAATCAGGCGCCTGTCGCGCGCGATCAGGTCGGTTCGATCATCAGAAACAAGAAAGCCGCCCGTCTGTATCAGACGCAGCGAAAGCCCGGATTTTCCCGATCCGGATGGTCCGCGCAGCAGCACCGCATGGGCACCGATCCGGACGCAATTTGCATGAAGCTGGGACATAATGAAAAAAACGATGCTTGGCAGGCGTCGGGTTGTCAAACCCCAAACGTCGCAAGCGTGATCGACTTAACCTCACCCATAGGCAAATCGCTGTTTTGCGCTTGCAAAAAACTTAATCAAGCGGCAGGCGAATGGTAAAGACCGCCCCTTTGACCGCATCATTCACAACGCGATTCTTTGCGGAAAGCTCGCCGTTATGAGCTGCAATGATTCGCTTGGAAATCGACAATCCAAGCCCCGAATGCTGGCCAAATTTCTCGGTCGCGGGCCGCTCGGTATAGAACCGGTTAAAGATCGCCTCTTCCTTGCCGGGCGGAATGCCGGGGCCGTCATCCTCAATCGTGATCACTGCCCAATTCTTGTCGCGCCAGGCACGCACGCGTACCTCGCCCCCTTCAGGCGTAAAGGTGATCGCATTGGAAATCAGGTTCCTGAAGACCTGTGTCAGGCGGCTTTCAAGGGCCGGCACATTAAGGTTCTCGGGCACGGAAACCTTGACCGGCGGGCCGTCGACATCAGCGTTGTAAAGCTCGCCCAGCGTATGCAGCAGCACACCAAGATCGACTTCCTCGCTTTCGGCGCGCGACAGTTCGGCATCCATACGCGAATAATCCGAAATATCACTGATCAGGCGATCAAGGCGCTGAACATCCTCGGCGATGATTTCCATCAGCCGGCGCTGGCGTTCCGGGTCTTTCAAACGCGTGGCGGTTTCCACGGCCGATCGCAGCGAGGTCAGCGGGTTCTTGATCTCATGCGCAACATCCGCGGCAAACCGTTCAATCGCATCCATGCGGTCCCAAAGGGTTTCGGTCATATCGCGCAGTGTCGTCGACAGATCGCCAATCTCATCGCGGCGATCCGACAGATCGGGGATCGCGAACTGGCGATTTTTGCTGCGCCGGACCCGTTCGGCCGCACGCGCCAACCGGTTCAGCGGTCGGGTAATCACACCGGCCAGATAGATCGACAGCAACACCGTGATGCCAAAGGCAAAAACAAAGATTTTCAGGATATCAAGACGCACCGCATGCAGGGCGTTTTCAATCGACTCCCCGCTTTTGGTCATCATCACCGATGCCAGAACCTGCTTGAAACGTGCCACCGGCACCGACACCGAAAGAACCCGGCGTCCTTCGCTATCAACCCGCACCACGCCACGGGAATAACCCGCAAGGGCTGCGCGCACTTCCGGGTAATCGGCGGCACTCGCCACCGGTGGGTCGACATAAAGTGGCAAGGGCTGCTCACCCTCAAACAATGTCAGTACACCATCGGTCAGCTTGCGCATGATATCGGCAAAGGCATCTTCTTCGCCCGGCGGGGGAAGCTGTTCGGCCTGAATCGTGCCGGTTCCAAGCGACTGGATATTGCGGCTATCGGCCAGAAGGCTGCCATTGGTGGCAAACAGGCGGGTGCGCGCACCGGTAATCCCGACAAGACGGCGCACCATTTCGCGCGCCACTTCGATTTTCACCCGGTTGGTCGCATCATCGCCGGAACTGACCGCCGATGTCGAAAGGGCGGCGGCATACATTTCCGCCTGCACCGCCATGGCTTCAAGTTCGGAATGAATAAGTTCCTGTTTGTAGCGACCCAGATACAGGATACCCGCCACC
The DNA here is from genome assembly GCF_002709775.1 of Thalassospira sp. Classification (GTDB taxonomy): domain Bacteria; phylum Pseudomonadota; class Alphaproteobacteria; order Rhodospirillales; family Thalassospiraceae; genus Thalassospira. Next base: position 23,795 of record NZ_PAQR01000055.1, read on the forward strand.
AGCACGAAAAGTGCCAGCGCATTCACGGCCAGAATCCGCCAGGTCAAAGGCGAAAACAGCCCGTGGCGTTCCTCTATCCGTGTCGTCCGTGTTTCGGACGGAGCTGCGTTCTGGTCGTGATCACCAGTCCCAAGATCGCTCATTCAAACCTGCAATAACCGGCCCGCGAAACCGGGCCTGCAAACAATGCGCGCCGGAGCGTGATGCTCCGGCGCGTCAGAAATTCCCGATCAGCCAGCAACAGTGGCCGAGTCACGATAGCGATACCCAACGCCATACAGCGTTTCGATTTCCTTGAATTCCTTATCGGTCTCGCGGAACTTCTTGCGCAGGCGTTTGATGTGGCTGTCAATTGTGCGGTCATCAACATAGATGTGCTCGCCATACGCCGCATCAATCAGCTGGTCACGGTTTTTAACGTGGCCCGGATGTTTGGCAAGTGCCTGAATCAACAGGAACTCGGTCACGGTCAGGTTCACATGCTGACCTTTCCAACTGCACATGTGGCGTGACGGATCAAGAACCAGATCACCGCGCTGCAGAACGTCATCCGACCCGTTCGGGCGGACACCACCGGCGCGCATGATTTCCGCGCGACGCAGAAGGGTGCGAATACGTTCGATCAACAAACGCTGGGAAAACGGCTTTTTGATATAGTCATCTGCACCCATGCGCAGGCCGGTCAGCTCATCAACCTCGTCATCTTTCGATGTCAGGAAGATCACCGGCATTTCGGTTTTCTTGCGCAGGTGGGTCAGAAGCTCCAGTCCGTCCATACGCGGCATCTTGATATCAAGCACCGCCAGATCAGGCTCTTCTTTCGTGATGGCATGAAGTGCTTCCGAACCATCAGAATATGTCAGGACCTCATATCCTTCTTCTTCCAACGCCATCGACACAGACGTCAGGATATTCCGGTCGTCATCAACAAGTGCGATCTTACTCACCTGGACCTCATCTACTGGACAGATACAATTCACTCATTCGTGTGGTGACTATACAATTTACATTCCAATGTGGCGAAAAAATAACCGCTTGCGGCATAAATAAGGCCATTCAAATACACACCCCGCAAACCCGTAAGCAGGCCTGTATCTGTTGACTTTATATCGCCACGCTTCCTAATTGGCGTAAACACGTCATCCAAGGCCAAACGCCCGGCACCGCAAAATGATCCCTGTTCACGGAGTAGGTCGCGATTTTCTACTGGTTAAGCAATTTCAGCCGCGGAACCCTGATCTTTGCCGGGACCTTCATTTCGGCAATGGTGATCTGGGCTGCTGTCAGCTCGACCGGCAATCTGACCATCCGCGAACTTGAAAGTACCGGCGAAGCACGGCTGGCGCTTTATGACAGCTCGCTTCGCGCGGCAATCGATCGCTATCGTTACCTTCCTTATGTCGTTGCCCGCCATCATCAGGTCACGCGTGCGATTGAAAATCCCCGCACGGCCCATACCGCCAACCTCTATCTGCAACAGGTCAATGACCAGTCGGGGGCAGCCGCCCTTTATGTCTTGGATCGATCCGGGGAAACTGTTGCCTCAAGTAACTGGAACACCCCGGACAGCTTCGTTGGTGAAGACTATTCCTTCCGCCCCTATTTCAATCAGTCACTGGCCGGACAAGAAGGTTTCTTCTTTGGCATCGGGGTGACCACCGGGCGCGCGGGCCTGTTCATTTCCCACCCGATCCGCCAAAGCGGCGAGGTCATCGGGGTGGTTGTCGTCAAACTCGAACTCGAAGAAGTGGAACAGAACTGGCAGGACGCCGGCGAAACCGTCTTTGTCGCCGATGCCGATGGTGTGATCACACTGACAAGTCACGGCGACTGGAAATATAAAACCCTGTCGCCCTTATCCCCCGCCAATCGCGCCCGGATCGAAAACAACCGGCAATATCCCGGTCGTGACCTGCCGTCGCTTGATGTCGGGCAGCAACTGGCAAAGGGATCGGGCATCGTTGCGATTGATGGCCATCGCTACCTGTTTGACAGCAAACCGATCCGCGGCAGTGCCTGGCGGATTTTCTATCTAACCTCCATGGATCAGGTCACCGACCGGCAAGGGGCGGTCATGCTGATCGCGGTGATTGCCGGCGGCATGATCATTCTGGTCATCCTGTTCCTGCGCGAACGCGAACTCAAACTGGCCTCCCAGCGCGAGGCACTTGAATTCGAACGCATTCAGGCGCTCAACACCCGCCTTGAAGAAGAAATCACCGAACGGCGCAAAACCGAAGAAGAACTGCGCGGCACGCAAAACGAACTGGTGCAGGCCGGAAAGCTTGCCGCCCTGGGTCAGATGTCGGCTGCAATCGCGCATGAAATCAACCAACCGATTGCCGCCATCAGAACATTTTGTGCCAGCGCCAAGCTGATGATCGAACGCGGCAAGACCGAAAAGCTTGATCAGAACATCAGCCAGATCTCGGCCCTGACCGAACGCATGGGCGCGATCACAGGCCAGCTTAAGACATTCTCGCGCAAATCCACCGGCGTTCTGGAGCCCGTCGATCTCAAGGTCGCCCTTGATAACGCCCTGCAATTGCTGAGCCCCCAGTTGCAGCAGGAAGAATGCACCTTTGAACGCAATGAGCCCGAAACCCCGCTGATCATCCGCGCCGACCTTGTCCGGATCGAGCAGATTTGCGTGAACATCATCCGCAATGCCCTTGATGCCATGCAAGGCAGTTCAATAAAGCGCATTCGCATTGATCTTGATGCAACCGAAGCCGATGTCATCATGCGCATTACCGACACGGGACCGGGCATGAACGAAGAAACCCTGTCGCTTCTGTTTGATCCGTTCTTCACCACCAAGGACCCGGGTCAGGGCGTGGGATTGGGACTTTCGGTAACTTATGGCATTGTGCGGGACTTCGGCGGCAGCATAAAAGCCTATAACACCGATACCGCCGGGGCCTGTTTCGAAGTCCGCCTGCCGTTACTCAAGGGTAAAACACCGTGACCACCACCAACCTTGCGCCAACGCAGAACGCAGAAGACGTCCAGATCACACCGCACATCATCATTGTCGATGATGATGAAGCGATGCGTGTCTCGCTGGCCCAATGGCTGGAACTTTCCGATTTTGCCGTCACGGTCTATGAAGATGCCCGCGAAGCCCTGCGCGACATCAACCCGGATTTTGCCGGGGTGATCCTGACCGATGTCAAAATGCCGAAACTTGATGGCATTACCTTTACCCGCTCTGTCCTTGCCGCCGATCCGGATATCCCGATCATCCTGATGACCGGCCATGGCGATGTCCCCATGGCGGTCGAGGCGATGAAAAGTGGCGCCTATGATTTCGTCGAAAAACCGTTCGAGCCCAAAGACATTGTCGAAAGCCTGGAACGCGCCATCGAAAAGCGCCGCCTGGTCATTGAAAACCGCAACCTTCGCCGTCAGATCGCCAGCCGCGGCAGCCTTGATTCCCGCCTGATCGGCAATTCCGTGCCGATGCGCAATCTCAAGGATGAAATTGCCAATATCGCGCCCACCGAAGTCCCGGTGCTGATTTCGGGGGAAACCGGCACCGGCAAGGAACTGGTCGCGCGCGCCATCCATGATCTGAGCGACCGGCGAGATGAAAAATTCGTCGCGGTAAACTGTGCCGCCATCCCCGAAAGCACCGCCGAAAGCGAGTTGTTTGGCCATGAAAAGGGTGCCTTTACCGGGGCGGCTGGCCAACGCATCGGCTGGATCGAACATGCAATTGGCGGAACCCTGTTTCTTGATGAAATATCAAGCATGCCGCTCGCCCTTCAGGCCAAGTTGCTGCGCGTGATTGAACAGCGCGAAGTGGTTCGGCTTGGCTCCAACGCGCCGGTGAAGGTCGATTTCCGTCTGATCTGTGCGACCAACGAAGACCTTGTCGCTGCGGTGGCAGAGCGTACTTTCCGCGAAGATCTGCTGTTTCGCATCAACACATTTGAACTGTCGATCGCCCCTTTACGCGAACGTCAGGATGATGTCGCCCTTCTGTTTGATATCTTTGCCGAACGCGCAGCCGAGCGGTTCGAACGCCCCTATGAGCGTCTGACACCGCTCCTGATCGGACAGCTTCGCGCCCATGACTGGTCGGGCAATGTGCGTGAACTTAAAAACATGGCCGAACGCTATGTCCTTCTGGTCGGAAGTCCCGAGGAACGCTTCAAGCGCCTGTTCAAGGGCGGCTTTGAAACAGCCACCCCACAGACCAGCGATCTGGCCCTGGCCGATCAGGTACGCGAGTTCGAGGAACGCGTCATTCGCGACGCACTTGATCGCCATGACGGCAATGTCAAATCGGTGATGGAAGAACTCGACATCCCGCGCCGGACGCTGAACGAGAAAATGAAAAAACTCAACATCCGGCGCGACAAACCGGTCTAAGTTATTGTTGCAATGCGATATTTTATTCGCACATGCAACAAATAGGCGGATTCTTGCCGATTGATTTCGGTAAATCGGCAAGATTATGCCGAATTGCCAAATCGAAACGTTCTAAGTCATTGATTTGTAATTGTGATTTTTATTTCCGCTTTGGCATACTCATTGCAATTCAGAACACCAAAATGATAAGCTGATAAAAAATGAGGGAGGAGATCTGACAGCCGGTCCGGTTCGGACAATTCAAACGGCTGGCTTAAATCATCTCTCAAATCTGGTTCTGAACTGCGCCCTGCATCTGATCGGCATTTTCTGGCTCGATCCTGATCAGGTGCCCGCAAGGGACCCAAAAACAACAGGCCCGGACCACTGGCCGTCAACGAACGTAAAGAGCCATATTCTTATACGATCTCTTGGATCTATTCGTCGCTTAAGAGTGTTAACCCTAGGGAGGACTATCATGAAGCTCCGTACTCTGCTTACCGCAGCAGCCGCAGCCATGATGCTGACCGCCGCACCCGTGTCGGCACAGCAACTGTCAATCGCAACCGGTGGTACCGGTGGCACCTATTATCCGTATGGCGGTGGCCTTGCGGAACTGATCACCAAATACGTTGAAGGCTCCAGCGCCGTCGCCGAAGTTACCGGCGCATCGGTTGAAAACATGGGCCTGATCGCGCGCGGCGACAGTGACATCGCAATCGGCCTGGCCGATACCGTTTATGCCGGCTTCACCGGCACCGGCAAATTCGAAGGCCGTACCCTTGATAACGTTCGCGCCATCGCGTCGATCTATCCGAACGCGGTTCAGATCGTCACCATGGCAGACAGCGGCATCAACGGCCTTGCCGACCTTAAAGGCAAGCGCGTTTCTGTTGGCGCACCGGGTTCGGGCACCGAAGTTTCGGCCCAGACCGTTCTGAACGCCAATGGCATCACCTATGATGACATCGAAGAACAGCGCCTGAACTTCAACGAAACCGCTGATGCGCTGCGTGACGGCGACATCGATGCCGGTTTCTGGAGCGTTGGCCCGCCCACCAGCTCGATCCTCAACCTCGCAACCACGCGTGACATCAAGCTGATCGCGCTGACCGACGAAGAAATCGTTGCTGCTCTGGATGCAGAACCGACCTTCGCTGCCTACGCTCTGCGTACCGGCATCTACGAAGGCGTTGAAGCACCGGTCAACACCGTATCGACCCCGAACGTTCTGTTCGTAAGCGAAGATATGGACGAAGAACTGGCGTACCAGATCACCAAGACCCTCTTCGAACATGTCGACGAGCTGATCGCCATCCACCCGGCTGCAAACGACACCACGGTTGATTTCGCTCTGAACTCGACCCCGATCCCGATGCATCCGGGCGCGCTGCGCTACTACGAAGAAACCGGTAACCCGGTTCCGCCGCAGCTTTATCCATGATCTTGAATGGAATTGGGCGACCAGCAATGGTCGCCCTTCTTCTCCTGTTAACGGCATGTGCTGGTCCTGCACATCAGGATCACGTCAAGCCCGGCACCGTTATTGATCATCTCGAAGTGATCGGTGCGGACGGGGCACTGCTGGCCAGAACCGAAATTCCACGTCAAACCGGTTGGTGCCTGTATTGGAACCATTCTGTCACCGGTGATGGCGTGATCGACTGTTATGTCGACGATCTTGGCAAGATGGTTCTCCATCGCGCCTATCAGCCCGACTTCGCTGCAGGTCTTGGTCATTACCCGGGTCGTGGTATTCTGACCAGCGCAGAAGGGGGCGGATACTGGATCGAAGATATCGACGAACCTGTGCGCGGCAACGCCTATGTGCTACGCGTGGGGTCACTTGCGGTAAATCATCGCATCGTCACTGACAGTGACGAGATCAACCTTTCAAAGATGGCTGAACACACCCGTGTCACCATCCGCCTTGATACCGGGGAATAAGTTTAATGTCCGAACCGGCACCGCTTCCGTCCATGACGGATAAATTGCCACAGCCACGAATGGTTATGTGGGCAATTTCAA
>NZ_PAQR01000056.1 GCF_002709775.1 Thalassospira sp.
CGCGAGTGACGAGACTTGAACTCGCGGCCTCCGGCGTGACAGGCCGGCGCTCTAACCAACTGAGCTACACCCGCATGGTGCGTGGCGCGGTTTTTAGCAGTCACTTCATGGTGGCGCAAGCGGTTTTTCGCCAAGTTTTTCAATTTTAAAACCGGTTCTTCTGCCGGTAGAAACCGGTCGCGTTCCGGGCGCGCAAAAGTTTGCACGTTCGAACGCGTTTGCAACACCGAATGCGGGGCAAAAGAACAGGACTGTCGGCTTGAAAAAACGGAAGAATGAAGCGTACAGGGCAAGCAGTTCTTAGGGGCGTGTTTGCCGCCCGCAAAGCTTGCTGCTTAACGCCAGAGAGGTGAGGGGCTATTCGCGCGGGTCTTCGTAGCGCTCGGTCAGTTTGGTGAGTGCGGCGACGGTTGCCTGTTCAACGGTTGAACCAAAACCGGTCACGCGGCCCGCCAGAATGACATAGAGCGAGTCGATATGAAGCTGAACAACAAGTAGCTGTTTTTCGTTGGCCGTGGTGCGGTCCGCAACGAAGGTTTCCATCGATTTGGCGATCTGGGTCATCAGCGGATACTGGAAGGTCCCGCCAAGTGCCTTGACCGAATAGGCGAGGTCGCCTGCAGCCGTAATGGCGTCGGGACGTTTGGATTTGTCACCAAGGGCCGCGATTACGGTTTTGCGGCAGTCCATCAGATCCTTGCCGATGTCGCGGACAAAGGTTTCTGAACTGCGCTGAACGACTTGTTCGAGTTCTTCGAGCTGCTCTGGGGACAGGTTGATGTCAAATCCCTTGACGAAGTTTACAGCCCGGCGCTTCAGATCGGTCTGTGCAGGGATGATCTGCACATTCTTTTTCTTTTTCGGTTGTTCCGGCTTCACGATTGCTCCGCTTCCCCAGTCAAAATGGCTCATTCGTCCGTGCTCCTGCGATCAGGACCGTCGAACTGGACCTGTCTGCGACGTCGGTCCGGGCCAAAATACGTCCCGGTATTTACAAAGACACGCGGTCGGGTAATCACCGAGACCAGACGGCTGTAAAGTGCCTTGGCATTGAAGGGTTTGGCAAGAAATTCCGTAATTCCCAGATCACGCGCTGTTGTTACGTAGCGAAGCTCGGAATGTGCGGTCAGCATAATCACCGGAATAAACCGGTTGGGCGAATTGGTCGAATTGCGCATGACATCAAGGAATTCTAGCCCATCCATACCATGCAGGCGCCATTCGCAAATCACGATGTCGATCTTTTCCGTGCGCAGTACATCAAAGGCATTATTCGGCGTTTTCACACGCTGGATATGACTGGCCCCCAGATAGGCGAGCGTGTCATAGACCACCTGAGCTGAAATCTTGTCCCCATCAACGATCAGAAAACTAATCTTACTAAAATCTATTTTCGCGTTCATCCGGCCTCGGTTCCTGAGCATCATCACGAAATGCGTCGCTGTTCAGGAGGATACAGCAGCAAATCATACCCCGTTGCTGATCTGTAAATCCTTATACCTTTGTCTGGTTTCCAGCAAGGCCAAACCGCTTTGATTCCGGCCCGGAAATCTGACAAATACTGACCCGAAGCCAGTGCGATATGTAGAACAGACGACGTTTGCGTCTTATTGTTTTTGGTGCTCGTGCCCGGTTCGGACCCACCCAATATTGGGCATTTTTTTTCAGAGTAAAGGGTAAGTTCGTTTTTATTTCATGGGCTTGGTCGTGCCGTCATCATCAATGACCTTAACGGCAACACCGGACTCTTCGAACATTTCCGTCGATATCTTCATATCCTGTTCCCAGCGTTCGAGGAAATCAGGCGTGAGTTTTGACTTGTCGACATAGACCTCGGCGATGCCGGCCTGAATGATGGCACGCGCGCAATCGCAGCAAGGGAAATGCGTGACATAAAGCGCACAGCCATCAAGTGACGTGCCGGTATAACTGGCGTTATAAATCGCGTTGCGTTCGGCATGTTCGGTATAGGCGTATTTTTCCGGACGCTGATGGCGGGTTTCGACTTCGTCATCCACACCGCGCGGAAATCCGTTATAGCCGACCGCGCGAATTTCCTTTTTCGGGCCGATAACAACCGCACCGACCTGCGTGCTGCGGTCTTTTGACCAGTCTGCAATATGGGCGGCAAGTCCAAGAAAGCGGTGGTGCCATTTGCTCATCAAAATGGGTCCTGTCTGGGCCAGAGGATCGGTCGGTCTGATCGTTTCATATGACCGGCATGTTTCACCGGTATGCGTTCTTTAAAGAAGGGCCTTCTTGTAATTGTCCAGTGAAAAATCACATTTTTGTAAAGGCATTTAATGAAAAGTCCCTGTTCAAATAGGGGCTGATTGATTATTAAGGGGATACCCCCAGAAACAGATCAGGACCCTTTTCGCCTCGCCGCAGATGCAGGCCGAAGCGGGAAGGATCACGTGTAAACCGAATAACAAGAGGTAGTAGCCGATGCGCCGTCAACGTAAGGCGAAGATCATCGCGACCCTGGGGCCGGCAAGTTCAAAGCCAGAAATCCTCGAAAAGATCGTGCAGTCAGGTGTGGATGTTTTCCGCCTGAACTTCTCGCACGGGGAACACTCAGAACATCTGGCCCGCTTTGAAGCGATCCGCGCCGTCGAAGAAAAACTCGGGCGCCCGATCGGTATTTTGATGGACCTTCAGGGCCCGAAAATTCGTGTCGGGACCTTTGCTGACGAACAGATCGAACTGGCCGCCGGCGACAAGTTCAAATTCGACATGGACAAGACGCCGGGCGACAAGAACCGTGTGGCGCTGCCCCATCCCGAAGTTTATGCCGCCCTCAAGCCGGGTGCGAACCTGTTGCTTGATGATGGCAAGCTGCGCATGCAGGTCGACAAATGCGACGACAAGTCGGCGGAATGCACCGTCATTACCGGTGGTCCGCTGTCGAACCGCAAGGGCGTTAACCTTCCCGATGTGATGTTGCCGCTGTCGCCCCTGACCGACAAGGACCGTGCCGATCTGGATTACGGTCTGGAAATGGGCGTTGATTTCGTGGCCCTTTCATTCGTTCAGCGCCCGGAAGACGTTGCTGAAGCCCGCAAGATCATTCAGGGCCGTGCCGCGATCGTTTCCAAACTGGAAAAGCCGCAGGCAATTGATCATCTGGATGAGATTGTCGATCTGTCGGACATGATCATGGTTGCCCGTGGTGACCTTGGTGTTGAATGCCCGCCGGAAGATGTTCCGATCCTGCAGAAACGCATCATCAAGGCCTGCCGCGAAGCCGGTAAGCCGGTGATTGTTGCGACCCAGATGCTTGACTCGATGGTGTCCAACCCGGCACCGACCCGTGCTGAAGCATCGGACGTTGCGACCGCGATCTATGACGGTGCCGATGCGGTGATGCTTTCGGCCGAAAGTGCGGTGGGTAAATACCCGATTGAAACCGTATCGATCATGGATCGTATTCTGCGCCGTGTGGAGCAGGATGAGCTTTATTATCGCATGCGTGACGCCAACCGCCCGGATCCGGAGCATAACGCCCCGGATGCGATAAGTGCGGCCGCCCGTCAGGTGGCAACCACCATCGGCGCGAAAGCGGTTGTGAACTATACCTCGTCCGGCTCAACCGCATTCCGTGCAGCACGTGAGCGTCCGGAAGTGCAGATTCTTGGCCTGACGCCGCGGATTCAGACCGCACGTCGCCTGGCGCTTTGCTGGGGCGTGCATCCGGTCTTTACCCGTGATGCGACGAACTTTGCCGAAATGGTCGGGATTGCGACCGAGGTGGCAAAGCGCGAAGAGTTCGCCGGTCCGGGGGATTCGCTTGTGATTACTGCTGGTGTTCCGTTCGGGACCCCGGGGGCAACCAACATCCTTCGCATCGCATGGGTCAGCAATAATTAACGCAGAGTACCGCGTTAAACGATTTTCGAAGACGGGCGTCCTTTTGGGCGCCCGTTTTTGTTTGGATTTGTCCAGGGTAGGGTGGCCTTTGCCCGGTATTTTCTGCGCAACGGGCTTGTGGGCGCATAGCACCCTGTATCGTTAATGTTTTTTTGAGTCTTTGCGTCGATAGTCATTCTGTAATCAAGGCTCTGTCTGGGGATGGAAGCCATTGAGGTTGGGCTATCAAATTTAGACGTCTTGTCTGGTTGTGTATCGCTGTCAGTTTCGGTTAAGCTGCTCTGACAAAACACAAAAATAAGGTATCGCATTGTCGATACCGGTATGCCGCCAGACACGGGACCAGGGGAATTACTGCGATAATGCTGAGTTGGATGTTCAATCGGCAGAAGAATGCGGGCAATGAGGGGCTTGATGATAAAGCCTCGGCAAAGCTGCGTGATCTGGCCGACACTGTTCGCACCATCGCACCTGAGACGTTTGGATCTGAAGCAGGTCGCGCTCAGGGACGCGCGATTCCCCGTAAACATGTTTCCGAAAATACCGCCGATGCCGCAGGCCTCGAACATGCCGCGCGCCTTTCGACCGAAATGGACGCGCTTGACGATGTCGAGGATGTGCCTGATTTCGACAGCGACGTGCGCATGGATGTGGCGCGTCGCCTGCGTCGGCATCTGACTGATCTGAGCCCGTCCGAACGTCTCGATATGGTTGACGAGTTCGTCGCGGCAATCACCAATATGGGCGATTGTTATCGCCCGCAGGTGATTTCTCTGATCGAACAGGAACTGGGCCATACCCCCTATATGACACGTCAGGCGGCGACCCGTCTGCGTCAGGATATCCAGTCGATTGGCCGGGTATCGATTGCCGATTATATCGAACTTCTCAGTGACTCGGACTTCCTTGATATCATGCGCGGACGCGGCGAATTCGTTCAGACCGCTGCCGAACGTGAACGCGCCGAGCTTGAAGCCGCCGCAAAGGCCCGCCTGATCGAGCAGCAGGCCGAAAAGGAAAAGGGCGGGTTGCTGAACCGGTTGCTGTCATCTGACGATGCGCCACGCAATGTCGTGCCGATGACGCCACATTTTGCCGAGCAGGCTGCTGCCAAGCCAAAAGCGCCGCAAAACGATATTCTCGGCGGTCAGAACCGTATTTCGCGACAGGCCCAGCGCCGTATCGCGCATTTCATCATGGCATCCCTGTTTGACACTCTGGTCGAACAAGGCCGCATGCGCACCGAAGTTGCGCGCGCCTTGCGTCAGTCGGTGCGTCAGCGGATCGAGAAGGCCCGTTTTGAAAACCGTGCGCCGATGCCATCGCGTGATAGCGAGATGAATATCGAGATCGCCGATAATGAAATGGTCGAAAACGACGTGGTCGAGGCATCTGATGCCAAGATGACGATCGACCAGTATGTGCTTGATGCGCTGTCGCGTAATGATGATGCACTGGTCGTGCAGGCACTGGCCCATTACGCGCAAATCCGTGCCAATGCGGTTTCGAAGATTCTTGATTCCGGCAGTGCCCGGGCGATTACCGCCCTTGCATGGCGTGCCGGGATGACCGCACCTGCGGCGGTTGTTCTGCAGATCAGCAATGGCATTCCGGAATCGGCGATTGAAAGCCCGGCGGCCGGTGGCCGCTTTGCAATGGCTGCGGCCGATATGGACTGGTACATCGATTTCTTTAGCGACATGAAGCCGGTGGCTTCGCGCACGAAAGTCGAAAAAGAAAGCGAACCAACCCCGGCTGAAACACCGACGGCACGCTCTTCGGTTCGTAACTCTGCGCGCAGTCATGGTCTGCGTCCGCGCTCCAGCCGCAATAGCGGCGGGCTAGAAGGCTTGGTCTCGGACCGGCGATCCAAAGGTCGCAAAGAGGACTGAGTGCCATGAGCAGCAATCTCGGCATCTCATATGACGGGCTGAAACACGCCCTTACCATCAAGGAAAGTTATCTGTCTGGCGAACCTCTCACCGTTACCGGTGCGGCCAAGCAGCAGCGTCTTTTGATGCCGGAACATTTGCTGAGCAATGATCTTGCCCTGATGCAGTATGACGATCCGCTGGCACTGGCCGTTATTGCGACCAAGGACCCGGAAAGCCCGATGGCGCTGGCTGCTGCGATCCGCATGGGGCCGCACGCCAAATGCAAGGAGCTGATCACGGGCGTCTTTGAAGTCGTGTCAGAAGCCACCAAACACGAACTGGTTGCCGATTGCGCCAAACTTCTGACCAAGAACGCGTTCAGCCCGGAAGCCTTTCACCTTGTGCGCACGCGCGCATCCAATCATGTGGTGGAAATCCGCGAAGCATATCGTCGCGCAATGGGCAATAACCTGCGGGCGTTGCTCGATGGCAAAATGGAAGCCCGCGCGTTTGTCGAAGAATTCATCGAGCTGGCATCGAACGGCAATTTGCGCATCGATATCTATCGCCGTCTGGTGATGAAACTGATGCGGTCCGATGCCGTGCGGCCGAGTGTGAAATTCATGCTGCTGGAACGGCTTGATCGTTTCCCGCAGATGGTCAAGCTTCAGATCGTCAATGAGGTCAATTCCGCGCCTGATACGCCGGAATACCAGACGCTTAAGCAGGAACTGCGCTGGATTTACGAGGCAAAGCAAAAGCAGCAATTGCCGCAGGCGGCGCAAACGCCGATCAATGCTTCCAACCCGGGCAAATCATCCGGTCCGCAGATCACTGCAGCCGACCTTGTCGGTCGTTCGCAGATTGATTTCGGCGCAGCTGCGGGCATGCATCGTCGCAACACCATCATCAAGCCGGCTGAGCCGACCTTGCGGCGTAATGCTACGCCCAACATCATGACCAGCGGCGGGTTCAGCACCCGCGAGCTTTCTTCCTGGCTGAACTAACCAGATAGACCTTATTTGGTGGCCGTTTTCACTGTGACTAGTTGTGCAGCGCGGATGTGGCCGCATCTTTCGGTACGTGAACGTGCAGGCCTGCCTGTTTTTCCAGATGGACGGTGCAAATCACACGTACCAGTGACGCAAAGTTCGGGATGTCACCGCGTTGGGCGACGACCTCGTCATGGATTTTGCCAAGGAACTGCGGGGTTGTGAAACCCTCACCAGCAGCGATTTCATCAAGGATCTGCCAGAAACGCAGTTCAAGACGCAGGCTGGTCACCACGCCGTTTATGCGGATGGAGCGGCTGACAGATTGATAAAGTTCGGGATCGGTTCCTGAATAGATCTGACACATTTGGACGGCCTTTCCTGTTGGTGCCACCGTTACGTCATGTCCGGCGGTCTTCTTTTTGGTTGGCGCAATGGTCAATCAAATGGCGCCCAAACGCAATGAACGTTTGGGCGCAGATGCATTACAACTTGATTTCGGTGCCAAGCACCTTCAGGAAGGCCGCCATCCATTTCGGGTGGGCGGGCCATGCCGGCGCGGTTACCAGATTTCCATCCGTGCAGGCATCGTCAATGTCGATGTCAGCGTAAATGCCGCCACCCAGTTTGACTTCCGGCGCGCAGGCCGGATAGGCCGAGATTTTGCGATCCTTGATGATATCAGCCGCCGCCAGAATCTGTGCACCATGACAGACAGCGGCAATCGGTTTGTCCGCGTCATGGAAGTCGCGCACCAGACGAATGACATCCTCGTTCAGGCGCAGATATTCCGGTGCGCGGCCGCCGGGGATCACCAGCGCGTCGTAGTTATCGGCGCGCGCGGTTGCGAAATCGGCATTAAGCGCGAAGTTATGACCGCGCTTTTCGCTATAGGTCTGATCCCCTTCGAAATCATGGATGGCGGTTGCTACCGTATCGCCAGCCTTCTTATCCGGGCAGACGGCATCAACATGGTGACCGACCGCCAAAAGGGTCTGGAACGGCACCATGGTTTCGTAATCTTCCGCGTAGTCACCGGTGATCATCAGAATTTTTTTCGCAGACATATTTTATCCTCCCGCTTGTTTTGATTTGCCGTCTATGGGCAAGGGCAGGGAACTATACGCCTGATGACGATGGGACGGGTAACAGCCGGGTACTACGTCGAAAGCTTCACCTGAGTGTCATGCGTATTCGGCACAAAAAAAAGAGGCCCGAATGGGCCTCTTTAGGAAAGATGATGATTTTAAAAGAGCTCAGCTTTTCGCAGCTGGTGTCTTTTTCGCCGCCGTGGTTTTGGCGGTTGATTTCGATGCGGTTGCACGCGAACGGGTTGCCGGTTTTTTGGCAGCAGCCGGTTTCGCAGCGGTTTTGGTCGCCGGTTTGGCAGCCGACTTTGCAGCACTTGCGGTTTCCGGGCTTTCGATGATGTGAAGGTCGCGCTGCGGGAACGGGATCGAGAAGCCGGCAGCTTCGAGTTCCGTTTTCGACTTGCGGGTCAAATCAAAGAAGGTCGGCCAGAATTCGCTGGTGGCAACCCAGCCACGTGCGGTCAGGTCGACCGAGCTTTCGCCAAGGGTGGCGACGAAGCTCATCGGTTCCGGGTCCTTGAGAACGCGTTCGTCGGAAGCGACGAGGTTTTTCAGGAACTCGAGCGCTGCGTCGACATCGTCGTCATAGGAAATACCGACCTTGATATCGAGACGGCGGGTCGGGTTGCGCGAGTAGTTTTTGATCGCGCTGTTCCAGATTTGCGAATTCGGGGCGGAAATAAACACACCATCCGGCGTCTTGAGCAGGGTGGTGAACAGGGTGATTTCAGCGACCGTGCCTGAAATCGAACCGGCTTCGACAAATTCATCGATCTTGAGCGGACGCAAGATCAGGATCATGACGCCAGCAGCGATGTTTGACAGCGTACCCTGCAGGGCCAGACCAATCGCCAGGCCGGCAGCACCGAGAACGGCAATGATGCTGGTCGTTTCAACGCCGAAGTTCGACAGGACGGCGATGAGGACAAAAATCAGAATGGCATAGCGGACAATGCTTGAGGCCAGCGGTTTCAGAGTCGCATCAACAAATTTTGCATTCTTAAGGGAATGGCGCACCAATGCGGCTGCCCGACCGGCGATCCACCAGCCCACGATCAGTATCAGGATGGCGCCGAGAAGGTCGAGGCCAAACCCAAGCGCAAAGCCCTTTAGCATTTCTGTGATGGTCGCTACATCGGTTTCAATCATTTGAACCTCGTTCGCTCCGTGTCATAATTGTGTTGATTGCCAACCATACTTCTGTATGAGAGGATTAACATTACAGGTTTGAGTGTGCTTGAAAAGTGTGATGCAATCACCAATTCTTTCTAGGTGTATGGAACAAACCGTATTTCTGTTCGTTAAAGACCATATTATCACCATCATTGGTGTTAAGTTAGTTTGTGAATAACAACCTAAAGACAGGGGTAAGACATGCAGATCCGTCCGAAAATTCTTTTTGCTCTTGGTGGCGTAGCGCTTCTGAGTGCATGTAGCACCGTCGAGAACAGCGGTACCGCCGTTCCTTATGGTGGTAACCCATTCACCTACAGCAGCTCGGTTTCTTCTGCGCTTGCGTCGCAGGAGCCGACCACCGATTTCGGTAAAGCGCTGAAAACCGAATATCTTGCTTACGCACAGCGTGAAGCTGATGAATGGTATGACTTCTTCGACGCCGACTTCTTTGCGAAGAAAGCCGGTCGCGTAAGCGGTGACACCATTGTTCTTCCGGAAGATCCGGCAAACTGGCGTTTCTCGGATGAAGAAATCGCACAGAAACGTGCTGTTCGTGACGAACTGCTCGCACTTCTGGACGATGGCAAACGTGAAGAGAAACCGGCAACTGCTGCTGTTGCTCAGGCCCGCTTTGACTGCTGGGTTGAGGAAAGCGAAGAAGGCTGGCAGACCGAGCTGATCAGCCAGTGCTGGAAAGACTTCGAAGCTGCAATGGCAGAACTCCGCGCTGTTGAGCCGGCTGCACCGGCACCGGTTGCCGCTGCTGAGCCGCGTCTGTTCACCATCTTCTTCGATTTCGACAGCGTTGCAATCACCCCGGTTTCCGAGCGAGTTCTTGATGCCGCTGCTGAGCAGTGGGCAACCTCGATGGGTGACATCACCGTTGTTGGTCACACCGACTCCTCGGGTTCGGCTGCCTATAACCTTGGCCTGTCCGAGCGTCGTGCTGCAGCTGCCCTTGGCGAGCTGACCGGTCGTGGCGTTAAAGGTGACATGATCGAAAGCGATGCCGTTGGTGAAGGTGATCTTCTGATCCCGACTCCGGATGGTGTTCGCGAGCCGCGTAACCGTCGTGTGACGATTTCTGTCGACTAATCACCGACATTTACGAAATCTTTGGCAACGAGGTGGCATTATGCCACCTCGTTGTTTTTATATGTGGTTTTGACCATCCGGCGATTTTTCGCGGAAACAGGTGTTGAATTTGGGATTAATGTGAATAATCTCTGGATTGTATTCCTGATGTAAGTGAGAGGCGGGGACATATGCTGAAGGCCATCAAGTCGGTCTTTTCGCAGCGCTCGGGGGGCGTTGCTCTTGCAGTTGCGACACTGGCGGTAGTGACCACCGCCTTCTTGCCGACCGCGCGTGCGGCAGACAAAACTCCTATCGTTCCGTTCGAGCGTTATTTTGCCGACCTGCGTGGTGATGGCAAAACCCTGCGCTTCAACGCGTTCTCAGGCGAAATCCCGGGCAAGCGCATCAAGGAACTTCTGCGTTCCGGTGCGGTCATCGGTGATCGCATTCTTCTTGCCGAAGATGTCGCGGTTTATTTCCCGGATGGGTATATCGTTCAGTCTCAGGCGAATTTCGCGAAATATGTCCCGAAAATCGGCGTACAGCCGACCAAGGTAGAAACGCGTGATGATCTGGTTGAAAACCCGCGCTATGCGCTGGTTGAGCGGTTCGACACCATCCTTGGTCATGAATGCGCACGTACCGAATATGCCAACGGCTTTGCTGCCCTTCGTATCAAGCCGGACGGCGTGATGTCGCTGGTGCTTGAAACGGCGGGTCACTTTGACGCACTTGTCGAAGAACACACCACGGCCTACACCGTGACCAGTGCTGTTCAGCCGATCTTTATGGGCAATCAGGGACTTGTCCCGGATTTGATGGCGCAGTGCCGCCGCGGCTAAGCACGTTTCAGTATATCGAATTAATAAAGGCACCGGATCGTCCGGTGCCTTTATTAGTTTCTGGGGCAAGCGGCAGGGAGTTAGGACAGGCGCGGTAATTCAATCGCCGGGCAGCGATCCATAACCGCAGTCATACCGTTGGCAACGGCCTTGGCACAGGCATCAGGGTTGATCACGCCAAGCTGCATCCAGACCGATTTGGCGCCGATGGCAATCGCATCATCGACCACGCCAGCTGCATCTTCGCTGTTGCGAAAGATATCGACCATATCGACGGTCACCGAAATCTCGGAAAGGTCTGCAACAACGGTTTGGTCGTGAATGGTGCTGCCCGCCTGACCAGGATTGACCGGAATAACCGTGTAACCGTGATCGAGCAGGAACTTCATCACCCGGTTGGATGGGCGTTCCGGCTTGGGGCTTGCACCGACAAGGGCGATGGTTTTGGTGGTATCCAGCAGGGATTTGATTTCCGGATCAGAGGGATTTTGAAATTCAGCCATTCGGTTTCATCCGCTTTCGGTGATCGATACGTATGATTGTTATAGGAATGTTATATTGTCTGCGCCGTCCTGCAACTTTGATATGCGTCATCAGATGTTTTACTGGGCAGGAGTGGGGAGCAACTCGCGGAAAGTTGAAGGCATTTTAGGTGACGGTGACGCTTGGATGCGCTTTGACTATGGGATCGCTGACAGCACACAGATTTGGTTTGAATGTATCCTTGGCTTGACCCATCCGGACGGTTTTCGTTTTTCAAGCTTATCGTCTTTGTCACCCTTCTGGTGCCGGGCATGGTTTTGCTATGGCCGGTGATTGCGCAGGGTGGAGCGACCATACCGGTCAAGGAAGCCATTCTTGAAAGCGGTGAATGGACGATCCGCATTTTGCTGATCACGCTTCTGGTGACACCGCTTCGCCGCATCACACGGTTTTCAAAGCTGGTGCAGGTCCGCCGACAGATTGGCGTGGCGGCATTTTGCTATGTGATGATCCATTTCGGGCTTTATGCCATCAGCCAGAACCTTGATGTCATCCGTATCGCCAGCGAGATCGTTTTGCGGATTTATCTGACAATCGGTTTTGTTGCCGTTATCGGGCTGGCGGTTTTGACCGCAACCTCGACCAAATCGGCCATGCGTCGTTTGGGGGCAAAATGGGTGCGCCTGCACAAGCTGGTCTATCCGATTGCCGTGCTTGGCGTGGTGCATTTCTTTTTGCAGTCAAAAATCGATGTCAGCGAAGCCACCCTGATGGCCGGGATGTTTGTCGGGCTTATGCTCTATCGCTTTGCTCATTGGCGCGGCTGGTCGCTGCGCTCGAGCACCACGTTGCTGTCGATTGCGGTACTTGCCGGGTTGGCGACAGCTGGCATCGAATACGCATGGTATGCCTTGGCAACGGGTATTCCGGCTGATCGCGTGGTTGCGGCCAACCTGGAATGGATGTGGCCGCTCCGCCCGGCATGGAATGTGTTGCTGGCGGGAATTCTGGTGGCAGCAACACTTCCATTTGGTAAGGACGGGTTCTTCCGTGTGAAGATCGGCAATCTGTTTGGAATGATCCTTAGACCGCAGCACTCGCGCGGCGGGTAAGCGCGGTCAGCAAGCCAGCCCCGATCATGACGCCGCCACCGACGCGGGTCAGGCGACGCAGAGCCGATGGATGGCGGAACCGTTCGCGCAGGGCGCTTGCCATCACTGCCCAGATCGCGACATTGATTACAGCCAGGATGACGAAGGTCGCAGTCATGATGATAAACTGCGGCAGCAAAGGATCGCCAGCAGTGACGAACTGCGGGACAAAGGCAATGAAGAAGACAATGCCCTTGGGGTTTAGCGCAGTCACGATATACGCCTGCAGGAACATGCGTGACGGGCGGTTGCGTTTGGCATCCGGCTTGTCATGCAGGGCTTCGGGTTTTTCACGCCACATTTTGATCCCGAGATAGATCAGATAGGCCGCCCCCCCGAGTTTGAGCACAGTAAAGGCCTCTGCCGAGGCAGCCAAAAGGGCACCAGCGCCGGCAAGCGAAATAGTCATCGCCGTCAGATCACCCAATGCAACGCCCGGAACAGTCGCCCATGCGGTTTGCTTGCCCTTGCCCAGTGCGTAGCTCACGACAAGCATGATGGTCGGGCCGGGGATGGCAAGAACAACGGCGCAGGCAAAAGCAAAGGCAAGCCAGATTTCGAACGACATGGGTCGGACTCCAAAACACGGTATTGATCCCGGAATGTGTTATTCCGGGACGTTTGCATATACCATCATAAGGTAATGCGCCTGATATAGGGCAGATTATTCGTGGCGCCAGCTGGGGTGACGTTTTTCGACAAAGGCACCGATCCCTTCGCGGGCGTCATGCTTTTGCATATTTGCCGTCATAACATCGGACGCATAGGAATAGGCCTGTGATAGCGGCATTTCGACCTGTTTATAGAAGGCCTGCTTGCCAAGCCGGACGGTCATGCCAGATCGTGCAGCAATTCCAGCCGCCAGTGCATTGGTGTGATCTACAAGATCGTCATCCGTCACCACGTCGGACACGAGCCCCATGGCAAAGGCGTTATCGGCACTGATCGGATCACCAGTTAGCAGCATGCGCATGGCGTGCTTGCGCGCGATGTTGCGGCTCAGTGCTACCATCGGTGTGGAACAGAACAGGCCGATATTGACCCCCGGTGTTGCGAACTTGGCCGTGTCGGCGGCAACCGCCAGATCGCAACTTGCGACCAATTGACATCCGGCCGCCGTCGCCATGCCACGCACGCGGGCAATCACCGGCTGTGGCAGGCTGACAATCGTCATCATCAAATCACTGCATTGATTAAACAGACTGGCATGCTGATCACATTCGGTGATGCCGCTCATTTCCTTAAGGTCGTGCCCGGCACAAAAGACAGGTCCCTCTGCCGCAAGGATGACGCAGCGGACATTACTTTCATTGGCGATGCGATCAAATGCGTCCTGAAGGGCCGTCATCATCGCGCTGGAAAGCGCGTTGCGGCGCTTGGGATTGCTCATCGTAAGGGTGACGACCCCGTCATGATCTGTGCGGGTGACAAGCGGGGTATCTGTTGCGGCATCAGTCATCGTGTTCCTCCCGGCTGACTGTATGAACGTGATGTTTTTTTGATTTTTAAAACACGGTAGATCGTAGTAGAATTGCACGTAATGGGTTAAAAATAAAACCCTCGAGATGTGCCGAATTTCCTGGTTTCTATGCCTGATTGATAACAAGTATTCGGCAAGTGGTTGTGGATGAGTGAGAACTTACCGCGTCGGCGCGGACAAGCACCGGGTCGCTTTGTTTCGACCCGTAAAGTCCGGGAAGCCGCCAAGCTGACAAGGCCTGTGCGTGAAACGCCAATCAAGCGTTTTGACAGCAAGGATATGATGGAACGCGATCTTGAAAGATATCGCGCAGATGCACGTGCGCGTCTTCTCAAGAACGGCTTTGATATCCCGGCCTTTCTGATGCCCAAGCTCAAAAAAAATCCTGATGACGAAGACGGCGATGAAAATCCCGATCCAGTGATCGAGGCTGATCTGCGGCCGCCAGCCATGACCGGGCCAAAGCCGACAATGTCGCTCCGTAACGACAAGCTTGCTGAAGCCAAGCAGGAGCGCGCCGTGGCGGCGGCAAAGGCCAATCCACGTCGTTATGTCTATGGCCAGAATGCCGGTGGTGGACTGATGTCGATGTTCCTGCCCGAGGACGGGCAGGCTGCGGGCACGTCAACTGCGGCGTCGAACGCGCTTCAGACCAATCGTGCGCAGGACCCGGCGGCCCATGCCGCGGCCCAAAAGGCCGCCATTGCCGAAGAACGCAGCGCCTATGAGGAATATGTCGAAAGCCTCAATGGCGGGAAGACCTTGCTTGATGTTGCGCAGGGCAAGGAGGGGGCGCAAGACGGCCATGGCGGTCAGAATGATATTAGCGGCCGGGTAGATGACCTTAAGGAAGCCGAGGTGCGGACATCGCGGATTAATCTGCCCGATAGCGAGTCTGATTGGGCCATCCGCGAGGATCTGGATGCCAAGCGCAGGGCGCATTTGCAAAAGCAGGGCAAATCAGGCGGAAAGTCCGCCAAGGCGCGCAAGGAAGCCGGCGAGCCACTGAGCTGGAACAAGATGATCGCGCGGTTGGCGGCCTATATGATTGCCGCTGTTGCAGTCGGATATGTGCTGGTGCTGACCTTTAACGAGTTTTCGGCAATTCTTGGCCGTTAAGGCAGATGTCAAACTCTTGCCGAACGATTGCCTTAATCCCCATATAATACGAAGGCAATCAATCATGTGACGGCGAGGCCAGAGCAGGCGGGCACGTTGCATGACGAGAATGACAAGGCTTGGGGACGTCAGAGCGAATTTATCCAAGGCGGGGGCGCCAGGATCGCGGCATTGCATAAAGCGGGTCGGGATCAAGGTGACGTGAAAATCACCCTGTTGCAGGAGCCAGCGAATGACGCTGTGAAATCGCCATGATGTATGACGAAACCGGTCAGGAAGACCGTCAACCTGTTTACCTACCTGAAAACCGTCATCACTGGGCATCCAATGATGAAGTCGACAAACCTGTGCGCGATCTGTCGCGCGGGCCCGTCCGTGCGCGGTTCAAACGCCCGAGCGATGATACACCGCGCATCTCCATCACCGAGTGGATGAAGGAAAATCTGCCGGGGATCGGGGCAACCGCGATTGCGGCGATTGTGATCCTGTGTGTGGTGGTGGCGATCTATACCGATGTGGCCGGGATCGTAACCCGCTAGGGGCGAGCAGATGGTGCCATTTGTCATACGGCCTATGCGCAAATTATTGACGTTAACGTAAACGTTATGTCAGGCTGTCTTTCTGAAACAATTAATGCTGCAGCAAGCAGCATCAGAGGGAGGCCAACCAAGCCATGAACAGTTCCGCAACGCCGACCGGTGTGACGCCGGCCGATTTTGACGCCATCATGCGCGATAAGGTGCCATTTGTCGGTGATATGGGGGTGATCACCGAAAGCCTGTCTGAAGACACTGCCGTTCTGCGGTTGCCATTCAAGGAACGCTATCTGCGGCCGGGCAATGTCGTGACCGGGCCTGCGATCTTTGCGCTGGCCGATATTGCGCTTTATGCCGTGGCCTGGCTTGTGGTACCCAAGGCCGATCTGGCGGTGACCACCGAGGCAACAGTACATTTCCTGTCCGGGGCGAAGCCGGGCGATCTGATTGCAGAGGCCAAAATCCTTAAGGCGGGCAGGCGGCTTTTGATTGCGGAATGCCATATTCGATCCGCAGTTGATGACAGCCTGTGTGCACATGTGATTGGAACCTATGCGATGCCGCCGACCGCAAAATAATGCGATATTGTGTGGTAAAATAATACCGCGCAAAATAAGTCGTTGATTTACAACGAAATATTCCTGTTGTTTTCCTGTTGGATGCTGGCATAATGCGCCGACTTTCAACGAGGGAGCAATCCCTCCGTGGAACCCAGTTTTCGAGTATAGAAATAATGAAAACCTTCACTGCGACACCGAGCGACATCGAGCGCAAATGGTTCGTGGTCGACGCAGAAGACGTCGTCCTTGGCCGCCTTGCAGCCGTTGTTGCCAACCGTCTTCGTGGTAAACACAAAGCTATGTTTACCCCGCACATGGACTGTGGCGATCACATCGTCATCGTCAATGCCGAAAAAGTCAAACTGACTGGCCGTAAACTTCAGAACAAGAAGTTCTACTGGCACACCGGTTACCCGGGCGGCATCAAAGAACGTACCATGGACAAGCTCCTGAACGGTGAGCATCCGGAACGCGTTATCATCAAAGCTGTTGAGCGTATGATGAGCCGTGGCCCGCTGCGCAGCCAGGTTCTTTCCAAACTGCACGTCTATGCTGGTACCGAGCATCCGCATGAAGCTCAGAAGCCGGAAGTCCTCGACGTAGCGGCTATGAACGAAAAGAATAAGCGGAGTGGCAAATAATGGCCGACACCAAAACTCTTGAAGATCTCAAGGATCTGGCACAGGGCGGCGAAGTTGCTGCAGCTGCAGAAGGCACTCTGCCGGAGCCGAAGATCGACGCACAGGGCCGTTCCTATGCAACCGGCCGTCGTAAGAACGCAATTGCACGCGTCTGGATCAAACCGGGCTCGGGCAAAGTCACCGTCAATGGCCGTGAGTTCGAAGACTACTTCGCACGTCCGGTTCTGCGCATGGTGATCAACCAGCCGTTCGGCGCAACCGATCGCAAAGATCAGTTCGACGTAGTCTGCACCGTTTCCGGTGGCGGTCTTTCCGGTCAGGCCGGTGCCGTTCGTCACGGTATCTCCCGTGCACTGACCATGTTCGAGCCGGCACTGCGTCCGTCACTCAAAGCTGGTGGGTTCCTCACCCGTGACTCGCGTGCAGTTGAACGTAAAAAATACGGTCGCGCCAAAGCTCGTCGTAGCTTCCAGTTCTCGAAACGTTAATTCGTTTTCGGGCAACAGGCTCGCGATACTGTTTGGAAAAGCGTCACCTTCGGGTGGCGCTTTTTCTTTTTGCGAGTTTGTCTTCCAAGCCAACAAAAAAAGCGGCGCCTTCAAAACGAAGGACGCCGCTTTTGTTTTATGCCGGAAGGCAGAACCGTTTCGGTGGTGTTACTGCCAACGGTCCGAGAAATCGCGCGGGATCATCAGGATGTCACGATCAAGTTTGGTGACGTCCGTCCGTCCACAAAGCGCCATGGACACTTCAAGTTCCTTTTGAATGATCTCCAGCGACTTGGTGACACCAGCTTCGCCCATCGCCCCCAGGCCATAGACATAAGCGCGGCCGATATAGGTGCCCTTTGCGCCAAGTGCCAAGGCCTTCAGTACGTCCTGACCAGAGCGGATACCGCTATCAAGATGGACTTCGATCTTGTCACCAACCGCATCCATGATCGCAGGCAATGCCCGGATGGATGACAGGGCACCGTCAAGCTGGCGACCGCCATGGTTGGAAACGATGATGGCATCGGCACCGACATTAAGCGCCTCCAGAGCATCGCGTGGATCAATGATCCCCTTGATGATC
Organism: Thalassospira sp.; assembly: GCF_002709775.1. Taxonomy (GTDB): domain Bacteria; phylum Pseudomonadota; class Alphaproteobacteria; order Rhodospirillales; family Thalassospiraceae; genus Thalassospira. The sequence continues at coordinate 17,967 of NZ_PAQR01000056.1, forward strand.
AGCGGGCCATCCCACATTTTGCGGAATTCGCGAATGCGGTCCCAATCAAGCGATACGTCGAATGCCTCGGCCGTCCAGGTGGTCAGCGATGACGCGTCGGCAACCCCCTTGGCGTGACCAACAATGTTGCCAAAGAAGCGGCGTTTGGTGCCAAGCATGCCAAGGCCCCATTGGACCTTTGTCATCATGTTGGTTACCGATTTGACCGTCAGCTTGGGCGGGGCGGAGAGGCCGTTTTTCAGATCCTTGTGGCGCTGTCCAAGCATCTGAAGATCAACCGTGATGACCGCGGCCGAACATTTGGCAGCTTTGGCGCGATCAAACAGGCGCTTCATGAAGTCATCGTCTTTGAGCGTATAGACCTGCAGCCAGAAGGGCTTGGATGTGCTTTCGGCGACATCCTCGATCGAGCAGATCGACATGGTCGACAGCGTATAGGGAACGCCGAACTTTTCAGCCGCGCGGGCGGCCTTGATCTCGCCGTCAGCACATTGCATACCGGTCAGTCCGACCGGTGCAAGGGCGACAGGCATGGAGACGTCCTGACCGATCATCTGGCTTTTGGTGGTGCGCCCGTCCATGTCGATGGCGACACGCTGACGCAGGTGGATATCCTGAAAGTCGGTGGTGTTTTCACGGAATGTCTGCTCGGTCCAGCTTCCGGATTCTGCGTAATCGTAAAACATGCGCGGCGTGCGCCGTTTATAGATACGTTTCAGGTCTTCGACGCAGGTAATCACTGGCATGAGGTTAACTCCGAATAAGATACGCTTGGTAATGGTAATACCAGTTTCGGAGGTTATCGCAAACCGAATTGAAAATCAGCTTCTGACTTGCGGTTTTTATATGCCGGAATCCGAGCGATGATGTTGGCGGCAAAGAATTTTAAAAAGAAGGATCGCAAATTCGAACGGGTGTGCTAATAACAAAGCATTGAGACGATAATTTTTAAATTCAAGGTGTGATCCGATGGTTGGAACAGTGCGACGAGCTTTCAAAACATAAACGTTTGAACCTCTGTTGGATTACCTTGCGATATGTGAAGGGCCGCTAATGGAGCGGTCTTTTTTTATGCCAATTCGGAAGGTTGGCAACTACCTGAAGCCCAAGGAAAGGGACCCCCCGATATGCAGTACAGAAAGCTGCACGACGCCGATTTTGATGCCGCAACCGCATTCCTTGCCAACCATGCAGCGACCTGCATGGTGCTGCGCGGGAACCTGCGAACTGCCGGTATCGAACGACGCCGTCATCCGCTTTCTGGGAGCTGGTTCGGGGAGGTGGCCAATGATGGCAGCATCAGTGCGATCGTTGCGCAATTTGGCAATGGCAACGTCTTTGTCGAGGCCGGTGATCAACCATCTATCCCGAAGGCCCTGACAGAGGCGTTTGTCGCTGATCCGCTCAAGCCGGTAGCAGGGGTGTTTGGCGATGCCGACCCGGCACAGGATATGCTGGTTCAGCTTGGATTAAAGGATGCGTCCTATGCGATCAATGCGTCCGACGTGCTCTATGAGCTTGATCTTGCCAAACTGATCGTGCCGCAAAATGCCCGGGTCGATGATTTTCAGATGGTCGATGCCGAAAAGATCGAGCGCAACACTTTGCTGCGCTGGCTGCGCGCCTATGAGATCGAGGCATTGGGGGCAGAAGACACGCCAAGCCTTGATAGCAAGATTGCCTCAAAGCTTGTGCATGCGCTTGATGCGCGGACGATGTGGGGCCTGATCGTTGATGGCAAGGCGGTGTCGCTTTCGGGTTTCAACGCAACCTTGCCCGATATGGTTCAAGTCGGCCCGGTCTGGACACCGCCCGAAGAACGCTCAAACGGCTATGCCCGCATCCTGGTTGCCAAAACCCTTCTGGCAGTGCGGGCAAGGGGTGTTGAACGCGCGATCCTGTCAACGGATAGTGAAGCGGCCGCCAAGGCCTATGAGGCGCTTGGGTTTGAGAAGGTCGGGCGCTATCGGTTGGCGCTTTTGAAGCCGGATATGAAGGTGGCGAGTTAAGCATGCGAACTGAAATTCGGGGTCATGATCTTTTCAGGCTCCGAATTTCAGGCCTCTCAGGATGATTTTTCATTCTTTTTGAGCGCCATGATGAGCATACCCATTGTTTGAACAGCGGTTTCTTTCGACAATCCCGGGTAGGGTATGTGCTCTTGCTTGGGCCGTTCCGGGAAGAGGTTCTTTCTTCCCAAAAAAGTCTCAGCCACCCAGTTGTTGCCTTCCTTGTGGGGTTGCATGAGGTCGTCGGCCTGTTGCGGGCTGAGGACACTGTATTTGTTTGGTTCTTGATTGTGTCGCGTTAGCGTCATCAGATCTTTGTGGAGTATGCGCTTTTCTTCGATCGATACGGGTAATCGATTAAGTATCTTTTGGACTTCGAGAAGGTCGCGTGAAAGGCTGATGTTCTCTCTCTGATCCTTGTTGTGTGAGATCAGAGGTAATAGTTCGGGGCGAATTTCTTCGACCAAATCACCGAGGATTCCAGATTGGTGTGTTTTGGCGTCTTCGTACGTTTTGACGACGAGTTCGTCTGCGCCGAATACGTTCAGCCAATTGCGAAGCTGTTTTTCGTAATCGCACAGATATCGCATTGCATCGATGGCGTCAGACATGTCACCGGCAAACCCTTGGGCTTTAACCATCTGGTTGTACCAGGACTCCATAAAATCGTCCTGGCGCCGCAAGTAGACAATCAGTTTCAGTTTTCGTTGGGTTAGCCATGCGTGTCTATCCATCAGCTCTTTGAGCTTGGTGGGCTGAGGGAACAAGAAAAAGTTCTCACTGGAAATCAGGACGTCTGAGTTGGACGAGGCTATCTCGCCGCCGATTTTGCCAGCGAGCTCATCAAGTGATTTGGGTTGCTTCGTCGACCAGTCCGGATATGCGCCATTTAAAAGTAACGCAACGTCATGGTGCCCATACCCCCGTATCGTTGCATCTGGATACAGCAGGCCATTGTTTGCAAACTCTTTTTGATGGCCGCAAAAATACTTTTGAATATAAGTTGTGCCTGTCTTTGGAGCACCGAGATGTATGTAAAGGCATTTGTTCAGCATTGGATTTGTGCTTTTAATTGCAAAGGACTGACGATACTCTAACGATAAATAAACGTCACCCTGCTATCTAAGGGCAAGGTCCTGAACAAGTATCGCAGATAGGTTCCTTTGCCTTTCGTGGAGCGACAATGCCGAAACCAGAAGAAATTTACGAGCTTCATGCAGCTTCTTGTAATGAAGAGGACTTCTGGGGACAGGTAAAACGCACTGTTAACGGCAAACCGATATCCGAAGAAAATATAGCTTTGATTGTGGAGCAATCGCGCAATCTTTTGCAGTTGCAGAAAAGCGATCATGTGCTCGATTTGTGCTGCGGGAATGGTGCTTTGACGCATCGCGTTTTTGACGACGTGGAAGATGTCATCGGGATTGATGTTTCACCCAGTTTGATTGCAACCGCGCGGAAGTTCTTCGGCTCCGACAAGCGCATCGAATACGTTGTCGACGATGTTTTGCAGGGGGTGAAAGCTTTGGCCCCTGATCGTGCGCCATCAAAGGCATATATGTATGGTTCTCTGCAATATCTACCGCAGGGAAAAGTGGTGGAACTCTTTAAGTTTCTGTTTGACCGTTTTCCAGAATTGACGCGGTTTATGGTGGGGAATGTCCCCGACCGTCAGAAAAAAGATGCCTTTTACAACTCGAAATCACTGAGCCCTGATGCTGGAAATGACCCCGCATCGCCAATAGGGGTTTGGTATTCAAAGGCGGAATTGTTTGAAATTGCGAGCGAGTGTGGCTGGGATGTTGAATTTCATCAGATGCCCGATGGGCATCATGCCCACCACTACCGTTATGATGCTGTTTTGGTGCGGGGAAGTGTTTGATGTCAAAGCGAGCAGTGATTTGGCTTAGCAGTATGCCGAGATCTGGAAGTAACTGGGTCTCTCAAATTTTGGCTTCGCATTCAGATATCCGGTTAAAGTTCTGTCCGCTGTTTTCCTATGAGTTCAAGAACGCTTGCGGGATAAATTCCACGGGTGATGATTGGCAAAAATTGTTTGAGGCGGTGTATGAACGCGAAGGCGCGTATCTTGATCAGCACTACCTCAGAGATGAAGGGCTACTGCCATCTTTTAAGAATAAAGCGGATGCGCCGTCTCTTTTGTGTATCAAATCAACACGGTATCATGACCTTACGCGGTCGATTGTTGAGAAGTGTGATAACGTAAAGTTTGTCGCCCTCGTTCGTAACCCTGTTGCAACCATCCATTCCTGGATACAGAACCCCAAAGAATTTCCAGCGACGGCAGACCCGATGCAAGAATGGCGGACTGGCGCATGCAGGAAATTTGAGGATGGCAATCCGATCACGGGCGAATTCTGGGGATTTGATGACTGGAAACAAATCACAACAGAGCAGATTCAGTTGGCCGAAGAATATCCGGATCGGGTGAGAATTCTCCGTTACGAAGATCTTGTCGAACAAGGCCAGCCTGTACTTGAGGACCTTTTTGACTGGTTAGGACTGTCCCTCACGGAGGCGACACTCGAATTTTTCAAGAGCTCTCAATCCAAGACAATCGATAACGTGCGGGCTGTTTATAAAAAGCCTGAAGATGTCGTGCGCTGGAAAACCGAGGCCGTTGGCGATATCAGATTTACAATCGGTTCTGAGTTGGTTGGGAGGCGATTGTCGGGTTTTGTCGACCATGAGACGCTTGCTCTTGGAGCTGCCTGGAAGCCGGGTCAGATAATTGGCGACACAGAGCGTTTGCCGCTTGCAGATAGTGGAACCAAGAGCAGTCTGAGTGAATTGGCTGTTTTTGGCGGGAGCCCGTTGTTCCCTAAAAATCAACCGCGTCCTAAAGGGCAGCTCGCTGTGCCGGATTGGGTACGTTTCGAAGCCTGTATTGATGCGGCATTTGAAGCCAAAAGATTTACCAATGACGGCCCGAATACGCGTGCACTAGCGGAGGCGTTGGCTTCGTATCATCAAGTTAAGCACGTTGTGATGTATTCGAACGCCTGCGTTGCGCTGATCGCTGCGATGCAGGTCTTGTATGAGCAGAGTGTTGCAGATGACCCCGCGCTCAAATCACGTCGGCTGAACGTGCTGTTTCCAGGTTTTACCTATGTCGGTTTACCGCATTTGATCCGATGGGCGGGGTTCGAGCCGGTTTATTGTGATGTCGATCCTGTGCGTCATACGATTGATCCTTCTGCTGCCAAAGCACTCATTGATGAAGATACCTTGGCGATTATGGGGGTGCATCAAGTGAACGCCCCCTGTGATTGCGAAGAGCTTGCAAAGCTGAGCGAGGCCACAGGTGTTCCCGTGTTCTATGATGCGGTTCATGCTCTTGGTTGCAAGATGCCAAATGGCATGCCGTCCGGTGGCCGGGGTGAGATGGAGATATTCAGCCTTCATGCGACCAAGATGCTAAATGGGACAGAGGGCGGCTACATTACGACAAATAATGACAGGCTGGTTGCGTATCTAAGCGAATTTCGAAATTTTGGTTATGTCGAGGCCAGCCGTATTTCTTGTATCGGGCTGAATGGCAAGCTTAACGAACTTCATTCTGCCATGGCCCTTGCATCACTTGATACGCTTGATGACGTTTCCAAGGGAAACAAAGCGCGCTTTGAGGCCTATGAGGCGGCACTGGCAAATGTTCCGGGCATCAATCTGATCCCTTATGCTGATCATTACTCTCAGCACAATTATGAGTTTGCTGTGATTTTGCTTGATAGTGAAGTGTGGCCTCTGTCACGGGAGGAAACTGTATTTCTGTTAAGAGCAGAAAATGCACTCGCCGTGCCTTACTACAATGAAGTTTTGTACCGGCTGTCAGATTACCCACCATCCAGTCCTTCGGATAAGCCAAATACGCCGAGGGGGCTTCAGGTCCCGGAAAGTTTGACTGTTACTGATCGATTGGCCCGGAGCATGATCCAGTTGCCTGTTGGTGATCTGGTATCTGTCAATGATTGCCAGATAATAGGTGAGTGGTTTGAATCAGTATCCACACTCGGAAACGCAATACGACAAGGTCTTGGTCAGCTGGAGGGCTCAGCATAATGCTGAAGCGAACAATTGACGATTTGAAGATTCTTGGTGGTCAAAAACAGTTTGAGCAAGAAAAACCGGTAGGGCAAATCCATATCCCGGATCGAAGTGAATTCGATGTCTGGATGAAGTCGGTGATGCAACGACGGTACTTCACCAACCACGGCCCATTGGTCGGGAAACTCGAAGAAGTGTTGCGAGAGCGCCTTGATGTTGAGCATGCCTATACGGTGACGAATGGCACGGTAGGATTGATGGTCGCGTTGGTGGCGTTGGACATCAAGGGCGAAGTTCTCGTTCCATCCTTCACTTTTCCTGCCACGGTCGAGGCTTTGAAATGGGCAAAGCTAACGCCCCGTTTTGTGGACGTTGATCCGCGAACACACATGATATCGCGCAAGACCGTTGAGGAGCATATCAACGCGGAAACCTCAGCAGTACTCGGTGTGCATGTGTGGGGCAGGGCATGTGATCCGGAAGGCTTGCAGTCCTTGTGTAAGGAAAAAGGGCTCAAGCTGATTTACGACGCCTGTCATGGCTTTGCATGCGACTACAACTCGACAAGTCTTGCGAGATTTGGCGATGTTTCTGTCTATTCCATGCATGCAACAAAGGTCGTTAATGCCGCCGAGGGCGGGGCCGTTGTCACCCGTGACGATGCGTTGGCTGCCCGAATTAACACTGTTCGCAATTTTCATCGAACACCCGCGGATGTCGAGGTGGAGATGAGGATGAATGGGAAGATGAGCGAACTGCAGGCAGCAATGGCCTTGATGGCGCTGGGAAAGCTGGAGCAGAATGTAGAGAGAAACAAAACTCTGTACTATTCCTACATCAATGGTCTTGCGGACTTAGCTTATTTGAAGCCTGCATATCTGGACAAGAACGGAAAAAACAATTTCCAGTATTCCGTGTTTGAACTTTCCGAAGATTGCCCACTTTCACGCGATCAACTTGTAACGATCCTGCGTGCAGAAGGTGTTTACGCCCGACGCTATTTTTACCCCTGTGTGCATCGACTTGACCCGTACCGTGATGCGCATAATGCCACGAGTACGTTTTTGCCAAACTCCGAAGCACTGGCTGAGAAGGTGTTCCAGTTACCATCTGGTGCCCAAGTTTCCCTTGAAGACACCAAAGCGATTATTGAGATTCTCAGGTTAACTCTTAACAATGCCGGGCAGGTTGCAGAGCAAATAAAAGACTTCCCCGTATGTGAGGCGGGGTCTCAATGAAGCTCGGAATAATGCAGCCTTATTTCTTCCCGTATATGGGCTATTTCGACCTGATCGTGAAAACAGACCATTGGGTGGTGTTTGACGTTGTCAAATATCAATCGAAATCATGGATGAACCGGAACCGTATTCAGGAACCTAACAAAGGTGAGCAATTCATCAGTGCCCCGATCATCAAGAAGTCAGGGCACACTATATCTGAAATGCAGGTTCTTGATTTCAATCGGACTGCTGAAAAGTTGCTGAGACAGCTCAACGTTTATTGCAATAAGGCACCATATTTTGATGCGGTTCGGGAGATGGTCGCCAACGTATTTTCTGAGTGTGCAGATGATAAGTTGTGCAGCTTGAATATCTCTGGATTGCGCAATGTATGCCGGTTTCTGGACATACCATTTTCGTATGATGTCTGTTCAGAGCTGGATTTAGACTTTTCCGCCGTCACGCATGCCGGACAATGGGCTCTTGAGATTTCCAAGCAACTGGGAGCATCGACCTATATAAACCCGTCGGGGGGTGTCGATTTGTTTGATTATCAAGAGTGGCAGTCTGCCAATATTGGAATTGAATTTACCCGTTTACCCAGCCTGACGTTCGATGTTCCGCATCCGTTCAAGTTTAAGCCTAATCTTTCGATTATTGATACCTTAATGTGGAATAAGCCAGAAACGGTTGTCGAGTACTTGCAAAACCTACCAACGTTTCGTCACCCTGATGCGCTGCAGTAAGCCGTCAAATTGGCAGTTGTTTAAGAACTTGCAGGGTCTATTGTTCAGTGAACGAAGGAAAGAAATCCATTAATTATTCTAACTTGGTTGATCCGGCATTCTACGCCTCTTGCTATCAGTTTGCATTGGACCAAACAGCATTACCTGCAGATGTGCACTTTTCGAGGTTCGGTGCTAAACGGGGGTGGATGCCAAGGGCCAACGTTGATCCTTGTGCGCTTGCGGTACTAAAGAGCGCGGGTGACGTCGCCGAAGGGCTTGATAGCCTTGATGAAAACACCATTGGCAGTGCCTATACAGTTAATCAGTTGGCCAGGCTTTTGCCATCGCATTCTGAAACAGGTCCCGTGGACTTTGGTGGTGGTGGCGCCGTTGACATGTTCTCTGCCGAAGAAGTTCGTAAAAATCGCGCTGCCGCCAATCAGTTTGGCAAAGCCCAGACGCAAAGTGTTGAAATCGGAGACGCTGGTTACCAGCTGATCTGCCCCGATGTCAGTGTGCTATTGCAGAAACTGGAAAGTGGAGAACCATTTTCCAGTGTCAAATTGCCGCATGGCCTTTGGGACGCAGTTGCGTTTTCAGAACGTCTTGGGGGAGCACTGCGCAACAGTAAGGATTTCGAGTGTCTTACCTATACTCAAATTCGCTACCTTGGCCGGCGTTGGGCAAGAAAGTTGACGCCGAACAACGGCTGCCTGGTCGAAGGGTTTATTGACGATCTGTTCTCTGTTCTTTCTGAAAAAAATCGACCTGAAAATGCTTATATCGGCTTGGCTCTAAAAGGGTTTCCAACCCATGATGGCCGTTTGTGGCACATTCCAGGAGACCATCAGGATAAACTCGCGGCGAGATTTTCTTCAATTAGTCAATATTTTGAGGATGGATACCGGTTTTGGGACGGGACGCTTTTCAAGCGTTACGCAATCAGCGGCAGTCTTCCGGCGATTATGGACGCGGTCAGAAAACGCCCATCAATCCTTATCGCGTCACAAAAGCTCGATGTTTTGCCCCAGCGGTTGAATATGCCGCTGATGGGGCACTACAAGATCCCGCCAAGCAATATCCACAGCCACAGATACGAAGTGTTCAACCACCTTTGTCAAGCAATCGAGGGCATGAAGCAACGTTTTGACAGTTCGCCTGTGGTTATTTCTCAGGCGGGTGGCTCTTTTGCATTTTGGTTGCTTACGCGTTTACAGCGTCAGTTTCCTGAAGCGACCTTCATGGATATGGGGCAGGCATTGAATATCTGGGTTCTGGACCGTCAGGGACCGATGCCGTGGCTTAAAATATATGCAGAATCAATTGTTCGAAATTGTGGGCTTGGCGCTTACTACAAAGCGCTAGGTCATGCAGATGTGCTTCAAAAATTCGATCCGGCCGCTGTGCTTGATTAATACCGGGATCGATTGAATTTTCAGTTATACTGTTATTTGTTAAGGCAAGTCGGAGCACAGTTGATTTTAGGAAAAGTCGATTCATGTCTGTTAATTGAGGATACTATGAATGCCAATCATTCGTTCGGGAAATAAAGTCGCTTATTTTTCACACATTCCTAAATGTGCTGGATCGGCAATTGAGGCCTATATACATAAATCTGGCAAAGCTCAGCTTTCTTTTTTGGATAACCGTTTTTTGTCTCATCAGCCTCAAACTCTATGGACAAAGTCTTCTCCGCAGCATGTGGATGGGGTGTCTTTGGCACGGCTGTTTCCGTCAGCATCATTCTTTGATTTGTTTTTTGCGGTAATACGCAATCCATATGATCGTTTGAAAAGCGCATACAAGTTTCAAAAATATGTCGAGCGTAAAATTACCGCGGACGTGGACTTCAAAAAGTTCGTTTTGTCACTTGATGAGGGGGCGATTAATACCATCGGTCTGAATGATAACCATTTCTTGCCGCAATACAGGTTATTCTATCCGAAGGCACCGTACATGGTGTTCAAATTGGAAGAAGGTCTGGAACCTGTAAAAAAATGGCTGGATCTCCACCTTTTCGGTGAAGAACAACCGTATGAAATTGGGGTTGTTAATGACTTTTCCAAGCGAGGCATCAAAGTTGATGAGGATCTGTCTTGGGATCCTGAGATGCGTGAAGTTGTCTCTAAGCTATACAAACTGGACTTCGAGTTGTTCGGCTATGAGACGGGGCTCTAATCATTCAACCTTGGTTGATCCGTATATCAATTTAACAGGACCATTAGTTTAATGAATACGCCTTACAACATCTGCATCGTCCAACCTCCGGGCTATATTCATTCTCTGGCGTTTGCAGAACTGGCTGAGCTTTTGATGTATTCTATCCGGGAGGCGGGGCATCCGGCGCAGATCCAGACCAATCAGTTTGTGCAAGGTGGCGTCAACGTCATTGTCGGGGCGCATTTGCTTGATGTTTCGGCGTTGCGTGCGGTGCCGGAAGGGACTGTGGTCCTCAATACCGAGCAGCTCACAGGCGTTGGTGAGAACTGGCGCGAGCAGCTCACCGGGTGGTTCCAGTCCGGTCTGGAGGTCTGGGATTACAGCCCGGCCAATATCGAGGTCATCAAGGCCCTTGGCGTCGAAAATGTGCGCTATCTTCCTATCGGTTATCAGAAGGAACTTCAGCGCATCGACATTACGGTCGAGCAGGATATTGATGTTCTGTTTTACGGTTCGCTCAATGAACGCCGGCGCGAGATTTTCAATCAGATCGAAGCCAAAGGCCTGAATCTTAAGGTTCTGATGGGGGTTTATGGCAAGGATCGTGATCAGTGGATTGCGCGATCGAAAGTCGTCCTGAACCACCATTACTACGAAAGCCAGATTTTCGAAATCGTGCGCGTTTCCTACCTTTTGACCAATGCCAAGGCCGTGGTGGCCGAGGTTAATCCGGAAACCGTTATTGATGACCGCTTCCGCAAAGGGGTGGTTGACGTACCCTATGCCGGCTTGGTCGATGCAGTGTGTGATCTGGTGGGAGATACCACCAAACGCAAGGCGCAGCAGCGTCGCGCGCTCAACAGCATCATCAAATATCCGCAGGTCGACTTCACCAGACCGCTTCTGGAATACACGCATTAAGGCTGACCGACATGGCCCGAGCACACACGCGTTTGAAATTTGCTGCGTGCCGTGCCGGTGCAATGGCTGTGCTTGTCTGCGTCATCGCGTTTACATCAGTTCATCCTGCATTTGCGCAGGATCTCTCGCAAGTTCTATATCGCTTTGAAAACCGGGCGCTGACACTGGGTCGCTATGGCGCGGTGGCAGTATTTCAGGAGCGGCTGTTTGCAAAGGCGGCGAATTGTGCAGGGAAATCGGGCAGCACCTACGGCCCGCCTGACGGGATTGTCGGGGCGAAGACGCGGCAGGCGATTGTTGATCTTCAACCCTGTCTGAACGCGTCCGTGCGCGCCGCTGTCGGGACTGAGAGCTATGGGGCAATCACTATCGGGATTTGGCGGTTGTTGATGCCTGCCCAGCTGCCGCCGCCCGATGCGACCACACGCGCCAACCACCTGACCTTTGCACTGGAGGGCACGGACTATGACGTCATCCAGTTTAATTTCTGTCAGTCGAAAAATCCGCGGAGCGGCAAGACCTTTCTTGAAGGTGATCCTTATTGCCATACCAATGATCCACGTGCCTATCTGACATGGGGGCCACGCGGAGCGACCGCCGGGGCAGGGGCGGAGATCCAGCAGATCCTTTTTGCGGCCGAGCGCGCCAATCCCGGCTTGCTGCAAAACGCGTTCGGACCGTTTACCGAAGATATGCACCGTCTGGCACTTGGCAATAACGATGCGGCCTTTGATGTGCTATGTGCGATCTGGGTTGATGATGCGAAACGGAACGCCTTTGAAAAGCGGTTTGCTGCCTATGGCGCGCGGCCGGAAGTACAGGCCGCCTATCACCGGGTCTATGACGCGGCCAATGCCGATGGCGGCAAGATTGCGCGATTTTTCAAACTATATAACTCCTTAAAGCCGGTGATAAAGCGTGATCCGACCGAGATTGATCTGGCGTTTTTCATCGACCGCGCAACCCACGGATCGGTGCCGCCGGGCAATATCAGCGACCTTGTCGATCGCATGACGAAGTTCGCCACGCGAACGCGTGATGTGCCAAGCCCGGGGGAGCTTCGCAAACAACTGGCGGCCTGGCTGCCGACCCACCACAAATACAATGATCGGCTCGCACGCGATGCGATTTTTCTGGTTGATGATCCCGATGTGGTCGTGTCGGACGCCCATCACCGCATGTGGTTGCAACGGTCCGGTTTGAAGGCGAGTGACTTTGGCCTTTCTGACAGCCGGCATGTCGCGAGTTATCCGGTGGCCCCACCGACCGGGTACGAGAAGATCGAGAAATTCTATACCGTTTTGCCCGAGGATAAGCGCGCCTGCCCCGACACAGTGCGCCGTGCCCGCAAAAAATAGGCTATGATGATCTGAACCCATGAGCAAAGCGCATGGGGAAGTTGCAGATTATCAGGGATATTTGCCGCCTAATTGCTTGCATCTCCGGGGCTTGTTTGCCAACATCCGCGCGTTATCACTGCCTGCTTATGAGCAGGTGTCTAATATGGAGTAGGAATTGAAATGAGCGACGTTAAGGTCAAAGTCGGAATTCTCGGTGCCAGTGGCTATACCGGGGCGGAACTGGTTCGCATTCTTGCGCATCATAACGCCGCGGAAATTACCCTGTTGACCGCAGACCGACGCGCCGGACGTCCGTTCGGGGAAGTTTTCCCGCATCTTGCCCATATTGATCTGCCGACCATGATCAAGATCGAGGACGCAGACTGGTCGACCGTCGATCTGATTTTCTGCGCGCTACCGCATGGCACGACCCAGGAGGTCATTGCCGGGCTGCCGGAACATGTGAAGGTCGTCGACCTGTCGGCTGACTTCCGCCTGTTTGATGCTGCGACCTATAAGGAATGGTATGGCGCAGAACACGCAGCCCAGGACCTTCAGAAAGAGGTCGTCTATGGCCTGACCGAGCTGCATCGTGAAAAAATCAAGTCGGCCCGTGTGGTTGCCAATCCGGGCTGCTATCCGACGCCGGTGCAACTGGCGCTGACACCGCTTCTTGAAAGCAAGATGGTGCATGCGGAAGATATCATCATTGATGCCAAATCCGGTGTGACCGGAGCTGGTCGTGCGCCCAAGGAAATGACGCTGTATGCCGAAGTGACCGAAGGCATTCATGCCTATGGCACCGGTGGGCACCGCCACGCACCCGAGATTGAGCAGGGTCTTGCCTGGGCCTGCGGCAGTGATGTTGTGGTGAACTTTTCCCCGCATCTGATGCCGATGAGCCGCGGCATCCTTGAATCCATCTATGTCAAAATGACCGATGGCACCACGGCTGAAGACATTCAGGCAGCCCTTGAAAAACGTTTCGCGGATGAGCCGTTTGTCCGTGTTCTGCCATTTGGCGTCACGCCGCAGACCCGCCACGTGCGTGGCTCGAACTATGTTCTGATGGGGGTGGTCAAGGACCGTGTGCCGGGCCGGGTGATCATCGTTGCGGTCGAAGACAACCTTGTCAAAGGCGCATCCGGTCAGGCGGTTCAGAACATGAACGTCATGCTGGGTCTGCCCGAAACCATGGGGCTTGAGATCGAACCGCTGTTCCCGTAACAGCCAAAGAATACATCATTCAAAAAGGGCGCCATTTCGTGATGGTGCCCTTTTTCGTTTGCAAGGCCAACTCGCCAAAACCGTTCAATCGGTTCTAGTTGAGCTCACTCGACGGATTGATGTCGTAAAGATCGGCTGCCGGCCAGTATTCCTTGTGGACGCGCGCAATGAAGCCCTCGGCGTGAAGGTCGGTCATGATCTGGCTGATATAATCGCGTCTATCCATCAACGGGGAGCGCCGCGATACTGCAAGATGGATATCGTTGCGGTTGCTGCTCCGATAGGGTGCCTTGGCGATGATATTACCAAGACCGGCACGCCGGATCTGATAATCCGCATTGGCGTCAGAGCCGACAATGGCATCGACCCGCTGGGCGGCCAGCATTCGGATCAAAAGAACTTCGCTGTTGGCTTCGACCTTTTCAAGGCGATCATCGCTGTCGAACGGTTCGAAATAACGTGAATCAACCACAGCCCCGACCGTCAGGCCGGTCAAATTGCCATAGTCGGAAATCGTCACCGGGTTATTGCGGTTATAGTAAAAGACCGGTGTGACGCGGCTATAGGGTGGTTTGATGTAATGCGCATATTCGGCACGCTCCGGCGTGTAGGCGATGCTGGTCATGATATCAATATCGCCGGTTTCAAGCATCCTCAGGCAGCGCCGCCAGGGGCAGGTCACTGGTTGGAGTTCCAGATCAAGTCGTTTGGCGACTTCGGTCATGATGGCGCGGTCAATGCCGTGCTGTTTGCCATTCCGACCTTCGATGGCAAACGGTTCCCAGATGGAAAAGGTCACGCGCAGCGTGCTGCGAACATGATCATGCGCCATATCAAGTGTGTGGCTGCGCGAACTCGATGGGGAGACGAGGAAGCCAGCGTAAAGGATTGCTGCTGCAAGAAGTGACAGCCAGCAGGTTTTATGTCGTCTGAAAGGGATGCGTGCCGTTGCAGGGGAAGGCATGAGCATCTTTCTTTTTGATGGGTTTCCTTTTTGACATGTTAGAACTTAAACTTGAAAATCAAGATGCGCGACGCCCTCGGGTTTCGGGGGCGCATCGCGGAATTGCTGAATTTGAAAGGTCCCGAACCATGCGCCTGTCCTATCGCGGGGTGAAGCCCACCATCGATGAAACTGCCTTCATTGCCCCCAATGCGACCATCATTGGCGATGTCGAAATCGGGGCGGAGACCGGCATCTGGTTTGGTTGTGTCATTCGTGGCGATGTGCATGAAATCCGCATCGGGTCGCGCACCAATATTCAGGATCTGACCATGGTGCATGTCGCCAAGGGCAAGTTTGGCACCTACATCGGCGATGATGTCACCATTGGCCATTCCGCCATCATTCATGCCTGCACGCTTGAAGATCGAAGCTTTGTCGGCATGGGGGCGACTGTCATGGATGGCTGCGTGATCGAGCAGGGCGGTATGCTGGGCGCCAATGCGCTTCTCGCACCGGGCAAACGCATTCCGGCGGGAGAGCTTTGGGCCGGTGTACCGGCGCGCAAGGTGCGCGACCTGACGCAGGAAGAAATCGAGTTCTTCAAGGTATCGGCTGATCGCTATGCCGATCTGGCACAGGAATATGTCAAATCCATCCCCGAGGATCTGGCCTGAGGCGCGAAAGCGCTTTCAAACGCCCATCGCCATGGCGAAATGACCGAGGCGCGCTCGCGGAACTCTTTGACAGCGGGGCAATTTTACGCATCATCTTATGATATGAGGGTATGAAGCGTCGTTTCTGACGTATGAAGATCATCAGACACACCACCGATAAGCGCGGCAAAACGCGACAAAAATAGGTGTGCTGATCCAGACTTGGAGTGGGGTTAAACATATGACGGCCTGGCGATTATTGCCATGCATGGTCGTGATGCTCGTTCTGTTTGCCGGGGGTATGCAAACAGGGCAGGCAGAGCCGATTAGCGATTGTTCGCGACCGCTGCTTGTTCGTGCTTCGGAAACCTATAGTCCGTTTAGCATGAAGGATGAGAACGGCTTCGCGGTTGGCATCGACAATGTCTTTATTTCCAAGGTTTTGAAATCACTCGGCTGCGACATTCGTTTTATGTTCATGCCTTGGAAACGCTCTCTTTATGCCGTAAAGCACGGCGATGTCGACATCCTGCCATCGGCTTCCTACACCGAGGAGCGGGCAAAGTACGGTCTGTTTTCAGTACCTTACCGCAATGACGTGATCGGTTTTGTCGTGCGCAATGGCGATGCCGGGCGGATCGGGCTTTCCAGTCTGGATGATGTGATTGCCCAGAACCTTGTGATCGGGCATGTGCGCAGTGCCTATCGCGGTGAAGCGTTTGAGGAATTCAAGAACAGCCCCGAAGGTTCCAAACATGTCAGCGACGTCTCGGTCGGCCCGCACGGCTTGCAGTTGCTGTTGGCCAACCGGGTGGATTTGCTGCTCGGCATTCCGGCGGCCTATGTTGCGCAGGCCGAACAGCAGGGCCTTGGCAGCACCGTCGAAGAACATCCCTTTATTCTGGCACGAGAACCCGTGCGCCTTATGTTTTCGGCAAAGACCATTGCCCCGGAACTGGCGCGCAAGATCAGTGAGGCGATCTGGAAAGAAACCAAAACCGCCGAATACAAAAAGATTTACGGTAATCAGGGTGTCGACCTGAACTAGGGCGGTGCGCGGACGGGCAGCTTGGCATTGACTTTTATCAAGGCGAAGCGCAACTGTGTGGGTGTAAATGCATAGCGTTCGCGATTGCAGTGCTGTCGTGAATGTTGCTGTCACATTTTTCGCGCGCATGACCAGATCAAAGTTTTTCCGATGCCTTACCAACTAAGCCGTACCCGAATTCGTTTTGCCGTTCTGACCGTCCTTTTGGGGGCGGGCGCAGGCAGTCCTGCCATGGCCGAAGATGCATCGGCAATGCTGCAGCGTCTTGCGCATGCGAATGAGTTGGCGAAAGCCGGAATATCGGAAATCGCCGCCGCATCAGATGCCGAGACACCGTTTGCGACCAAGGCACAGCTTGGCGAGGCGCTTTATTTCGATACCAACCTGTCGGCTAATCGCACCATGTCGTGCGCGACCTGCCACGATCCGTCACTGGCGTTTCGTGATCCGCGGATTGATGTCGCAGGCGGCGCGTTTTCATTGGGTGATGACGGCAAAAGCCTTGGGGACCGGAATGCGCCGACAGCGGCCTACGCCAAGTTTTCCCCGTCATTCCATGTCCGTGAAGATGGCGTTGCCGTAGGCGGGCAGTTCTGGGACGGGCGGGCGATGGATCTGGCCGAGCAAGCCGGTGGGCCGCCGCTTAACCCGATTGAAATGGGCATGCCTGATAAGGCCAGCGTGGTTGAGCGCCTGCGCGAGGACGACGATTATGTTGCAGGCTTCAAGGCGCTGTTTGGCGAAGATGTCTGGTCGGATAGCGATCAGGCCTATGCCGCTATGACCAAGGCAATTGCCGCCTTCGAGGAAGACGATCAGTTCGCACCATTCGATAGCAAATATGACTGGTTCCTGCGCGGTGAATACAAAATGACGCCGCAGGAAGAGCTTGGCCGTGTCCTGTTCTTTTCGCAGCAATTCACCAACTGCAACACCTGCCACATGCTTAAAACCAGCCCGACGGCAGAAGGCGAAACCTTCACCAATTACGAGTTCCACAATATCGGGGTGCCGCGCAACGTTGCGACGCGTGATGTTTTGAAGAAGGACGTCGCATTTACCGATAACGGCTTGCTTGATAATGCTGCCATAGAAGACCCGGCCTATCGCGGCAAATACAAAACCCCGTCACTGCGCAACGTCGCGGTGACCGGGCCTTATATGCATAACGGCGTCTTTGCCGATCTTGAGACAGTTGTCAGGTTCTATAACAAATATAACAGCAAGGCCGAGATCAATCAGACCAACCCGGAAACGGGCGCGCCGTGGGGTGAGCCGGAAGTTTTGGAAACCATATCGCTGACCGAGCTTGAAAAGGGCGATGCGCTTGATAGCCAGCGAATTGATGCGATTGTGGCCTTCCTGAAAACACTGACCGATGCGCGTTATGAGCCGCTGCTGGACAAGCAGGAAACCGCAAGCAGCAACTAGGTCCTAGCGTTTCAGGGTTTCGATCACCGCACTTTGTGCCAGATCGCCGAAGCCTTCTTTGGTGGCTGTTTCAAATACGCCACTGGCGGCCTTTCCGACCGGAAGGGAAAGGCCGTATTCCTCGACCAGTTTCATGGCGTAGCTGGCATCCTTGCTGCGCAGGCCCGTGGTGAAGTGAATGCCTTCGTTGTGGTTGCCACTGAGCAGGCCGGGCATGACCATAAGGCCGGTCGGGCTGGCATTGGCGCCAATTTCAAAGGTTTCTGCGACTTTGTTGCCATCCAGTCCGGCTTTTTGCGCAACCGCGACCAGCTCTGCGGCAGCGGCGATATGAACAGCGCCCAAAAGGTTGTGCATCAGTTTGTAAACCGTCCCCGCACCAACCGGGCCGAAATGAACGATCTTCCGGCCGGTTGCTTCCATAAGCGGGTGGGCACGTTCGAGGTCATCATTGGCCGCACCAATCAGGAAAATGGTGTTGCCCAACTCGACGTCGGCGGGAACGCCGATCACGGGTGCATCGATATATCGGCAGCCGGCGGCTTCGATCTGCTTGGATAGTTCCAAAACAAACGCATGCGAAAGGGTCGAGCATTCAATCGCCAGCGCGCCTTTATCCATTGCTGCCAACGCACCCTCATTACCCAGCCAGACAGCTTCGGCAGCGGTGTCATCGGCCATAAAGGAAATCACGGTATCGCAGTTTCTGGCGACCTCGGCCGGGCTTGCGCAGGCAGTGGCGCCCAGTGCAACAAGCGGATCAATCTTGACCGGGTTTCTGTTCCAGACTTTGACTGTGAAGCCATGTGAAAGCAGGCGCTTGATCATTGCTGATGCCATACGCCCCGCGCCGAGAAAACCGATTGTCTGTTGCATGCCGAATTCGTTTCCGATGTCTGGTGTCTGATAATGTGGTGTTTGATTAAAGCAGCAGTTTGCCATCAATACACCATTGTCCTGTCCTGAATTAAAGGGATTATGGTGCCGCGATTGAAAACAGGGAAAGCATGTGAAGAGAAGCAAGGTTGTTTATGCCGCAATCATGATGGCGGGCATGTCATTGTGGTCCCAAGGCGCGTCGGCGGATTATATGCGCGGCGCACTAACCGCCGATGACAGTGGCCAGTTCTATTGCGAGGCTGCGAAGAACTGGTGTTTCGGGCTGGCGTCCGTGCAAGAAGATGCGGAGGGCAAAAGCGCGCCTGTTCTGGTCGTCATACATGAAGGCAACGAAATTGCCCGGCAGAAAATTGTTCTTGCCGATGCCAGCGAGGAGGAAGTTTTTGGTTGGCAGAAAACCGCCATCTGGCAAGCATGGATTTCCGGTCCCGCGCAGAGCGCACCTTTTCTGATTGGCATCACGCGGACCACCTCGGTTGGATATTCCGGTGGTGGGGCATCTGTTTCGATGCTGTCCCTTGTCCGGGTTGATCCCGGTGCCATGGACGCGAAAACACAGCGCCCGCCAAGCTTTGACGTGGTCGGGATGCTGCCGATCCAGTCATCGAAAATGATCCGCGCCTGTTTTAGCGAGCAGGACGTGCTGGACCGCCAGGAACACTGCCATGATGTCTATGAGTTTGATGCCGATATCACGCCGATCCGGCTGGGCGATGGGGAAGGGATGGATGACTTGCCAGCCCTGCAGTATCAGGCACGCGCATCGAAATTCCCGCGATGGGCTGATCTGACGAAAGACTCAACGACCATGCCACCACTTGAGGCACAGGATCTGGTCGCAGCCCCGGACCCGGATTGCAGCTTTGATCGGGTGTTGGGTTTTGATAGCGATGCGCGGACCTATCAGATCGACATTCCGGCTGACGACTGCAGCACCTATTGGGTGCCATAGGGCGGAAAAGCCCGCTACAAAACAAAGACGCGCAGTTTGATCGCTGCGCGTCTTTTTGGTTTGTCCGGTGCGGTGGCCAATTGTCGTTACGACAGGGTCACCTTGACATACTCGCCCGGTGCCGGACCAAGCACCTTGAGCTTTCCATCGCCCGGTTTGCGGGCATCGACCTTGCCACCGGCACGGCGGCCGACCCAATTTTGCCAGTCGGTCCACCAGGACCCGTCATGCTGGGCGGCCTTGGCCATCCAGTCTTCGGGGTTGGCCGGATTGCGGTTATAGGTCCAGTAGCAATATTTCTTGGCGGCCGGCGGATTGACGACACCGGCGATATGGCCCGATGCCGACAGGACGAATTTGACCTGGCCCGACATCAACTGGGTGCCGGCATAGGTCGCCTGCCATGGCGCGATATGGTCTTCGCGGGTGGACAGGAAATAGACCGGTACCTTGATATCGCGCAGATCAATCGGCTCGCCGAACATCTTGATGCCGCCCGGTTCGCGCAGCAGGTTCTTGTTGTACATGTTGCGCAGATAGAAGCTGTGCATCGCCTTGGGCATGCGGGTGGAATCGGAATTCCAGTACAACAGATCAAACGGGAACGGATCCTTGCCCAGCATGTAGTTGGACACCACGAACGACCAGATCAGGTCATTGGCGCGCAGCATGTTAAACGACATCGCCATGTCGCGGCCATCCAGATAGCCTTCCTTCGACATGTTGCGTTCCAGGCTTTCGATCTGTTCATCATCAACAAAGACAGAAAGCTCGCCCGGTTTTTCAAAGTCTGTCAGCGTGGTCAGGAAGGTTGCCGACTTGATCCGTTCATCCCCGACTTTGGCCATATAGGCAAGGGTCGAGCTGAGCAACGTACCGCCAAGGCAATAGCCAATCGCGTTGACTTCCTTCTCGCCGGTGGCCTTTTCGATCATATCAAGGGCGGCAAGGATGCCCTCCTTGGCGTAATCTTCGAATGATTTTTCGGCCAGTTTGCTGTCCGGGTTGACCCAGGAGAGCACAAACACCGTGTGGCCCTGATCAACGGCCCATTTGATGAAGGAGTTTTCCGGGCGCAGATCAAGAATGTAATATTTGTTGATCCATGGCGGAACGATCACAAGAGGGCGTTTGGCGACCTTGTCGGTGCTGGGCGTGTATTGCAGAAGCTCCATCAACGGCGTCTTGCCGATCACCGATCCTTCGGTGGTGGCGACGTTTTCGCCAACCTTGAAAGCATCAAGGTCGGTCATGCGGATCTGAAGCTTGCCCTTGCCGCGTTCAAGATCACCCAGCAGGTTCTGCAAACCCTTCAGCAGGTTTTCACCACCGGTTTCAATCGTGGTGCGCAGCACTTCCGGGTTGGTCATCAGGAAGTTGGTTGGCGAAATCGCATCGACGAATTGGCGGGGATAGAATTCGACCTTCTGGGCGGTTTTGTCATCAAGCCCGTCGACGTCATGGACAACGTTTTGCATCCATTGAGAGGACAGCAAATATGACTGCTTGATGAAATCAAACAGCTCGTTGTTTTCCCATGCCTCGTCACGGAATCGACGATCGCCCTTTTGCGGGGAGACGACCGGTTCGGCTTCTTCGCCCAGCATACGCAGCGTCGTGTTGTGCCAAAGCGTATAATATTGCTGCCAGAGTTCCATCTGCGCTTCGACGAGCTTGACCGGATTTTGCATCATATGCGTGGTCAATTCAGCGAAGGCGGAGCCGATATTAAGCGGATCCGGGTCCGAGATTTCCGGGTCTTCTGCCTGTTTTGCAAGGAAGTCAGAGACAAGTCGTTGACTTCTTTCGGCAATTTCTGCCATTGCTGCAGAGAGCTTTTCGGGATCCGGATGTTTGTTTTCAGTTTCGATGGCCTGTTGATCGCTCATGGGGCATTCCCTTATGATACCGCCGCAGGATACTTCGTAACTTCAGAACGTTTTGGCGTCTTTGCAATATCGCAAGACTTTTGACGTTTTATGTTCCGGGTATCCGATTGACGTTCCGGGTTGAAACTTTGCTTGATCCCAAGCTTATCATGGCCTTAGCCTAGCGCGTCGTTTAGGGGTAGTACAAGAATTATAAGGTGACGTTTTTGCGGAATATTTTGATGCAGGCGTCGTCCAACTGAATTTGGAGCAGCGAAAACAAATGGGCGTTCTGAAATCAACGACCGGGCAGGGGTCGTGGCAGGAGACTGCAAGGGGAAAGCTGCGGGCATTGCTGCAGACGGGGTCTGCCCTGGCTGTGGTGCTGACACTTGGCGCCTGTTCTTCTGTTCCTGATGCGATCAACCCGGTTGAGTGGGGCAAATCCGTCGGTGACATGTTTGATGGCGAAGACGAAGAAGCCGCCGTCAAATCCGACGAAGCGATCCCGGGGGAAGACGGGGAATACCCAAGCCTTTCAGACACGCCAGCCAAACCGGTTGTCACCGGCGATGCCGAACGTGATGCGCTGGTTGCCGGTCTGGCAGCCGACCGCCAGAATGCCCAGTATGAACAGGGTGGCCGCCGTCAAAGCAGCCCGCCTGTCAATGCGCTTCAGACCGCACCTGCTGCACCGGCGTCGCAGCCCGTGATCAATCCGGCCCCGACCACACCGGTCACAAGCAGTGCGATGGCCGATGCCGGAACCGCTGCCGCTGCGACGGCAACCACCAGTGCTGTAACCTCTGCACCAAGCGGTTCTTCGATTGCCGATGAATGGAATGCCAAGTCGGCTGCAAGCGGCCCGGTTCCGACACCGGAAGCCCCGCCTGCCGCACCGAGCGCAGCACAGGGTGATGCACGCGCGCAGCAGCTTGCCGTTTATGAAGCAGCCCAAGGGGCCGATGTAACGCCGTCTGGTGATCCGGTCATGGATCAGTATCAGCGCCGTCTGGCCGAAGGTCAGGGCGTATTTGCCAACGAACCGGCAACCCCATCGGCACAGGAATTTGATTATTCCGTGTATTCCGACAATGGCGCCGTGATTGTCGATGAAAGCCAGTTTGGCGGTGCAGAGCCGATGTATGGCGACTCCGCATCCTATGACATGACGGTCACCAATGATGCGCTGGCATCGCGCCTTGGTGTGCACTCGATCGATCAGGCTGGCCCGGCTGTCAGTGAAGTGCAGATCGCACAGATCCAGTTCGGTCATGGTTCGACCAACCTTGGCGGTGCGGATTACAATGTTCTTGAACAGGTTGCCGCGACCTGGCAGCAGACCAGCGGCTTTATCCGCGTGATCGGTCATGCGTCGATGCGCACTGGCAATATGTCGCTTGAACAGCATCTGGCGGTTAACCGTCGCGTGTCCGAAGGTCGTGCTGCGGCTGTGGTATCGCGCCTGCTGTCGCTGGGTGTCAGCCCGGATGCGATCTTTGTCGGTGCCGATGGCTCGGCCGATCCGCGCTACTATGAAGGCGTTCCTGCCGGTGAAGCCGGTAACCGCCGTGTCGAGATTTATCTGGATTACTGATCACCTCGATCAGACGAATTCAGGGCCTTACAGCAAAACGCGGAAGGATTTCTCCTTCCGCGTTTTTGCGTTTGGGGCCGAGCGTGTGCGGAAAAGACCCGGTTTGTGCCGTCAATCTGTCGTCACTCGGTCCCGCGGATGCCGCAAATCGCGTTTATGCGTAGTTTCCGCACATTAATTCGTTGTGTCCGATTTCAAGAAACGGTAGATCATTCGAATTGTACGCTATTAATGGCCTGAATATCGGGCCTTAACGCAACTTTTGGAAATTCAAGGATGTGCTTTTCGCATAAAATTCGAATTTCGGCAATTTGACGAGGAAACAGGATAATGTCTCAGGAGTTCCACCGCATAAAACGTCTTCCGCCTTATGTATTCGCAGAAGTAAATGCGATGAAGGCGGCAGCGCGTCGAGCGGGGGAGGACATTATCGACTTCGGCATGGGAAACCCGGACCCGGCGACCCCACAGCATATCGTCGACAAGCTGGTTGAAACGGTGCAGAACCCGCGCACCCATGGTTATTCTATGTCGCGCGGCATTCCGGGCCTGCGTAAGGCGCTGGCTGCTTATTACGATCGTCGTTTTGGCGTGGATATTGATCCGGAAACCGAAACCGTCGTCACGCTCGGCTCTAAGGAAGGTTTAGCAAACCTGGCGGCCGCCATCACCAGCCCCGGCGATATCTTTTTGGTGCCCAACCCGTCCTATCCGATCCATGCATTTGGTTTCATCATCGCAGGCGCGGCACTCCGCCATATTCCGATTGGCCATGATGATCAGGGCGCGTTCAATACCGAAAGCTTTATGGAGCAGCTCCATCGCGCGGTGAAACACTCGGTACCGAAGCCAAGTGCCGTGGTGCTGAACTTCCCGGCCAACCCGACTGCCCTTGTGGTCGATCTGGCGTTTTATCAGGAAGTCGTCGATTTCTGCCGCAAGCATGAGATTTATGTGCTGTCGGATATCGCCTATTCCGAGATCTATTTTGATGGCAACCCGCCGCCCTCGATCCTGCAGTGCAAGGGGGCAAAGCATATCGCCGTTGAATTCTATTCGCTGTCAAAAACCTATTCGATGGCGGGCTGGCGCATCGGCTTTGCCACGGGCAACAAGAAGCTGATCAATGCGCTGACCCGGATCAAGTCATACCTTGACTACGGCGCCTTTACCCCGGTCCAGGTGGCGGCAACAGCCGCCCTTAATGGCCCGCAGGATTGTGTGGAGGAATTCCGCAACCTGTACCGCGAACGCCGCGATATCTTTATCGAAGGCGCGCAAAGTGCCGGTTGGGAAATCCCGAGCCCGGCGGCAACCATGTTTGCCTGGGCACCGATCCCCGATGCCTTTGCCGAACTGGGGTCGCTTGATTTCTCAAAGCTTCTTTTGCAGGAAGCAGGCGTTGCCGTCGCGCCGGGTCTTGGCTTTGGCGAGTATGGTGATCGCCATGTGCGTATTGCGCTGGTGGAAAACAAACACCGCATCCGTCAGGCCAACCGCAACATCAAACAGTTCTTTGCCAAATGTCCTGATGCAGAATCTGCACGTGAACTGTTGAAGAAATCCGTCTGATATCTCATAAAGCATTCTGTGTTTCGCCCGGGACATGTCCCGGGCGTTCTGTTATCAGGACGCTGTGGCCTTTTTTGACCACGGGCGAAGCGTAAGATGTAACCACGCGACAAGGAGTTATCGTGAAAGACGTCGTCAAAATCGGTGTGGCAGGCCTTGGTACGGTCGGTGCCGGAACCGTTAAACTGCTGAGTGAACATCGCGACCTTCTGACCGACCGTTCGGGTCGCCAGATCGTCGTCACAGCGGTATCGGCGCGTGATCGAACTCGGGACCGTGGTTTTTCGACCGAAGGTCTGACCTGGTACGACGATGCCCGTGATCTTGCTGCGGACAAGGATATCGACATTCTTGTCGAGCTGATTGGTGGATCGGATGGCATTGCCTATGACACCTGCAAGGCGGCCCTTGAAAACGGCAAGCATGTTGTGACCGCCAACAAGGCGCTGATCGCACTTAAGGGCGCGGAACTGGCCCAGGTTGCCGATGC
>NZ_PAQR01000057.1 GCF_002709775.1 Thalassospira sp.
CGAAGTCGGTCACATCTTCCACTTCGGCAGCAAATATTCCGAACCGATCGGAGCAACCGTCCTTGGCCCGGATGGCACCGAAGTTCCGGTTCAGATGGGTTCCTATGGTATCGGTGTGTCGCGTCTTGTCGGTGCCCTGATCGAGGCATCCCACGACGAAAACGGCATCATCTGGCCCGAAGCCGTCGCACCGTACAAGGTTGGCCTGATCAACCTGCGTACCGGTGATGATGAATGTGATGCCGCGTGCGAAGATTACTATGGCAAGCTGACCAATGCCGGGATCGAGGTCCTTTATGATGACCGCGACATCCGTGCGGGTGGCAAGTTTGCCGATATGGATCTGATCGGTCTGCCCTGGCAGATCGTCATTGGCCCCAAGGGCCTCAAGAACGGCGTTGTTGAACTCAAGAACCGCAAATCGGGTGAAAAAACCGAAGTCACCTTTGAAGCGGCTCTTAATCAGATCAACGGCTGATCTTAAAACGCATTCAAACGGGGCGGCATGTGCTGCCCCGTTGCCATTTCCGGTTTGGCTGCTAAGTCTTTATTGTCCAACCAACCCGGTTTCCTGACCCGCTTCCACAAGGATCGATTGCCCATGTTCAGTCCGTTCGAGCGTATGGTGGCCTTTCGCTACCTGCGTCCACGTCGGCAGGAAGGCTTTGTTTCCGTCATCGCCATCTTCTCGTTGCTTGGCATCATGCTGGGTGTTGCGACACTCATCATTGTCATGTCGGTAATGAATGGTTTCCGTGCGGAACTGCTTGGCCGAATACTCGGGTTGAACGGCCATATCTCTGTCTACGCACAGGGTAATGGCGGCATTGGCGATTACGCCAAAATCGAAGACGAGATTGCCAAAAACGGCAATGTGGTCCTGACCGTGCCGGTGGTCGAAGGGCAGGTGATGGCATCGAAAAACGGTCGCGCATCCGGCGCCATCGTGCGCGGCATGCGCCCCGAAGATGTCAAACAACGCGCAACCATCGCGGATAATATCGTTTTCGGATCGCTTGACGATTTCAAGGGCGAAGACACCGTGATCATGGGCGCACGTCTGGCGATGAAGCTTGGCGTGGGCGTTGGCGATACGGTCAATCTGATTTCGCCCAAGGGCAATGTAACCGCATTTGGTTCAGTGCCGCGTGTGCGTGGCTATACCGTGGCGGGCCTGTTTGATATCGGCATGTATGAATATGACAGCGGCTTTATCTTCATGCCGCTGGCAGCTGCACAGACCTATTTCCGCCTGCCGGAAAAGATCACCCATTTTGAAGTGATGCTTGAAGATATCGGTGCACTTGATGACACCATGGATGAACTGCTTGGCACGCTTTCCAGCTCACCGTTGCGTCTGGTCAATTGGCAGCAATCCAATGCCGGGTTCTTTAACGCGCTTCAGGTCGAACGCAATGTGATGTTCCTGATCCTGACCCTGATCATCTTGGTCGCAGCGTTCAACATCATTTCGGGCATGGTCATGCTGGTAAAGGACAAGGGGCGCGATATCGCGATCCTGCGCACCATGGGTGCGACCCGCCAGTCGATCATGAAGGTGTTTTTCCTTGCTGGTGCCTCCATCGGGGTGCTGGGCACGATTTCCGGCCTGATCATTGGTGTTCTGTTCTGCCTGAACATCGAAAATATCCGTCAGTTCATTCAAAGCCTGACCGGCACCGATCTGTTCAATGCCGAGATTTATTTCCTCTCGCAGCTGCCCGCTGACATGGATGTTGGCGAGGTCGTCATGGTGTGCATCATGTCGCTGACGCTGTCCTTCCTTGCCACGGTGTACCCGGCATGGCGGGCATCGCGCCTCGATCCGGTGGAGGCCCTGCGCTATGAGTGATCTGATGAAAAAGACCGCCGAAGAACGTTCGCGCAATGTCGTGCTGCGCCTTGAAAAGATCGACCGCATCTTCAATCAGGGCCCCGATCAGCTCGAAATTCTCAAATCCGTTGATCTCGAAATCCATCAGGGTGAAATCGTTGCTCTGGTCGGGCCGTCGGGTGCGGGTAAATCAACCCTGCTTCAGATTGCCGGTCTGCTTGAAAAGCCAGATAACGGTCTGGTTTCGATCGGGGGGAAGCGCAGCACGGATTTGTCTGATCTGGCACGTACCGAAATGCGCCGCAGCCATATCGGCTTTGTCTATCAGTACCATCATCTGCTGCCGGAATTTTCCGCCCTGGAAAATGTCGTCATGCCTCAAATGATCAATGGCCTCAAACGGGCCGAGGCCGAAGAACGTGGCCTTGAATTGCTGCGCTGTCTTGGTCTGGAAAATCGTGCGGAACATCGTCCGGCACGCCTGTCGGGTGGGGAGCAACAGCGTGTGGCAATTGCCCGTGCGCTGGCCAATGTGCCTGATGTCCTGTTTGCTGATGAGCCGACCGGTAACCTTGATCCGCAGACGGCCGATACCGTGTTTGGCATGTTGATGACGCTGGTGCGTGAAACCGGTCTTGCGTCGCTGATTGCGACCCATAACCCGGAACTGGCGCGTCAGATGGACCGGGTTGTGACGCTGCGTGACGGTCATTTGATCGAACTCGACCCGGCTGATCTTTCCTAAGTGATCAAAATTCTTTAAGCTGGTTTCAGCGCGTCCTTGATGGGCGCGCGAACCCTGCATTTTTCTTATCTTTCAGAGGTCTGGCTCCGATGGAAAATGGTTTCGTCCATCTTCGTGTACACACCAACTATTCGCTTGCCGAAGGTGCGATCACGACCAAGGAGCTCGCCAAACTCTGTGCCGCAGACGGCCAGCCCGCTGTTGCGATGACTGATACCGACAACATGTTTGGTGCGCTTGATTTCGCAGGCGCGCTGAGTGGTTCGGGTATTCAGCCGATTCTGGGCGTGCAGATGGGTGTGGAACGCTATGGCGACAAACCCGCCGTTGGCAAAATCGCCCGCGAACCGATGCCGGACCGCCTTGTTCTGATTGCCCAGAACAAGGAAGGCTATTTCAACCTGCTGAAAATCGTCTCGCGCGCCCACATGACGTCCGAGGCCGGCAGCGAACCCAAAGCCCTCTACGAACATATCCGCAAATATGCCGATCACATTATCTGCCTGACCGGCGGCCCGACCGGGCCGCTTGCAAGGCTGTTGGGCGAGGAACAGGTTGAAAAGGCCGAAAGTTGTCTCGCTGACCTCAAGGACATCTTTGGAAATCGCCTTTACATCGAACTCCAGCGCCACGGCGAGCCGCTTGAAGAACAGGTCGAACCGGGCCTGATCAAGCTGGCCTATGATCATGACGTGCCGCTGGTGGCGACCAATAACTGCTATTTCCCGAAAATCGACATGTACGAAGCCCATGACGTATTTATCTGCGTCGGGCAGGGGGCGGTCGTTGGTCAGGAAGAACGCTGGAAACTCACCCCGGACCATCGTTTCAAGTCGGCTGCGGAAATGCGCGACCTGTTCGCCGATATCCCGGAGGCTTGCGACAATACCCTACTGATCGCCAAGCGCTGCTCCTGGCACGTTGAAAAGATCGATCCGATCCTGCCGCCCTTTGATTGCGGCGAAGGCCGCACCGAGGTCGACGAACTCCGCCACATGTCCGAGGAAGGCCTGAAAGGCCGTCTTGAAAAGCACGTCTTTACCGACGACATGTCGGACGCGGACAAGGAAGAAATCGCCAAACCCTATTGGGAACGCCTTGAATACGAACTTGGCATCATCAATCAGATGGGCTTCCCGGGCTACTTCCTGATCGTTGCCGACTTCATCCAATGGGCGAAGGACCATGAAATTCCGGTCGGGCCGGGCCGTGGTTCGGGCGCAGGCTCGCTCGTGGCTTATGCGCTATTGATTACCGATCTTGATCCGCTGCGGTTCTCGCTTCTGTTCGAACGTTTCTTGAACCCGGAACGTGTGTCGATGCCTGACTTTGACGTCGATTTCTGTCAGGACCGGCGCGGTGAAGTCATCGAGTATGTGCAGAAGAAATACGGCCATGACCGTGTCGCGCAGATCATTACCTTTGGTAAGTTGCAGGCAAAGGCGGCCGTGCGTGACGTCGGGCGTGTTTTGTCGATCCCGTATGGTTACGTCGACAAGATCTGTAAAATGATCCCGGGCGATCCGGCCAAGCCGATCCCGCTCAAGGAAGCGATTGATATGGAGCCGGACCTGCGCCGCATCGCGCGCGAGGACCCCGACATTGATCGCTTGCTGTCCATCGCCATGCAGATTGAGGGCCTTTATCGTAACTCCTCGACCCATGCGGCGGGGGTTGTGATCGGTGACCGTGACCTTGATGAACTGGTGCCGCTATATCGCGATCCGCGATCCGACATGCCGGTAACCCAGTTCAACATGAAGTTCGTTGAAAATGCCGGTCTGGTGAAGTTCGACTTCCTGGGTCTTAAGACGCTGACGGTGATTATCGAGGCCGTCAATCTGATGCGTCTTCGCAAGGACGTGCCGCAAGACTTTGATATCGGGGAGATTCCCCTTGATGATCGCCCGGCCTTCAAACTGCTGTCAGCTGCCGAAACCGTCGGCGTGTTCCAGCTTGAATCCCAAGGCATGCAGGACGTTCTGCGCGGACTGAAGCCCGATACACTCGAAGATATTATCGCTGTCGTGGCGCTGTATCGTCCGGGCCCGATGGATAACATCCCGCATTACATTGCGCGTAAGCATGGTCAGGAAGAACCTGATTACATGCACCCGATGCTCAAGCCGATCCTCGAAGAAACCTATGGCATCATGATCTATCAGGAGCAAGTCATGCAGCTTGCCCAGATCATGGCGGGCTACTCGCTTGGTGGTGCTGACCTGTTGCGTCGTGCAATGGGTAAGAAAATCGCCGAGGAAATGGAAAAGCAGCGTGGCCTGTTTGTCGACGGTTCTGAAAAGAACGGCGTTGATCGCGGGCAGGCGTCCGACATCTTTGATCAGGTGGCAAAGTTCGCATCCTACGGCTTTAACAAATCGCACGCCGCGGCTTATGCGTTGGTCGCCTATCAGACGGCCTATCTCAAGGCGAACTATCCGGTCGAATTCATGGCCGCCCTGATGACGCTTGATATGCACAACACCGAAAAGCTCGCGGTGTTCAAGCAGGAAGTTGAGCGGCTCGAAATCGAAATCCTGCCGCCATGCGTGAACAATTCGGAAGTCGCGTTCTCGGTTGAAAACCATGATGGCGTGCGCAAGATCCGCTACGCGCTGGCCGCGGTGCGAAATGTTGGCGATGCCGCGATGGAAAGTCTTGTTGCCGAACGCGAAGCCAATGGACCGTTCAAGGACATCACCGATTTCGCATCGCGCATCGACAGCCGTGCGGTCAACAAACGCCTGCTTGAAAACCTTGTCCGCGCCGGCGCCCTTGATTGCCTGGCATCGAACCGCAAGGTCATGTTTGAACATGTCGACAAGGTCATCGCCGTTGCCCAGCGCGAAATGCACGCGCGTAACGATGATCAGATTTCGATGTTTGGCGACAGCAGTGGCTTTGGCAAGGACCAGATCCGTCTGCCCGATGATCGTGACTGGGTGCCGATGGAAAAACTGACCGAGGAATTCTCGGCCATCGGCTTCTATCTGTCCGCCCATCCACTTGATACATTCGGCAAAAGCATCCAGCGCATCGGCATTGCCCCGATTAAGGAACTGCCCGCACGCATGCGCGCTTCGAACAAGGGCACCATTCGCTTGGCCGGCACCCTGATCAATGCGCGCGAGATGATCTCGAAAAAGAACGGTTCGAAATTCGCCTTTGTCATGTTCTCGGATCCGACCGGCAGCTTCGAGGTCGCTTTCTGGGCCGAAGCATGGGCAGCCTATAAGGAAATCATCACTGCCGGACGCCCGGTATTGCTCAACGTCTCTGCTGAAATGCGCGAAGGACAGCTTCGTATTCAGGGTCAGCGCGTCGAAGACCTTGAAAAGGCCGTCGCCGGTGCTGCCGAAGGCATCCGCATTCGCCTGAACCGTCCCGATCCGGTTGCTGAAATCCGCGAGCTGCTTGAACAGGCGGGCAGGGGCAAAGGTCTCGTAAGCCTGTCATCGATGTGTGATGACGGCCGCATGGCCGAGATCGAGCTTGAAGAAAACTACAAGGTCGGCCCGTCCCTGATCGGCGCCATTGGCGCAATCCCCGGCGTGGAATTCGCCGAGGAAATTTAGGACTTTGGTCAAAGCATTATGAATATGTCAGCCCGGCACCAAATATCTTGTGCCGGGCTTTCTTGTTTGGTGATCAGGCGAGGGCGGCTTTCTGTCCGGTTCTGGCAAGACCCGCCAGCAGGCTGATAACGGCGAATGACAGCACAGCATATGTCGGCCCAAATGCATCCAGCATCACGCCAAAGACAGGCGCGCCAGCAGTCTGCCCGACAGCAATCATCAGAAAGCCAATCATCAACCCGGTTGCAGGGCGATCGGGCAGGGTATTAACGCCCCAGATCAGGTACACGCCGGTCAAAAGCACATAAGCCCCGCCAAACAGCACACCGCCAACAAATGTCGTGGCTTCGGTGGCCCCGTCAAACCCGACAGCAAGCATCCCGCCTGACATCAGGCCGAGCAGCAGCCAATGCGTGGCATTCAAGCCAAAGCGCGAAACAAGGCTGCCTGAAAACGCACCGGCAATACCCACTGATCCGATGGCAATCCAAAGGATGCCGACGTCGCTGCTTTCCCAGCCAAGTCTGATTGTCGCAAGCTTGCCACCAAATGACCAAAGCGTGGTGCTGGCAGCCCCCATCAGGAAGGCAGCGATGATCAAGCGCCAGATATTGCCATCAAACTGCGGCAAGCGCTGGCGATGACGGGGCTTGGTGTGTGTGGCCGGAAGCGTAATGGTAGCGATAATCGCCATCAAAACGGCGACACATGCAAATCCGCCAAAGGCCAAACGCCATTCACCGGTAATCAAAAGGG
This sequence comes from Thalassospira sp., assembly GCF_002709775.1. Classification (GTDB taxonomy): domain Bacteria; phylum Pseudomonadota; class Alphaproteobacteria; order Rhodospirillales; family Thalassospiraceae; genus Thalassospira. The sequence goes on from NZ_PAQR01000057.1 coordinate 6,911, forward strand.
CGATGGGACCAGACAGGGCGACGCCTACACTGGTGCCGGCATTGATCGTTGCGTTCGTTTTGTTCTGTTGTTGTGCCTTTACCGCAGTCGCAACGGCCGCGGCCATTGGCGGGGACGCGAGGCCCGTACTTGATCCGGCGATCAAGACGGCACAGGCGAGCCAGATGGCATTTGGCGCCGTTGCAATGCCAACCATACCGAGTGCTGCGACCAGAGATGCACCAACAGCCACAAAGCGTGGGCCAATCCGTTCTGTTAAGGCGGCGGATGCGACAATCGCGATGCAATAGCCCAGAAACGAACCGCCTGAAATCACCCCGGAAAGGGTTGGTCCCAATGACAGCTGCTGGTCAATTTCGGGCAAAAACAACCCGAAGGCAAACCGTGCAAAGCCATAACAAACGGCGATAATCCCAAATCCGGTCGCACCAATGCTGATTGCCTTATTCATATGCCCGAATCTTTACGTGTCTGGGCAATCAGGAGGGTGGCGGCTTGATGCGCTGATGTGATGGCATCTGTACCGCGATAGATCGCGGCCGATGTGCTGCCCTCAATCAGGACAAGGATTTGCTCGGTCAGGAGTTCCAGGTCTGGGTGGTTTGCGCCAAGTTCCGCTTTAACGATACGCGCGATTTGTGCGTGAAAGGCGGCCTTGTGGGCCATCACGGCATCCGTGATTTCAGGTGTTTCGCCACCTGCTTCACCATAAGCGCGCAGAAAAAGGCATCCGCGTGCGCCCTCGGTTAATGTCCAGTTTTGCAGGGCCGCAAACAGATCATCGATGCTTTGAACATCTATCGCCTGCATGAAGCGTTTATCGCGCGCCGTGAGGACTGCTTGAACAAGCCCGGTTTTGCCCCCGGCATGTTTGTAAAGCGTTCGGCTCGACATATCGGCGGCCTTGGTCAGCTGATCCATGCTGGTGGACATGAAGCCGTGCTGATCAAACAGCCGCTCGGCTGATGTAAGGAGTTTGGTTTTGATGCTCATGCAGACAGGTGTAAAACGATCGTTTTACACCTGTCAAAGGTTTTTGTCCTTTGGTCGATATTTCGGTATGTTATGCGTCGTTGATTGAAAGGTGCAGAGTGCAGCGCTTTTTGGGCTTGCATTCTCTTGGCGAGGGGGCTAAAAGCCGCCTCGAACATCGCACGCGGAAGAGCGGCGACTGCCGTCATATGGCAACTCGTCCATCCGGTGTTTCATACATGGTGTATGGAATTCCCTTCCGCGGAGGTATTAACCGGAAAAAGGTAGGAATTATCATGGCTCTGCCAACCTTTACCATGCGCCAGCTCATGGAAGCTGGTGTCCACTTTGGTCACCACACCCGCCGTTGGAACCCGAAGATGAAGCCGTTCATCTTTGGTGCACGTAACGACATCCACATCCTGAACCTGCAGGAAACCGTTCCGATGCTGCATCGCGCGATGCAGGCCGTTCGTGACGTAACCGCTTCGGGTGGTCGTGTTCTCTTCGTCGGTACCAAGCGTCAGGCTTCCCCGATCATTGCAGACGCTGCAAAGCGTTGCGGCCAGTACTATGTCAACCATCGCTGGCTCGGCGGCATGCTGACCAACTGGAACACCGTTTCCAACTCGATCAAGCGCCTCAAAGAACAGGACGAGATCCTGAACGCTGGTGCAGAAGGTCTGACCAAAAAAGAAATCCTGAACCTGACCCGTTCGCGCGACAAGCTTGAGCGCGCTCTTGGCGGTATTAAGGACATGGGTGGTCTGCCGGACATCATCGTCGTGGTCGACACCAACAAAGAATCGCTTGCTATTCAGGATGCCAAGAACCTGAACATCCCGGTCGTTGCGATCCTCGACTCCAACTCTGATCCGGCAAACGTTCAGTTCCCGGTTCCGGGCAACGACGACGCGATCCGCGCAATCCAGCTGTATTGCGATCTGTTCGTTGGTTCCGTTCTTGACGGCATCCAGGAAGAAATGACTGCTTCTGGCGCAGATCTCGGCGAAGCGGAAGAAGTTCCGGCCGAAGCAGCTGCTGCTTCCGAAGCTGCAGAAGAAGCTTCCGCATAAGTTTCATTTTGTACCTGATGAAACGGCGGCTAGCATGCCGCCGTTTTGTTAGGTGTTTACTGATCGCGTAATTAGGGGCTTTAAAAATGGCTATTACCGCTGCTCTCGTTAAAGAGCTTCGCGAAACCACCGGCGCTGGCATGATGGATTGCAAAAAGGCGCTGTCCGAAACCGATGGTAACCTGGAAGCTGCTGTTGACTGGCTTCGTACCAAAGGTCTTGCTGCTGCTGCCAAGAAAGCTGGCCGTGTTGCTGCTGAAGGTCTGGTTGCAGTTGCTGTTGACGGCACCAAAGGTGCAGTTGTCGAGCTGAACTCCGAGACCGACTTCGTTTCGCGTAACGAAGACTTCCAGAAATTTGTTGGCGAAATCGCAACCCAGGCTGTTGCTGCAAACGGCGACATCGATGCGCTTAAAGCTGCTGCTTTCCCGGGTACCTCGCGTAACGTCGAAGAGCAGGTCACGCACATGATCGCCACCATCGGCGAAAACATGTCCCTGCGTCGTTCGGCTGGCCTGTCGGTCGAAAAAGGCGTTGTTGCTTCTTACGTTCACTCTGCTGTTGCTCCGGATCTGGGCAAAATCGGTGTTCTGGTTGCTCTGGAATCCGAAGCAGACGCTGGCGTTCTCGAAGGCCTTGGCAAACAGATCGCGATGCACATTGCTGCGACCAACCCGGCATCGGCAACCGTCGATGATCTTGATCCGGAACTGGTAGAGCGTGAAAAAGCCGTTCTGACCGAGCAGGCCAAAGAATCGGGCCGCCCGGCAGAAATCATCGAAAAGATGATCGAAGGTCGTATCCGTAAATATTACGAGCAGGTCGTTCTGGTTGAGCAGACCTTCGTGATTGACGGTGAAAACAAAGTCAAAAACGTGATCGAAAACGCTGCCAAAGAAGCTGGCAAGCCGATCACCCTTAAGGGCTTTGTTCGCTTCGAACTCGGTGAAGGCATCGAGCGCGAAGAAAAAGACTTTGCTGCCGAAGTTGCTGAGCAGCTGAACAAATAAAACATCTGATCGAAATGGTGCGTTTGCCACCATTTCGTGTATGATCCAGACCGGCGAGGTCGGCAGCGCATATCCGCCCTGTTACTCGCCGGTCTTTTTATATCTGAATTTTGCATTTCCCACGTTCGGGCAATGCGTTACATCGGCATTTAAGAGGCAATCCGACATGGCAGAAAACGGCCAACTGAAGTTTCGTCGCGTCCTTTTGAAGCTCTCTGGTGAGGGGCTCCTGGGCAAACAGCAATACGGTATCGATCCAGAAACGGTTGACCGGATTGCCAGCGAAATCAAAGCCGTTCATGACATGGGTGCCGAAGTTTGCATGGTGATTGGCGGCGGGAATATCTTCCGCGGTGTCAAGGGCGCCTCGCAGGGCATGGAGCGCGCAACGGCCGACTATATGGGCATGCTTGCCACCATCATGAACGCGCTTGCCGTGCAAAACGCACTTGAACGCCATGGCGTTCAGACCCGCGTTCAATCCGCGATCCCGATGTCTTCTGTTTGTGAGCCCTATGTGCGTCGTCGTGCAGTCCGTCACATGGAAAAGGGCCGCGTTGTGATCTTTGCTGCCGGCACCGGCAACCCGTTCTTCACGACCGATACCGCTGCTGCCTTGCGCGCGGTTGAAATGGGCTGTGATGCGTTGCTTAAAGGCACCCAGGTTGATGGTGTCTATACGGCCGATCCGAAAACCGATCCGACCGCAGAGCGTTATGACGCCCTGACCTATATGGAAGTTCTGTCCAAAGATTTGCGTGTCATGGACGCATCGGCTATTTCTTTGGCACGTGAAAATGATATTCCGGTTATTGTATTTTCTTTGCATAATCCGGGTGCCTTTGCAGACGTTGTTACTGCAAAGGGGACGTTTACGATTATTTCGAATGGAGACTGAACGTGTCTGACGTTGCTGGCCTAAAAAAGGACCTGTCCCGCCGCATGGAAGGGGCTGTGGAAGTATTGCACAAGGAATTCACCGGTCTGCGCACCGGGCGTGCCAGTGTAAGCCTTCTGGAACCGGTCATGGTTGAAGCTTACGGCGTTCCGACCCCGCTTAACCAGGTGGCATCGGTCAGTGTTCCAGAATCCCGTATGCTTTCGGTTCAGGTGTGGGACAAGTCGATGGTGAAATCCGTCGAAAAAGCCATCCGTGATTCGGGCCTTGGCCTGAACCCGGCGGCTGATGGCACGCTTGTCCGCGTTCCGATTCCCGCACTCAACGAAGAGCGCCGCGCAGAACTTTCCAAGGTTGCCGGCAAATATGCCGAGCAGGCCAAGATTTCTGTCCGTAACGTGCGTCGTGACGGCATGGATCAACTGAAAAAATGGGAAAAGGACGGTGACATCTCCAAGGACGAGATGCACGATCAGGAAAAAGAAGTTCAGAAGCTGACCGACAAGGTCATTGGCGAGATCGATGAAGCGCTCTCGCACAAAGAACAGGAAATCATGCAAGTCTGACGATGGCTGTTCTTTCTTCGCAAGCTCAACCTTCAGATACGCCCTGTGTGCCGCGTCATGTTGCCATCATTATGGATGGCAACGGGCGCTGGGCCCGCGGTCGTGGTCGTCCGCGTACCATGGGCCATCGTGCCGGTGTTGATGCCGTGCGTCGCACCATCGAAGCCGCGGGTGAACTCGGTATCGAGTATCTGACGCTGTATGGCTTCTCGACCGAGAACTGGAAGCGTCCAGAAAGCGAAGTCAGTGACCTGATGGGGCTTCTGCGTCTGTTCCTGAAGCGCGAACTGTCGACCTTGCACAAGAATGGCGTGAAAATTCGCATCATCGGGGACCGTTCACGCTTTGCCGATGATATCCGCGAACTTCTGGCCAAGGCCGAAGATCAGACACGCGACAACACACGCCTGAACCTGACCATCGCGCTTAGCTACGGTGCGCGTGCGGAAATCACTCAGGCTGTGCGTGAAATTGCGGCCAAGGTGGCAGCTGGGGAACTGGCTCCGGATGACATTACCGAAGACCTGATCGAACAAAATCTGTCGACGGCTGGAATTCCGGACCCGGATCTTCTGATCCGCACCAGTGGCGAACAGCGGATCAGCAACTTCCTGCTTTGGCAGTCGGCCTATACCGAGTTCGTTTTTGAAGACGTTCTGTGGCCGGACTTTGATCGCAGCAATCTGGAAAAAGCCATCGATAACTTTGCCGGGCGGGAGCGGCGTTTTGGTGCCGTCATCTGAGACCAACGATCAAAAAGATACCAATTCCGGCCTGATTCCACGCGTTCTTTCCGCGATGGTTATGGCGCCCGTAGCCGTTGCCGCCGTTTGGTTCGGTTCTCCCTATTTTGATTTGCTGCTGTTTGCCTTTTCTGCCGGGATGATGTGGGAATGGTCGCGCATGTGCGCACCCGAACACCATAACGGCATATCGGTTGTAACAGGTGTGGCTCTTGCAGTTGCCATGATGATGTATGTCACAGGGCAGGAAGAATTTATCGTCATGCCGATCGCGATCGGGGTGATCATTGCGGCGGCCCGTTCGGGCGCGAATTGGTTACTTGCCGGATTTGGCGTTCTCTATATCTCGCTTGCAGCACTCTCGGCACTTTGGCTGCGGACCCAGGATGGTGACGGCCTTCTGATTATCATGTGGCTGTTCTTCCTTGTCTGGGCCACCGACACGGGGGGCTATGCGTTTGGCAAGACCATCGGCGGGCCGAAACTTGCACCACGCTTCAGCCCCAAGAAAACATGGGCCGGTTTGATCGGCGGCATGGTCTGTGCGGGATTGATTGGCGGACTTGTGACCTATTTCAGCTCTGATGCGGTCAACTGGTCGATTGTAGTCGTCAGTATGGTTTTGGCGATTGTTGCGCAGATCGGTGATCTTGGTGAGTCCGCACTTAAACGCCGTTTCAAGGTCAAGGATAGCAGCCATCTGATCCCGGGTCATGGCGGTTTGCTTGATCGTGCGGACGGGATGTTGTCGGTATTTCCTGTGGCCTTTGCTATTATCTGTTTCGCAGGGCTTTCTCTGCGTTAAGGCGGCCAATCCTCTGGCTGCTGTCCTTACAGGTGTTTGATGACTTTGAAGAAATCCGTCAGTGTCTTTGGTGTTACCGGTTCCATCGGGACCAGCACCGTTGATGTTTTAAAATCCCACACTGACAAATATGTTGTCGAAGCTGTCACCGCCCATCGCAATGTTGATGCCCTGGCAAAGGCTGCGATTGAGCTTGATGCCAAATGCGCTGTCATTGGGGATCCGGCATTTTACGGCGACCTTAAGGATGCGCTGGCCGGGAAGGGCATTGATATTGCCGCTGGCGAAGATGCCTTGATCGAGGCGGCCGAACGCCCTTCAGACATCGTCATTGCTGCAATCGTTGGGGCAGCGGGGCTGAAGCCGACGCTTGCCGCCATTCGTAGCGGTGCACGCATCGGGCTTGCCAATAAGGAAACGCTTGTGTGTGCCGGCTCTTTGATGACGGCGGAAATCACAAAGCATGGTGCAACGCTGATCCCGGTTGATTCGGAGCACAGCGCGATTTTCCAGGTGCTTGAAGACCGCGCTGAAAACCGCATTGATCGCATTCTTCTGACGGCGTCTGGCGGTCCGTTCCGTGAACGGTCGCTCAAGGACATGCAAACAGTGACCCGTGCGCAGGCCTTGGCACACCCCAATTGGGAAATGGGCGCAAAGATCTCGATTGATTCTGCGACCATGATGAACAAGGGGCTTGAGCTGATCGAAGCCTGGCATCTTTTCCCGGTGGCTGAAGAACAGATTGAAATTGTGGTGCATCCTCAATCAGTTGTTCACAGTATGGTGGAATATTCCGACGGTTCGGTTCTTGCGCAGCTGGGAACGCCTGATATGCGCACCCCGATTGCTTATGCACTTTCATGGCCGGATCGGATCAAGGTGGATACACCGCGTCTTGATTTTGCCACGATCGGAAGCTTGAACTTCGAGACGCCGGATACGGATCGTTTCCCGGCACTTCGTCTGGCACGTCAGGCCTTGCAGGAAGGGGGGACCCTGCCTACTGTTCTGAACGCTGCCAATGAAGTCGCGGTTGAGGCGTTTCTCAAAGACAGAATCGGCTTTTTGGATATCGCCGGGACTGTCGAAAAGATCATGACAAGGCTTGGAAGCGACGCGCTGACCAGCCTTGATCAGGTATTTGAAACAGATGCGATGGTGCGCCGGGAAACTGCGGCGTGCCTTGCATAGACTTGGATTGAAATTGCTGGTGCGACCGGCTTAGGGAATTCTTGATGGAAACCTTGCTTGCTTTTCTTTTTGTGCTCTCGGTGCTCGTGTTCGTTCACGAATATGGCCACTACTGGGTGGCCATCAAAAACGACGTAAAGGTCGAAGCCTTTTCAATCGGTTTCGGACCGGAGCTCTTCGGCTGGCAGGATAAAAAGGGCACGCGCTGGAAGGTCAGCATCATCCCGCTGGGTGGCTACGTCAAAATGTTTGGCGATATGAACCCGGCCAGTGCGGGCGGTCGCGATGACCTTGATGAAGAAGAAGCAAAGCATGCCTTCCATCACAAAGGTGTCGCTGCCCGTGCGGCAATCGTTTTTGCCGGCCCCTTGGCCAACTTCATCTTTGCAATCATCGTCTTTACCTTCCTGTTTGCTGCGGTTGGACAACAGCGTGCACTGCCGGTTGTTGGCGAAGTTCTTGATGACAGCCCGGCTGCGATGGCGGGTTTTGTTGCCGATGACGAAATTTCGGCAATCAATGGCCAACCGGTCGAATGGTTCTCCGAGCTCTCTGACATTGTGCGCACCAATCCGGGGCAGCCGCTTTCTGTCACCGTGCAGCGTGACGGTCAGGCCATTGATCTTGCTGTGACACCCGAAGCTGTCGAAGTCGACGAGGGCGGTGTGACCGCAACCGTTGGCCGCTTGGGCATTACGGCGGGCGACTTTGAAATGAGCCGCACCGGCGTTGTTGAGTCGGTCGGTCGCGCGTTCGAGACCACCTATTCTCTGACCGCACAGACATTCTCAGCCCTTGGTGAAATGATCAGTGGTGACCGTGACAGTTCCGAGCTTGGCGGCCCGATCCGGATTGCGCAGATGTCGGGGCAGGTGGCCGAAGGCGGTATTGCGCCGCTTCTGTTCTTTATGGGCTATCTCTCCATCAGCCTTGGGTTGATCAACCTGATGCCTGTTCCGGTTCTGGATGGTGGCCATCTTGTGTTCTACGCGATTGAGGCAATTCGCGGTAAGCCATTGGGGGCAAAAGCACAAGAATATGGTTTCCGTATTGGCGCGGGTTTGGTATTCAGCTTAATAATTTTTGCAACGTGGAACGATTTGACGCAATTGGGTGTCTTTAGTTTCCTCAAAGGACTTGCTGGCGGATGAGTGACAGCAACAGGGGGGTTAACTTGCTGCGTAAGGTAAAAGCGGCCGTTGTGATTACGGCCCTGCTTGGCGGAACGGCGCCATTGTTTGTTCCTGTGGCAGTGCATGCCCAATCGGGTCTGATTCGCGACATCGAAGTCGAAGGCAATAACCGTATCGAAAGTGCGACGGTCAATGCCTACCTGACGGTTGCTCCCGGCGATTCCTATGACGTGCAGAAAATCAACAACTCGCTGAAGGCGCTGTTCTCTACCGGCCTTTTTGCTGACGTTTCATTCTCCTTTAATCAGGGAATTCTTCGGGTCAACGTCGTTGAAAACCCGATCATCAACCGGATTGCCTTTGAAGGTAACCAGCGCCTTGATGACGACACCCTCGGGGCTGAACTGCAATTGCGTCCGCGTGTGGTGTATACCCGCACGAAGGTTCAGGCCGACGTTCAGCGTGTTCTCGAGCTTTATCGCCGCAGCGGCCGCTTTGCGGCGACTGTTGAGCCCAAGGTCATCCAGCTTGATCAGAACCGTGTTGATCTGGCGTTCGAGATTGACGAAGGCGACGCGACCGGTATCCGCAAGATCAACTTCGTTGGCAACAAGGCGTTTGATGATGGCGAACTTTCCGACGTCATCCGGACGACCGAGAGCGCGTGGTGGAAAATCCTGACGGCTGATGATAACTATGACCCGGACCGCGTGACCTTTGACCGCGAATTGCTGCGCCGCTTTTACCTCGCGGCTGGCTACGCCGATTTCCAGGTTCTGTCTTCTGTCGCTGAACTCACCCCGGATCGTTCCGACTTCTTCGTGACCTACACGGTCAGCGAAGGGCAGCGCTATCAGTTCGGTGAAATCAATGTCGTCTCGCAGATCGACAAGATTGATCCGGAAAGCCTGATGCCGCTTATCGAGATCGAAAGCGGTGAATGGTACAATGCCAACTTGGTAGACGATGCCGTTGATGCCCTGACCGACAGTGTCGGGGATCAAGGCTATGCCTTCATCGATATCCGTCCGAACGTTCAGCGTAACCGTGAAGCCGGCACGATTGATATCACGTTTAATATCGCCGAAGGACCGAAGGTCTATGTCGAGCGCATCAACGTTGTTGGCAACGTCCGTACCTTGGATGAAGTGATCCGTCGTGAGTTCCGTCTGGTCGAAGGCGATGCCTTTAGCAGCTCCAAGATGCAGCGTTCCAAGCAACGCATCGAGAACCTGAACTTCTTCAAATCCGTCGATGTCAAAACCCTGCCAGGTGCGTCACCCGACCAGACCGTGATTGAAGTCGATGTCGAAGAAAAATCGACTGGTGAATTCTCGATTGGTGCCGGTTATGGAACGGATGACGGTGCCTTTGGTCAGCTCGGCATTCGCGAACGTAACCTGTTGGGTAAAGGCCAGGATTTACGCCTGAACTTTACGCTTGGTTCTTCTGATCAGCAGATTGATCTTTCCTTTACAGAGCCCTATTTCCTTGATCGAGAAATTGCTGCCGGTTTTGATGTCTACCGTCGCGAGGAAGACAATCAGGACGAAAGCTCTTACGACGAGGAGCAAACCGGTGGTCGTCTGCGCGCCGGGTTCCGCTATAGTGAAGAACTTTCGCACTCATTCCGGTATACGCTTGAGCAAAACAGCTACTCGGATATTGATGAGGATGACGCATCTCGCCTCCTGTTGGCAGAAGACACCGAGTTTGTTGAATCTGCTATCGGTCATACCCTGACGTATGACGAACGCGACAGCACGATTTCGCCGACAGAAGGCTATTTTGCGCGATTGTCGAATGATCTGGCTGGTCTTGGTGGCGACGAATCCTATCTGCGCACACGTGTAGAGGGCGGATACTATTATCCCTTGGACCGAGAACACGAATGGATTCTGTCTACGCGTGGGTCCACCGGTTACATATTTGGTATCGGCGAAGATACGCGCATCTCGCAGCGTTTTATGGTTGGTGGTTCGAACCTGCGCGGTTTTGAAGCGGCGGGCGTTGGTCCGCGTGATATTGAGACCGGGGATGCGTTGGGTTCCAAAATGTACTACACAGGTACAGTTCAGATGGACTTCCCGCTTGGGACGCCCGAAGAGTTTGCCTTGACCGGTCGTGTCTTTACAGACTTTGGCTCGGGGCAGGACGTTGATGGTGCCCGCCCGGGCGAAATCTACGATACCGGAACGCTGCGTAGCTCGGTCGGTTTCGGTGTCGGTTGGGAATCGCCGTTTGGCCCGATTGGTGTTGATATCTCTCAGGCCATCACAAAAGAAGATCACGACAAAGAGGAAATGTTCCGACTTAACTTCGGAACCA
>NZ_PAQR01000058.1 GCF_002709775.1 Thalassospira sp.
CCACCGTCCCAGCAATTGACCCAGACAAGACCCGAACGCAGTTTCTTTGCGGTCAGATGTGCCTTGTTGATGTCACGCGTCCAGACGGCGGCTGCCAGACCATATGGCGTATCATTTGCGGTCTGAACAGCTTCTTTCCAATCCTTGACCGAAATAACCGACAGAACCGGGCCAAAGATTTCTTCCTTGGCAATCGTCATGTCGTTCTTGATGCCGTCAAAGACGGTCGGCTCGACATAATACCCACCAGATTCGGTGCGAACGCGTTTGCCACCGGTGCGCAGAACGCCACCTTCGCTGGAACCCTTTTCGATATAACCCAGAACGCGGTTCATCTGGCTTTCATCGACAATCGCGCCCATCTGGCTTTGCGGATCAAGCGGATCGCCCGGCTGCATTTTCGCACCAGCCGCGATGACTTTTTCGATGAATTCGTCCTTGATGCTTTCTTCGACAATCAGACGCGAACCAGCCGTGCAGACCTCACCCTGGTTATAGAAGATACCACCCGCAGCAGCCGCTGCCGCAGCATCCATATCCGGGCAATCGGCCAGAACGATGTTCGGGCTTTTGCCACCGCATTCAAGCCAGACGCGCTTCATGTTCGACTGACCGGAATATTGCAAGAACAGCTTGCCGACTTCACCCGAGCCAGTGAATGTTACGCAATCAACATCTTCATGCAGGCCAAGCGCCTTGCCCGCCGTCGGACCAAAGCCCGGAACAACGTTCAGAACACCTTCCGGCAAACCGGCCTCAACCGCGATTTCCGCGACACGAAGGGCGGTCAGCGGCGATTGTTCGGCAGGCTTAAGGATGATCGAGTTGCCCATCGCCAGTGCCGGACCAAGCTTCCAGACCGCCATCATCAGCGGAAAGTTCCACGGTACGACAGCCGCCACCACACCAAGCGGCTCGCGGGTGATCATGCCAATTTCATTCGGACCAGCCGGGGAGATTTCGTCATAAATCTTGTCGATGGCCTCGGCGTACCAGCGAATGCATTTGTAAGACAGCGGAATGTCATCGCGGGCCGCCAGCGTGATCGGCTTGCCCATATCAAGGCTTTCAAGCAGGGCCAGTTCAGCCGCATTCTTTTCAAGCAGGTCGGCAAAATGCAGCAGGATCGCCTTGCGTTTTGCAGGAGCGGCTTCCGACCAGCTGCCCTTTTCAAACACGGCGCGCGCAGAAGCCACCGCGCGGTTGACGTCTTCGACGTCGCATTCGGCAACCTTGGTCAGGATCGATCCGTCACGCGGGCTGATGCAATCAAATGTCTTGCCCGAGGCCGCATCAACATAAGCACCGTTGATGAAGGCCTTGTTGCGGAAATCAAGGGCTTTGGCCTGTGCGGTCAACTGTTCAAAATTCATCGGATTGGTCATCGCAAGTCTCCTGACGGATGGCGCGTTTGGATATCTTCAAGAATGATTTTGGCGCGGGGCAGCCTTTCAGGCACCCTCACCTAACGATCTGTCATCAATATGACGGAGGCGTCGCCGCACTGACGACTTCACATTCCCCGTCACCGACATTTCGAAAACGATGCGGAATTTCCGCATTGAAGTAATAGGCATCGCCGGGACCAAGCACCTTGACCCGTTCACCGACGGTGACTTCAAGTTTGCCGCGAACAACAACACCGGCTTCCTCGCCCTTCTGGACAATCAGGTTGTCACCGGTATCCCCGCCCGCGGGGTATGTTTCATGCAGCACGCGCAGGTTACGGTCCTTGCGCGATGCCCCGACAAGACGCATCGACATCGTCCCATCAGAGAGTTCAACAAGGTCTTCTTTCCTGAAAAAGATTTCTTCACCGGTATCCAGATCGATGGTGAAGAAATCAATCAGGCTCATGGGAATGCCGGCCAGAACCTTGGCCAGACTATCAACAGACGGGCTGACCCGGTTCTGTTCAATCGTCGAGATCGTGCTGTTGGTCACACCGGCACGGCGTGCCAGTTCACGCTGCGACAGCCCGTACATGCTGCGCACCGCCTTCAGACGATCCCCTACCTTTTGCGACATTCCCGTCTTTTCCCTATTGAACTTATTATTGTTTTGTTTGGTTAGACCGCGTCGAGATACCAGCGATATTCAAGCTGGGTCACCTCGGCGAAGAATTCGTCATATTCAGCACGTCGGCAGATATCAAAGACCTCGACAAAGCGTTCGCCAAGATAGTCTTTAACGATATCGCCTTCGACAAACCGGTCGAGGGCCGAAATCATGCTGCGCGGGACGATCTTGCCACCATGCTGTTCATAGCCGTTACCAACCGTCGGCTCACCCGGATCAAGCTTGTTCTTAAGGCCGTAATGCATCCCGGCCAAAACGCACGCCAGAACAAGATACGGGTTGGCGTCCGCCCCTGATACGCGGTGTTCAACACGTGCAGCCTTCGGGCTGCCTGCCGGAATACGAAGGGCCACGGTACGGTTATTCAGCCCCCAGTTCGGCGACATCGGCGCATAGGCCTTGTTCTGGAACCGACGGAAAGAGTTCGGGTTCGGCGCAAAGATCGCCATGCTTTCAAACATGCTTTCCTGCAGGCCACCAATCGCAAAACGCAGATTGTCCGAGACTTCCTCGCCGCCAACCGGTGACAGAACGTTATTGTCGTTCTCATCACGTAGCGACACATGGATATGCAGGCCATTGCCCGCCTGATCGGAATAAGGCTTTGCCATGAAGGTCGCGGTCACACCGTGATCCCAGGCAATGCCCTTGACCACGCGCTTGAGCTGCATGGCGTGATCAGCAGCCAGCATCGGATCAGTGACATGACCAAGGTTGATTTCAAACTGCCCCGGGCCCGCTTCGGCAACGATGGTGTCGGCCGGAATGCCCTGACGGTTAAGTTCGGCAACCGCATCATGCAGAACTTTTTCGAAATCCTCGATCTGTTGCAGGCCATAAACCTGCACACCATCGGATGCAATCCCCCCACCCAACGGCTGCGGCGGTAAGGGTTCGGCGGTTTTTTCGTTCTGATCGGCAAGATAGAATTCAAGCTCAAGGGCAACAGTCGGATAAAAACCGTCTGCGGCCATGCGATCAACGACGCCCTGCAAGACATTGCGCGGATCGGCAAAGAAGCGGGTGCCATCAAGGTTGTGCAGGTTCATCATCACCTGAGCCAGCGGCAATTCACCATACGGCACACGGCACAAGGTTCCCGGGATCGGTTTTGCCAGATTGTCCTGGTCACCGCTCGACCAAAGAAGGCCCGTACCTTCGGGGTTGTCACCGGTAATATCCACCAGGCACATGGAGCCCGGCAGGGTTACACCCTCGGTAAAGCTTTTAAGGAATTTCTGTTTGCTGATTCGCTTGCCGCGAAACACGCCGTTAATGTCGGGAATGAGCAACTCAACAAGTTCGACATCCGGATTTTCTTCAAAGAAACGTTGGGCAACTGCCCTACTGTCTTCGACGAACGACTTGTTCATCGTCATATACTCCCAGAAAAGGCCTATTCTTAATCAGCTGGCATCGTGCCGCGCCGGATTGCCCCGGTCAAGCCCCTTCGTTCGATATATCGTGCAAATCGTGCAACGCACAATTTGCAGGAGCGCCGTCGGAACGTCCGCACAGAGCGATCCATATCAACCGCCAGATAACAAAAACCAACCTTGAACTCCTCAAAAAGATAGTCGAAGAATCCTCTTGCAAAGGTGTTCAAAAAAACGAACACTAACGCCAGATGTTCAACATATCGCACGAAAGCAGAGCAGCCCCGCTGCCAGGAGACGTTATGAATAATTTCGACAAAACCGCCTATTGGCAGGACATTGATCAGGCCCACCACATCCACCCGTTCACCGATACGGCGGATCTGAACAATCGTGGGACCCGCGTCATCACACGTGCCGAAGGCGTCTTTATCGAGGATTCCAACGGCAAGCGCTATCTCGATGGCATGGCTGGCCTTTGGTGCGTGAATATCGGCTATGGCCGTAAGGAACTGGCCGAAGCTGCCTATAAGCAGATGCTCGAACTGCCCTATTACAACAACTTCTTCCAGTGCGCGAATACGCCGGCGATCGAGCTTTCCAAGGTTCTTGCCGAAATCACGCCAGAAGGCCTGAACCATGTGTTCTATGCCAACTCCGGCTCGGAAGCGAACGACACGGTTGTTCGTATGGTTCACCAGTACTGGAACCTTAAGGGCAAACCGGAACGCACCCATATCATCAGCCGCAAGAACGCCTATCACGGCTCCACCGTTGCCGGTGCGTCGCTTGGCGGCATGTCGGGCATGCATTCGCAGGGCGGTGCGCTGGTGCGCGACATCGTTCATATCGATCAGCCTTACTGGTACGGCGAAGGTGGCGATCATACCCCGGAAGAATTCGGTCTGATTGCAGCCCGCAAACTTGAAGAAAAGATCGAGGAAATCGGTGCAGACCGCGTTGGTGCCTTTATCGGTGAACCGATCCAGGGTGCTGGTGGCGTGATCATTCCGCCGTCGACCTACTGGCCGGAAATTCAGCGTATCTGCAAGAAATACGACATTCTGCTGATTGCTGATGAAGTCATTTGCGGCTTTGGCCGTACCGGCGAATGGTTCGGCAGCGACACCTTTGGCATCAAGCCGGACCTGATGCCGATGGCAAAGGGCATGTCATCGGGCTATCTGCCGATTTCAGCTGTGATGGTTGGCGATCGCGTGGCGGATGTCCTGATCAATGAATGCGGCGAATTCACCCACGGCTTCACCTATTCCGGTCATCCGGCATGCGCGGCTGTGGCCCTTGAAAACATTCGCATCATGCGCGAAGAAAAAATGGTCGAACGCGTCAAGGACGAGATCGCACCCTACTTCGCCAAGGCGCTTAAAACCCTTGAAGACCATCCGCTGGTCGGTGCGGTTGAAACGATCGGCCTAATTGCCGGCATGCCGCTGGTCGATGACAAGAAAACCCGCAAAGGTTTCGACAAGCCGGGAACGGTTGGCACCATGTGCCGTGATGCCTGTGTTGCTAATGGCGTGATCATGCGTGCATGTGGCGACCGCATGGTTCTGTCCCCGCCGCTTTGCATCACCAAGGAAGAAATCGACGAGCTGATCAAACGTGCGCGTGCTGCCTTTGACGAGACCGCGAAAAAACTCGGCAAAATGTAATCAACACCTGATTACAATCGCTTAACCAAATACCCGGCATGAGCTATCATCGCCGGGTATTTCGGTTATAAAACCCACTGAACGCCCCACATCATGCCTGCCCCACAGGCAACTTACATCAGCCCCAAACACCCAAAAGAGCCCACCATGCTAAAACGCATTTATCAGCCCGCCGCCTATCGCACCGACACCCTGCCTGACAGCTATTGGGTCGAAAGCGCATCGCCCCTTCCCGCCTGTGAAACCCTGCCCGAAGAAGGTCAGCTTAAAACCGACATCGCCATCATCGGCGGCGGCTATTGCGGCCTGTCGGCAGCATTGGAACTGGCAAAAAATGGTGCGGATGTTGCGGTGTTTGATGCCGGTCGATCCGGCTGGGGCGCATCCGGGCGCAATGGTGGTTTTTGCTGCATGGGTGGCAGCGGCAAGGGATTTGGCCAACTGGCAAAAACCTTTGGCGATGATGCGGTCAAACAGTTTGCCCGCCATCAGCGCGATGCCATCAACCTGGTTGAGCAACGCCTGAGCTCCTGGAACATTGACGCCGACCGCCATTCGAACGGCGAAGTGGTTCTGGCCCACAAACCCAACCGGGTGGCGGAGCTTAAGCACGAGGCCGAGGAACTCGCCCATTTCACCAACATCAAGACCGAGTTTCTGGATCGTGATGCATTGCATGAACGCGGGCTGCATGCCGCCGAAACCTATGGTGGTTTGCATGTCAAAGCGGGCTTTGGCATCAACCCGATGAAATATGTCGCCGGCCTGCACGAACAGTGCGTGCGCGCCGGTGTTCGGATATTCGAACAGGCCACCATCGAGCGGTTTGAGGAAAATGGCGATATCTATTGTCTGCATGCCGGCAACACTCGGATCAGTGCCAACAAGATCGTCATCGCCACCAATGGCTATAGCGCGGAAAACCTGCCTGACTGGATTGGCGGGCGCTTGATGCCGGTCTTTTCCGGCATCCTGATTACCCGCCCACTCCGCGAAGAAGAACTGGCCAATCAGGGCTGGACGAGCGATCTGATGGCATTTGATAGCCGCATCCTGCTGCATTATTTCCGCAAGCTTCCCGATAATCGCTTCCTGTTTGGTGGACGCGGCGGCATTACCGCGACGCCCAAGGCCTTCGCGGCGGGCAAACGCGACCTTCTTGATAATTTCAAACGCATGTTCCCGGCTTGGGCTGATGTCGCCTTTACCCATCACTGGAACGGGCTTGCCTGCCTGTCACAAAGCTGGCGACCCTATATCGGGCGGGTTCCGGGCCATCATGATGTCTGGACAGCCCTTGCCTGGCATGGCAACGGGGTTGCGATGGCAAGTCTGGGTGGCAAGCTTCTGGCGGAACGGATGCTGGGCATCAGCGATGACGAGGATATCGGCACCGTGATGACCACACCGATGGGCAAATTCCCGATGCCGGCATTGCGCCGCGTGGCACGTTCGATTGGCTATCGTTATTACGGCCTGCACGACCGGTTTGCCTGATCAGCCCGGTTCGTTTCGGCGATCTGTTTGCGTTCGGCGATAAAGTGACATATGTCATGTCCCGGGTTCGCTTTATGAATTAAAGCAATTCCAGTTGATGCGCAGAACAGGCCAAAAATCATGTCCGAAAAACAGCCAACCCTTGCCGAAATCAAGGAACGCCGTGAAATCGCCACGCGCCGTATCAAGGAAGATACCGGCATTGATACGGACATGATCAAAAACATCGTGCATGGCTTTTACGCCAAGGTGCGTGATGACGAACTTCTTGGCCCGGTGTTTGAGGAAAAGGTTGAGAACTGGGACCATCATCTTGATCGCATGGTGATGTTCTGGTCATCGGTGGCGCTTGCCACCGGGCACTATGATGGCCGCCCGATGCAAAAGCATTTGCCGCTCAAGATCACGCGTCATCATTTTGATCGCTGGCTGCAACTGTTTGCCCAGACACTGTCAGAATATTGCGATGAACCAGCCGCCAAACATTTCATGGAACGTGCGCTTCGTATTGCGTCGAGCTTTGAAATCGGCATTGCCGCACATAATGGCGTGATCCTGTCCAAGGGCGAACGATACGATCCGGTATCAAGCTGGGAACCAAACTGATCCCCGAACGTTACGTCATCAAGGCTATTTAACCACGCCGCCCGGATTAAGGGTTGCGAAGCCTTTTGTCAGTTACATTGACAAATTGAATCGATTGCGATTTCATTTGGTTATGGGGAATGCTGGAATACTGCGAAGATATAAATCTGATCGCGACGTCCGAAGGACGCGCCGCAATGCGGCACCCGGCATTCAAACAATCGGAGCTATCTGGCCAACCACCCCGACCCTTATCGGCTCGGGTGGTGCCGCGCGTGCGGCACGGTGCCAGCAATACGTTTTTCAGTCCGGTTGTTCCCGACATTTTCGACGAGACTTGAGACGACGAAACGGAGATACCGGACATGTGGTCAGTGATCACTCTTATTGTCATTTTGCTGATTGGCGTTATCGCCTACACGATTTATGGCCATCGCCATCATCTGACCCCAAGCAAGGGCAAAAAGATCAATCTTTCAGAACGCCCCAATAGCGCGCTTCTGATTGTTGACCTGCAAGAGGATTTCACCAACGCGACCGGCAAAAATGCCTATGCCCCTGATATGGTCGAAAAGCTGATTGCAGCGATCAATGATCTTGTTCAAACCGCCAATGCCAACGGATCGCCGGTGATTTCGATCCGCCAGACCTTCCGTGGCTGGTATATGAACTTCCTGATGAAGCTTCTGAACAAAGGCCGTGGCAACCCGAAATCCAAGGGGCTCGACCTTGATGCCCGCGTCAATGGTGATATCGACCATGATATCGTCAAATCCCGCGCCGACGGCTTTAGCGAGCCGGAGCTTGACCGTGTGCTGGATCGCCAGAAGGTCGGCAAGCTGATCATTGTTGGCCTGGATGGGGATTACTGTGTCAAGGCGACCATGCAGGCCGCCCTTAACCGTGGCTACGAGGTATCGTTTAGCGATGCCACGACGCTGGCACTCAAACCCAACAGCTGGAAGAAAACCAAATCCAAGCTGACCGCGGGCGGTGCGTCTGACGGTTTGGGTGTCTCGACACCGACAGCCGATAATGACGAAAACTCTGATCGCGCTGACGAACGCGAACGAGAGCGTGAGACCGAAAATCGCAGCCGCGACACAGCGTAATTCGCGGCTGCGGCGTCTTACAGCTTGTCGCGGATCGAATACCACAGCATGGCGGCGACCAGCATCGGGAAGCGCAACATCTTTCCACCCGGGAAGATCGGCGTTTTGATATTGGCCATGACGTCAAAGCGTTCCATCGTACCGACGACCGCATCGGCCATGATCTGCCCGGCAAGCGTCGCCATCGCCACCCCGTGACCGGAATAACCGGTCGCGGTGAAGATGTTGTCATCGACCTTGGCAAAGAACGGCATGCGGTTCATGGTGATCGCAAGCGTCCCGCCCCAGCCGTAATCAATCTTCACGTCTTTGAGCTGCGGATAGACTTCCAGCATATGCGGCGAAACAAACGCCTTGATGTCACGCGGGAAGGTATAGCCATAGGTCTCCCCGCCACCAAACAGCATGCGTTTATCGGCACTTAGCCGGTAATAGTTGATGACGAACTTTGAATCTGCGACCGCAACATCATCGCGGATCAGCTCACGCGCCAGATCATCGCCCAGCGGTTCGGTGGCAATGACGAAATTATTGATCGGCATGACGCGTTTCGCCACCCGATCTTCCAGCGCATCCAAATAGCCATTGCAGCCAAGGATCATCTTGTTGGCCGTTACCACCGCGCCATTTGCGGTCTTGACAGTGACCTTGCCGGCCTGATTTTCATAGCCGGTGACAACCGCCTCTTCGAAAATGCGTGCGCCGGCACCGCGGGCCGCATCGGCCAAGCCAAGTGCGAAGTTCAGCGGATGCAAATGCCCTGCCCCCATATCAAGCGATCCGCCGTGATAGAACTCGGTTCCGACCATCTCGCGCATTTCAGCGCGGTCAACCGAGCGGATATCTTCATAGCCATATTCGGTCTGAAGCTTTTCAGCGTAGGCATGGGTATGCTCGACAAAGCGCGCACGGTGATCGGCATGCAGGATACCCGGTTTCCAGTCGCATTTGATGTCATGCTTGGCAATCAGGGCCTTGACGATGTCCTTGGACTCTTCGGCGATATTCCAGAGTTTGTGCGCATCATCGCGCCCGACCATCTTTTCAAGTTCATCCTGTTCGCGGCGCTGACCGGACCCGACCTGTCCACCATTACGGCCCGATGCGCCCCAGCCGACCCGATGGGCTTCAAGCAGGATGACGTCATAGCCGCGCTCTGCCAGATGAAGTGAAGATGACAGCCCGGTAAAGCCGCCGCCGACAACGACAATGTCGCAGGCCTGATCCCCCTCAAGCTTGGCGAATGCATCGGTCACATTTGCCGTCGCGGCATAATAGGAATCAGGATAGCGGCCTGGCCGGTCATTGGCGGTCAGCAAGTTCGGGGTGAACATGAGGAACCCTCATATTTGGTGATCAGTGGCAATTGGATGGGGGCTATCCTGCCCAATCCGGCTTGCCTATCAAGGAAAAACTGCCGTTTTTCCGGCCGTGAAACAGCTTTTCGCCGATTATGCCAAAACCATCCAAGCCAGAGCCAAAGGATTGCGTGAAGTCGTCGACAAAGCACGATACCTGCGGCGCTCATCTCCGGGCTTTTCGCACTACAGCACTTTTAAAATCAGAGTCTTATGGCTTTTGGCTGGCTGCTTCGACCATACGAAGGGCGGTTTTGGTCGCAGCACAGCCGCCACGTGCCGTACAGCGCAGGTCGGGATGCATCATGTTGCCGATCTTGACGGTCTGATCGACCAGCTCGTCATATTCCAGCACCGCATCAAATCCGGCCAGTACCGCCATCGCCGATGAAAAGGCATGCGACACCCCCGCCACATTGCGCGCATGACACGGAATTTCAACATCCCCGCCCACCGGATCACAAACAAGCCCAAGGGTATTCATCAGACACATGCTGGCCGCATCAAAGCATTGCTTGGGCGTGCCACCATAAGCCTGCGCCACCCCGGCAGCCGCCATTGCGGCAGAGGCGCCTGTTTCCACCGAGCACCCACCGCATTCGGCCGCAAACGTCCCGCGTGCAGCAAACACCGCCCCGATCAGCGCCATGGTTTGCAGCGCATCCGTCGCACCATCAAGATCAATGCCATGACGGATCAGACCATACAGCGTGCCCGGCACAACACCGGCACTGCCCGCGGTTGGGGCCGCGCACACAAGGCCCCGGTTGCTGTCACGTTCCATGGCAGACAATGCACCGGCCATCGCATCCTGCAATACCGGGCCACCAAGACCTGCAGGCAGATTGGCGTCACGCACGTTGCGCGCACGCAGCGTCAGGAAGCGCATGACATTGTCTTCGGGCTTGGCATCAAAACCCTCGGCCACGACACGCAGCATCAATTCGCAGCGTTCGCGGAACAAAGCGCGGCTGGCATTGCGCGACAGGCCAAGGCGCTTTGCCTCCAACGCCAATGCGGCATTGGCAATCGATCCGCCTTCGGCGCCATCGGCAACGGCGATTACGTCGGCACTTTGCGAAAACAGATCATCGGTGGCGCAAACAGGATATTGCGATGCCTCGGCAAAACGCACGTCGGTGATCCCGGCGCGGTTACGAAGTGCAGCCAGAAGTTCGGCATTCGGCAAGGCCTGCAGCTCGATTTCGACCCGTCCATGATCGGGTTCGACAGAGACACCAAGCAGGCTGTTTTCACCCGCGGCCAGCTCAGATGCCAACGCATCGGCATCTGCCACCGCTGCCGGCCCCCAGACAAAAACGGTCGCAGTCTTGCCCGTCATAAACAGGCGTTCGCCATTGCGACTGTCGATGTAATACATCCCGCCGCCGACCGAGGCGCCTGTATACAGGTCCGTGCGATCCGCGCCATCTGCTGTGACAACGCCGAGTTCCAGATCAACACGGTTGGGGTGGTTGTTGTTTTCAAGCTCGGTCACTTCGACCGCAAACTGGAAACCCTCCCCGCGTTCCACTCGGCCCAGAATTTCGCGATAATCCGCATCGGTCAGCTTCGCCCCCGCCAAACCGGCCGCAAAGTTTTCATCGGAGCTTTGTGCCGCATAAACCGGCGCGAACGAGCCGCGCGGGTCAAAGCGGATCACCGCATTTTTTAGGGTTTCGCCATTGGCACAGGAAAGCTCGCGCACGAGCTTTGCCATCATATAAGGCGCAGCACAATGCGAACTGGACGGCCCGCGCATGACGGGACCAATGACGGAATTAAGCAGGCTGATTTCTTGCATGATACGGCTTCTTGCATGGCGCTTCTGATCACTCGATCATCCCCTTCCCGTCGGTCGAATGCAATCATCAGAATCAAAAATCCCCGATCCATCAAAAGACAGACCGGGGAAATCATCAGACTATTTGAAATAGATGGTCTTAGCGTTGCTTGGTTTCCCATTCGGGATGCACGAAATAAGGTGCGTTCGACGGGGCCAGCGGCGTTTTGCCACGAATGATGTCAGCCGCCTTTTCACCGACCATGATGGTCGGCGCATTGAGGTTGCCGGTCACGATGGTCGGCATGATCGAACTGTCGACCACGCGCAGGCCCTCAACGCCATGCACACGGGTTTTCTCGTCAACCACCGACATCTCGTCACTGCCCATCTTGCACGAGCAGGACGGGTGATAGGCGCTTTCGGCGTGATCAGCGACCCAGGCATCAATCTGCTCATCTGTCTGGATGTCCTTGCCCGGGGCAATTTCACCGCCACTGAGATCGGCAAAGGCTTCCTGACCAAAGATTTCACGGGTCAGACGGACCGACGCGCGCATTTCTTCCCAGTCGTCCGGGTGGCTCATATAGTTCGGATCAATGATCGGGCGATCCTTGGGATTGGCGGATGCCAGACGCACCGTGCCACGCGACTTGGAACGCATCGGGCCGACATGGGCCTGGAAGCCATCTTTTTCGGCCGCCTTGGAGCCATTGTAGTTAATCGCAGCCGGCATGAAGTGATATTGCAGATCGGGATGTTTCACGCCTGCCTTGGAACGGATAAAGCCACCGGCCTCGAAATGGTTGGTCGCACCCAGCCCGGTTTTGAACAGATACCATTCAACCCCGATCTTGAGCTTGTTCCACCAATCAAGCTTGCTATTGAGGCTGATCGGTTTGGTGCATTCCATCTGAACATAAAGTTCCAGATGGTCCTGAAGGTTCTCCCCAACACCGGGCAGATCATGGACAACATCAATGCCATGTTCGCGCAAGTGTGCTGCCGGACCAATCCCCGAAAGCATCAGGAGCTTCGGCGAGTTGATCGAACCGGCCGAGATAATGACTTCGCGATCAACGACGGCGCGCTTGTTTTCACCCTGATGGGTGAAGTCGAGACCAATGGCACGTTTTCCTTCGAAAACAACACGTTGCGCGAGAGCGTTATGATAAACAGTCAAGTTCGGACGCTTCATCGCCGGATGAAGGTAAGCACGCGCGGTTGACCAGCGACGGCCCTTATAGACCGTCATGTCCATGGTCCCGAGACCTTCCTGGCGATAGCCATTCTGGTCGGGGGTGAATTCATAGCCGGCCTGCTGGCCTGCCTTTATCCATGCCTTGTGCAGGTCGTTCTGACACGCCCCGGTGGTCACATGCAGCGGGCCATCCCCACCGTGATATTCATCCCCGTCGGTGTCTTCATTGCGGGTATCGGCACGACGGAAATATGGCAGGCAGCGCGCATAGTCCCATTCCTTGAGTACTGCGTCTTCTTCGGCCCAGCGATTGTAATCAAGGGCGTGACCACGCACGTAAGCCATGCCGTTGATCGAGCTTGAACCGCCGTAAACGCGCCCGCGCGGGGTTTCCATGCGGCGGTTATTGAGGTTGGGCTGCGGCGTTGTCCAATAAGCCCAGTTATAGGTTTCCGACTGCATCGGATAGGAAAGCGCGGTCGGCATATGGATACGCCAGTCCCACCAGTGATCCTTCGGTCCGGCTTCGACAACCAGTACCTTCACTTCCGGGTCTTCGGTCAGTCGGTTGGCAAGCACAGCCCCTGCCGAACCGGATCCGACAATCACGTAATCATATTTTTCAGTGGTCGTTGGGGTCGTCATTTCTGATCCCTTGTTTGGTCGTGCTGTGTGGGCAGCCGGTGAGTTTGTGGCGATGGTCTTTGGTCAAAACCCCTTAGTAAGGGGCCTCGACATCGCCGGTTTCGACATAAACGGATTTGATGCGGGTATAATATTCAATTGCCGCACGGCCGTTTTCGCGGCCAACGCCCGATTTCTTGACACCACCAAACGGCATCTCGATCGGGGTAATGTTATAGGTGTTGATCCAGCAAGTGCCGGCCTCAAGCCGCGCAACAACGCGATGGCCACGCGACAGGTCCTTGGTGAAGACACCCGCGGCCAGACCGTATTCGGTATCATTGGCGCGCTTGATAACTTCGTCTTCGTCGCCAAAGGTCAGAACCGACATCACCGGACCAAAGATTTCCTCGCGAACAATGGTCATGTCGTCAGAGCACCCGGTAAAGACGGTCGGGGCAACAAACAGCCCGCCTTCCGGCATGCCATCCGTCACAGCATGGCCGCCAAGAACGCATTTCGCACCCTCTGCCTTGCCCTTTTCGATATAGGACATGACCTGTTCATACTGTGCCTTGGTCACGATCGGACCGACCTGGGTTTCAGGCTTTTCCGGATCGCCCAGAACCAGATCCTTGGAGCGCGCAATCAGTTTTTCGATGAAGGCATCGGCAACGCTTTCATGCACAAACAGACGCGTCCCGTTCGAGCAAATCTGACCTGATGAATAGAAGTTCGCCATCTGCGCACCCGAAACGGCGTTATCGAGATCGGCATCTTCAAACACGATCATCGGCGACTTGCCGCCAAGCTCCATGGTGACGGCCTTCATGCCACCTGCGGCAACGGATGCCACCTTGGCGCCGGTCGCGGCCGATCCGGTCAGCGAAACCTTGTCAACGCCCGGATGTTCGACCAGCGACGCACCACATTCGCGCGCACCCTGCACGACGTTGTAAACACCATCGGGAAGACCGGCTTCCTGAAGCGCCTCTGCCACTGCAATGGCGGAAAGCGGGGTCGTTTCGGACGGTTTGTAGACAACTGCGTTGCCGCATGCCAGCGCGGGTGCAGCCTTCCAGCAGGCGATCTGGATCGGGTAGTTCCAGGCACCAATGGCGCCACAGACACCAACCGCTTCGCGGCGGGTATAGGCGAAGTTGCCGGCAAGATCGATATGCTCGCCCGCAAGGCTTCCGGCGACACCGGCGAAATATTCCAGGCATTCAACACCGGAAATCACATCGACAATTTCGGTTTCCTGAATGGCACGGCCCGTGTCGCGGGTTTCAACCAGTGCCAGTTCATCATTGCGATCCCGCAGGATCTGGGCGGCCTTGAACAACACCCGTGCGCGTTCGGCAGCCGGGGTATTTTTCCAGATTTCAAACCCTGCGCGCGCAGCCTTGACCGCGGCATCGACATCAGACGCCGTACTTTCATTGCCCTTGGCGAGAACCGTGTTGGTCGCGGGGTTCAGCGTTACCATTTCCGCGCCCGATCCTTGGGTCTTCTTGCCGTTGATGAAATTCTGGATTTGATAAAGGCTCATCTTAAAACTCCTGCTGGCTGCACGTTTGGTCGGCAGCCTTGAACGTTTTTATGGTTCGATTGCATTTAACGGGCTGGCGAGTTCGCCAGATACAGCCGCAAGGTGCCCAGCACCATTTTGCGCGCCCCGCCAATATCGGCTTTGCCGCGTGACAGGCCGGTGCGCACCCAGATCCCGTCAACCATGGCAGCAATCGCCGCCGAAATATCATCGGCGCATTCTTCGGTCGTCAGCTGGCGCAATTCATGGCGAAGGTTTGAAGCCAGTCGCTGAAAATAGATATTATTCAGGCGACGCAGTGCATCCGAAAACGGCACCTGTGCCCAGAAGGACAGCCAGGCCACCGTCACCTGCGGGGTAAACTGTTCTTCGTTGAAGTTGGTATTGATGATGGCTTCAAGACGATCAATCGGCGTTTTGGCAGTAGCCAGACGCACCAGATAATCGTTGCGCAAATCCTGCATAAGCGAGCGCATGGTTGCTTCGAGCAACGCGTTCTTGCCACCAAAATAATGGGAGATAATCCCAGACGACATCCCTGCGGTTTTCGAGATACGGGCGATTGTCGTATCGGCGAATCCGTGGCTATGAATGGTTTCAATGGTCGCGTCGATCAACTGCCTGCGGCGTACAGGCTGCATACCAACTTTGGGCATTAACTCATCCAATCCTCTGCGTTGCGAAGGCTTTAGAAGGGTTTAACGCCGGAGCAACAGCATAAGACGCAGTTTTTAGTCCTTCGCAATTGACGTAACCAGAATATGCTGTAATTTAATTGAACAATCAATCAATAAAAACACGCCGACATGAGCGGCGCGTTTCTCAGGGCTAAGAACCTTTGCTGCGCGGCCATTCGGCTGTTTTTGTGATTATTCCGGCCCATTCATCACGTTCGGGGGAACGTGGTTGATGGCTCTGGGCGAGTGTTGGCGACATGTTTGTTGCGTTGATGTTCGTCTGGCCTCCGGAACCGAGCGTATTCTGCTGACCGGCGCAATCCGGTCAGCAGTCACATTAGGTTTATACAAGGGAGAACCAGAAGCATGACCAATCTTTCCACGTTCGGCCGCCTTCTTGGCAGCACCATCATTGCAACCACCCTTCTGGGTGCAGCAGGTGCCAAAGCAGCCGATAGCGATGCCTGCAAAACCGTGACCTTCTCTGATGTTGGCTGGACCGACATCACGGCCACCACGGCAACCGCATCGGTGATCCTTGAATCACTCGGCTACACGGCTAAAACCGAACTTCTGTCGGTTCCGGTCACCTATACCAGCCTTGCCAATGGCGACGTTGACGTCTTCCTGGGCAACTGGATGCCGACCATGGCTGCCGACATTCAGCCCTATCTCGACAAGGGCACGGTTGTTTCAACCGGTGCAAACCTTGAAGGTGCGAAATACACCCTGGCTGTGACCAAGGCTGCATTTGACGCGGGCCTCAAGGACTTTGCTGATATCGCCAAATTCAAGGACGAACTTGATGGCGAGATCTATGGCATTGAGCCGGGCAACGATGGCAACCGTCTGATCCAGGACATGATCGATGGCAACCAGTTCAGCCTTGGCGAGTTTGAACTCGTTGAGTCCTCCGAACAGGGCATGCTGGCCGAGGTAAAGCGCAAATCCTCGCGCGATCAGTTCATCGTCTTCCTGGGTTGGGAACCGCACCCGATGAACGCGAAATACGACATGGCCTATCTTGATGGTGGCGATGACGTGTTTGGCCGGAACTTTGGCGGTGCCACGGTTCATACCAACCTGCGTGCCGGTTACACCGACGAATGCCCGAATGCCGGCAAATTCGTCACCAACCTTGAATTCAGCCTCGCCATGGAAAACGAAATCATGGACGCGATCCTGAACGAGGGTACCGACCCGGCCGAAGCAGCAACTGCATGGCTGAAAGCCAACCCGGATGCAGCTTACGCATGGCTTGATGGCGTGACCACCTTTGACGGTGGCGATGCCAAGGCAGCGCTGAAATCCGGTCTTGGTCTTTAAGCACCGCGATTGATTTTACCGATGCGCCCGCAGTTGGCTTTTGGCCGGTGCGGGCGCGTTGGATGTATTTTTCTTAATTCTCATTGAACGGATATTTTCGCATGGAATGGCTCACGGAAACGAAGATTCCGCTGGGACAGTGGATATCGTCCCTGATGGATGCGCTGAACGAACATGCCGATTTCGTTTTCTATACCGTTTCGGATGTTCTTGAATTCATTATCGAAAACACCATCGATTTTCTGGTGTGGCTGCCTGCCCTTCTGATTATTGCTGTCTTCGGGGTACTTGCTGCTGTTTTGCACAAATCATGGAAACTGACGGCCTTTACGGTCCTGTCGCTTTTGCTGGTGGTCAACCTTGGCTACTGGGAAGAAACCATGGAAACGCTGGCACTTGTCCTTTATGCGACGCTGTTTTGCATGTTGATCGGTGTACCGCTTGGCGTGGCATCGGCCCACCGCCCGTGGCTGCATCAGGCGATGCGTCCAATCCTTGATCTGATGCAGACGATCCCGACTTTCGTGTATCTGATCCCGACCCTGATCCTGTTTGGTCTTGGTGTGGTGCCCGGTCTTATTTCGACCATGATCTTTGCCATCGCAGCCCCGATCCGCCTGACCCATCTTGGTATTTCCAACACGCCCAAGGCACTTCTGGAAGCCGGTGAAAGCTTTGGCTGCACGCCGCGCCAACTGCTTTTCAAGGTTGAGCTGCCATCGGCCATGCCATCGATCATGGCGGGGCTGACCCAATGCATCATGCTGTCGCTGTCGATGGTGGTGATTGCGGCCCTCGTCGGGGCGGATGGCCTTGGCAAGCCGGTTGTGCGCGCGCTTAATACCGTGAATGTCGCGCAAGGGTTCGAAGCCGGTCTTGCGATTGTGATTCTGGCCATCGTGCTTGATCGCATTTGCCGTCGTGACCACAAAGAAAAGTCGGGGCAGTGATCATGAGCAATGCTGTTGAATTCGATAATATCGACGTGATCTTTGGCAACCGTCAGGCAGAATCCTTAAAACTGCTCGACGCTGGCAAAACCCGCGAAGAAATCGCGGCTGCCACCAACAATGTCCTTGGCGTTGCCGATGTCAGCTTTAACGTCCCGGAAGGCGAGATTTGCGTCCTGATGGGGCTTTCGGGATCGGGCAAGTCGTCGCTTCTGCGCTGTGTAAATGGCCTTAATGCCGTTTCGCGCGGATCGCTTCGCGTGCGCGATGGCGAGGACATGGTCGATGTCACGAGCTGTGATTCCGCAACCCTTCGCAACCTGCGTCGCAAAAGTGTCGCCATGGTCTTCCAGCAATTTGGCCTGTTCCCCTGGCGCACGGTTGAAGACAATGTCGGCTTTGGACTTGAGCTTGGCGGTATGGGCCCGACGGAACGCCGCGAGATTGTGCGTGAAAAGCTGGCACTTGTCGGCCTTGATCAATGGGCGACGAAATATGCCCATGAACTTTCGGGCGGCATGCAGCAGCGCGTCGGCCTGGCGCGTGCCTTTGCCACCGATGCGCCGATCCTTCTGATGGATGAGCCGTTCTCGGCCCTTGATCCGTTGATCCGTAACCGTCTGCAGGACGAGCTGCTTGACCTTCAGGAGAAGCTCAACAAAACCATCCTGTTTGTCAGCCATGACCTTGATGAGGCGATGAAGCTTGGCAATTCGATTGCCATCATGGAAGGCGGTTATGTCGTGCAGCACGGCACGCCTGAAGACATCGCGCTGCGTCCGGCCAATGATTATGTTGCCGACTTTGTCGCCCATATGAACCCGGTCAACATCCTGCGCGGCCGGGCGATCATGCATCGCTTGGACAGCAGCCAGAAATCCGGCACCACCGAGTTCCTGATGGAAGATGCAAATATCCGCGTGACACTTCTGGATGGGGTTGTGCAGTCGGCCAATAATGGCGAACGCGGCGAGCTTAAGCTGATCAATTATGACGGCACCCTGCCCGACGCGCTGGGTGCAACCGATAACTCGATCGTCTTTGTTGCACAGGATGATGTGCTGCTGAAGGATCTGATTGAAATGCGCTCTGTCACGCAGAACCCGGTGATCCTGACCCGTGATGGCAAGGTTTCCGGCACACTGGGCCGCAAGGAGTTCTTTGACAGCCTGACCCAAACGTCTTCGGCAGCGGATTGATTGTCAGGCAATCGAGATCGACAATAAAAAGGCGGCCCTGATCGGGGCCGCCTTTGTTTTATCTGCTAACAAAGCCCGGATTAGCCACCGGTGACCGGCGGAAACAGGGCAATTTCGGCGGCCTTGGTCACGTCTGTTTCGGGGGTGGCGTATTCCTGATCCACCGCAACACGAATGATTGCGGGATCGGCGAGCGCGTTGGCGAAGTTTTCGCCACGGCCGGGCAGCCATGCCAGCAGATCGGCAACCGTTTTAACAGATTCCGGCAACTCAACGGTTTCTTCCGCCATTCCGATGCGGTCCTTGACCCACGAAAAATAGATCAGCTTCATCTCAAATCCTGACAGCAAACTTCAATTTGCCCGCATGCTTGCGCAGACGCGCTCAGCAGGCAAGTCTCAATCGTGTGAACGCACATTATGGATAAACAAAATAACCATCCGGCGCCGCATCAAGGCGCGCGGTCAGGTTTTCAATAAAGAACCGTTCCGCCCGGCTGAGCGACATGCGCGGGTTGGTAACAAGGTAGATATCAATCGCTGGTGGTTCGATATAGGGCGGCAAACGCCAGAGTTGCCCACGATCGGTCGCACTTTGCACGACATGGATCGGCAGCGGCCCGATGCCAAGCCCGGCATTGATCAGACGCCGGACTTCTTCAAGGTGCGGACTGACGGCAACGACCTTGCCCTTCATGCCTTCCTGCGCGCGCAGGACTGCAACCGGGGCGAGTGCGTCGGTGAGCTGGTCGGTTGCGAACGAAACAAAGGCTTCGCTGCGCAAATCGGCCAGGGTCAGGTCCTTTTTGCCAAACAGATGATGGGTCGGGCCGCAGAAGAAACCGAAATGTTCGCGATACAGACGGCGGTATTCCAGCCGTGGATGGCGTTCCT
The DNA here is from genome assembly GCF_002709775.1 of Thalassospira sp. Lineage (GTDB taxonomy): Bacteria > Pseudomonadota > Alphaproteobacteria > Rhodospirillales > Thalassospiraceae > Thalassospira. Next base: position 19,886 of record NZ_PAQR01000058.1, read on the forward strand.
TGACCAGACAGATGCCAAAACTTGCCTGTTGCGACAGGACCTGATCCACCACATTGACCGAGGTCGCGACATCGATTTCATAGGTGACTTCCGGGTGGGATCGATTGAATTCAAAAAGCGCATCATCAAGTGGCGGAAAGACAACATGACTGGCCAGCCACATGTGCAAATGCCCGGTCAACTGATTACCGCTATCTGACATCACATCGGACAAGCGCCGGATGGCACCGCATATTTCGCGGCATTCGTGATAAAGCGCCAACCCCTGTTCAGTGACTTCAAACCGGCCGCGTTCGCGGTCAATCAGACGCGCGCCAATCTGATCTTCGAGCCGTTTAAGCGCGTTACTGACGCTGGGTTGACGCAGTAACAAGCGGTTTGCTGCCCCGGTGATCGAACGTTCCTCGACAATAACGGTGAAGGTATGCAGCAAGTTCCAGTCGAACTGCCGGCGCATTAACTCGTTCATTCCCCTTACCTTTCCGCCATTTCCGACAACACACATAGTTATTGGCTATGGGATCTATTCTACTTATCTATTTGCGCTATGTGCAAGTCTGGGTTGGAATGCCTCCAACAAATTTCTCAACGGCCAAATAACCGGGTGCGGCAATGACCGCAGATAATAACGGGAGGCATAAATGGCCGCAGATGTCGCCGGAGCCCGAAGGACTCCGTGGGTACTGCTATCACCATCACTGGCAACCATCAGCCTGCTGCTGATTGTGCCAATGCTGTTCATTGTCGTTTATTCGTTCTGGTTGCGTACCGCGACCGGTGCGGATCAGGTCGGCTTTTATCTTGATAACTGGATTGAGGTGCTTGGCGATCGTTTTTATCGCGACATCCTGTTCCAGACCTTCCTGATTGCCTTTTACACCACGGTTATTTGCGCGCTGGTCGGCTATATCCCGGCCTATTTCGTGGCCAATACGCGCATGAAGTCCAAGGCATTTTTGCTACTGTTGCTGATGCTGCCGTTCTGGATCAGCTACATCATCCGCACCATGTCCTGGATCAACATTCTGGGCACATCAGGTGCGCTCAATACGCTTCTGATTTCCATGGGCATCATCGATGACCCGATCCAGATGCTTTATAACCAGCAGACCGTGGTTCTGGGCCTTGTGCATTATCTGCTGCCCTTCATGATCCTGAATGTCTATGTCAGCCTTGATGGCATCGACAAGAACCTGACCGAAGCGGCCCAAAGTCTTGGCTGCACGGGATTTCAGGCCTTCCGCGAAGTCACCCTGCCGCTTTCCCTTCCAGGTCTGGCAGCCGGGTCGTTGCTGTGCTTTGTGCTGGCGGCGGGCACCTATATCACCCCGATTGTTCTCGGTGGGCCGCGGGATGCGATGTTTGCCAACCTCGTGTTTGAAGCCATCGTCACCCAGCTCAACTGGCCGCTTGGCTCGGCACTCTCGCTCGTCCTGCTGGCCCTTCTGGGCGCACTGGTCGTCATCTACACCCGCTATCTCGGCATCGATCAGATCGCCAAGAGCTTCAAGTAAGGGAGGTATATGATGATGTCTGGTTGGTCAGTGATCCGAATTGCCACGATCCTTGTTTATCTGTTCCTTTTTGCGCCGGTTGCGGTTGTCATTCTGTTGGCATTCAACGCCAATCAGTTCGGCAGCTTCCCGATCGAGGGGTTTTCATTCCGCTGGTTTGAAGCGCTTTGGAACAATGATGCGATTGTGCGGGCTTTCAAGACGTCGCTGTTGCTGGGAGTACTCACCGCAGCGATTTCGACGACGCTTGGGACCCTCGCAGCACTTGCCATGGTCAGATACGATTTCCCGGGAAAACGGACTATTTCAACCCTTTTGGTTGCCCCAATCCTGATCCCGGAAGTCGTTCTGGCCGTGGCACTCCTGCTGTTTTTGCAGTTTCTTGCCATGCCCAAAAGCTTTGGGCTTCTTTTGATGGGCCATGTGGTCTTTACCCTGCCCTTTGTTGTGCTGGTGGTTCAGGCGCGGCTTGTCTCCATCCGCCGCGACGTCGAAGAAGCCGCCATGAGCCTTGGCGCAACACCGGTGCAGACCTTCTTTGAAGTGACCCTGCCGCTCATGTTACCTGCCGTCATGGCCGGGATGCTGTTTGCCTTTACCATTTCATTTGATGACATCACCGGAACCCTGTTCTGGAAGCCCGGCGGTGTTGAAACCGTTCCCACACAGATCTTTGCCATGCTGCGCAATTCCATCAGCCCGGAAATCAACGCCCTTGGTGCTGTGATGGTGATCTTCACCATTGCCTTGCCGCTGGTTGCGGCATCGATTGCGCGCGTCATGGCGATGCGCAAGGCCGGGGCATCAAAATAGACCGAGCACGCCACGAAGACTTTTTGCAAAACGCGGTTCGCCGCCAAAACCAATAACAAGAACACCACGAATTCAACGACCAAGAACAAGACCGATCAACGGATAATCGTATTATCAGGAGGCCTTAAATGGACGATACCAAACGTTATGAACGCCTACTTACCCGTTTCCGCGATGGCGACATCAGCCGCCGCACTTTCCTGACCGCACTGGGTGCGGCTGGTGTCACTGCCGGCATCACCGGCGGCCCGATGGGCATGCTGGCCCGCAAAGCGATGGCAGCAACCCCGGAGCAGGTCCGCTTTGATGGCTGGGGCGGCGTTGTTTCCGAGGCATTTGAAAAATATGCCTTCGCGCCCTACACCAAGAAAACCGGTATTGATGTGGTTTCGGGCACCTTTGGCGGTGCGGACGAATATATCGCCCGCGTCAAAGCCAGCCAGCCGGGTGAGTTTAACCTTGCCCACCTTTCGGGCGTGTTTGACTATGCGCGCTATCATGGTCTGGAGCTGACCTCGGAACTGAACGAAGCAAACATCCCGAACCTTGCAAACGTCATCCCGACCCTTGTCGAGCCGCTGCGCAAGATCACCGGCGGCACGATTTCGGCAGTTCCGTATGACTATGGCACCACCGGCATTGCCTATAACCGCAAATATATCAGCGATGACGAAGCCAAGGCCAAGGGTGCCAAGCTGATGGTCGATGAAGCCTATAAAGGCAAAATCGGCGGCTGGGGCGAATGGAAAACCCGTATCTGGTATGGCGCGCTTCAGTCCGATCAGGATCCGAACAACATCAAGGACATTGATGCGGTTTGGGACATGATCCGTTCGCACCGTGACCTGGCGCTGAAATACTGGTCTTCGGGTGCGGAACTGATGAGCCTTCTGGCCGAAGAAGAAATCTATGTCACCGAAGGCTGGTCGGGCCGCATCAAGGCGCTGCAGGATCAGGGTCATGACATCGGTTATCTTGATCCGGCTGGCGGTCTTGGTTGGCAGGAATGCCTGTTTGTGCTGCGTGGCAGCCCAATGGCCGCGTGTGAAGAGCTTCTGAACTTCATGCTTGAGCCGGAAGTGGCGATTGCCGTTGCCGAAGGTCAGAGCTATCCGCCGGCACTGGATCCGCAGAAGATCGATCTGGGTGAAATCATCCCGACGCTTCCGGCATTCGATCCGAGTGGCACGCTTTCCTCGCTCAGCTTCTTTGATCCGGCTTACTGGAACGAAAACGAAGCCGACTGGTCGAAGACCTTCTCGCGTGTGCAGCGCGGCTACTAAGCCCCGCCTGCATATCGGAACCTGTGTCCTGGCCGCGCACAACCGGCCAGGACACCTTTGCCGCCAATCGTCGGGTGCGGCCCAATTCAGACAGGGACTTTAACAATGGCAGACACGAAAAACGCCGTTGAACTGCAAAATGTTGTCAAACGGTATGGTGAATTCACCGCAGTGAAACGCATGGATTTGACCGTGCCGGACAACAGCTTTGTGACTTTCCTTGGTCCGTCGGGCTGTGGCAAGACGACGACGCTGCGCATGATTGCGGGCCTGACCGACATCACCGAGGGTGATCTGATGATCCGTGGCAAACGGGTCAACAGCCTGCCGATCCACAAGCGCAATCTGGGCCTTGTGTTTCAGAACTATGCCCTGTTCCCGCACAAGACGATTTTCGACAACATCGCCTTTGGCCTGAAATACCGCAAGGTGTCCAAGGCCGACATAAAGGACAAGGTCAACAAGGCGCTTGATCTGGTCCAGTTGCCCCATGTCGCAGACCGTTATCCCAATCAGCTTTCCGGTGGCCAGCAGCAGCGTATTGCGCTGGCGCGCGCGATTGTGATTGAGCCTGATGTTTTGCTGCTTGATGAGCCGCTTTCGGCCCTTGATGCCAATCTGCGCGAAGAAATGCGTGTGGAGCTCAAACGTATTCAGCGCGAGCTTGGTGTTGCCACGGTCTTTGTCACCCATGACCAGTCCGAAGCCCTTGCCATGTCTGACAAGCTGGTTGTGATGAATAATGGCTTTGTCGAACAGGAAGGCGCGCCCGAGGAGGTTTACAATAATCCGGCATCGGCCTTTGTTGCGGATTTCCTTGGACATTCCAATATCATTGCTGCCAACCTTGGCAGCCCGGATGCCGCCTTTACCCAAGTGGCACTTGAAAGCGGTGAAACCTTGCTGACCACTGACGAGCAGACCGTGAAAGCCAAGGGATCAAAAGACGTACGTGCCGTGATCCGGGCCGAGAAAATTGGCCTTTCCGAACAGAACGGCGCCACCGACGGTGTGATCGCCATCCCCGGCAAGGTCAAAACCGTTGACTATCTGGGCCAACAGGCCCGTTACTTTGTCGAGGCCAATGGCCGCGACTGGCAGGTCATCAATCCGATTGATGCCCACCCCCATCAGGAAGGGGCCGATATCTTCATGCATATCGCCGCCCGAAATTGTGTGTTGTTGCCCGGCCATCAGGACTGAACGTCCAATTTGCAGCCGGTTCAGGAGAGCCACCAGAATGACGCTTGATCCCAAAAGCTCCGTCGGACACAACCGGGAGTCCCGCCTGTTTTATCAAAGCCGGTCCCGCCGCCCGCTGATCGACCGATCCGAAGGCGTTTATATGTGGGATGTTGACGGCAAACGCTATATCGATGCGTCGAGCGGTGCGATGGTCAGCAATATCGGCCATAGCGACCCGCGCGTGGTTGCGGCCATGATGAAGCAGCTTGAAAAGGCAAGCTTCGCCTATCGCCTGCATTTCGAAAATGATGCGGCCGAAGACCTGGCCATGCGCCTTGCCGAACGTGCGCCAGGTGATCTTGAGCGCGTCTTCTTTGTTTCCGGTGGGTCCGAGGCGGTTGAAAGCTGCATCAAGCTTGCGCGGCAATATGCGCTGGCCAATGGCGAAGCGCAGCGCACGAAAATCATTTCACGCTTTCCGAGCTACCATGGCGCAACACTGGGCGCGCTTGCCATCACCGGCTATACGCCGATGCATGCGCCGTTCGCGCCGATGATGGTGGATCAGCCGAAAATTCCTGCCCCGACCTGTTACCTTGATCGTGATGATTTGAGTGATCATGAGCGTGGCATCAAATATGCCAACATGCTTGAAGCCGAAATCATCAAGCAGGGCCCGGAAACCGTTCTTGGTTTCATCATGGAACCGGTTGGCGGGGCGGCTACCGGCGCACTCGTTGCCCCGGACAGCTATTATGGCCGCATTCGCGAGATTTGCGATCAGTACGGTATTCTTCTGATCTATGATGAGGTCATGACAGGTGCCGGTCGTACCGGTAAATATTTCGCAGCAGAACATTGGGGCATCGTGCCCGATATCCTTGCTGTTTCCAAAGGTCTGGCCGCGGGTTACGCACCGCTGGGTGCGATGATTGCCCCGGATCGTATCGTTGGTCCGGTTCTCGATCATGGCGGGTTTATTCACGGTTATACCTATGCCGGGAACCCGTTGGCGTGCGCTGCGGGCAATGCCGTTCTTGATGTGATTGACGAAGACAATCTGCTTGAAAATGCCGCGACCAATGGTGCGGCACTCAAGGATGAACTGACCAAGCTTGCCGAAGAGTTCCCGATGATCGGTGATGTGCGCGGCAAGGGATTGTTGCTGGCGATGGAACTGGTCAAGGATCGCAACAGCATGGAGCCGCTTGAGCCCAAACACATGGCGGCCGCGCGCCTTGTTGATATCGCCTATGACCTGGGCCTGATCATTTATTGGCGCCGCACGCGTGGCGGTTATCGTGGCGATCATGTCATGATCTGCCCGCCAATGATCATCACCAAGGAACAGTTTGCCGATATTCTGGTGCCACTGCGCCAGGCACTGACGGAACTGCAAGACGAACTCGTGATCGCAGGAGCCTTCGCATGAGCCGCAAAGTCATCATCACCTGTGCGATTACAGGATCGGTTCATACCCCGTCCATGAGCCCGAACCTGCCCGTCACACCTGATGAAATCGCCCAGCAGGCGATTGATGCCGCCAATGCCGGGGCATCGATCCTGCATCTGCATGCGCGCGATCCCAAAACCGGCTTTCCAAGCCCGGATCCGGATGTGTTCATGCAGTTCCTGCCAAAGATCAAGGCAGCGACCAATGCCGTGATCAACATTTCGACTGGCGGCGGCATGAACATGAATGTCCGTGACCGCATCCGGGCCGCGCGCGAAGCCGCACCGGAGATGGCGTCGCTGAATATGGGCACGATGAATTTTGGCCTGTTCCCGGCCCTTGCCGGGCGCACCGAATGGAAACATGACTGGGAACCGGAATTCCTTGAAAGCAGCCGTGACTTTGTTTTCAAGAACACGTTTTCAGACATCGAAACCATTCTGGCCGATCTGGGCGAAGCCAACGGCACCCGGTTCGAGTTCGAATGCTATGACGTCGGGCATCTTTATACCCTGGCGCATTTCGTTGATCGCGGCCTGATCAAGGGCCCGATTTTCATTCAATTCGTGCTGGGTGTTCTGGGCGGCATCGGGGCCGATCCCGACAACCTTGCCCATCTGAAACGCACCGCAGACAAGCTGTTTGGCGATCAGTACCAGTTTTCTGTTCTGGGTGCCGGGCGCCATCAGATGCCACTTGGCAGCATGTCTGCCGCCATGGGTGGCAATGTGCGGGTCGGGCTTGAGGACAACCTTTATATCAAAAAGGGCGAACTCGCGCCGGACAACGCATCGCAAGTGCGCAAAATCCGCGAGGTGCTTGACGGGTTGTCGCTTGAAATCGCAACCCCGGACGAAGCACGCGCAATTCTCGGTCTGAAAGGCGGCGACAAGGTCGCCTTCTAGGATCGGGATCAGACAACCGAACGACAACGCCACCACCGTTTGACCACATGATGTGAAAGGCGGCAGCGATGATGCATGCCTATTTCTCAGACGATCAGCTTCGCCATCACGGCAAGACCTTCATTGTCGCGGGCGAGAAAAAGCCGATCCCCGAAGTCCCCGAACGTGCGGAAATTCTGCGCGGTGCGGTCGCGCGCCTCGGTCTTGATCTTCATGCCCCGAATGATGCCGGATTGGCCCCGATTGCCGCCATTCACGATGCGCAATATCTGAACTTCCTGCAGACCATCCATGATGAATGGAAGGATGTCGGCGGTGCGCAGCAGGTCATCCCAAACATCCACCCGTTTGATCGCACCGGCCCCTACCCGCGCCATCCTGCGGGCAAGGCTGGCTTTCATCTTGGCGATACATCCTGTCCGGTGTCTGTCACCACATGGCATTCCGCCTATGCCAGTGCGCAAACAGCAATTGCTGCGGCCCGCCATGTACGTGATCAGGGTGCCAACACCGCCTATGCGCTGTGCCGTCCGCCCGGACACCATGCAAGTGGTAACATCGCAGGCGGCTTTTGCTATCTGAACAACAGTGCGATTGCCGCCGAGGAGCTCCGCCGCAAATATGACCGGGTCGCGATCCTTGATGTCGATCTGCATCATGGCAACGGCACCCAGCATATTTTCTATGACCGATCTGATGTCATGACCCTGTCAATCCATGCCGATCCCATGGATTTCTATCCGTTTTATTGGGGGCATGCTGGGGAATCCGGCGAAAAGGAAGGGCTTGGCTTTAACCATAACCAGCCCCTGCCCCTTGGCAGCGGTGATGATGTGTTCCTTGATGCGCTTGACCGGTCATTGGCAAAGATTGACGATTTCGGTGCGGATGCGGTTGTCATTGCGCTTGGCCTTGATGCATCGCGCGATGATCCGTTTGGCGGGCTGACCGTCAGTCCCGATGGTTTTGCCCGGATCGGAGAAAAAATCGGCACCCTTTCCTGCCCCACCGTTCTCGTGCAGGAAGGTGGTTATGTTAGTGAAACGCTTGCAGAAAACCTTTATCAATTTATCAGCGGCTTTGACGCGACCACCAAGACCAACACGATTTAAGAAGGCCCCACATGACCCATTCAGACATCCTGATCATCGGCGGCGGTATCGCCGGAATGTCAGCAGCATTCTTTTTGGCCAAGGCGGGTAAATCCGTCACGGTTTTGGAGCGCGAAGACCAGCCGGGCTATCACAGCACCGGCCGGTCTGCCGCCCTTTATAGCGAGACCTATGGCCCTAAAATCATCCGCAAGATGTCAACGGCCAGCCGGGCTTTCTTCATCACCCCACCGGACGGCTTTACCGAAAACCCGATCTTGACCCCGCGTGGCATCATCATGACCGCAGCCCCGGGCGAAGAAGCCGAACTTGACGCCATCCTGACCGAGGGGCGCGCCAATGGTGCGAACTTTGTTGAACTCACCCCGGATGCGCTCAAGGAAATCGTGCCGGTCATTCATACCGATCGGGTTGCCAAGGCCGCCTATGAGACGGATGCCATGGACATTGATGTGCATGCGCTTCACTGGGGCTTTATTCGCCAGTTCAAGGCACTTGGCGGTACGGTCATCACCAAGGCCGATGTCAGCGCGATTGGCAAAGCCGACGGGAAATGGCAGGTCACGCTGAGCAAAGGCGATGTTTATAGCGCTGATATCGTTGTCAATGCGGCGGGGGCCTGGGCCGATGACATTGCTACCAAGGCCGGTATCAAGCCGCTTGGCATCGTGCCCAAACGCCGCACCGCAGTGATGGTTGATGTGCCAGCAGACGTCAAACCGCATGGCTGGCCGCTGGTCGCAAGCCTTGATGAGACGCTTTATTTCAAGGAAGATGCCGGTCGTTTGCTGGTATCCCCGGCCGATACCACGCCGACCGAGCCGCATGATGTGCAGCCCGAAGAACTGGATATCGCGATTACGATTGATCGCCTGATGACGGCGACCAGCATCGAAGTCCGCCGCCCGGGTGAAAGCTGGGCCGGGTTGCGCAGCTTCTTTGCCGATGGTGATCCGGTTTCAAGCTTTGATCCGGCAGATGACAATTTCTATTGGTTGGCGGGCCAAGGTGGCTACGGTATTCAGACCGCACCGGCCATGGGCGAATATGCCGCAAGCATCATCACCGGCAAAGGTGTGCCGCCGCAGATGGAAAAGCTTGGCATTAGCGAAGATGCGCTTTCCGCCACCCGCCCCACCCTTGTGAGCGGCAAGTAACGCTTGGCATTGACCGATCAGGAGAAAGACCAATGAGCCAGTTTGATCGTAAAGCCTTGCGCGAAGCGGTTTCAAAGCGCACCCAAAGTGCGATTGATGATTTGTGCGCGCTTGTGCGCCATGATAGCCAGCTTGGCAACGAAGCATCCGCGCAAGACTGGATTTCAGACAAGTTTGCTGCGATGGGGCTCGATGTCGAACGGGTCAAGATCGACATCAATGCGTTGCGTGATCAGCCGGGTTTTTCCCCGCCGGTGATTGATGGCTATGACGGGCGTGAAAACGTTGTCGGCCTGCATCGCCCGCAAAACCCGACGGGGCGCAGCCTGATCCTGAATGGTCATATGGATGTCGTTCCGACCGGACCGGCCGAACAATGGCGCCACGGGCCATTCACCCCGCATGTCGAGGATGACTGGATTTACGGCCGTGGTGCCGGTGATATGAAGGCCGGGATCATTGCCTATTGCCAGGCACTTCAGGCACTGCACGATATCGGGCTTGAACCGGCAGCCCCCGTTATCTTGCAATCGGTGATCGAGGAAGAATGTACCGGCAACGGCGCACTCGCCTGCCTGCATGCGGGCTACAAGGCCGATTGCGCCATCATTCCCGAACCGTTTAACCAGACCCTGATGACGGCCCAGCTTGGTGTCATGTGGTTCCAGATCCATGTATCGGGCAGCCCGGCGCATGTTCTCGATACGTCGGCTGGCAGCAACGCGATTGAATCTGCCTTTGGTTTCTTTGAGACCTTGAAGGAAGTCGAGGAAATCTGGAACCATCCGACCCATCGTCACGCAGCGTTTGGTGCGCATGTCCATCCGGTGAACTTCAATCTGGGCAAGATTGAAGGCGGCGAATGGGCATCTACCGTGCCGCCGGTTTGCACGGCGGATATCCGGGTTGGTTTCTATCCGGGTATGGAACTTGAAAAGGTTCGCGAAACCATCGAGGCTGTCAAACAAAGCGCGCTTGATAACCACCCGGCCTGCAAGGGTGCGAAGATCGAGATCACCTATCGCGGTTTCCAGGCCGAAGGCTGCGAGATGGATATCAATCATCCGATGATGTCGATGATTGGCGATATCCATCAGGAAGTGACGGGCAAGGAGATCAAAAATCTTGCCTCGACCGCGACGACCGATGCGCGCTTCTTCCAGATTTATGGCAATATCCCGGCCACCTGTTACGGCCCAAAGGCCGAACGCATTCACGGGATTGATGAACGGGTTTCGATTGCATCGATGATGGAAGTCACCGAGGTATTGGCCCTGTTCATTGCCGACTGGTGCGGCGTGCAAAAGCGTGCTAGCTAAAAACCAATTCGAATAATTTATTCAAGCCGATTGATACCAAGGAGAGTTTCATGAGCATTCAGCGTCTTCACACCGGCCCGCGTATGAGCCAGGCCGTTGTCCATGGCAACACCATCTATCTGGCCGGTCAGGTTGGTAATCCCGACAGCGACATCACCAACCAGACCAAGGAATGCCTTGAAAAGGTTGATACCCTTCTGGCCGAATGCGGTTCGAGCAAGGAAAACATCCTGTCGACCACCGTCTGGCTTGCCGACATGAAAGACTTTGCTGCGATGAACGCGGTTTGGGATGCATGGGTCCCGCAGGGTCACACCCCGGGTCGCGCATGTGGCGAAGCAAAGCTCGCTACCCCGGATTATCTGGTTGAGTTCATCGTGATTGCGGCCAAGCCGTAAGTCACTTTGACGCATCAGAAAAAACGCCTGGCGCGGGAAACCGGTCAGGCGTTTTTCATTTGTGCAGTACCCTGCAAACTATGCCCGATCCTCGCGGGTGACGATCAGTGATGTCGCCTCAAGCGTTCTGTGCACCGGGCATTTATCGGCAATCTCGACCAAACGTTGCCGCGTGGCGTCGTCCAGATCACCAGTAAAGCGAATGATGCGTTCGAACCGGTCGATCTTGCCACCTTTGGCGGCATGTTGTTCGCCGCATTCCGCGCAATCATCGGCGTGAACTTTCTGATGCAGGACTTCGGCCCGGATGGAATCAATATCGATCCCCTTATGATCGGCATACATCCGGATCGTCATCACCGTGCAACTGCCAAGGGCCGTCGAAAGATAATCATAGGGCGACGGCCCGCTATCCAGCCCGCCGACTTTTTCCGGTTCATCCGCCAGCAGACGATGTTTACCCGCCAGCACCATCGACTGGAACTTGCCAAGGCCGGTTTCACGCACAATGACACCTTCGCTAAGCTCCGGCGTTGTTTCCTTGGCATCGGGCAGATAGCGTTTCGCCCAGGCAGCAATCACGGATGCGGCGTAGGCCGCATCCGCTGGATCGCGCAGCAAATGATCGGCCTGATCAAGCGAGACAAAGCTTTTGGGATGCTTGGCAGCATCAAAAATCTTACCGGCATTTTCAATCCCGACCGTCTGATCAAGCGGTGCATGCATGACCAGAAGCGCCTTTTTCATCTTGACGACCTGGGCCGCCAGATCATAACCGCCAAGGTCATCAACGAACTGCTTGCGGATGACGAACGGCCGCCCGCCAAGGCAGACTTCGGCCTCGCCCTTTTCACGGATATCATCAAGATGATCGGCGAAATTATGGGTGACATGCGTTACATCCGATGGCGCGCCGATGGTCGCAACCGCGGTTGCTTCCTTGATGCGATCGGCCACGGCCAACACCGCAGCCCCGCCCAATGAATGCCCGATCAGGAGTTTGGGGGCTTCGAACTCATCGCGCAGGAAGTCGGCCGCGCGTTCGAGATCATCAAGGTTTGAGGTGAAGTTGGTCGAGGCGAAATCACCGCCCGAACCACCCAAGCCAGTAAAATCAAAGCGCAGCACACCGATGCCTTCGACTGTCAGCGCCTCGGCAATTTTGCGGGCCGCGATCAGATCCTTGGTACAGGTAAAGCAATGGGCAAACAGGGCATAGGCCTTGACCGGTCCGGTCGGCAAATCAAGCCGTGCGGCCAGTTCGGCGCCATGCGCCCCTTCAAATGTCAGCTTTATCGGTTTTCCGGGCATCTTAATCCTCCTGACCTTTGCGGGGTAAAATCATACTGCTATTTCAAATCACTGCCGATAGGATCGCATGCAGGGTCGCACAGTAACACGGACAGTTCAGTGATGATTGTTCAAACCGAACGCACAATTTTGCGAGAAGCAAATCATGATGACGCGCCGTTCATTCTGCAATTGCTGAATGAACCGGGCTGGCTTCGGTTTATTGGCGATCGTGATGTTCATGATCTTGCGGCCGCGCGCAATTATATCGATCAGCGTTTTCGCGAGAATTATCAAAAACTCGGTTTCGGGATGTGTGTGGCGATTGAAAAATACAGCCAAAGCCCGATTGGCCTGATTGGCTTTGTGAAGCGCGATACGTTGGACGCGCCGGATATCGGCTACTCCGTAAGCGAGGTCCATCAGGGCAAAGGTTATGCCTTTGAAGTTGGCTCTGCACTGATCAAACACGGCTGGAACGCATACGGGTTTGAGAAGATTTATGGTTACTGCCTGCCGGACAATGTGGCTTCCGTGCGCATGCTTGAAAAGCTTGGCCTGACCTATCTGCGTGATCAGGATGTCAATCAAACCGGTGAGATGTGCAGGGTTTATGTGGCGACCCGGCCTTGAGACACATCGCAAAGACCAAAACAAAACCCCGCAATCTGATGATGCGGGGTTTTGTGTCACTACTTGCGTCGAATGCCGATCTTGCGCCCGACCCCGGACGGGATGGGCAAACCTGCATGGGCTTGCTTGATCTTGTTGAGCGTTTCCATGATGTCATCGGGGAACGGGGCAGATCGCCGTTCCTGCATGTTGATATGCATGGTGATGATTTCATTGGTCGAGGCCAGCCAGCCCTCAGTGCCATGACGCATTTCGTGATACATGTGAATGCGCTTCTGATCGCAATCCAGCACCCGGGTATGGATCACAAACGGATCACCCTGATGGATTTCGCGATCATAGGTCACATGCATTTCAAGTCCGAAAGTCGATCCGCCGCGCCGTTCGGGATAGGTATATCCCATCCCCACCGCATCAAGAAACGCCATCGATCCCAGATCAAATGCGACCACGTAATAGCCAACATTCATATGGCCGTTGAAATCAATCCATTCGGGTTTGATGTGCCCGCGAAAGGCTTCTAGCGGTTCGGGCGCAAACAGATCGGTGCTGATCATTTTTCGACGGCCTTTACCACCGCGACGGCGGCAACAAAATCTTCAAGCGAATGCCCGACAGATTTGAATACGGTGCATTCCGCATCAGTTTCACGGCCTTTGACCTGCCTGCGGGTCAGGCCAAACAGATCACCAATGATGTCGGATTTGGAAATCGCGCCGCTGTCGATGGCTTGCACAACGTCACCACCTTCGGCACTGGCCCCTTCGAAACTGTCGACATAGATGCGGCACTTAGCCATGACCGCATCATCGGTTTCGCGCATGGTCGGCTTGAACGCGCCAACCAGATCAACGTGGGTGCCTTCACGCAGCCAGTCGCCCCTTACCAACGGTTCGGTCGAAAGCGTTGCGCAGGAAATCAGATCGGCGGATTTGCATGCGCCTTCAAGATCGTCTGTACCCTTGGCGTTAAAGCCAAGCTCGGCAATTTCGGCGGCGAGTTTGGCGGCCTTGTCGGCATTGCGATTCCAGATCGTGACATTCTTGATCGGGCGAACCGATGCATGGGCCTTGATCAATTGCGGCGCCATTGCGCCTGATCCAACCATCACCATCTCGCTGGCATCCTTGCGCGCCAGATAGTCACATGCCAGTGCGGATGCGGCAGCGGTACGGCGCGTGGTCAGTTTGGTGCCATCAATTACCGCTGACGGCTGCCCGGTCACGGCATCAAGCAAAACATAGGTTCCGGAAACGGCCGGCAGATTGCGCGCCGAGTTGCCCGGCACGACAGCGGCGATTTTCACACCGGCTGCGCCATCCTTTTGCCAGGCCGGCATAATCAGGAAGGTTGCGTCATCCTCGTTACTGCGTTCCATGTTGAAATGGCTGCGCAGCGGTGCCTCACAGCCTTGTTCAAACCCGTCACGAAGGGCTTCGACCAGATCGCGGGGCGAGACAAATTTTTCGATATCGTCGGCGGTAATGAAACGCATGGGCCTTCCTGTAGAACTGTTTTTCATTTCAGTGCGGTAGCAGGCATGTTTTATACCACGTCGCAGCCCGCACGTCACAGGAAGACCAGTAGATTTTTATGCTGTTTTGAAGGGAAATCAGCGCGATTTACGGCAGCAAAAACCGTTTGAGCGTGCCAAACAGCGATCCGGTGCCCAGAAACAGTTCTTCAAGCACGGTAAAGTGGTTCGCACCCCACGCCTTATAGACCGAAACCTTAAGCCCGGCACTGCCGCAATAGGCACCATAAGCATCACTTTGGCGCACAAATTCCGGGCTTTCATTGCCGCCCACAACCACCATCAGGCGGGCGTCCAGCGGCACGGCATCGAGCATCGGCGAATTATCCGCCGCCGATGCTTCATCAAGGCGGATATCCTCATTGAGCGTCGTATGGCGTACCGGTTCAAGGTCAAAGACACCTGAAATCGGCACGATCGCCTCAAACGGCATTTCATCACCGATGGTTTCCAGCCAGTCATGGGTGGCAAGGCGCGCAACGATCTGGCCACCGGCAGAATGGCCGGAAATCGAAATGCGGTCACGGTCGCCGTTAAATTCTTCGATATGCTGATAGATATAGGTGATGGCGCGTACGGCTTCTTCGGTGATGTCGGCCACCGTCACATCCGGGCACAGATCATAGTTCGGGCAGATCACTGTGAACCCTGCCGCCACGAGATCACGCGCGACAAAGGCATAATCCTTTTTGTCCTGGCTGCGCCAATAGCCGCCATGGAAAAACACATGCACCGGTGCACCCGGATCGGATGCCATGAAGACATCCATGGTTTCCTTTGGCCCCTTGCCATAGCGGACATCAAGCTTGCCGCCATACTGGGCACGGGTTTCGTCAGACAATTTAACGAACCGTTCGAAATGGGTCATGAAGTCCGGCACGGTTTCGCGCGGATTATATTGCCATTCAAGCTCTGCTGCTGTGAAACCGCCCCAAGTCATGGGAACCTCATTCTTACCGGTGAAAACGACCTCGCCCTCAATGATCTTTCTTTAATTTTGGACTGTTTGCAAACACTTCCAAACAGGCGGTGCTTTTAATCAGAAACACAATAGAAGCTGCAGACATAAAAAAAGAGCCACGACCGGACGCAAAGTCCAATCGTGGCCCAATCCTTGACCAGTCATTCGCAGGGAGACTTCGACGGTTCGAATGTGTGGCTTTGAACCGCTTGTAACTGGTGCAAGGTAAACGGTTTAACCGGCCTTCTTGCCAAACGGATCTTCGACAATCGGCCACAAGTCACGGGTCAAATAGCGATATCCGTTGGTTTTCGGATCGGACGGGTACGGCCCGTGCACATCGACATAAATGATCTCGCCCGCGATTTTGGCGAAGGCGTCATAAAAGTGGTTTGTTGATTTGATAAACAGATACTTCTTTGATTTCGGATCGATGCCCATGTTCGAAAACAGGCTGGGATCAAAGCTTTGCGAACGGTTGGTGTTGAGGATGACTTCGCCACCACCGGGCAATTCAATGACGGCACAATCGCCAAGCGGCACGATGCTTTCACCGAAATACTGCCAGGCATTGCGTTCAAGCTTTTTGACCCGAACTTCGGCATCAATCGGGCTTCCGGCGCGTGATCCGGTCTTGCCACCAAAACGAAGCGGCAATGTCGCCCCCTCACCCGCGGAAAAGCACGTACGAACCGCCATTGGATCCCAAAGGGTGCCAACCGCAAAATCGGCCAAGCCACGTTCGATCACGGTGCGCAGCAATATGGTGCTGTCGCCCGGCACACCGCCGCCCGGATTGTCCCAGACATCGGTCAGAACAATCGGTTTGGCGTCCGATGCCAAGGCCTGATCAAGGGCCTCGTCCGGTGTTACGAATGTCGGGCGGGTGGCCCCACGGAAGCCAAACAACTCAACCCCCAGGTTTCGTGCTATCTGTTCGGCTTCCGCAGGGTTATCGTTGGTGGTGACAATCACCTTGGCCCCGAGATCGGGCACGTCACCAGCCATAAATCCGTGAATGAAGGATACCGACAGGATATCACCGGTTCCTTCCATATCCTTGGCACGATCAATGAAAGAACGCATCGGTTCGCGCGATGTCGGCAGCACCTCGATCATATGGCAGTCAAAGACTGCCTTGGTCGGCTTGATCTCGCCGCGCAAAGTGCGCAGCACAAGATCAACAACTGCCCGTCCGGTTTCAACAAAATCGGTATGCGGAAATTCCTTGAACGCGACGATGATGTCGGCACTGTCGACGCGAAGAGCCGTCAGATGGCTGTGCGGATCAAAACTTGTGCCGATCACGACATCCGGGCCAACCAGTTCACGAATGCGCGCAAGAAGATCGCCTTCGCAATCAAGATAATCCTGGGCGACCATCGCGCCATGCAGACCCAGGATCACACCATCCACCGGCATGGCCGCGCGCAACTGCCCCAGAACTTCATCACGCAGCTGTTCATAAGTCGCGCGGTTGACGAGCCCACCCGGCTCGGCCCAGGTGGCGGTACCTTCGATCAGATCCCAGCCTTCCTTGGCGGCGCGCAGGCGGCCTTCGGTAAAGACGGCACTGCAAAGCGTCGGGGTGACGGGATGCTGACCCGGCGGTGCGTAAAAGCTTTCCTGAAAATCGGAAAAATCAGTGCGCAAAGGTGAAAAAGTATTGGTCTCGGTTGCAATCGAGGCGCAAAAAATCCGCATGGCCCGTGCCTTTGTTATTGGTCTTTTGATATCAGCTAATGAATTCCGAAGGGGCGAGATCCCCGCCCCTTCGGCAGTTGGAATGGCTTATTCCATGTAGCGGTTGGCGTTGGCCTTCTCGACTTCTTCTTTAAACAGGTTCAGAAGTTTCACGCCTTCATCGCCAAGGCTTTCCTGAACGTGCTGGACCACGACCGGCTGGGTTGCCTCTTTGAACTTTTCACGGTCTTCAGCCGACAGGGCGGTGATTTCCATTTTGTCCTTAAGACCGGCCAGACCACGATCAGAAGCCTCGATCACGCGCGACACACCGCGGCTGGCAACCACACAAGACTGGGCAGCATAGCGGATGATTTTCTGCTGTTCGGCGGTCAGGTCATCCCAGAATGCCTTCGAAAGCATCATGGTATATGGCGAGAACAGGTGGTTGGTAAGCGTCAGATACCCCTGCACTTCGTTGAACTTGGCAAAAGTCACGGTCGGAACCGGGTTCATCTGGCCATCGATTACGCCGGTCTGAAGGCCAGCATAAACTTCGCCCCATGCCATCGGATATGCTTCGGCGCCAAGGGCCTGCATGATTTTCTGATGCGACGGCAGCGACATGGTACGAATGCGGATGCCTTCGAAATCTTCAAGGGTTGCAATCGAATGCTGCGAGTTGGTCACAGCAAAGAACCCGCCGGTATCAGGGAAGCCAAGCACCTTCACATCGCCAAGCTCGCTTTCGATGTCGCTTGCAAGGGTCTCGCCAAACGGACCGTCAAACACATCATAGGTCGACGCGTTGCTATCGAATGCAAAAGCAAGGTTCAGAACGTCAATGCGCGGATAATAAGATGCCAACGCACCGGTCGAGGTCAGCGTGCCCTGGATCAAACCATCGCGCACCATCTGAACATGTTCGGCCGCCGAACCAAGCTGGTTGGACGGATAGACTTCAACTTCGATTTCACCATTGGTGTCGGCTTCGACAATGTTGGCGAACACCGCAGTGCACGCATGTGCCGGGTTTTCAAACGGGTCGGTCTTGTTGTCGTGCGCGAATTTGAGAACCTTGGTCTCGGCAAACGCCATGGACGTGCTGCCCATCAGCATCGCGGTTGCAAGGGCGGCTGCGCCCAAACGCTTTACGGTTTTCATTGATACCTCTCCTTGATGTAACGACTTTATGGTGTCCGGCATTGTTGTGATGTGTGCCCCGGCCCGGACTGACCGGGGCTGTCTTTCATCCCGCCGGCCTAGCGGAAGCCAAGCAATCGCGGGATCACGAGTGCAAGGTCCGACCAGAAGGCAAACAGGAACAGCACGCCCAGTTCGGCCAGAAGAAACGGCCAAAGTTGTGCGGCAATCTTTTCAAGTTTTTCACCGGTGACTGATGACAGAACAAACAGACAGGCCCCGACAGGCGGCGTCATCAGCGAGATGTTGAGCGCAAGAATAAAGATGATCCCGGCATGGATCGGGTCCATCCCGATCTGGATGGTCAGCGGCACCAGAACCGGGGCCAGAATGATCAGGATGGCGTTGATATCCATCACCATACCGATCATCAGAAGCAGCCCAACAATCATGAAGATCACGATATAGGGGTTTTCCGAAACGCCCAGCACCATGGTCGCGACTTCTTGCGGGATGCGATTGAAGCTCAGCCACCAACCAAGGATCGAGGCAAAGGCAATGATGACAAAGATCACCCCGGTCACACGTGCTGTACGCACCAGCATCCTGAAGAAATCAGCAAAGCTCAGCGCACGATAGACAAACACGCCAATAAACAGGGCATAGGCAACCGCGACCGATGCGGCTTCTGTCGGGGTAACAATACCGCCAAGAATCCCGCCCAGAATGATCAATGGCATGATCAGTGCTGTGATCGATGATTTGAAAATCTTCCAGACTTCCAGAAGCGATGCGCGGCGTTCGTTTTTCGGCAGGTTCTTGGAACGTGCGGTCACGGCAATAACCGTCATGCAGATCAGACAAATCATGAGACCGGGCAAAATACCCGCGGCAAACAGCCCGCCGATCGAAACGCCCATCAGCGATCCATAGACAACCATCAAACCGGATGGCGGGATGGTCGGGCCGATGATCGACCCCGCCGCTGTCACGGCACAGGCATAATCACGACGATAACCACGTTCGACCATGGCCGGCACAAGCGTCTTGCCAAATGCGGCGGCATCTGCGGTCGCCGCACCAGTCAGACCGGCAAAGAAGACGGACGCCAGCATATTGGTGTGCGCCAACCCGCCGCGCATATGCCCGACAAGGGCTTGCGCGAATTTCACCAACCGGCTGGTAATGCCGATATGGTTCATGATTTCGCCCGCCAGAATAAAGAACGGCATGGCAAGGAAGGGAAACACATTCAGCCCGTTAAAGACCTTGCTTGGGCCCTGGGACAGGAACATCCCTCCGCCCATGTCAAACAGGCCGACAACACCGGCAACACCAAGGGCAAAGCCGATCGGCATGCCCAGCACCATCAGGACGACAAAGATAATGGCGACGATCATTCTGCGCCCTCCGCAAGATCAACCGGAACGAAACGGCCCTGATCACGCAAGGCAACAAGAAGAAGCTGAATAGCGGCAAGCAATGCCGATACCGGGACTGCCGCATAAGGCAGCGCAAGCGACATACCAAAGATCATCGCCTGACGGCGCATACCGCCTTCGGCAAAATCAAATCCGTAAATTGCAAGATACAGGAAGGCCGCAAGTGCGATCAGATCGACAAGAAACAGGACGGTGCGCTGGATCGGCATCGGCAGGGACAGAACAAACATGCCAATACCGATATGTTCGCGCCGCGCGATCCCGGCCGAAATCGCCAGAAGGGCAGCCCAGATCATCAGGTAACGCGCCAGTTCTTCTGGCCAGGGTAACTGCCAATGAAAGATGTATCGATCAACAACGCCCAGCCAGACATCAAGGACCAGAACAAGCATCAACACGGCAATGATGCGTTCCACGCCCCAGTTCAGGGACCGGCTCAGGGTTGCTGCAATGGTTTCAACACGGCGTAATGCCATCTTCGCCAAACTCTCCGCTGATGAATCTTTTATGTAATTTTTCTACATACTGATGCTCATTTTGTAGTTTGTCTACATGATTTACCTCCTTAGTTTCATTTTTCGCATGCATTTGCGTTATTATCGATGCTATAAGTAGCTTAACTACATTTTGCACTATCGAAATCAACACCGAAATCGGCCACCTTCAACCAGAGAGATTTTTCAATTTATTCAAGGCCAAAGCCGCCATTCCCGATCAACTCCAATTGGCGCTCAATAGCGTAAACACCGACCGTCGCCGCCAATAACTACATGGTCAATTTCGGTCGGGTTAATATCGAAGGACGTGATCGTCATTTGTTGCGTGCACAGGACGATTTCAATCGAATGCAATCGTTGGGCTTGAAACAGAAGTGATCGCCTGCAATCGGAAATAAGGCTATTTATCAATCGGGTGTCGTTCCTGCATCCGCAACCAGAGAGACGAAACGGATGGATTCCATGCAACAAACTGCCGACATCATCAGCCTTTTACGGAATCAGTCCGGCAAGTTCCCGAACCGCGAACAGCTCGTTGCCGACTATGTCAGTTCGCATCTGGAAGATGTCACGACCATTGCCCTGTCTGATCTTGCAAAGAACGTCGGGGTCAGTGAACCGACGGTCATCCGTTTTTGCCGGACACTCGGCTGCGACGGGTTTCGCGATTTTAAAATTCGTCTGGCGCAAAACCTTGCCGTCAGTATTCAGTATCTGACATCCGAAGATATTTCGGATGACACCACGGCCGCAGACGTTCTTTCAAGCCATGTTCTGGGCGTTATCATTGATAACTTGCGCCTGTTAAGGGATCAGATTGCGTCTGCCGAAATCGATCAGGCGGCAGACATCCTGGTCAAAGCACGACAGGTTGCATTTTTGGGTGTCGGGGGTGGTTCGACCACGGTGGCATTTGATGCCGCAAACCGTTTCTTCAGGCTGGGCATCCCGGCGCAATCACAAAGTGACGGCTATTTGCAGCGCATGCTGGCCTCAACGCTTGGCGCTGATGACGTTGTCTTTGCCATTTCCACCAGTGGCCGCCCAACGGAACTCATCCATTCTGCGGCAATCGCCCGCCAATATGGTGCAACAGTCATTTCCCTGACCAATCCGGACAGCCCGCTTGCAGCCGAAAGCGATCTTGTTGTCTCGATCAATATGCCTGAGAACCCGGATATCTATAAACCGACCGCGACACGCCATGCCTTTCTGGCAACGATTGACGTGATTGCAACTGCGGTCGCACGACGCATGCCCGATCAGGCCAAGGAAAAGCTGAGACGCATTCGTTCGTCCCTGCTGACCCTTAATCCCCCGACCGGACGCCAGCCGATTGGCGACTAAGGGACTTCTGCATCTAGTAATCAAGCCTGTACTGAACGCCAGCCTTGCTGTCGATTTCGGTACTTTCGCTGGTCACGCTGATATTCGGCGTGACTTCGATTTCGACTTCAACACCGCTTGATCCCGGGGTGGAGCCGGCCTTGGTGCCGACATAGACACCTTCAGTCAGGTATTTACCAACCTTGACCTCCGGCCCGTTTTCACCGCCACCGACGCGCAGAACGTCCGCCCCGATGAAACGTCGGATACTGCCGACGACATCAAGACCACTCCCACCGCCTGACAGCTCATTGACGGCGCTGGCCAGTTGAACGGCCTCGACCGCAGACAGGCTGCCCTGCGATTTCCCAAACAGGACCTGCGACAGAATTTCGTCTTCCGGCAGTGACGGGTTGGACGTCAACACCAGTTCCGGATCACTTGACGGGCCTTGAAAACCGGCGGTCACGACGAGGTCTTCGGTGGTGTAAACCCCCTTGATATCAAGCATCGGATCGGGTGGCGATGCCCCTGCAAAGGTGATTTGGGAATCCCGAATAACAAAGGTCTTGCCGATCACATCCAATTGCCCACGGAGTGCAGACAACTGCCCAGTAATGCGCGGATCATCGGTCGTGCCGGCAATTTCAAGCCGCCCGCCCCATTCGGAATCAAGTCCCTTGCCACGGACAAACAGGCGGCCGGGAATATCGACCGTGACATCAAGATTGCCGCTAAAGCCGTTATCGGCTTCCTCAGCCTCTTGCTGGCTTTCGGTTTGTGACGCGTCAGGCAGGTTCTCGATCTCAATCGTTGGAACAGATTCCGGCAACGCCAAGGTCAGATCGACCTCGCCACGCTGAACGGTAACTGTACTTTGAATGTCGGCTTCGGATTGCGAACCGGTGACGCTGGTTTGGACATCGGCCCAGAATTGCAATTCATCCTTGCGTGACAGGGCGACATTGCGCAAATCCGCCTCGACGTCATAGCGCACTTCCCCACCATCAAGCAGATCAAGATCAACCGACGCATCAAGCGTGCCATTACCGCCATCGGTTGCCGTGATGGACGGAATGGAAAGGCCTGCCTGATCAAACGTGCCCTGCAGCGTTATCTGATCAAGGATCGTGCCGTATTCAAGGTTTTCATAGCGTCCATCAGATAGCGCCATATCACCGTTCCAGCGAATGTCATCCAGCGTACCATCGACATCAACCGCAAGCTTGATCTTGCCCGACATCTGGTGATCCGGCGCCGGGACATAAGGCCAGAATTCGGCAATCTGTCCATTTAGCCGTACGCGTCCTGCCACTGGTGCGCCAAGATCCGGGCTGAATTCCTGTTCAAGCACGGAAATCGCAAGCGGTACATTCCCCTCGGCTGACAGGGCCTCGATATCACCATTGCCAAGCGATGCCTGACCGGCAAGTTTTCCTTCGGCAAGCGCGATATCAAGAAGCATCTCAAACGGCTTAAGGTCGGCGACCGCCTTTGCCGTAATGCCGGAAATGCGCCCACGCACCTCGGCATTTGGCAAGGTCCCGCGCGTTTCGCGCAGGTTCGCATCAAGATTTGCCGTACCACTCAACCCGTCAAAGCCGGATATCCGCCCCCAAGGGCCAAGCTCAACATCATTGAGGTGCAGTTCGCCGGAAATCGATCTTTGCGCTGCTTCCTGATCAAGGGTTGCAACCAGATGCCCTGTCCCGACAGTAAGGTCGGCATCAAGTTGCTGCCGGCCATTTTGGCGCAGGGTGAATTCCAACGGTTTGCGCAGGCCAATTGTCTGATCACCGATCACGGCATCCAGACGGCTGGCGGTAACCACGATATCATTGCCAAGCGACAGATCCGCAACCAGATCAGTTTCAAGCGGCACATTGCCCTGATAGAGCCCGGTGCTGTTCATGGTAATGCCAAGCGCATCCAGCCCGCCGTCGACCTCAAGCGCCACCTTACTAATCGCAACCGTGCCCGCCGTGATATCGCGCCCTTCAAGATCGGCGGTGATTTCCGGGGTTTCAAACGCATTGCCAATTGTTGCGGTCAGTTCGACATCTTCGATCATTGTCGGATTGGCATCATCACCGCCAGCCATGCGCAAGCCCCGGGCCGATGCGTTTGCCGTGATGCTTTGACGGCCGTTTTCCGGGCGCAGCGCAATATCAGCGGCGAGAGTTCCGTTGATAAAGCTAGCCCCGAACTGATCGAGCCATTCGGCATCCAGATTGGAAAGCGCAAAATCACCACGCATCGGAATGCTGTAATCGGGCAAGGAAAGATCGCCATTTAGCGCGATATGTTCGCCCTTAAGCGAGATCGCCTCGACCCGCAAAGCATCGTCGGGCAGGACAATATTCGCGCTGACCTGATACGGGCGATTGCCAAAGGTGAACTTGCCGGTATTGCCGATCGACAGGACGGCCTGATCCGACCAGCTCATGCGACTGGCAAGGACGACATCGGAAAATGACTGGCCTGAAACGTCAACGCTTGGCACCCGCAACTCGATCATTCCCGCCGGTGCGGCAAGGTCCCCGTCAAGATTGGCCGTCAGCTTCGCCGGTGCCATTTCCATGCCGAGATCCGGCGGCACAACGTTTGGTGCAATATCAAGCGTGCTTTCAAGGGCGAGTTTCTCGAACGCCTCGGTGATGCGAAGGGTCAATGGGCCGTTAATCATCGCAGTTTCAAGCGCGCTGACATCAACAGTCAGATCAAGATCAGGTGCCAGCGTGACAGTGCCGGTAATTCTTGGATCCGTCCCGACAATGCGATCAAGATCGGCAATGCCAAAGCCTGACTGTGTGGCTGAAATCTCGACCCCGGTTTCAAGGCCGTTTGCTTCGGACCAGGTCAGATCGGGCAATGCCACCTGCCCCTGCCCACGCAGATCAAGCCCCGAAATAGGGGCAAAAATCGCGAGATCGCGGATATCGGCAACGAGGTCAGAGGTGGTAACAACCAAATCCTCGCTGATATCCGCCTGCCCGCGCAGCGTCATTTCCGGCACATTCAGCGCCAGATTGCGGATCGCGATATCGGCAAAGTCCGGTGACATCTGCACATCAAGCGACAGATCCTGATTGGCGCCCAAGAACGCGCCGAGGCCGGCATCATCCCAATCCGTACCAGACGTCGAAAGCGCAAGCACTGCGTCAAGCGGATCATCAGGATCATCGGGTGCTGCCATATCAGCCTGCAAGGCGACATCGGCAATGCGTGAAACCGGCGTTTTCACATCCCGGCCATTCACGCGCACTGACACGGCTGGCATCGCAAGATCGCCATTGGCCTGAAGCGATAGCCCAAGTTCTTCCCACGACACGGCATCATCCAGAAGTGCAGACATTTCGGGATCAACATCGGCAGCCAAATCGGCCGTGATCAGGCTTTCATCAAGATCAAGTTCGGTTGAGCCAGATAGTGACAGCACATCTGCCATCGCAATCGATAGGCGATCAAATGCAAGGGTCTGGGCCGATTGATCAAACGCCCCGCCAATGCCAAGGGTGATGTCCTTGCGCAAGGACGCAGGCAGCTGTTCACGCACGCGTTCCTGTGGCGCAACCGCACCATCAAGACCAAATGCCAGAACATCCGATGACAGTTGCACGGCGATATCGCTTTGAAGTGCGGCATAGCCCGCAGCCGAGAGGTCAAGCGTGCCTTTCCAGTCATCGGCCGGGCCATCACCGCGCAGGGCAATATTGATATCGGTTGCCGTTGCCGGATCAACACCGGCCAGTGTCATGACAAGCCCGTCATGACCCAACGCGCCATCTACCTCGGCTGCCAGTTGTTGCCTTGGTCCATCAAAGGAAAGATCAAGCTTAACCTTATCGGTGCCACCGTCGCGCGGCTGCAAATCAAGGAAGGCCGTCGCAGACAGGTTCGTTCCGACCTTTGCCCGACCGCTTAGGCTGTAAAGGAAACTCTTGCCAGTCAGTTGGTCAACAATGGCAATTTCGCCGAGTTCAAGCGCATCGAGCGACACAGCAAGCGGCATCGCAAAACCACCGCCTTCGGTCTCTTCTTCCGGGGCGGGTTCGGAACCCGTGCCATCTGGCAATATGATATTGGCCGTCGCCAAACTGACGCGATCAATTTGCAAGCGCCCGGTCAGAAGTGCCGACGGCGACCAGTCAAAGGCGATATCACTGAGATCAAGATGAAGACCGTCTGTGTCCCGATCCATGGTGAGCTGATCAAGGCTCAACCCGGTCCAGAGACTGCCTTCAATCCGACCGAGCGCGAATTCGCTGTCGGTTGCCACAGACACGGTTTCATTGATCATGGGCGTCGCCATGCGCAAAACCGGTCCTGTGCCAGCCACCGCAATCACGCCAGCCAGTCCAAGCACGGTTCCACCAACACCATAGGCGGTATAACGCAGCCATTTCCGGTTTTGACGGCGCGGCGTGGCAGGTTTGGGGTCAATCGGTGGTGAAGTATCAGACCCGGTCAAAATGCCTGCCCCAGACTGATATAGAACTGATAGTCGTCATCAACATTGTCACGTTTATCAAGCGGCACGGCGACATCAAATCGCAACGGTCCGACCGCCGTGTAATAGCGGAAGCCAAGACCAGCCGCCCACAAAAGATCAATGTCTTCCGGCTCGGATCGGGCGTAGACGTTGCCGCCTTCGATGAACGGCACGACACCAAAACTTTCAGTGACGCGGGCGCGGAATTCGGCACCGAGCTCAAGCACCGCACGCCCACCCAACGGATCATGTTCGTCATCAAGCGGCCCGACCTTTTGGTATTCATAGCCACGGATCGATCCGCCACCGCCGGAATAGAACCGCTTGTTCGATGGCAAGCTGCCACGTTCCTCGCCAATGATGGTCCCGGTGCGTGCACGGGCCGCGAAAACGTAGTCGCCATCATCATCGACCGACAGATATTGCGACCCGGCGAGTGACACCGTGGTGAAATTGGTGTCCTTGTCCGTCAGGCCCATATAGGGCGAGACATTGACTTCAAACCGGTTGCCTCGGGTCGGGTCAAGCGGGTTGTCGGTATTGTCATGACGCAGGATCCCGCGCAGACCGGCAAGGTAGAATTCCTCGTTCGGGGAGTCTGATCCGGTCAGGTCGGAATATTCAGCGGTCACACCAAACGTTCCCGTCCAGTTTTCCCAAAGCGGCCGTTCGATACCGGCAAAGCTGTCGAGGGTTGAGCCGCTATAGGCGTCGGTATCGTTATTCTTGGCATTGGCCTCGGCAACGAATGACTGACGGCGTTCAAGGAATTGCGGTTTTTTGAATTCGGCCGACAGGCCCTGCTCAAGGCTTGATACATCAATGCCGAGCCGCAGGCGTTCCCCTGCCCCAAACAGGTTGCGGTGTTCCCAGAACGCATTGGCGCCGGGGCCTTCGGCGGTTGAGAAATCGACCCCGCCACCGATGGAGCGCATCTTGCGTTCAACAACATCAATCTCGACCGGGACTTCGCCGTTTTCCTTGACGGGCCCTGCGACCTTGACGATCACACTGTCAAACAGGTTGGTTTGTGCAAGATCACGACGCGTGGTGCGCACCTGATCGGGGTGATATTGCTCGCCCGGTTCCCAGCTGTGATAACCCGCGATGAAGTCGGCATCGACATCCTGCGCACCGTTCACCGTGATATCGCCAAACTTGGCCAATGGTCCGGTATTTAAGGCGTAATTGATGGTGATCGTCTTTTGCGCAGTATCGGCCATGACGGTGCGTTTTCCAGCTTCGACCAGCGGATATCCCTGTTCGCGCAAAATGTCGACGGCGTATTGCTCGCCCAGAATGATCGGCTCAGCGGTGGCGCGCTGCCCGATTTCAAGATTGGTCTTTTTAAGCTCTTCGTCTGTCGCGTGACGTTCCACCACCCGGTCGGGGCGCGTGATCACAAGATTGACCGCAGCGATCAGATAAGGCGTACCGACATCAATGTTATAGGTCAGCACCAACGGGGTGGGCTGATCTGATTGTGGCTGATCGGTTGTTGGCTCCAGCACATCATTACCGGACTGACCATCAACCGGATCGGACCCCGGCTCGGAGTTGGCATCGGGCGCGGGGCTTTCGGTTGCCTTTTCCTTGATATCAAAGGTGATCTGACCGTCATAAAAGCCGTTTGACCGAAGGACCGCCTGAAAACGTTCGACATCATCCTCTGCCCGGCGCTGCAGGCCTGCGCGCGATGCGGTCGGGCGCGATTGCAGTCTGCGTGCGGTACTCACCGCTTCCAGGGCAGCAATCAGGTTTTCTTCCTGTGGATCAATGCCGGTGATTTCGACTTCATAGGGGATGGTTGATTGCAGATCATCTTGCACAATCTGGTTGTCAGACCCGCTTCCGAACCCGAGCACACCGTTCAAGCCTTCGTCTGAAGCGCATGCCGACAGCATCGTTCCCGCCAACAAAAGCGGAACGACTGCAATCCGGCGCCCGGCGAACGGGACTTTTTGTTGGATGCGCTTATTCAAACCATCGTGCCCTTGAACGGTTCACTTCCCCAGGATGATACGTGTGAACCTGATTTTTTGATCGTCTTTTCCATATAGGTTCAAACGATCAGGATCATTAAATGTTTCACAGCAGTCTTTTGAAAACACCATATTTTCATTCGTCGCGCTGGTCGAGTGTGACCTGTGCCATCATCCATGAAAAAATGGCATGGCTATGAACGATAAATGCGCTTGTGACATTTTATCTTTGAGCGTACCGGGAGTTGAGCGCAACATGTTTGCCACACCCCATCGCACGAGAGCCGCACAGTGACTTCGAGCCAGACCAATACTGTCATTATCCGTGCCGCCGTTCGCGCCGACCTTGATGGGCTTTGCGCCCTTGAGACTGGCAATTTCGAAAGTGACCTGATCTCGCGCGCATCTTTCTCGCGCTTCCTGCGTCAGGCCAGTGCGCGCCTCCTTGTTGCGGATGCCGGCGATGCCGATCATCCCGAGATTGTCGGCTATGGCTTGCTGTTGCTGCGCACCAATACGGTGACGGCGCGGATTTACTCGCTGGCAATAGCAAAAGACTGGCGCGGCAAGGGCTTGGGCACACAACTTCTGGCCGGGCTTGAAAACCTTGCGATGGATGCGGGATGCACGCGCATGCGCCTTGAAGTGCGCATTTCCAACGAAACCGCGCGCAATCTTTATGAACGTCATGGCTATGTCCAGATTGCCGAACTTCCGGGCTATTACGAAGATGGTGGTGATGGCATCAGGCTTGAACATGCGCTTTATGACGGCGAAGGCACTGTCACCCCGGCTGTTGCCACCGGTGCGCCACTGATTCTGGTTGATCGTCTGTCGGATCAACGCTTTGCCGTGTCGGGTGCACGTGTGATGCGGGTCCGCGATTATCTTGCCCTTGATCACGGGGTGCGCAACCGGCGTGTCATCAACCTTTGCCAGTCCTATGAATATCTGTCGCGCGGGTATTATTGCAGCTTGCTGGCCGCAGCCCGGGCAGAACGTGTCATTCCCGAGGCCGATGTTCTTTTGGACCTGAACTGGAAACGCTTGCAGAAAACCGCACGTTCCGAGCTCAGCCCGCAAATCATTGAGGCACTGGAAAAATCGGGCCAGACACCGGAACAGGCCCCGGATCATATCGATGTCTATTTCGGGCGCACGGCAAACAAGAAATTCCGGCAGATCGGCGAACGCGCCTTTGATCAGTTCCGCTGCCCGATCCTGCGCCTGCATCTTAATCGGCAAGACCGCAAGATCCTGCGCGAAATCGAAGCCCCATCGCTCAATCAGCTTGATGACAGCAACCTTGCCGAGTTCGAAGCCGCCTTGCGTGCCTATCTACGCGGGCGTGTGCGCAAACAGGGCAACGTCACCCCGCCGACCGCCCTTGTCGCGATCCTGCATGACCCGGATGAAGTCCTGCCCCCGTCAGACAAGGAGGCGCTGGCCAATTTCGTGCAGGCCGCATCCGACCTTGGGGCGAAGGCCGAGTTGATTACGGCAAAGGATTTTCATCATCTTTCGGAATTTGATGCCCTTTTGATCCGAGAAACCACGGCCCTTGATCACCATACCTATCGCTTTGCCAAGCGTGCGGTGAAGGAAGGCATGCCGGTGATTGATGATCCGGACTCGATGCTGCGTTGTACCAACAAAGTCTACTTGGCCGAGTTGCTGCGCACCCACCGTATCCCGGCCCCAAAAAGTGCGATCTTTGACAAACGCCGCATTGCCGAGATCGGCCAGCAGTTCAGCTTCCCATCGGTTCTGAAGGTGCCGGATGGTTGTTTCTCGCGCGGGGTGCGCAAGGTGAAATCACCAGAGCACCTTAATGAAGTTGCGACCGAGATGTTCAAAAACTCCGAACTTCTCGTCATTCAGGAATATGTCGAAACCACCTTTGACTGGCGTATTGGTGTTCTGGGTGGTGAGGCTATTTTTGCCAGCCGCTATTTCATGGCGCCGGGCCACTGGCAGATCGTCAAACATGAAGATGACGGCAAAAGCTTTGAGGAAGGCGGATTTGAAACCTTGCCCGTCGAACAGGCCCCGGCCGACATCGTCGCTACGGCCCTTGCGTCTGCCCGCCTGATGGGTGATGGCCTTTATGGTGTGGACGTCAAGGAAACACCGCACGGCCCGATGGTGATCGAGGTGAATGACAACCCGAATATCGATGCCGGTGTCGAAGACGTAGTGCTGGGCATGGATCTGTATCGCCGGATCATTGCCCATCTTCTGGGCAAGATCGCGCGGCCATAAGCGGATTGCAGTGGATTGCAGACACATAAAATGGCCGGGTTTTACCCGGCCTTTTTGTCAATGAAGACAGCGGCTTGCAGCTTGTCGCGACCATAGCGCGCCATCAGATCGAATTCCTGGCGCAGGATGGGGACGGACAGGCAATCGCTTCCGGTAAAGGGCTCATGGTCCTCGCCAATGTCGGGATCGCTGATATAGACGAACCGGTCATCAAAGCCCGACACCACCACCCAATGCGGGATCTTGTCACCGTAAATGCGGTACTGGCTGATCAGAACCAGTGCCATCTTGCCTTGTTTGGTGCGCTCTTCGATCTCGGCCACACCAAACGGGCCGGTCGTCACCGGAATACCAGCGTCAGCTGCCTGACGGGCAAAGTCGTAATGCACCAGTTCGACCACTTCACGGTTTTTCGGCTTTCGAACGGTATCGACAAATAAGGGCCCATCGCGGCTACTGAGGACCTCGGCGTCAAAGCCGCGTTTGTGTGCCGCAAGCGCCAACCCAAGCGGGCCACAGCCACCATGCCCGGATGTCATAAATATCGTGGTCGCTTCACGCCACAGCGCGATTTCAAGATTGCGATCAAGTTCGATGTCCTGATCCAGCGCATTCATCGCCATCATCAGGGCCGCCGGACCACAGGTGAATGGCAAGGTCTGGTGATAGAAATGGATCGGCGATGGCAGACGCATGGCGTTTGGCACCAGCACCTTTTCCATGCGAAGGGCGTTGCTATGATCGGGATAGTAATCGGGATAAAGGGCGAACTCGCGGTAGCCGTTTGCAGCAAACAAGCCGATCGCATGCGGGTTTTTCTGACTGACTTCAAGACGCAGGATCGGCGCACCGAAATCAAGGCTGAGTTCCTCGGCCTGAGCGATCAGGGCGCGACCAATCCCCTGCCCGCGTTGATCGAGTGACACCGCCATGGAATAAAGCCGCGCAAGCGCGACATTGCGGCGAAAGATCACCAGCGCATAGCCGACAACGGTCCCTTCACCGGTTTCGGCCACAGTCAAACGTGCGGTTTCACTGCCGATAAAGCGTTTGAAGGCACGCCGGTTCAGTCGGTCAACGTCAAAGGACCGGTTTTCAATTTCGCACAGCGCATCAAGATCATCGCTCTTGGCCGGTCGAAATCGGATGTCTGGGAGTTGGTCTGCGTTTGACGTCATACCGGTATCACTTGATAAAACCATGCCAAAGACAGCATGCGCGGACATATCGTCATGAAACGCACCAAAGGTATAGTGCAATTTATGCGATGCTCACTGCGTTTTTTGCACAGCAACGCACCGCATAACCTGCACATTCAAACGGCTTAGCCGCGTGCTGCAATCCGTGGGGCGAGCGGGGCCATATCATAGCCGGCATCAGCCGCAGCCTTGATGATGTCACCTGCCGGCATTTGCCCGGCATTGGCCAGCGACCAAAGAATGGTGCAACGCGTGCCACTGCGGCAATAGGCGAAGACGGGCTTCTCGGCGGCTGCCAGATTGGCGCCAAAGGCGTCTGCATCCGCATCGGAAACATTGCCACTCGCAACCGGCTGGAAAATCGCCTTCATACCGGCGGCTTCGGCCTTGGCAGCAATTTCAGAAAAAGAAGGCTGTCCCGGATCTTCGCCGTCCGGACGATTGCAGATGATGGTTTTGAACCCGGCCGCAGCGATTTGGTCAATCGCCTCAAGCGGCATTTGCGGGGATACAGTCAGTTCATCACTCAGGCGTTTCATTTTTATATTCCGTTCGTCGTTGCTGGTCGCCGCGCCCGATTGGTCAGGCATCAACAGCACATATACGCAGCATACCGTACAAAGGTACGGATGCCAGCATAACGTTCACACAACAACAGATCGAACGGAATATTCCGGTCTCAAACGCCGTTTATCGCGCTATTTCGAAAGCGGGCAGGTCCGCAGACCAAACAGCATGTAAAGCGGGCAGAAGCGCAAAGCCGCCGTCACCAGCATGACAACGCCAGCAGCAATCATCACCCAACCATATACGCCATAGGCCATGCCACCATCTTCGGGGCCTGCTGAAACAAACGGCAGAGCCAGCAAAACAACACCGGCAATTGCACGTACGAGGCGGTCCAGAGTTCCAACATTTGCCATATATTCCTCCTTGGGAAAGGTTATTGCTTGTCCTCATTACATAACATTATGAACTATTGTTCTTCATTGATAAGAATCAATGCGCCTAACCGTTGGTGCGTAAATTATCCAAACGAATAGAAGAAGCCTTGCCTTTGCGATTTGACCGTGCAAAAAGCGATCAAAATCAAAAACATCAGGGAAATCGTTCGTGTCTTTTCACGTCTTCACCAGCTTGCGTTCAACCGCGAGATACAATGATTTGTCCAAGCAGATCACGGGGCAATTCACGCGATAAAAGATCGTTGCGTTTCAACCTGTTAAAGCACAGGATGGCATATCGTGATCACCATCCGACCTTTTCAAGATAGCGACGCCCCTGCCCTGATTGCGGTTTTCCATCGCGCAGTTCACGAACTGGCAACGCGTGCCTATGGCCCGGAACAGATTGCCGTCTGGTCCGAACTCTGCCCGACGCCAGAACAACTGTGCGAAATCATGAATGATGGCCGCGTCACTTTTGTTGCGACCAACGAAAATGACGAACCGGTCGGCTTTACCGATGTTGAAGCCGATGGCCATATCCGGTTTCTGTATGCCAGCCCGGACATTGCGGGCACCGGCCAGGTTCAGACACTTTATGACGCGCTCGAAACCAAGGCCATGGAACTTGGCATCGGCAAGCTTTACTGCGAGGCCAGCGAGCTGGCGAAGTCGTTTATGCTGAAACAGGGTTTTTCCGTCGTCGAACGGCGTGACTTCGAACTGCGCGGTGTACCGATCCATAACTATGCCGTTGAAAAACGTTTGCGGCCCCGGACCTGACGCCCATCCTTACCCCAACGCGCAACACCGTAATAAAAAAGGCTGCCCGTCGGCAGCCTTTTCTTTGCTTAATCGCGCAATCCACGCCGTGCGGAACTCAGCACCCGATCAATAAACAGATCGGCCTGACCGATATAGTTCACCGGATCGCGAACCTGATCCCAATCGACCGGCGCGTCAGTCAGTTTCGGCAGTTCGTCAAACAGATTGCTCTGATTGGCCGCCGAATTGGCAACGGCTTCCTTGACCAGCTTGTCCGCCGCATCCCGACCAATGTGATCAGCAAGGGAAAATGTTGCGGCCTCTGCCAGCATGGCACCACGCGATAGCTCAAGGTTTTCGGCCATCCGTTCCGTATTGATTTTAAGGTCCGGCGCCATCTCAACCGCTTGTGCCAAGGCCGTACCAGTCGCCATCATGATTTGTGGCAGGGTCAACCATTCCAGAAGCCAGCTTGCCCCGCAGCGTTCATGATCATGCAGTTGCGACTGGGCAAAGGTGCCAAGCTGCCCGGCATTGAAACGCGCAAGAGTAACCAGCATTTCTGCCTGCACCGGGTTGGACTTGTGCGGCATGGTCGATGATCCACCGCCCTTGCCCGGCTGGACTTCGGCAATTTCGGACTGTGCCAGCAGGACCAGATCCTGCCCCATTTTACCAAGCGCACCGGTCAGGGATGTCAGTTGGCTGGCGAAATCGACAAGTCCATCGCGCTGGGCATGCCAGGGCATATCGGCCAGCGGAAGATCAAGTTCCTCGGCGAGATTGCTTTCGACTTCCGGGGCCTTGTCCCCGATGGAGGCCAGTGTTCCCGCCGCCCCGCCAAACGAAACGCGAAGCAAATCGGAAGCCAGGCTTTCGATCCGGCGATCAATGCGCACAAGTGGTGCCAGCCACCCGGCAGCCTTAAGACCAAATGTTGTCGGCACAGCCTGTTGCGAACGGGTGCGCCCGATCATCACCGTTTTGCGATGGGCATCGGCATGGGCCGAAAGCGCCTTGGCGAGCTTGCGAATACGGCGGCGAATGATCGCAATCGCATCGCGCAGCTGCAAAACAAGGGCGGTATCAACCACATCCTGACTGGTGGCACCGAAATGAACATATCGTGCATCTTCACCGCCAATTTCGGCCTTAAGCGCCTTTACAAGGGCTGGCACAGGCACACCAGCACTTGCAGTTCCGGCCGCAAGAGTGGCTGGGTCCGGGGTAAAATCGCGGCAGACTTCGGCGATGCGCGTGGCACTTTCCTTGGGGATCAGGCCTGCGCGTGCCTCGGCCGCGGCAAGGGCCGATTCAAAAAGCAGCATCGATGAAATCTGTGCCCGGTCTTCAAACAGGGCGGCAATTTCCGGATCGGAAAACAGATTTCCAAGCAAGGCCGAGTCAAAAGGCGAAACGCTCATCAGGGGTCATCCACCGTTCAAACAGGTGTAAATTCAATATGGTCCAGTCTCGCGCCAGCAACCATATTGGTCAATAACGCAAAAAGAAGCCCCTGCCCGTTAACCGGTACAGGGGCACCTTTCAAAAATCAATCGCCATCAGGCTCAGACAGCTTCAAGCGCAATCGCGATGCCCTGGCCAACGCCAATGCACATGGTCGCCAGCGCACGCTTGCCACCGCTGCGTTTCATCTGAAGGGCTGCGGTGCCGGTGATACGTGCACCAGACATGCCGAGCGGATGTCCAAGCGCAATCGCGCCACCATTCGGGTTCACACGTGCATCATCATCGGCAATGCCAAGATCACGAAGCGTCGCCAACCCTTGGGATGCAAAGGCCTCGTTCAGTTCGATCACGTCGAGCTGATCGGTCGACCAGCCAAGGCGTGCGAGAAGCTTTTTGCTTGCCGGGGCCGGGCCAAAGCCCATGATGCGCGGCGCGACACCGGCGGTCGCACCTCCAACAACGCGTGCAATCGGGGTCAGGCCATATTTCTTGACCGCGGCTTCTGATGCGACGATCAGCGCTGCGGCACCGTCATTCACACCTGATGCATTGCCTGCCGTGACCGAGCCGCCTTCGCGGAACGGGGTCGGCAATTTGGCAAGTTTTTCGGCCGTGGTACCCGGGCGCGGATGTTCATCCTTGTCCACGACAATAGCATCGCCTTTACGCTGCGGTATGGTGACCGGGGTGATTTCCTCGCCCAAGTTGCCATTTTCCTGTGCGGCGACCGCCTTATCCTGCGAACGAGCAGCAAAGGCATCCTGATCTTCGCGCGAGATGTTGAAATCCTCGGCAACGTTTTCGCCGGTTTCGGGCATGGAATCCACGCCGTACTGTTTCTTCATCACCGGGTTCACGAACCGCCAGCCAATGGTGGTGTCATAGATTTCCGCATTGCGCGAAAAGGCCGAAGACGCCTTTGGCATGACAAACGGCGCACGTGACATGCTTTCAACGCCGCCAGCAATCATCAGTTCGGCTTCGCCCGACTTGATCGCGCGCGCCGCCATAATGATCGCATCCATGCCCGAACCGCACAGACGGTTGACCGTGGTGCCAGTCACAGTTTCCGGCAGACCAGCCAGAAGTGCGGACATACGCGCAACGTTGCGGTTATCTTCACCAGCCTGGTTGGCACAGCCAAAGACGATGTCGTCAACAGCGGCAAAATCCAGATCCGGGTTACGATCCATCAGCGCTTTTAGCGGAATGGCACCAAGATCATCGGCACGCACCTGCGACAGGCTGCCACCAAAGCGGCCAATCGGGGTGCGGATGTAATCGCAAATATATGCGTCAGCCATTTCTAAGATCCTTTTTATTGCTCTTACTGCTGGTCCCCATGGGCCTTAGCAGTACGAGCATGCAGTTCACGCAGAACCTGCAATTCTTTCTCGGACGGGATCGCAGTTTCGGCGACTTCGTCGGCGAACTCAACATCCCAACCGGTATTTTCGATGATTTCTTCGCGGGTTACGCCCGGATGGATCGACGTCACAACGAATTGCTTGCCGACCGGATGCGGTTCCATGATGCAAAGATCGGTAATCAGACGCGACGGACCTTTCGTATCAACGCCGTAAGATGCGCGGTCATCACCACCCTTGCCATGACCAAGCGATGTCACGAAATCGATCTTGTTCACGAAGCCGCGTTTGCTTTGCTTCATGACGAGGAAGACTTCACCACAGCTGGTCGCAATTTCCGGCGCACCGCCACCGCCCGGCAGACGGACCTTGGGGTTGTCGTAATCACCGATGACGGTGGTGTTGATGTTGCCATACTTGTCGAGCTGGGCCGCACCAAGGAAGCCAACCGAAATCTTGCCGCCCTGCAGCCAGTAGCGGAACATTTCCGGCACGGCGACGGTGTTCACAGCGGTTTCGCAAAGCTCGCCATCACCGATCGACAGCGGCAGGACATCCGGCTTTGTACCGATCGTGCCACTTTCATAGATCAGGGTAATGTCGGGCGCATGGGTCAGGCGCGCAAGGTTACACGCAGCTGACGGCATACCGATGCCAACAAAGCACACATCGTCGTTCTTAAGCGCGCGTGCGGCGGATACCGTCATCATTTCAGTCGGGGTATATTCAACCATGATTTTTCCTCCGCTTAGCCTTTGTTTGCTTCACGCTTGGCCGCGAAATCTTCGGGACCGCCGTTAATGACATGCTCTTCGATCCAGGCCTGGAACGCTTCGCGATCACGGGCAATCGGATCCCATGCCTTATAGAACGCGTTGTCGCGCTTGTAGTAGCCTTGGGCATAAGACGGATGCGCCCCGCCCGGCACTTCGACAATTGCGGTCACCGCCCAGTTCGGCAGCATGACAGCATTGGGCGAGATATCGCCGAAATCATCGACAATCTCTTCGACGGTGATGATCGATTTCTTTGCTGCCAGAACGGCTTCTTTCTGAACACCGACAATGCCTTCAAACAGAACGTCGCCCTTTTTGTTGGCTTTCTGTGCGTGCACCACGGTGACATCCGGGCGGATCGCCGGAACAGCCGCCAGGCTTTCACCGGTGAACGGGCATTCGATGAACTTGATGTTCGGGTTTACGCGCGGCAATTCCGCCCCGCGATAGCCCTTGAACACTGCGCAAGGCAGGCCAGCAGCACCCGCGTCATAGGCATTTGCCATCGCAGCGTGGCTGTGTTCTTCGATCTCGAGCTTGGTCGGCCATTCCTTCTCATAGGCATCGCGCAGACGGTGCAGCGAGCCGACGCCGGGGTTACCACCCCAGGAAAAGATCAGTTTTTTGGCACAACCGGCACCGATCAGCTGATCATAGATCATATCGGGCGTCATGCGGATCAGGGTCAGGTCCTTGATGCCCTGACGAATGATTTCGTGTCCGGCAGCATGCGGGATCAGATGGGTGAAGCCTTCCATCGAAATGGTGTCGCCATCCTTGACGCAGGATGCGACCGCCTCTTTAAGCGACATGAAACGTGCAACCACGGCAAAACTCCTGTGGTATCAATCCAAAACAATACGAATGCTGGGCAACTGCCGCAGCTTTGCAGGAAATTTGGTCGATGGCTGCGACCGCCGGCTTTCCCCAAAGCAGCGGACGCAGCCATCGCGCCAGACCGACTTACACGTCGAAGAACACGGTTTCCGCGTCCCCCTGCATGTGGATATCGATCCGGTATTCAATCCCCGTCGGGGTTTCGACACGCTTGGCAATCAGGGTGTCGCGACGATCTGCCGGGACTGACTGCAAGACAGGATCCTTTGCATTCAGTTCCGCTTCATCGTCAAAATAGAAACGGGTAAAGGCGTGAACCAGCATGCCGCGCATAAACACGATCACGTTGACAAACGGCGCACCTGCGTCTTCGACGACACCTGGCTTTACTGTATCAAACCAGAAGCGCAGCTTGGCATCCGTGCCCGTGCCGCAACGGCCAAGACCACGGAAACCGGTTTCGGAAACATCAACCGGCTTTTCGCTGTAAACGCCATTGGCGTCAGCCTGCCAGATTTCGATCATCGCATCATTGACCGGATTGCCTTCGCCATCAAAGACGGTGCCGGTGATGCGGATATGTTCACCGGCTGCATCCGGACCGGCAACGGTCGGATCAGCGATATCGGTGAAGTCGTATGCGTATTGTCCTGCGGTCAAGCCATAGGCGAAATACGGGCCAACCGTCTGTGAGGGGGTTTCACCATAAGCCATGACTTAATTCTCCATCGGGGTGCCGTTGCGTCCACGCAGGACAATGTCGAACTGATAACCAAGGGCAAAGCCTTCCTCGGTCTTGTCGATCGAGAATTTGGCAATCAGGCGTTCGCGGGCTGCCGCGTCCTCGGTGCCGAGGAAAATCGGATCAAGATCAAGCAGCGGATCACCCGGGAAATACATCTGGGTAACAAGGCGGGTGGCAAAGCCCGGACCAAACAGCGAGATGTGGATATGGTTCGGACGCCACGCGTTGAAGTGGTTGCCCCACGGATAGGCGCCCGGCTTGATGGTATAGAATTTGTAATTGCCCTGATCGTCGGTAAAGCAACGACCCGACCCGCGGAAGTTCGGATCGAGCGGCGCATCATGTTGATCGACCTTGTGCACATAGCGACCAGCAGCATTCGCCTGCCAAATTTCAACAAGGATGTTGGGCTGCGGACGGCCATCGGTATCCATCACACGACCATGCACGACAATGCGTTCGCCAAGCGGCTCGCCATTAACGACGCCATTTTTGGTCAGATCGAAATCCAGTTCGCGCACGCTTGCCGGGGCAAAGCGCGGACCGGTGCCTTCGGTCAGGCCCGATTTGATCGCAAGCGGTGCCTGGGTCGGACCACGCAGGATGGTGGACTTGTAACCGGGTGCGATATAGGGGGCGTGGGAACCCCAGTCACGCGGTTTGAAGGTGGACATGTGACTTACTCTCCCTTGGATGCCGCGTCGATCTCGGCATAGGCTTGTTTGGCGATGCGGAAGGCCGTATTGGCGGCGGGAACGCCGGCATAAACCGCAACATGCATCAGGGTTTCACGGATATCATCGCGTGTCGCCCCGGTATTCAAGGTCGCCCGGATATGCATGGCGAGTTCTTCTTCGTGACCCAACCCTGCAAGCAGCGCGATGGTCACGATCGAACGTTCACGCTTGGTGAACGCGTCACTCGTCCAGACACCATTCCAGACATTCTCGGTGATATAGCGCTGAAAACCTTCGTCGATTTCCGTGATGTTCTTGGATGCGCGATCCACATGTGCATCGCCCAGAACGGAACGGCGGGTTTTCATGCCAACGTCATACCGGCTCTCAGACAAGGTTCTTCTCCTTGGTAAATCGGTCGATCAACCGGGTCAGCAATTCCGGGGTTTCGATGCATGGCAGATGCCCGACCCCGTCAATCAATTCGAATTCGGCACCGGGGATCGCGGCTGCCATGGCGCGCACCACATCGGGCGGCGTTGCCAGGTCTTCCGATCCACAGATACATAGGGTCGGAACAGCGATTTTACCCGCCGCATCGCGCAGATCACCATCGCGCAGCGCAATACAGGTCCCGACATAGCCTTCAACCGTGGTACGAACCAGCATGTCGCGATACATCGCGGTTTCAAGAACCCGTTCCTTGCGGAAAGTCGGCGACAGCCAGCGTTCGATGATCGCATCACCCATCGACGCAATCCCGTCGGCCTTGATGGCCTCAATCCGGGTGTTCCAGCTGTCATAATCGCCAAGCTTGGAGGCCGTATCACACAGGATCAGGCCGCGCACACGACCGGGCACCAGTTCGATGACTTTCTGGGCGATCAGACCACCGACCGACAGGCCGCAAATGATCACCTGATCCAGACCAAGATGATCAAGCAACCCGATCAGATCATTGGCATGCAGCGACACGTCATAAGGCGCATCGCCAATACCGGAAAGACCATGGCCACGCTTGTCATAGGTGACGATGTTAAAGCGTTCGGACAACGTATCAACAACATCGTCCCAGATGCGCAGATCCGTACCCAGAGAATTTGCAAAGACCAGCGCCGGACCGTCTTTGGGCCCCGACTGGCTATAATGAATGTGTGTCCCGTTGACCGGGGCGACTTGCAGACTCATTATCATTTCCACCCTGCTTGTTTGCCCTCACATTCGCAGATGGTTTTGGTTATGTAAAATGAGGAATTGCGTATTTTGCATAACTATATAATTATGAATCAGATACCCATAAGCACATTCTAAACTGCTGACATATAGGGCTCCATGCTAGATCAACGCATCAAATTCCGTCATTTGACCTGCTTTCTGGAGGTCGCGCGCCAACGCAGTGTGGTTAAGGCCGCCGATACGCTGTCCATTACCCAGCCGGCTGTGTCAAAGACCATTCGCGAGCTGGAAGAACATCTTGATGCGCGTTTGTTTGACCGATCAAAGCGTGGCGTAACCCTGACCGATTTCGGCAAGGTTTTCCTGCGCTATGCCGGGGCCAGTGTCACCGCCCTTCGTCAGGGTGTCGACAGCATCAGCCAGGTGCGCATGCAAGGCGGTCTTTCGATCAATCTGGGCGTATTGCCGACGGTTGCGGCAAGTGTCATGCCCAATGCCATTCGCCATTTCAAAACCCTTAGCCCTGATACAACGGTCAAGGTCGTGGCGGGGCCGAACGTGATGTTGATGGGGCAATTGCGCGTCGGCGAGCTTGACCTTGTGGTCGGGCGACTGGCGGAGCCCGATCAGATGTCGGGCCTGTCATTCATTCATCTCTATTCGGAACATATTTCGCTGGTCGCACGGCCGGGGCATCCATTACTCGCCGATAAGAACCCGGACATTACCCGCATTCGCGAATTCACCGTTCTGGTGCCGCCGAAACACGCCATTATTCACCCGACCGTCGACAAGATGCTGATTGCGCACGGCATTGGCGCCCTGCCCGACCGTATCGAAACCGTTTCGACATCTTTCGGCCGTGCTTTCACGCGTGAAACCGATGCGATCTGGATCATCTCGAACGGGGCGGTGGCGTCCGATATTGCCGAAGGGCATCTGGTCGAATTGCCGATCGATACCAGCGACACCTT
This sequence comes from Thalassospira sp., assembly GCF_002709775.1. Lineage (GTDB taxonomy): Bacteria > Pseudomonadota > Alphaproteobacteria > Rhodospirillales > Thalassospiraceae > Thalassospira. Next base: position 61,200 of record NZ_PAQR01000058.1, read on the forward strand.
TGGTCCCGTAGGGCTGACGACGCGAATTGATTCGCCGATTTCCCCGCCGGTTGAAATGCTGATCAATGCCGTACGCGAAGAAGCGTCCCGTCATCACAGCGAACAGGCAGCGACAAAAACATAATCATTTGGTTATGGATATGTGCCTACATATCATTATACATAACCATCACGTACCTATTAGATTGCTCATAAATCGGCATGGCTGAATTGCGCCAGACGCAGGTCATGTGACAAAAAGAACAATAAAAACAACAAGAAAAACAAGAACAATAAATCTTGGAAAACTTCGTACGCTAGATGCGCATCGTGGCTGAAACGTTTGTCGGCGCAATGAACGCGACAAGACGTTCAAAGGAGGAAGAGAATGAAACAGATCACCAAATTGCTTGCCGGTGCTGCTGTCGCGACCATGGTGTCGTTTGGCGCACACGCACAGGAAGTTACCCTGACCGTCCACCATTTCCTGGGCCCGAAAGCACCGGCCCAGTCGAAGATGATTGAACCGTGGGCGCAGAAAATCGAAGAAGAATCAAACGGCCGCATCAAGTTTGAAATCTTCCCGTCCATGTCGCTGGGCGGCAACCCGCCGGAACTGTATCGTCAGGTCCGTGATGGCGTGGCCGACATCGTCTGGACCCTGCCGGGTTATACCCCGGGCGTTTTCCCGCACCTTGAAGTGTTTGAGCTGCCGGGTGTTCACCTTGGTGATGCACGCGCAACCAACCTTGCAATGTGGGACCTTAAAGACGAATACGCCGAAGACCTTACCGACGTTCACACCCTTGCGGTTCACGTCCATGCCGGTCAGGCGATCCATCTGACCGAAAAAGACGTCCGCACCGTTGATGACGTCAAGGGTCTCAAACTGCGTACCCCGACCCGTACTGGTTCCTGGGTGATTGAATCCTGGGGTGCAGAACCGGTTGGCATGCCGGTCCCGGCCCTGCCGCAGGCATTGTCGCTTGGCGTGGTTGACGGCGGCATGGTGCCGTTCGAAGTTGTTCCGCCGCTGAAGCTTGCTGAAATGATTTCCTATTCCGTTGAAGGCGAAGGCGTGAACTCACGCTTTGGCACCTCGACCTTCCTGTTTGCGATGAACAAGGATCGTTACGAGAGCCTGCCTGATGACCTGAAAGAAATCATCGACCGTAACTCCGGTCGCGATTTTGCTGCTGAAATCGGCACCATCTGGAATGATGTCGAGGAAGTCGGCAAACGCATGATCAACGAAGGCAAAGGCCAGGTTGTTCAGCTGACCGCAGAACAGAAAGCAACCTTTGATGCCCCGGCAGCAACGGTTGTTGATCGCTGGATCGAAGAGTCCAAATCTGCTGGCTTCGACGGCGCCGCACTGGTTGAAAAAGCCAAAGCCGCCGTCCAGGCCCATACCGAGTAACATCCGAACGTTGCTGGTAAATCTTGTAGGGTCACGTATCATATTGATGCGTGACCCTGTTTTCCCGCGAGAATGTTAGAGATATGAAAAACGTGCTCTACAAGGCCGCTTCGTGGCTTGCCGTTGCTGGTGGCATGCTTGCTTTGCTGATCGCGATTGTGACGATTGTCAACGTCACCGCCTTTGGTCTGGACAAGCTCGCCCGACTGTTCGATGCCAACGTCCCTGCCATCATTGGTTATGAGGACTTTGTCAGCATGATCGTCAGTTCGGCCGCCCTGATGTTTTTCCCTTATTGTCAGGCACATCGCGGTCATGTCGCGGTTGATGTCTTCATCAAAATGTTTCCTGCCTGGTTCTCGCGCGTTGTTGATGCGATTTCCGGCATATTGATGACCTGTCTGGCGCTGTTCCTTGGTTACATGATGGTCAATGGCCTGATCGAGGTTCGTAGCGACAACACCCTTTCCGCAATTCTGGGCTGGCCGATCTGGCCGTTCTATGTGCCGGGCATCATTTCGATGTTCCTGTGGGCCGCAATTGCCGGAAACCAGATTTTCGAGAGAGAGGCCGATGTCTGAACGTGAATTGATCGGCCTTGGTGGCCTTGCCGTTCTCTTTTTCATTTTGGCACTTCGCGTTCCGGTCGGCCTAGCCATGGTCGGTGTCGGGATTGGCGGCAACTATGTGCTGAGCCTGTTTTTCCCGTTCATGCGCTTTGACCCTTACCTGCAGCAGTTCAAATCCCTGCTGTACGGGATTGTGTCGAACTATGAACTTTCGGTCGTGCCGCTGTTTGTTCTGATGGGCTATCTCGCAAGCCAGGCCAACCTGTCACGCGATCTGTTTCAGGGTGTCAATGCGATGCTGGGCCGCTTCCGTGGTGGTGTTGCCATGGCCGCCATCGGGGCCTGTGCGGGCTTTGGCGCAGTGTGCGGATCGTCGCTTGCGACCGCATCGACCATGGGTAAGGTCGCCCTACCAGAACTCGATCGTTTGAAGTACTCACCGCGTCTGGCCACCGGTACGCTGGCGGCTGGCGGAACGCTGGGTATCCTGATCCCGCCATCGGTCGCGCTTGTGATCTATGCAGTGACGGTTGAAGCCTCCATCATTCAGATGTTCCAGGCGGCCATCATTCCGGGGCTGATTGCCGTTCTGTTCTTTATGGCGGTAATTGCCATTCAGGTCCGCCTGAACCCGTCACTGGCCCCGAAACCTGAACCGATGCCCGCCGCCGAGCGCAAGGAAGCCTTGCTGCGCCTGATCCCGGTGATGGTGATCTTTGGTTCGATCATTCTGGGTCTTGGTGCCGGTCTGTTTACCCCGACGCCTGCGGCCGGTGTGGGTGTGTTCGCCATTCTGGTTTACGGCGCCTATATGCGCTGGAAAGGCAAAGGCGGGCTGACCTGGAAGGGTCTTCGTCAGTCGCTTAAGGATACAGCGATTACGTCTTCGATGATCTTCTTCATCCTGCTGGGTGCGGAAATCCTCAAGGGCTTCTTTAGCCGTGCGAACCTTCCGGCCTATATGGCAGAAGCAGCCGCGACCAGCGGGTTTGATCCGTGGCTGGTGATGGTTTTGATGTTGCTGGCACTGATCCTGCTGGGCTGCTTCATGGAAAGCCTGTCGATGATCGTGGTGGTGATCCCGTTCTTCTGGCCGGCCCTTGTTGACATCAATGG
>NZ_PAQR01000059.1 GCF_002709775.1 Thalassospira sp.
GGATCTCAGCAAGATTGCCGTTGGCAAGGATGTTCCGTGGGACGTAAACGTCGTCATCGAAATTCCGCAGGGCGGACCGGTCAAGTACGAAGTGGACAAAGACTCCGGTGCTGTCTTTGTTGACCGTTTCCTGCACACCTCGATGTATTACCCGGTCAATTATGGCTTCATCCCGAACACGCTCGGCGAAGATGGCGACCCGGTTGATGCCATGGTCATGTTCCGTGAGCCGGTCGTTGCCGGTTCTGTCATCCGCGCGCGTCCGATTGGTGTTCTGATCATGGAAGACGAAGCCGGTCAGGACGAAAAACTGATCTGCGTTCCGCATGACAAGATCGACCCGTACTACACCGACATCAAATCCCACGAAGATCTGCCGCAGATCCTGCGCGATCAGATCCAGCACTTCTTCGAGCGTTACAAAGACCTCGAAAAAGGCAAATGGGTTAAGGTCACCGGTTGGGAAGGCGCAGAAAAGGCTGCCAAACTGATCGAAGAAGGTGTGACCCGCCTCGGCAAATAAGCCAGGCATACCGCCGTCTTCGGACGGGCATCGATTTCAAACGCAACGCTCCGTCACATTGGCGGAGCGTTGTTTTTTTGACTTATTGGTCGCGTAACAATACTTTGGTGCAGGGGCGCCACCCTTACAGGGTGGTATTGAGGGAAAAATTCACGTTACAGGATACCGTTCGTGACCCACAAAACCGCGCCTGAGAAAACCCACACCATCAACATCATTCTTGATGACATCACGAGACTTGAGGTCGACGCCATCGTCAATGCCGCGAACGAGGCCCTTCTGCCCGGTGGCGGTGTATGCGGGGCCATTCATCGTGCGGCGGGCCCGGAACTCGAAGCCGCCTGTCGTCCGCTTGCCCCCTGCCCGACGGGAGAAGCCCGGATCACCCCGGGTTTCGGACTAAAGGCGAAATACGTCATTCACACGGTCGGCCCGGTCTGGCACGGCGGCACGCAGGGTGAAGCAGATCTCTTGGCAAGCTGTTATCGCCAATCGATCTTGCTGGCCGTGGAGAACAAACTGGCATCTGTGGCGTTTCCTGCCATATCCACGGGCATATTTGGCTATCCGGAAGACCAGGCTGCCCGAATTGCCGTATCAACCATACGTGAACTGACTGGCGAATTGCCCGAAATGCCACAAATTTACCTTTGTTGTTTTTCAGCTTCGGCATGTAGCCACATTGAATCCGCCTGCCACCACCATGATCAAAACCGATAAGGTCCCAGAATAGAATGCAAAGCGACGCTGTTGCAGCCACCCCGTCCCAAACTGTTGAACTGTCTGCCTCGGCCGACGGGATCTTGCGCGTGGGTGATCACGGATTTCGCTGCGCACTCGGAAAGAACGGCATCACCGATACAGAAACCAAGACCGAAGGCGACGGCAAGTCACCTGCCGGTCGCTGGCAGTTGCGCTATGTGATGTATCGCGCTGATCGCAGACCCTGCCCGCGCACCAAGCTTCCGGTCACCACCATCTCGTTTTCCGATGGCTGGTGTGATGATCCCAAGCACCCTTATTACAACTGCCCGGTCCGCCTGCCCTTTGATGCCAGCCATGAAAAGCTGTATCGCGACGATGACGTCTATAACATCATCGTTGTGCTCGGCCATAATGATGACCCGCCCGTGCCCGGCAAGGGATCGGCGATCTTCATGCATATCGCCAAACCCGATTATAGCGGCACCGAAGGCTGTGTTGCCCTGGCCGAAAAGGATCTGGAAACGCTCCTTGGACTGGCGGGTTATGAGACATTCATCACCATCAATGCGTAAAATCATGGACTTGCCGTTTGAATGGCAACAGCCTAGGTTCTAATGCTGACTGCACGTGCCCGATCAATTCACAGGACAGGCCATGATTGAAGACGATTATCTCTACAAAAAAGGCGGCGTTGCAGGATTTGGGTCCCGACTGAAAGCCATTTTCGGGTCGGGTAAATTCTGGACACGCAGTCTTGCTGTAATCGTTTTGATTGCCGTGATCTATTATCCGGCAGGCATGGCGCTTGTGCATCGCATTGATGACAATCCCGACTTTGTCGGCAATTACAAAGGCGGCAGCCACGCGGTTAATACAGCCGCCGGCCTGATTGATCGCGAGGTCAACCAGAACCGCTGGACGGCCAATGACCCGTTCTTCCTGCCAAGCAGCGCGCTTGATAACATGCCGAACTTCCAGACCGGCATTGTTTACGCCCTGTCGCGCTTTGCCATCGAGCTTTCCGATCAGATCGGCCGTACCCGTGGCTCAAGCCAGGTCGACCCGGATCTTGATGATGCAGCAGGCCTTTTGAAATTCCGCGGCGACAAATGGGTGTTCGATCCCAGTGTCTCGCTTCTGCCCGGTGTCACGTCCGAGCAGCAATACCGTCAGGCCATCAGATCCCTTGAAAGCTATAACGCGCGCCTGATGAATGGTGAGGCCGTGTTTGAACGCCGTGCTGACAACCTGCAGGAAACGCTGAACCGCTTTGCCAATGATCTTGGTTCGGCCTCCGCCCTGATTGACGACAAGGTCGAAAACCCGTCGATCTTTGATCGCACGGCCGATGATGTTTTCTATGCCACCAAGGGCCGGCTTTATGCCTATAGCCTGATCCTGCGTGACCTTGGCACCGATTTCGAACAGATCATCAATGAGCGCCAGATCGCACCGGCCTGGGCTGAAATGATCGGATCCCTACAAGCCGCCGCCGCCCTTGACCCGATGGTGGTCGTCAACGGATCGGCCGATGGCATTGTTTTCCCCAACCATCTGGCAGGGCTTGGCTTCTATCTGCTGCGCGCCCGCACACAGATGCGCGAAATCAGCAGCATCCTGCAACGCTAACGCCGCAGCTGACGTCAATGTGATCACAGTTTGCGGCCGATCGAATACCTGAGTTGCGCGCTGCGACTTGATCTTTTGTGTTTTTTGCCCCATTTAGGGCCTAACAAAATGAAATGCCGACTGTTGAGCGGGCAGCATAAGCCCCGACAGTCAGAGTGAGAGGACAAGCCGACTATGTTCATTCAGACCGAACCGACCCCAAATCCGGCGACACTCAAATTCCTTCCGGGTGAGGAAGTCATGGGCCGCCTTGGCACCGCAAACTTCGTCAAGGGTGACGAAGCCATCAAATCGCCGCTTGCACGCAAGCTGTTTGAAGTTGATGGCATTGCCGGTGTGTTCCTCGGCGGTGATTTCATCACCATCACCAAGGATGACTCCAAGGACTGGCAGACCCTGAAACCGCAGATTCTTGGCGGGATCATGGAACATTACACCTCGGGCCAGCCGGTTCTTGATCAGAACTCCGATGCCGCCACCGGTGCCAGCACCGCTGCCGAAGGCGATGACGAACTGGTCAGCCAGATCAAGGAACTGCTTGATACCCGTGTCCGTCCGGCCGTTGCGCAGGATGGCGGTGATATCGTCTTCCACCGTTTCGAAGACGGCGTGGTTTTCCTTGAAATGCACGGCGCCTGTGCCGGTTGCCCAAGCAGCACCGCGACGCTGAAAATGGGTATCGAAAACATGCTGCGTTATTACGTACCCGAAGTTCAGGCCGTCGAACCGGTCATGGCCGACTAGGTCCGATCAGGTCATCTGATCCGCACCGGGAAATGGCATCAGACCATCCGGTGAACTGACCGCACGCCTTTTTACGAGTCGTTAACAAATAAAGACGCCCGGCGCGAACTTTTGCCCGCGCCGGGCGTTAAAAATTTGCGCCGAACGAAAAGGTTTTCTTGGCGTTTTCAACTCTCGGAGATATTGCCCGTTGCGGTTATGGCCTGCGGCAGGCATAGATAACCTCCACTTGGGATGGACAGTTCGACTGATCCTGGAGATTCAACAATGGCTAGCGTAAAATCAAACAATTACCGGAACACCGCGCTTGCCTCGATTACCGGGGCCGTTTTTTTCCTGTATATTGGTCTTTTCGCCGGAATTGATCTTTCTCCAACTCCGGAAGGTCTACAGACGGAAACCGCCGAAGTCACCCCGGACGCGGCTGTCGTCAAAAAGAAGAAACCGGTCTATCGCCGCGGCCCGGAAGTCATCGCACTCAGCCAGTATTTCAAAAGCATCGGCTATCACCTCAATGAGGTTGGCGAAGTACCGCGCGTCTACATCAAGCGCGTACCCGATGGTCTTGGCGATCTGGCATCGGTTGATGAACGCAAACAGCTTTTCCTGAAAATCATGCTGCCGCTGGCGATGCGCGTGAACGAGGAAATCTCGGCACGCCGTGAACGTCTGATGGCCATTCAGGCCAAGGGCATCTCCGGCACCCCGGTAAGCTCGTCTGACCAGCAATGGGTCAACCAGCTGATGAAGCGTTATCGCGTCACGGATGGTGGCATCAATGCCCTGCTTGAGCGTATCGACGTTATCCCGACCTCGCTCATCCTGGCCCAGTCGGCCGAGGAAAGCGGTTGGGGCACGTCGCGCTTTGTGCGCAAGGGCAACGCCCTGTTTGGGCAGTGGGCCTGGGGTGATGACGAGGGCATCGTGCCCAAGGATCGCGAAGATGGCAAAAACCACGTCATCAAGGCATTTGGCAGCCTGATGGACAGTGTGCGTGCCTATGCGCGTAACATTAACTCGCACCCGGCCTATCAGGAATTGCGCGAACGCCGTGCGTCCCTGCGTGCCGAAGGACAGCTGATCAGCGGCTGGGAACTGGCCGAAACCCTGACCAAATATTCCGAACGCGGCGCAGAATATGTCGACAGCCTGCACGCGATCATGAGCGTGAATGGCCTTAATGAACTTGATGGCCTGACCTTTGCGGTTGGAGAGGTACCCCCACCGCCAAAAGTGCTCGCCGCCCTTGAGGAATAATCCTCAAGCGGCATATCAGGATCGACGTCATGAAAAAAGGGACCCAACCGGGTCCCTTTTCCTTTGCCACTATCAGGCCACGCTACGCGTTACGAACGCCCACGATAAATCCAGCCATTCTCGGATTTGAGCAGGCGAATTTCATCTTCAATCATCCGGCGATCACCGACCTTGTAGGCGCCTTCCTTGAGTGTGAGCATCTTGGTTTTCACAAGATCCAGCGCATCACGCACCGTGCTGCCCACATCATCCATTGATCCGGCCGCCTTGCCCTTTTCGGTCACGTCATCGGCGAAATCCTCGACCGTGCGATCAAACACAAGCTCATAGCGCACCATGACGGTCACTTCATTGTCTTCTTCGGCAATGCTGTTGGTCTTGGTCACGTTTTCAACATGGCCGACCTTGGCATAGGGATCATCGCGGAACCGTTCAATCACGGCGGTGGTGATTTCATCGGCCGTCGGTCCACTGGCCTGTTCATCTTCGCAGGCGGCAAGCAGCGGGAAAAACATGATAACGGCGAAAAACCGGGTCAACTGGCCCATGAGCGATTCCTGTTTTCTAAACGTTTTGTCTGTTCTGCCTGACTTTTGCCGCTGTGATGTGGCGAAAATCGGGTCAGATGTCACATCCTGCCAACAACAACGTCGGTAAGGGGGCATCTCTGCCATCCAGATTACCATTCATCGCCGACAAAACGGCAGGCTGAATTTATTTGCGGCATCCCGCCATGGACCTGATACACAAACGACCCGATATGGTATGGACAGCAAACCTGTTTTCAGTCCTTGAAAATCAGGCTGCTGCGTTCCGAAAGTCCGAGCAAGACACGTGTTATTCGATCTGATCATTGCCATCGCAACCATCGGCGTTGCGTTTGTGCTCTCCATGCGCCGGGTTTCGCGCTCCACCACCTGGCGTGCTGTCGTCACCCCGTTGGCCTCGATCATCGGCAGTGGCTTTTTGCTGCTCGGCCCGGTGCTGAACCTTGGCTATGGCGGCTATGCACCGCTGGTCATGCTGGCCCTGTGTCTGGTGGCCTATATGTACGGGGCTGTGATCCGCACCAATATCGCCGCTGGCGAAGATGCCATCATTAACGGCACCCATGGCAAACTGGCGCGAAATGTCGAAACCCTGTCGTCCTGGGCGCTGGCCTTTGCCTATATCGTCTCGGTCACCTATTACCTCAATCTGCTCGGTGCCTTTTCGCTCAGCCTGACGCCGTTTAACTCCGCCCTTGATGCCAAACTGATGACCTCGGCGGTCTTCGTCATCATTGTGTTTGTCGGCTGGTCACGCGGTTTTCGAAGCCTTGAGCGGCTTGAATATGTTTCGGTCGGCTTGAAACTCGCCATCATTGCCGGTCTTCTGGTCGGGCTGATTGCCCATTTCGGCGAACAGGCCGCCAAGGATCAGCTGATCTTCAATGCCCAGAACATCACCGGCTGGTCGGCGATCACCATGGCTTTTGGTCTTCTGATCACCGTGCAGGGGTTTGAGACATCGCGCTATCTGGGATCAAGCTATGATGCCCAAACGCGCATCCGATCCATGCGCTTGGCCCAGTGGCTTTCGACCCTGATCTATCTGGTTTACATCCTTCTGATTTCCTATGTCTTCGCGCCCGATCAGATGTCGTCATCGGAAACCGGCATCATCGACATGATGGAAATCGTCGCCCCGATCCTGCCCTTCATGCTGGTGGCGGCAGCCATGGCATCGCAATTCAGTGCCGCGATTGCCGATACCAGCGGATCGGGCGGGCTGTTTACCGAACTGTCGCGCAACCGCATTTCCGAACCGCAAGCGTACCTGGCACTTGGTATTGTCGGCATTGCCCTGACATGGGCGGCAGACATTTTCGCGATTGTGAATTACGCGTCGCGCTGCTTTGCCATCTATTACGGCCTGCAGGCCGTCCTTGCTGCCATCATTGCCAAACGGCGCGGCGATGGCTGGCACCGGGTTGGTTTCTTTGCCCTGCTCGCCACCCTTGGCGCGGCAATTGCCATCTTTGGTCAGGCGGTCGAATAACGCGCCGGCCCAAGCCCGATAAAGCCCGAACAGAAAAAAGGCGGAGACTGACTGATCAGCTCCGCCTTTTTTGATGTCTGTTTCAGACTGGCTTAGCCGTGCTCTGCCTCGTGGGCTGCAAGGGCTGCCAGGTTGACCAGATCGTTCACCGTCGCGCCCATCTGGGCGATCTGAGCCGGTTTTTCCATACCGATCATCACCGGACCAACCACCGTGCCACCGCCAAGCTTATCAAGCAGCTTCGATGCTGTGGTTGCGGCGTGAAGTGCCGGCATGACCAGAACGTTGGCCGGGCCCGACAGGCGGCAGAACGGATAAAGCTTCAGAAGCTCGGTATCGAGTGCGACATCAACGGCCATATCGCCATCGAACTCGAAATCGACATTGCTCTTTTCCAGAATGCCGACCGCTTCGCGGATACGGTCTGTATCCTCGCTGTATGGGTTGCCGAATGTCGAGTGCGAAACCATCGCCACACGCGGCTCATGACCCATCTGGCGGGCTTTCTCGGCCGCCTGAATGGCGATCTCGGCCAGTTCTTCGGCATTTGGTACATTGTGAACGCGGGTATCGGCAATAAACACCGTGCGGCCCTTGGCGATCGCAATCGAAAGGCCCATCGGAATTTCGCCCTCTTTGGCGTCAATCACGCTGGCGATATCGGCGAAGCTTCTGTTGAAGTTCCGGGTAAGGCCCGTGATCGGGCCATCGGCATGACCCTTGGCGACCATGACGGATGCAAACACGTTACGCTTTTGGTTCACCATACGCTGGCAATCACGCCACAAATAGCCTTTGCGCTGCAGGCGTTCATACATGAACTCGGCATATTCGCTGTTGTGCTTGGAAAGCGCTGCGTTGTTGATCTCGACACCATCCAGGCTGTCGATGCCAAGTTTCTTGGCACTTTCGGCAATGCGGTCTTCGCGACCGATCAGGATCGGTGTGCCATAGCCCGAGTTGCGATAGGCCACCGCCGCACGGATGACAGTTTCTTCCTCGCCCTCGGCAAAGGCGATGCGTTTCGGATGCGCACGGACATAATCGGAAATCAGCTGCAGATGTGCCGCCGTCGGATCAAGGCGACCACGCAGCTGGTTTTCATATTCTTCCATGTCAATGATCGGACGACGTGCGACACCGCTATCCATCGCGGCCTGCGCAACCGCCTTCGGCACGGCCATGATCAGGCGCGGGTCAAACGGGGCCGGGATGATATATTCCGGACCATATTGCAAACGACGCCCGGAATAGGCCGCGGCCACTTCATCAGGCACGTCTTCACGTGCAAGGGATGCCACCGCATGGGCCGCGGCAATCTTCATTTCTTCGTTGATTGTTGATGCCTGAACATCAAGCGCACCGCGGAAGATATAAGGGAAGCCAAGCACGTTGTTGATCTGGTTCGGATAGTCCGAACGCCCGGTCGCGCAAATCGCGTCATCACGGATGGATGCAACCTCTTCCGGGGAAATTTCCGGATCCGGGTTGGCCATGGCAAAGATGATCGGCTGTTTGGCCATGCTTTTGACCATCTTGGTCGTCACCGCTCCCTTGACCGACAGGCCAAAGAACGCATCCGCACCACTCATCGCATCTTCAAGCGAGCGCGCATCAGTATCGGCTGCATGGGCCGATTTCCACTGGTTCATGCCGTCTTCGCGGCCCTTGTAGATCACACCGCGCGAGTCACACATGATCACGTTGTCATGGGCGACACCCATGCTTTTGACCAGCTCGCAACAGGCAATCGCAGCTGCACCGGCACCATTGATGACAAGCTTGATGTCTTCAAGTTTACGACCCGTCAGGTCACACGCATTGATCAGGCCAGATGCCGCAATGATCGCCGTGCCATGCTGGTCATCATGGAACACCGGAATGTCCATGACTTCACGCAGGCGCTGCTCGATGATGAAGCATTCCGGCGCCTTGATGTCTTCAAGGTTGATCCCGCCAAAAGATGCACCCAGGAAGCGCACGCAATTGACGAACTCGTCAACGTCTTCGGTCGAAACTTCAAGATCAAGACCATCAACATCGGCAAAGCGTTTGAACAGAACCGCCTTGCCTTCCATCACCGGCTTGGAGGCCAGCGCACCAAGATTACCCAGACCCAGCACGGCAGTACCGTTGGAAATGACCGCAACGATGTTGCCCTTGGAGGTATAGTCATAGGCGGTCGCCGGGTTCTTGGCGATTTCAAGACAAGGCACCGCAACACCCGGCGAATACGCCAGCGAAAGGTCGCGCTGAGTGGTCAGCGGTTTGGATGCGGTGATTTCGATTTTGCCGGGGCGGCCGCTGGAATGAAACAGCAGCGCTTCACGGTCACGAACCTTGATTTCTTTATCTGACATTGTGTTTTTTCACTGACGCTTGCGTGGTGAGATGGAAAGCAACCTGTTCGGTCTGTGTTTTTCTTGAGTGTAGTTTATCCTGATCGACAAATTTCCGGTGTGGGACCGTCATGTCGGACCGCCCAATAAATCAGGCTTCTTGCCCCGGGTCAAAGGCGACGTTAACGGCAACCGCAAAATTACGTAGCGTTTTCCGTATGTTGCGTCGCAACATGCCCATCGGATACGGCCTGTTTCACGGGCCACAATTCAACCTTGGGCACCCCAGCGCCATCGGCCATGCCATCCGGACTGGCAAGAAGCCGTGATTTTTCAGGGATATAAACACACGCGCGCAAATGGCCCGGCAGATCGGCGTTTCTATTGCGCCGCGCAAATAAGGCCGGGTTCAAGCCCCGGTTATGAACTTTCCATGATACGAAAAACGGGGGCTGATGCCCCCGTGATCCTGTTGTCATGCTGGTTTTGCGTCAGTGCGATAAGCAGAGTCTGGCTTTCCGCAGGTCGCGCTGCTTATTTCGGCATATGCATGTGAATGTTGGTCGCACCATGCTTTTCAAGGATGGCGCGTGCCTTGCCCTCGGCACCCTCATGGTCCGGATCAATCCGCACCCAAAGGATGACCGAACCGGCATCCACCGCACGGGCGAAATCATCGGTATGCGGGGTGGAGGTCACTTCATCGATAAATTCACGCAGGGCCACCGCACCCACACCGGCCCCGACCGCAATCGCAGCCGCCGCCGTAGCCGCGCCACCAAACAGGGCAATCGCACCGGATGCCACCAGCGGCACTTCATATTTGGTTTCACCAACCAGTGCGGTCAGTACATCCGACCAGGAACGGCCATCCTTGCCAGCCACATCGATGGATTCATGGGAGCTCAGGACCGACAGATCGGTGCGTTCAAACCCGGCATCGCGAAGCGCACGCAGGGCCGCATCGAAACCGTCCTTGGTATCAAACAGTCCGACCAGTTCCGGGGCCTGCGGGATGGTTTGTTCTTCTGCCATTTTGTACGCTCCTTGCTCACTGTTATTCTGTCGCCGAAGCCGGCGTTTGGTTGTTGCTCTGTATCTTTATATATTTCGCAGAAATTCAGGCGTTGCAATGGCATAGATCAAGTTTTATCACCAGCCGAATTTCGCACTCTCGTCTTTGCCTTCAGGGTTTGCTATCAAGTCATCATGAACCAGATCGCTGATAATTCCGATACCACACCGACCGCCCCTTCCTTCTCAAGGGATGGCGCGACGCCGATGATGATGCAGTTCCTTGAAATCAAGGAACAGTATCAGGACTGCCTGCTGTTTTATCGGATGGGCGATTTCTACGAGCTGTTCTTTGACGACGCGGTCAAGGCCGCCGAAGCCCTTGATATTGCCCTGACAAAACGCGGCAAGCATCAGGGTAACGAAATTCCCATGGCCGGTGTTCCCGTCCATAGCCACGAAACCTATCTGCAGCGCCTGATCCGCAAAGGCTTCCGGGTGGCCGTCTGTGAACAGATGGAAGACCCGGCCGAAGCCAAAAAGCGTGGTGCCAAATCCGTGGTCAAACGCGGTGTCGTCCGCCTGATCACGCCGGGTACACTGACCGAAGACAGCCTGCTTGATGCACGGCGCCATAACTATCTGGCCGCCGTTTCCGAAGTGCGTGGCAAGATCGGTCTGGCCTGGCTTGATATGTCGACCGGGGATTTCTTTGTTCAGCCGTCCGACATGGCAGGCCTCGGTGCGGCCCTTGCCCGGCTTGATCCGGGTGAAATCCTGTTTTCGGAAAAGATGCTGAACCGATCCGAAGTGTTCGACATCTATGCCGAATATAAAAACATCATTACCCCGCAGCCGACCGCACGCTTTGATGCCGAAAACGCCCAGCTGCGCCTGAAAAAGCTTTATGAGGTCGAGGCCCTTGATGCCTTTGGCGGCTTTGAAGTGGCCGAGCTGTCGGCTGCCGGTGCGCTGATTGATTATGTCGAGCTGACCCAGAAGGGACAGATGCCCCGCCTCGCCCCACCGACCCGTGTGGCCGAGGGGGCAGCGATGGAAATCGACGCCGCAACGCGTCGGTCACTCGAACTCATCCAGACCCAGTCGGGCGAGCGCAAGGGATCGTTGCTTTCGGTCATTGATCGCACCCGCACCGGGGCTGGCGCGCGTTTGCTGGCTGCCCGCCTATCCGCGCCGCTGACCAATGCCGATGAGGTTAACAAGCGCCTTGATCTGGTGGAATATTTCCATGATCGCGATGGTTTGCGATCTGATCTGCGCGCGGCCCTTGGCGAATGCCCCGATATTGAACGCGCGCTGTCGCGCCTGTCGGTTGGCCGTGGCGGTCCGCGTGATCTGGCAGCAATGCGCGATGGTCTGTCCTGCGCCTTTGCGATTGGCAATCTTCTGAACAAACCCGATGGCGGCAATGACGGCCTGACAGCACAGCCCGAAGCCCTTTCGGATCATTTGACCATGATGGGTCATCACGGCGATCTGATTGATCTGTTGCGCCGCGCAATTGCCGAAAGCCTGCCGCTTCTCGCACGCGATGGCGGCTTTATTGCCGGGGGTTATCACCCCCCGCTTGATGAGCTCCGCATGCTTTCAAGTGAAAGCAAAAAGCTGATCGCCAATCTGCAGGCCCGCTATACAGAGCAGACCGGAATTTCCAATCTCAAGGTCAAGCACAACAACGTTCTGGGCTATTTCATCGAAGTGTCGGCCAAGACCGCCGACAAGATGATGGAGATGGATGAATTCATCCACCGCCAGACCATGGCCAATGCGGTGCGCTTTACCACCGTCGAACTGTCTGAGCTTGAAAGCAAGGTATCCAAGGCCGGTGATCAGGCGCTCGCCCTTGAGCTGGAGCTGTTTGAAGAACTGGTTTCGGCCGTTCTGGCCAAGGCCGATGACATTGCCAAATGTGCCCAGGCGCTTGCCGGACTTGATGTCTCAGCCGCCCTTTCGGAACTGGCGCGCGATCAGGGCTGTATTCGCCCGAACATTGATAACAGCCTTGCCTTTGACATCACGGCGGGTCGTCATCCGGTGGTCGAGGCCGCCTTGCGCGAAAATGGTGATTCACCGTTTGTCGCCAATGACTGCCGCCTTGAAGATGAACAAAGCCTGTGGCTGATCACCGGTCCGAACATGGCCGGTAAATCGACCTTCCTGCGCCAGAATGCCCTGATTGCCGTTCTGGCCCAGATCGGTGCCTTTGTCCCGGCGGCCAAGGCCCATATCGGCGTGATTGACCGGCTGTTTTCGCGCGTTGGCGCGGCCGATGATCTGGCGCGCGGGCGTTCGACCTTCATGGTCGAAATGGTCGAAACCGCCTCGATCCTTAATCAGGCAACTGATCGCTCGCTGGTCATTCTTGATGAAATCGGGCGCGGGACGGCGACCTTTGATGGCCTCTCAATCGCCTGGGCGGTGGTTGAAAACCTCCATGAAATCAACAAGTGCCGTGGCCTGTTTGCCACCCACTATCACGAACTGACGGCCCTTGCGGCCAAGCTCGAACACCTGTCATGCCACACCATGCTGATCAAGGAATGGCAGGGCGAGGTCGTCTTCCTTCATGAAGTCGGGGCTGGCAGCGCGGATCGGTCTTACGGCATTCATGTCGCCCAGCTGGCTGGCCTGCCCAAACCCGTGATCAAGCGCGCTGAACAGGTTCTCAAAACCCTTGAAAAGGGCGAACAGGGCGGTGCGGTATCCAAGCTTGCCGATGACTTGCCGCTATTTGCCGTCGCCATCGAGCAGGCCGCCAAGGAAGAACGCGCAAGCACCCCTTCCCTGTCTGATGATCAAAAGGCGGTTCTCGATGCCGTTTCCGATCTTGATCCCGACAACATGACCCCGCGCGAAGCCCTTGATGCGCTTTATCGTCTTCAGGCGCTAAAGGGCTGATCCCCTGCAAAGCGGCCCGCTTGTCCCCATATCACTCTGGTACCGAATTGATGCCGGAAAGGTTTGATGTGATCTGGACGGGTGCAGAACGGCGAAATTGGCGCTATGGTGCGGCAACTGTTAAGAAAATTGCTATATAAGCCCTGTCGTCAAGAGACCGAACGTCAGGGCCGAGGAAACAGATCAACGTGACCTACAAGATCAAAAAGCAGCGCGAAATCATCGACCGCAAAAAGGTCTTTGCCGAGCTTGAGGCCATCGCAAATGATCCCGAACTCAAAAGCTTCAAACAGCGAACCGCTGTTCTCAACAAGCTGAAATCGGTGCTTGAGGCCGGGCGTGCCGTCATCCGCGCACGCTTTGAAGAAAGCAATTCCGGGCAGGACACGGTTTTCTCCAACAGTTTCCTGATGGACCAGATCGTGCGTCTGATCCACGATTTCGCCACCACTTTTGAATATCCGCTGCACAACCCGACCAATGAACAGCGCATGTCGGTCGTGGCTGTTGGCGGCTATGGCCGTGGCGATATGGCGCCGCATTCGGATGTCGATATCCTGTTTCTGTTTCCCTACAAACAGACCGCCAATGGCGAGCAGGTCGTTGAATTCATTCTTTATATGCTGTGGGATCTCGGGCTTAAGGTCGGCCATGCAACGCGCTCGGTCGAAGATTGCCTGCGCATGGGCAAACAGGACATCACCATTCGCACCAACCTGCTCGAAAGCCGGTTCGTCTGGGGCGATGAGGAAACCTACAAGCTGTTTCGCGCCCGCTTCATGGACGAACTGGTCAAGGGCAGCGGTATCGAGTTCATCGAAAAGAAACTCGGCGAGCGTGATGAACGCCATACCCGCATGGGCGATTCGCGCTATGTCGTCGAGCCCAACGTCAAGGACGGCAAGGGCGGGCTTCGCGATCTCCACACCCTGTTCTGGATTGGCAAATACCTTTATCGCGTCAATTCACCGATGGAGCTCGTTGATCTCAAGGTCCTGACGCGCAAGGAAGCACTCGGCTTCCTCAAGGCACAGAACTTCCTGTGGGCAGTGCGGTGCTGGTTGCATTATCTCTCGGACCGCGAAGAAGACCGCCTGACCTTTGACATGCAGCGCGAAATCGCAAACCGCCTTGGCTATACCGATCATGCCGGCGCATCCGGCGTTGAGCGCTTCATGAAGCACTATTACCTGATGGTGAAGCATGTCGGCAGCCTGACCCGCATCTTCTGTGCCGCCCTTGAAGAAAGCCATCAGCGTCGCCCGCTGATCCGCTTCCCGGGCAAGCTGTTTGGCACCAAGGAAATTGACGGGTTTGAACTGCGCAATGAACGCCTGACGGTCGAAAGTCTTGATGTTTTCAAAAACGACCCGATCAAGATTTTGCGCCTGTTTCTGGTCGCCCATCAGAACCGGGTCGGCATTCACCCGGAAACGCTTCGCTGGATCACGCAAAGCCTGAAATACGTTGATCACAAGCTGCAAAACGATCCAGACGCCAACGAGGTCTTCCTTGAAATCCTCACCCAGCGCGACAGTCCGGATGTCACACTGCGCAAGATGAACGAGGCCGGCGTTCTGGGCCGTTTCATCCCCGATTTCGGTCGTGTCGTCGCCCAGATGCAGTATGACATGTACCACACCTATACCGTGGACGAGCATACCATCCGCGCGATCGGCATCCTCAATCAGATCGAAACCGGCGAACTGGCCGAAGATGCCCCCGTCGCCACCCGCATCATGGGTCAGGTGATTTCACGTCGTGTGCTCTATGTCGCGGTCCTTCTGCATGACATTGCCAAGGGACGTGGCGGCGATCATTCGGAACTCGGTGCCGAAGTTGCCGAAAAGCTGTGTCCGCGTCTGGGCCTGTCGCCGGCCGATACCGAAACCGTTGCCTGGCTGGTCAAAGCCCATCTGTGGATGAGCCTGACCGCGTTCAAGCGTGATCTTAATGATCCCAGCACCATTCGTTCCTTTGCCGATCTGGTGCAATCACAGGAACGCTTGCGTCTGTTGCTGTGTCTGACGGTTGCCGATATCCGGGCGGTCGGCCCGAACATCTGGAACGGCTGGAAGGCCACCCTTCTGCGCGAACTGTATTACGCCACCGATGACATGCTGTCAGGCGGTCTTAATGCCGATAGCCGCGATTCGCGGGTTGCCAATGCACAGGCTGCCCTTCGCGAAGCACTCAAGGATTGGCCGGAACAGGATATCGAGGACTTTATCGAACGCGGCTATCCGTCCTATTGGCTGAGTTTCGATACCGACATCCACGTCCATCACGCCCATCTGACCCATGAGGCCCGCAAATCCGGGGCCGACATCACGGTTGATGTGCGCATTGATACCGACATTGATGCCACCGAAATCACCGTGCATTGCACTGACCATCCCGGCCTGTTTTCCCAGATTGCCGGGGCCATGGCGCTGTGCGGGGCCAACGTTGTCGATGCAAAGATCCTGACGCTTGCGGACGGTATGGCACTCGATACCTTCTTTATCCAGGATACCAATGGCGAGGCGTTTAACGACACCGCCAAGCTCGAACGCCTGCGCGAAACCCTGGAAAAGGTCATATCCGGGCAAATTCGCCCAAGTCAGGAAATCCAGCGTCGCCAGACCAAGGACAACAAGCACCGCACCGCGGTCTTCAAGGTCGAACCGAACGTCATCATCGATAACAAGGCCAGCCGCACCCATACGGTGATTGAAATCACCGCGCGTGACCGTCAGGGCCTGCTTTATGACATCACGCGTGCGCTTCGCGATCTATCCATGCAGATCGCCTCGGCCCGGATTTCCACCTTTGGCGAGCGCGCGGTTGACGTGTTTTACGTGAAGGACGTGTTCGGGCTCAAGATCGACAGCCGAACCAAGTTCGTGCAGGTCAAGGAAACCCTGACCCAGGCGATTCGCAACGACTAGGGTCGAATCCCAAATTCAAACAAGCCGGATCGATCCAATACCCATGCGCTACCATCGGTAACACCACGGTATGGATCAGATCCGGCTGTTCCCGGCCGTTATGGCCGGTACAGTGCTCGTATTTGCTCATATTCTTTTTTGGAAATTGTGACGGACGAGGAAGGGTAAAACCAAACACGGCAGCGCGACCTGTTATTCACGGTGCCGAAATCCTCGGAGTGCAGCAGGTTGAGGTGGATCCCTTAATTCCCCGCCCGTCCAATATGAGGCTCGCGTCCCAACGAACCCTCAGCGAGTCAGAATATGGGGCCATCGCAACTGTTTTTCTGTGACGGTTGTCACAGGGCCCCCAAAAAAATCATCTTTTTCAATCAAGTTCATAAAAATGCGATATATCCCGCCACTTCTGGCGGCGAAAATTACGACTATTTTCACCTTCGGCTGTCAGATTTCTGTCCATCAAGCTTGAAAATACCGCAATCGCACGTCATCACCGCCAGATTGATCCACCGGTTTGACGTCGAATCGCGAGCTAAATACGGAACGCTTAACGAATGTCGCTTGTCCGCTCTATTGCCACGGTGAGTGGTTTTACCCTGCTGTCCCGTTTGCTGGGATTCTGCCGCGATATTCTGATTGCCGGGATGCTCGGTGCGGGCGGCATGGCCGATGCGTTCTTTGTCGCGTTCAAGTTTCCCAACCTGTTTCGTCGCCTGTTTGGCGAAGGCGCGTTTTCCGCGGCCTTCATTCCGCTTCTGGCGGGCGACATTGAAAAACGCGGTCTGGATGTCGCGCGCGAATTTGCGGCGCGCGCCATGTCGATGCTGGTTCTGATCACCGGTTTTCTGGTGGCGATCATTGAAATCCTGATGCCCTGGGCGATGTATGTCTTTGCGCCGGGCTTTGCCGAAAACCCTGAAAAGTTCGCACTCGCCGTCGAACTGTCGCGCATCACATTTCCCTATCTGGCATTTATTTCCGCCGTCGCTCTGATGTCTGGTGTGCTTAACACCCTGCACCGCTATGCCGCCGCGGCCGCCGCCCCGATCATTCTTAATATCTGTCTGATTGCCGCTTTGCTCGGCTTGACGCCAGTGACCGAAACACCCGCCCACGCGCTTGCATGGGGGGTGGCGATTGCCGGTATCGCGCAATTCATTGCCCTGGTGATTGCCTGCAAACGGGCTGGTTTTGCCATAAAGTGGCAGCTGCCGCGCGTTGATGACCGGATCAAGCTTCTGGGCAAACGCATGATCCCGGGCATGATTGGCGCGGGCGTTTATCAGATCAATCTTCTGATCGACACCATGCTGGCCTCCCTCGTATCCGATGGTGCGGTTTCCTGGCTTTATTATGCCGACCGTGTGCAGCAACTCCCGCTTGGGGTCATTGGCATTGCCATTGGTACGGCCCTGTTGCCAACGCTTTCGCGCCAGTTGCAGGGCGATGATGCCAAAACCGCGATGTATAGCCAGAATCGCGGCATTGAAATCGCCCTTCTGCTTACCCTTCCAGCCGCCGTTGCCCTTGGGGTCATGGGGCTTCCGGTGATCAACGTTCTGTTCGAACGCGGGGCCTTTGGCGCGGAGGAAACCCTTATGACCGGCATGGCACTGACGGTCTTTGCCTTTGGCCTGCCGGCCTCGGTTCTGGTCAAGGTGTTGGCACCGGGCTTCTTTGCGCGCGAAGACACCAAAACACCGATCCGGATCGGCATTTCCTGCATGGTGCTCAACATCATTCTGATTGTCGTTTTGATGCCGTGGTTCGGGCATCTTGGTATTGCGGCGGCGACCTCTGTTTCGGTCTGGGTCAATGCGATGTCGCTGGGCATTATCTTGCACCGGCGCGGCGATCTGACATTTGATGCCCGCCTGACCCGGCGCGTGCCACGCATTCTTCTGGCCTCCGCCCTGATGGGATCGGCCCTTTGGTTTGCCATTGATGCTTTCTGGCAAAATGATGCGCTTTCGATCACGCGGATCATCACCATGGCGATCTGTGTCGGTGGTGGCATGGCGGTTTATGCCATCAGTGCCCAACTGCTTGGTGCGACCAGCTTTTCCGAGCTCAAAAGTACTTTAAAACGCGGAAAACCCGCCTGATTACAATTAATCGACCGGTTTCCTGACAAGCAGCTTGACCTTACCCGGCCACGGGGCTTAACTCGCGCGCGAAACTTGCATGCTCGTCCGCCGGCGGGTGTCCAAAACCTGGCGGAGTATGCAGGTCCCGTTACTCAAAATATGAAATGGACGACGACGTTATGGAACGTGTGTTTTCGGGCGCTCAGCCCACCGGTAACCTTCCCCTTGGCAACTATCTTGGCGCGATCCGCAACTGGGTCGAACTGCAGAAGAAATATGAATGCATCTTCTGCGTGGTCGACATGCATGCCATCACGGTCTGGCAAGACCCCAAGGAACTGCGTTCCAACATTCGCGAACTGGCGGCCAGCATGATTGCTTCGGGCATTGATCCGGAAAATCAGGTGCTGTTTAACCAAAGCCAGGTTTCCGCCCATGCCGAACTGGCCTGGATCTTTAACTGTGTCGCGCGCATCGGCTGGATGAACCGCATGACCCAGTTCAAGGAAAAGGCGGGCAAGCATCGCGAAAACGCGTCGCTCGGTCTTTACGCTTATCCGAGCCTGATGGCGGCCGACATTCTGGCTTATAAGGCGACCCATGTGCCGGTCGGCGAAGACCAGAAGCAGCATCTTGAACTCGCCCGTGATATCGCGTTGAAATTCAACACCGATTACGGCGTCGAAGGCTTCTTCCCGCAGCCAGAACCGCTGATCCTTGGTCCGGCAACCCGTGTGATGTCGCTGCGTGACGGTTCGAAAAAGATGTCGAAATCCGATGCGTCGGACATGGCGCGCATCAACATGACCGATGATGCCGACACGCTGGCCAAAAAGATCCGCAAGGCAAAGACCGATCCGGAACCACTGCCAAGTGAGGCCGCCGGTCTTGAAGGCCGCCCGGAAGCCAAGAACCTGATCACCATCTATGCTGCGCTCACCAACAGCACGGTTGCAGATGTTCTGGCCGAACATGGCGGTACGCAGTTCTCTGGCTTCAAACAGGCCCTTACCGACGTCGTTGTCGAAAACTTGGCACCGATTACCGAGGAAATGGCACGTCTGAATGCCGATCCGGCCTATATCGATTCTGTTCTGGCAAAAGGTGCGGAACGCGCCAATGTCATTGCCCAGCCGATCCTCAAAGAGGTCAAGGAAATCGTCGGCTTCCTCAACAGCTGATCACGCCAAGCAAATCTGAATAACAAAAAGCCCGCCGGTTCAAACCAGGCGGGCTTTTTTGTTTTGATACCGAAACAGGCCTTGTCAGATCGAATTTCCGGGCTGTGCCGGGTTCTGCTGCATCGCCTGATATTTCTTGAGGCCATCCATCATTGTCTGGCTGAACCATGCCCCGACCGGCGCATCACCATTCATGTTATTGGATGCCTGCTGCAAAAGCGGATGATTGGCTGGATCGTCAGCCGCTGGCGCACTGGCCGGTGTGGCTGAGCCGCCCTGATCTGCATTGGCCACATCATATCCGTCATAGGTATTGGCCGGGCCACTATCAGCAACCGCGTTGTTGCTGGCAACGGCGTCAGCCGCCATGGTCTGGGCCTTTTCGCGGCCAAGGGCAGCATTAAACCGTGCTGCCATTTCAGCCGCCGAAAGCGGCGCGCCATCGGCGCCTGTGGTCTGGACTTCAGTCGCCTTGCGCGCGGCGGCTTCGGCTTTCACAGCGTTTATCTTGGCATATTTGGCTTCATGGGCTGCCATTTCGGCTGAAATGGCGAATGTGTTGTTCTGTCGGCTGACCCGGCCACTGCTTGCGGCACGCGCCCAGACAGTATTCGCTTCACCGGTGCTAGTAACCGGGCGACGAACCGGCTCATTTGCCGTGGAGCTTGATGCCACCGTTTTGCTGAATGTCGAAACCGGATTTGCCGTGCCTGCCGATGCCATGGCGACCATCAGCTCTGCAGGATCGGATGTTTGGGCGGTAGCGGCAGATGCCATTTCGGCTGCAGGCTGCGCTGACGGTTGGGATGCGGCAACTGCCGGATTGGCTTGATTATTCGCGGCCGGATTGGCCGGAGTCGGGCTGGCTTCCGCAACTTGCGTCACCTGCATGCCTTGCGCCCACGGCACATTCAGGTCTGAAGCCTGAATACCAACACTGCCCGCACTATTGGCAGAAGCCAGCATGGCCTGATCAACCGGTGTGGTCGGGGCTGATTGCACGATGGTTGCCTGTTCGGCAGCACTGGCGGGTTGGGCCTGATACCCGCTCATCCAGGGCAGAACCAGATCACCCTGATAGGCACCGTTTTGCACCACATTGGCTTGCTGGTTTTGGCTGGCATCGGTCGCATCAGCCACCGCCGTGCCATCATCAATACCACTGCCGCCAAAGCTGTCTTCGACAAAGGCCATGACGTGGCTGCCGGTATCATCACCGGTAACCGCATCGACCACGGCATCGATTGCTGCCCCGGCAAGGCCAAACACCCCGCCAAACAGGCCACCGCCCGCAACGCGCGCGCCATTGCCGATCTCATCGCCGGTGAGAGAGCGATAAATCATGCCCACACCGGGAATATGCTGCAGGGGATTGATCACATCGAGGATATCGGTGAATTCAAAACCGTCCTCGCCAAACATGTATTGCGAAAATGTCCGGCCTTCGCCGTTACCCGACAGCGCATCAGCCGCATTCGACTGGGCAAACTTGTTGTCTGCTGCCCCGCCTGCGCCCCCTGTGCCACCGGTTATGCTACCGGGCGAAATTTGCCGCCAATTTTCACCAATCGACATGTCTGTCCTCCTCTTGCCTGATAATTTGCAAAAGGAGTGCCAGTTTTAGCATTCACTAAAACATTGAAATAATGCGATTTTCTTGGAAAGGCCTTCCGCCAGATCTGCCCGTCGGAATCTTCTGCCGGGTAGCATCGGCACGGTTAAATCAGGCAGAGCTTGAACTGTGTGGGATGTGGCGAAAATGACGGGTTCGGCGAGCACGGGTGCGCAGCGTACTTACGGTACGTGAGCGCCCTGCGCAGAAGAAACCGTTATTTGCAGGCCATCCCACGCAGTTTAGAACAGGTGGCCAGCCCGCTCTTTCTTGGTCTGCAGATAAAATTCATTATGACCATTGGACGGGAATTTGTGCGGCACACGTTCGGACACCGTCACACCCCAGCTTTCAAGCCCGGTGAGCTTTTCCGGATTGTTGGTTAGCAAGCGCACGCTTTCAAAGCCCAACTGACGCAGCATTTCAGCCGCCGGGCGATAAACACGCTCATCGGCGTCAAAGCCAAGTTCCTCGTTGGCATCAAGGGTATCAAACCCGCGATCCTGAAGCGCATAGGCGCGCAGCTTGTTAACAAGTCCGATACCACGCCCTTCCTGACGCAGATAAAGCACAATGCCACCCTGCCCGCTTTTGGCGATTTCCGAAATCGCACCACGCAGCTGCGGACCGCAGTCACAGCGCAGCGACCCGATCAGATCACCGGTAAAGCATTCCGAATGCAGGCGGATCAGAACCGGTTTGTCCTTGGCCGGTTCATCAATCACGATGGCCAGATGTTCCTGCCCGCCATCTTCCGGGCGAAACGCAATGACGGTGACATTTTCAGCATCTTCAAGCGGTACGCGCGCTTCGCTGACCTGGCGCAAGGATGCGGCCGAAGCATTTTCATAGCCATTGATGCTTTCAGACTGCAACACCAGCAAGTTCTGCGACCGGGCAAGGGTTTCAAGCTGATCGGCACTGACCGGGACGGTCACAACCGCGGGCAACAACCGCGCAAGCTTTGCCAGACGGATGGCGGCATGCTCGGCCATGCTGATTTGGCGCCAGTCCCCATCGGGAAGCGCATCAAGATCAAGCAACGGATTGGCAATTTCCCCCAGACGATCGGCGTCAACACCGGATGGCGTGGCAGAGACAAAAGCCACAAACGGATCATCCTTGGCGGCCTGACCCAGCGATTTGGCCCGCACGCGCGGAAGGACGATTGCCGGCGCGGTCTTCTCGTTTCCGGTGATGTCGCAAAGACGTTCCAGACCATGTTGGGAAAGCGGCTCGGCGGCAATCACGGCAACGCTGTGCGCCTCGCCATTGTCGTGACCCTGGACCAGAACGATCTCGCCACGGCGCAAATCTGCCACAGCGCGGGAAACCGTCACCAGATCGGTCGCCGGGATCATATTGCTGTCATTTTGGGCCGTCACGGCGGAGCTTTGGGTCATCGGCATCTTGTCTTTGTGATCACAACATCGCGATCTGGTGGCTATGGGGCTGGATAAAGACCCGGTTTAATTCATATAAGCGCATCAGGCGGCGCAATTGGTGATGCGCAAAATCGCAGGAAGACGCGCATCTTTCAAGATTTTACGACATCACGTTTTAGACAAATCGCCCCTACTACCTAATCCGGGTTGGTCAGGAGTTAAAGGACCAATGCGAAAACAGTTTGTTCTTGAAAATACAACTTAAGATGCTGATCCTGTGGTCAGGTTTAACAATGCATACTGCATATATGGCGGGCCGGACCCGAAAGCGCCACTAAAACAACCCGGTAAAATCAACATCAGGCGCAGACCCCGGATATGCCGGCGGATCTGACAAGCAGCAAGGGATGGTGAATGTCGACAGGTAAACAGGTTCTGGTGGTTGAGGA
>NZ_PAQR01000060.1 GCF_002709775.1 Thalassospira sp.
CCGGCAGAAGACGGCAATGGCGGTTTCCGTTCGATGCGCAATGCAATCCGCAATGCGGGTCTGAACCCGGAAGATGTTGATTACGTCAACGCGCATGGCACCTCGACTCCACTTGGCGATGAAATCGAACTTGGTGCGGTCAAGCGCCTGTTTGGTGATCACGCCCAGAACATGTCGATGTCTTCGACAAAATCGGCAACGGGTCACCTTCTGGGGGCTGCCGGTGCGATTGAAGCAGTGTTCTCGATCCTTGCGATCCATGAAGGTGTCGTTCCGCCGACGCTGAACCTGCGCAATCCGTCCGAAGCATGCAAAGGCATCGATCTGGTTCCGCTTGAAGCCAAACAGCGTAAAGTTAACGTCGCGCTGTCGAACTCGTTCGGCTTTGGTGGCACCAACGCGTCGCTAGTGTTCAAAGCCGTTTAAACAGCAGAGCAACCCCGGGAGCATTCCCTTGAAGCGTTTTCTGCTTTTTCTTGGCTTTCTGATCATCACCGCTGCTCTCACCACAGGTGGGGCAGCGGTGTATGTTTATGTGCAATACACATCGCCCAGTAACATGGCGCAGGAACGCGACATCATCATCCCGCAGGGGACCGGTGTTCGCGGTATTGCCGAAATTTTCCAACGTGAAAATATCATCACCGAACCGCTGATCTTCCTGGCAGGTGTCCGTGTCAGTCAGCTTGATCGATCGCTTCGTGCTGGCGAGTATCATTTCCCGGCCCGGGTCAGCCCGAAACAGGCCGCTGAAATCCTTGCGACCGGTGATACGGTCAAACGGTTCGTCACCATCCCCGAAGGCCTTCGTTCCGGTGAAATTGTCGAGCGGATCAATCTGGTTGATGGGCTCAGCGGCGAGATCACTGACATCCCGCCAGATGGCACCTTATTGCCGGAAACCTATCAGTTCTCGTTTGGTGATACGAAACAAAGCATCCTTGATCGCATGCGTGCCGCTCATGACGAGATGGTCGAACAGCTTTGGCCGGGCCGTCAGGAAGGCTTGCCGTTTGATACGATCGAGGAAGCCGTCATTCTGGCCTCTATCGTTGAGCGCGAGACTGGTGTTGCCGGTGAACGTGCCCGCGTTGCCGGGGTGTTTGTCAATCGCCTGCGTCGTGATATGCGCCTGCAGTCCGATCCGACGGTTGCCTATGCTATCAGCCCGGACAAGCGTCTTGAACGTCCGTTAACGCGTCAGGACTGGCGTTTTGACAGCCCTTATAACACCTATGTCACGGGTGGGTTGCCGCCGGGGCCGATTACCAATCCGGGGCGCGACGCGTTCTATGCCGTTCTGCATCCCGCTGCGACCGAGGATATCTATTTCGTCGCGGATGGTACGGGCGGCCATGCCTTTGCCCGCACGCTCAAGGAGCATAATCGCAACGTTGCCAAGTGGCGGCGTATCCGCGACGGGCAGTGAGTTCGGCAATATACCCAGCTGAAATAACAAAGGCGGCATCATGTGAATGCCGCCTTTCATGTTTTAGTGGTCGCTCACGCCATCGGGTGATGACGTTTTCTTCGGGATCCGGGACGCGGCCAAATCCAGCAGCCATTGCGGCGTCATCTTGAGCATTCCGATAGTCAGGTTCATTTGCCAAGGAAAGGCGATCATGCCCTTGTTGCGTTCAAGGCCACGCACGATCTTGCGGGCGGCCTTGTCTGCCTGCATGAAGAAGGGCATCGGGAAATCATTGGCATCGGTGATGCGGCTTTTAACAAAGCCCGGGCAGATGACATTGACCTTCACGCCATCAGGTGCCAATGCACCACGCAATCCTTCGCCATAGACCCGCACAGCAGCCTTGCTGGCGCAATAGGCCGGGGCAGAGGGCAAGCCACGCCAGGATGCCTGTGATGCGACCAGCGCGACCTGACCACGCCTGCGTCCGCGCATGACCTTGATCGCCGGATCAATGGTGTTGAGTACACCGGCAACATTGGTGGCAAATATATCGCGGACCTGTTCCGGGCTTTCGCCAAGCCCACCGGTCCCGGCCGAAATGCCGGCATTGGCAATCACAAGGCTGAGCGGGGCGATTTCATCACAATGGGTGACATAGGCCTCCATAGTCTCGCGCGATGTTACGTCGAGAACATCGGCATAGACATTTGCCCCGGCTGCGCGGCAGTCATTTTCGACCAGTTGCAAGCGGGTTTGATTGCGTCCGCTGATAAAAAGGGTCACGCCAGTGCGCGCAAAATGACGCGCCAAGGCAGCACCTATGCCAGAACTGGCACCCGTGATCAGAATGGCATTGTACTGAAAGGACATTGTTGCTCGTTCGGGGTTTTGAATTAACGGGATCGATTTTGGCGGAACATGCTGCAGCAATAGGGCAGCATTATGAAACAGGCTCTATAAATACCATATTGGCGATATGGTGTGCGTAACCTGTGTTGACCCTTGGCGGGAGTAGGGGCAATCGTTATAAACGCCCAAACACAAAAGCAAACTGGATGGAAATATGACCGTTTCAAGCATGACCGGCTTTGCACGCGTTGATGGCGCGGCTGATGGTTTTGGCTGGACCTGGGAACTGCGCAGCGTCAATGGCAAGGGCCTTGATGTTCGCCTGCGCCTGAATGGCGGGTTCGAACGCCTTGAAGCCAAGGTCCGCGATGCGGTCTCCAAACGCTTCAAGCGCGGTAATATGGGTGTCACGCTTAACGTATCGCGTTCCGGCGATACCAATGCCTATTCGGTGAACCGGGAACTGTTGTCCGAACTGGTCCAGCTTGCCGAAGAGTTCGACAATACCAGCAGCCTTTCGGCCGGCACGATTGCCGACCTTATGAATGTGCGTGGCGTGCTTGAGGCCTATGAGCCACAGGAAGACGAAGCAACTCGCGAAGCCAATGATGCTGCCGTGCTGGCAAGCCTGAATGAAGCGATCGATCAGATGGCGGCCCACCGGGCCGAGGAAGGCGAAAAACTTGATGTGATGCTGCGTGGCCATGTTGACAATATCGAAGCAACCGTCACGCGCGCCCAGAATTGCGAAGCCGCTCGCGCCGAGGCGATCAAGGATCGTCTGAAACGTCAGGTCGAAGAACTGATGGATGCGGGCAAGTTTGATCCCGAACGTTTGCATCAGGAAGCAGCGATCGTTGCCACCAAGGCCGATATCCGCGAAGAGATTGATCGCCTCAAAGCGCATATCACGGCAGCGCGTGACATGCTGACCAAGGGTGGCTCAATCGGGCGCAAGCTTGATTTCCTTTGTCAGGAATTCAATCGCGAAGCCAATACCTTGTGTTCAAAGGCCAATGATATTGAACTGACCAACTGCGGCATGGAGCTTAAAGTGATCATTGATCAGCTCCGCGAGCAGGTCCAGAACGTCGAATAAGCGGGCAGGGAGGAACTTTGATGACTGATCCACATAACCGTCGTGGCGTGATGCTGGTTTTCTGTGCTCCGTCCGGTGCGGGTAAAACGACCATCACCCGTCAGTTGCTTGAAAACGATGACAAGATTTCGCTTTCAGTTTCGGCAACCACCCGCGAAGCGCGCCCGGGCGAGGAAGAAGGCAAACATTACTTCTTCAAGTCGGTCGATGATTTCAAACACATGATTGCCGATGACGAGCTGCTTGAATGGGCCGAGGTGTTTGGCAATTACTATGGCACGCCGCTTGGACCGGTGGACAAGGCCCTTTCCGAAGGGCGTGACGTTTTGTTTGACATCGACTGGCAGGGTGCACGTCAGCTGCGCGACAAGGGCGGAGACGATGTTGTGTCGGTCTTCATCCTGCCGCCGTCATCTGGCGAGCTGGAGCGCCGCCTGCGTGATCGCGGGCAGGATGCTGACGACGTGATTATGAAACGCATGGCCAAGGCAGGTGCGGAAATTAGCCATTGGGAAGAGTTTGACTATGTGCTGATCAATGATGATCTTGATCGTTGCATCGCCGATGTGCGGCACATTATCGGTGCTGAGCGGATCAAACGTGAACGACAGACCGGTCTGCCGGGCTTTGTCAAAAAGCTTCTGACCGATTGATATGTATTGCAAAAATGGCCGCTTTACGAAGCGGCCATTTCATCATGGACCTGTGTCAGGCGAACGAAGTCCGCGACACTGAGTTCCTCGGCCCGCGATGTTTCAGTAATGTCGGCCTTTGCAAGCAACTCTCCGACATTGACGTTAAGCGTCTTGAGGCTGGCGCGCAGCATCTTGCGGCGTTGGCCAAAGGCGGCCTGGGTGATTTTGGCCAGGCTATCAAGATTGATGTCAGTACCTCGTTCCGCCTTGGGGCGGAGCTGTACGACGGCGGAGGTTACCTTTGGTGGTGGGGTGAAGGCGCTGCGATGGACATCAAACAGAATGTCACAGTCACACAGATACTGACACAGCACCGACAGACGCCCATAGGCCTTTGTCTTTGGGCGGGCGACGACACGCTCCGCGACTTCCTTCTGGAACATCAGGGTCAGGCTGGCGAATTGATCAATCTGCATCAACCAGCCCAGCAAAAGCTGTGTTCCGACATTATAGGGCAGGTTGGCGACGATCTTGCGCGGGGTGGGGCCCAACGTGGTGACATCGACCTCTAGCGCATCGCCATCAATGACGTGCAGTGCACCGGGATAGTGATTGCTGATCTGTTCCAGAACCGGTTGGCAGCGTGGGTCACGCTCAATCACCGTCAGGTTCTTGGCACCATGAAACAGCAAGGCACGCGTCAGCCCACCCGGACCCGGGCCAATTTCAATAACGGTGGCGTCTTCCAACGGGGCGGCGGCGCGTGCGATGCGCCCGGTCAGGTTCAGATCAAACAGGAAGTTCTGACCGAATTTCTTTTGTGCCGACAGGTCGTGGGTCGCGATAACGTCGCGGAGCGGCGGAAGGCCGTCATTGGCGAGTTTTCCGGTTGTTTGTTCGCTGTGTTCTGACACGTTGGTCAGGCTCCTGTCGCAAGGCGTTTGGTCGCCATTTCGGCTGCCATCCTGAGGGCAGCGATCAGGCTGTCGGCGCGTGCAATCCCTTTGCCAGCGATATTCAGCGCGGTGCCATGATCGGGCGATGTTCTTATAAATGGCAATCCCAGCGTGACATTCACACCACCATGAAAATCAAGCGTCTTGACCGGGATCAGAGCCTGATCGTGGTAGGGGCAAAGGGCGACGTCGTAATTCGCGCGCGCTTCTGCATGAAACATCGTGTCTGCCGGAAGCGGGCCGATAACATCGATACCTTCGTTCCGAAGTTGTTCGATGGCGGGGGCCATGATGGTTTGCTCTTCGGTTCCCATCGCACCGTCCTCACCCGCATGCGGGTTCAGGCCAGCAACGGCGAGACGGGGGGCTTTAATCCCGAAGGCATCTTTCAGTGATTGATGTGTGATCCGGCAACGCTCGACAATCAGCTTGGTGGTCAGCTGTGTCGGGACATCCTTGAGCGCGATATGGATGGTCAGTGGCACCACGCGCAATTGGCTGTTTGCCAGCATCATGACCGGGATTGTTCCCGGACCGGCTAGTTCTGCTAGAAACTCTGTATGGCCGGGATGACTGAAACCGGCTTCATAAAGCGCGCTTTTCTGGATCGGATTGGTCACAACAGCACTGGCGTCACCCTTGGTTGCCAGTTCAACCGCCCTTGTGATGCTTTCAATCACAACACTTGCCGTTTTCGCCGATGCGACACCGGATACGACGTCCGCTGCGACATCCGCGATCTCCAAGACCGGCAGGGCGCGCTGGAAGGTGGGTTTTGCCGCATCAATCGTCTTGATGACCTCAAGCGGGACATCATTTCCGCTCTGCGTTATTGCGTGTTTGACAATACCGGCAGGGGAGATCAGGCAGAATGGCGCAATCTCATCCTGGTCGCGGCGCAGCCATGCCTTGACCGCAAGCTCCGGCCCGATGCCGCCGGGCTCGCCAATGGTCATTGCGATGGGTGCGAGTTCTGTCATCCTCTTTTGGTCCTGTCGATCGGATCAGATCCGGATATCAATAAAGGCCTGACGACGCAGTTCACGAAGTTTGCGACGTGCCAAAATATCAAGACGTTCTATCCGCAGACGGTTTTCAATGTCCTGACGGGTCGGCAGGTTGCTTTCTTCGGTGATGTTACAAATCATGACCATGAGGGCGCCGCCATCGACACGAATGACGTTTGACGGTTTGCCTTGATCAAGATTGCTGACAGCCTGGCGGATCGGCCCAGAGAGTGCGCTTGGCGAAATGCCTTCCATCTTGCCGCTCAGGTCTGAGCCAAGGTCGACAGCGACATTTGCCATGGCTTCGCAGCTATCGGCTGTTTCGCGGGTGTTCTGCAGGACAGCCATTCTGTTATCAATCTGATCCTGGGGCATATCACCGCTGATCGGAACGAACAGCTGATAAAGATCCAGCCTCGTATCGGTGACGGCGTTGGCATCCCCAACGCGGCGATCGAGAAGTTTCAGGATGTGATATCCGCGGATGGTCTGGATTGGTGCGCTGACCTGGCCGGGCTGAAGCTGGTTGACGGCTTGTTGCAATTCACCTGCCATTTCACCGGCATAAAGCCATCCAAGGTCGCCGCCATTGGCCGCACTTGCACTGGCCGAAAACTGCCGTGCCAGACCGCCGAAATCAGCCCCCTGACCAAGGGCACCAAGAATTTCCTGGGCGGATTGATAAACGCGTGTGCTGTCCCGAGGATTATCGACTGGCAGGAAGATTTCCTGAACCCGGTTACGCGGTTTGCCCTGGTTGCTGATGATGCGTTCAAGATTGTCGTCGATCTCGGCTTCGGAAATCTCGACGTCATTACGCATGGTGCCCAGAAGCTTTTGCCAGGCAACCTGAGGTCGGAGTTGGTTTTCAATCGTGCCCGGTGTGATCTGGCGCTGGCTCAGATAGGCATCAAGCATCCCGTTCGGTAGGCCTGCATTTTGCTCAATCATCGACTTGCCGCGCGCGATGTCCTCTTCCGTGACTTCGATGCCGCGACGCTCCGCTTCCTGCATCTGCAGCTTTTCATTGATCAGCTGTTGTAGGATCTGCGGCGCCATTTCGTTACTACGCTGGGGGGTAATCTCGATATTTGACGAGACGGCAACAAGCTTGATGCGCTCAACAAGATCAATGATCGAAATCGGATCATCATTGACGACCGCCGCAACCCCGACAGGTGATTGGGCGCGAAGCGGTGCTGCTATCATCGATAGTGTGACAGTCACCATTACAGCGCAGATTTTCAAGGATGTCGAAATCGAAAATTTGGAAATCATTTTTACTTATAATCCAGGTGCATATGCAAATTCGCCCAAGGTCTTGAAGACCAGACGGAAGAGGAATTCATCCGACTCGCCAAGGTCCTGATCCTGATAAAAGGTTCGGCGGACACGACCATCAAAGACGAAGCATTCATCTTCGTAAACAAAACCGAAACCATATTCCAATGGATCTGACTGATCGACGTCATAGCGGCTATAGGCTTGGGCTGACCAAAATTGGCTGAATTGTCGCTCAGCTTGGAAATAGACTTCTTCTCGCTCGTCGAACTCTTCGCTACCTGCATCATCTGTGAAGTGCACATAAGAAGTGTTTATTCGAACAGTATCAAGTGAACCTGCGGCGATAGTTACTTGATTTCGACGTGCAGATAGATCGTCGTTATCCAATCTATAACGATACGTGAGGTCAAGGTAGCTGTTTGGGGATACCGTGACCCTTCCTACATAGTCAGAGAGATGTTCTTCTAGTCCAGAGCCGGCAGCAAAAGTGTCGTTCTTGTTTGCGCGATAGCTTTGACCGAACATGGCACTCGTGTATCCGCCATCTGGTCCATAAACGGCCCATTCAAGTCCATAACTTGCACGGAATCCATCCTCTGCGCGATCAAGACCGCCGAAGCGATCATGAGCGAACAGGTTGATATCATCGAATTCGAATGACTGGGAATCCTCATTTGATATTTCTGCCGGATTGCCACCGTTAGGGGACCATGCCGCCATAGCAATCGGCGTGATAACTTGATGATAGACGCCCTGATTGCTGACAAAAGGCATTTGCCAGTCAATCGCTGCCAGTGGCAGAATACGTCCCGCATACCCACTGTAATCGTCTCTACCGTTACGACTAACATCTGAGACAATGTAGTTGTCGCTGCGAATTGAGAGGCTGAGTTTGGTCACATCACCCATGGTTCCGACATGGGGAAGTTCCCATCCTGCCTTTGCAGAAACACGATGTGAATCTGCACCGTCTTCACGAGTGAGTGACAATGCATCCAGATCCAGCGTTGTTATGCTGCCATATTGGGCGGGCGCAGATTGTCCACGAAACTGCAAATGAGGCAGCACCATGGGTGTCGTGTCTCGGTCATCGTCACTTTTCAGACCCTGAAAGTAATACGCATCGGCCCTAGTATAGCTTGCTCCACGAAAGCCTTCGGTAAACAGGTTGGATGTCAATTCAGACGGGGAGGCAAAGCCGTATCGCGACAGGTAAGTTTTTTCAGTGGCCTGTTCTGCATCAAAACCCCAACGCCATGTCGGGTCGATATCGAACCTGCCCTCGGCATCAATGTGCCCCTGCCAGTTGTCATCGCTATCGTTGGTGGCGCTGCCGATGATTTCCATTTCGCCGCTGTCAAAGCGCTGCCGATATTCTGTAGCGAGCAACGGGCCTTCGTCCGTTGTGTACGTCGGCGTGAAGGTCATGTCCTTGCTTTTGTCAATCGCCCAGTAATATGGCTGACTAAAATAAGTGCCAACATGGGTTGTGCTGCCAAATGACGGGGCAAGCAAACCGGACTGACGTTTTACTGTCGGATCTGGATGCTGGAAATATGGAGAGTAAAGGACCGGAATGCCGGCAACTTCCAAACGGGCATCTTCGTATTCTACTGTTTTTCTGTCTGCATCATGGAGAACACGGGCCGCACGTATACGCCAAAGAGGAGTAGAGCCATTACCATCGTCTTCACAGACTTTGCAGGGAGAGTAAACGGCTTTGGCAATCTCGGTAAAGTTCCCGCCGCTGCGTCGCGCTCCCGCGCCGGCGATCCGGGTGTTTTCGTCGAGCAGTACATAAATATCCCGGACGATCCCGTCCTTGAAGTCGCCGCTAAGTTCGACATAACTCGCGAAGGTGACTTCACCGCTGGGTTCAGTGATGCTGACATTGCCCGAGGCTGTCAAAACATCCTGAGAACGATCATAGCTCACCGTATCGGCAAGCAGGATCCTGCCTTCACGTGAAATCTCGACATTGCCGCGAGCCGTAACGGTCTGAAGGTCCTGATTGTAGTCAACCTCATCTGCGCTAAACAGAATGGCCGGTTCTTGCTGAGGAGTTTCTGAGCCGCTTGTTTGTGCGGCTGCCGGATGCAGATTTAGAAAGCTTCCACCAACTAAAATCCCGCAGCCCAGAATGGTGCCTGTTGTCAGTCTTTTTATCATTCCCCCCGCCATGACCATAGGCTAGCCATCCTCAAGATGTAATAATGTAGTAACCCCGAGCAACAAGGATATTCCCGCAGGCGCCCATGCCGACAAAACCGGTGGAATGCCGCCGGAAACGCCAAGTGCCGAAATGACGTCCGTGCAAAAATACAAAATAAACCCGGTCGCAACACCCCCACCGATAACAAGCGAGGCGCGACGACGTCGAGAGAATTTAAGGCAAAATGCTGCCGCAATCAAAACCATGGCACATAAAAGTAAAGGCCTCGACAACAGGCTGTGGAAATGAATTTGATGTCGAGTGGCGTTAAAGCCTGCGCGTTCCAGCAAAGTGATAAAGGGCTTCAGATCCCAGAATGACATGGTTTCTGGTGAAGCAAAGCTGTCCTGGATTTTGCGCGCGGTCAGGTTTGTCGGCAGCATCATTTCTGCTGCGAAAGTGCTGGCTTGGCCGGGAACAAAAGTCCATGAATCATAGAAATGCCAAGTGCCGGGTTCGAGAACGGCGCGCCCGGCATCAATGCGGGTCGTGAAATCGTCAGCATCTTCAAAACGGAAGATCGTTACGTTCCGAAGATCAAGCTGATCACCCTGCTGGCTGCTGACCGAGCGGGCAAAAATAACGGCCTGACCGTCCTGAGTCCCTTGACGCAACCAAAGCCCACTTGACGAGAGGTTCATCACGCTGGCGTTGTTCTGCAAATAGCGCGCCTCGAGCGTTTCGTATTTCTGCAGAAGGATCGAGGAAAGTGGATTGAGTGCGCCTACCTGAATACTGCCAAGAATGATGGCACACAAGATTGGCGGGAGCATGAACTGCCAGGCAGAAACACCTGCCGCACGTGTCACGACCAGTTCCTGATTGCCAGTCAATTTCCAGAACGAGAACATCGACCCGAACAAAACGGCAAAGGGCAGGACCTTCTCGGTCATGAACGGAATTCGGCTGGTGGCCATCTGCAGAACAATGCCAACGGTAGCGTCGGGCTTGTTCCCCGCGCGCCGAAGGAGTTCGATGGTATCCCCAATCAGAATCAAACTGATGAGAAGCGTCAGGATCGCCAGAATTGAGATCAGGACATGCTTGCCAAAATACCATGTCAGAAGCGGCGAAATTCTCATGCTTCTGCCTCTTGGGTAGTCGCGCGCCGCGCTTTGATCACCGGACCGCGGAACGTCCAGTATAGGCCTAAAGCAATCGGGATAAGAGCATTCATGTACATCAGTGGGACAAGCGCCGGGTTCTTGGCCGCAAGGTTTTTCATAGCGATACCCGTCGCCTGACAAAGGACCATGAAACCAATGGCAAACAAGAGTCTTCCTGTCTGTCCTCGACGGGAGAAGCTGCTGGAAACAAGAACAGCCAGTGCAATGCTAGAGAATGCAATGGCGTTAAGGGGGGAAATCAGGCGATCATGTCCTTCAGCTCGAAACGTGTTAAGGTCTCGCTCGATAATATCCGGCGGGATGCCGGTGAGCAGATTATAGACGCTACGTTCGCGAGCATCTTGATAACGTAGGCCCTCCTCAACAACTCCTTGGGCAATATCAACCGCATATCGATCGAAATACAGGATCGACATGGTGCCGTCGTCGGCATTGACTTCCTGACGGTTACCATCCAGCAGGACAATCCGCGGGCCTTCGTCGGTGCGAACCAGTGCGCCATGTTTGGCCATCATCGTGGTTTGCGCGTCCGGATCGCGGGCGTCGTGAACCAGAATGCCGAGCAACTCGTTATCCCGGCCGACTTCGCGGACGTACACCGTCAAGCCGTCCAGATCCGTGAAGCTGCCTTCCTGCAACAGAACTGACGAGAAGTCGTTGCGGATCGAGAACTGCAGTTCCTTGAATTGTGTGTAGCTGTAGGGAAGGTAGAACAGAGTGAGGAAATAGCACACTGCTGTTGAAAGCAGTGCGACAATCAGAGCCGGTTTGGCCAACGCCCATTGGCTCAATCCTGCCGCGCGCATGATAATCAGCTCTCGGTCCTGGATCAGCTTGTTATAGGAAAATACAATCACGAAGAACAGCGCGATCGGAATAATGATCGTCAAAAAGCTGGGCAGCAGCAGCGACGTCAGCTGCAAAAATACGGAGATCGACAAGCCCCGATTCACAATCATTTCGACAAAGCGCAGGCTTTGCGACAGCCAGATCACACAGAGAAGTCCCAGTGTGACAAAGACCATCATGATCAGCTGCTGTTTGAGCATATATCGGGTTAAGAGATTCATTGGGCGGATTATAGAGAAGCAATCAAAAACCGAAACAGGAAATTGTCGTCAAACCCTTTCAAATCTTGCGGGATTTCCGAATGTTGACCTGCATGTGAGGGAATGATCGGGCTGGTTGAATTCGGGGAACAAGAAAGTCGCACCATCGTTCCGCATAGGCGGCGATGATGCAACTGGGTTTTGAGCAAAAAAGCACGGCGAAAATGTGACCGTCGTTAATGCATTTGCGCGTCCGTGCAATTTCGCACCTGTGCCGCCATAAAAGCGGCCTCTGGCAGGAGTTGGGTAAAGAAGAACTTGCAGCTTTTTGTTTTGGAAATGCGAAACTCTTCCGGTGTTTCGGCACTGTTTGCGGCATGAAGTGCACGCAGCATCAACCATCCGGAAATGCACAAGGCCGCTTGCCGCAAATATGGCGTGGCCAACGCCTGCGCCATGTCCGCATCCGCAGCACAACGTTCAAGCACGATAGAGGTCGAGTTTTCGAGATCGGTAATTGCGTGATCCAGATCACCGCTTGCCTCGGCAAGATCGCTCGTGGCATCGCCCGCTTGAACGTCGCGGATCGTTTCCTTGATGTAGGCAAGCAACGCGTTAAGGGCATGCGCCTGATCGCGAAGTACCTTGCGTCCAATGAAATCAAGCGCCTGAATGCCGTTCGTGCCCTCATAGATCGGCGCAATACGCGCATCACGAAGGTGCTGTGCCGCACCGGTTTCCTCGATAAAGCCCATGCCACCATGAACCTGAACACCAAGGGATGCGTTATCAACGCCAAGATCAGTCGACCAACCCTTGACCAGTGGGATCAAAAGATCCGCCCGGGCTTGTGCGGCGGCGCGTTCATCTGGATCAGACAGATGATGGGCAAGATCCAGTTGGGTTGCGGCATAGAACGAAAGCGCACGCGCCGCATCGGTTGAGGACCGCATGCGCATCAACATGCGCTGGACATCGCCATGAACGGCAATTGGGGCCTCTTCGCCGGTTTTGGTATCGCTTCCCTGTTTTCGGGTGTTGGCATAATCCAGCGCCTGCTGATAGGCGCGCTCGGAAATGGCAACGCCCTGTTGGCCGACGGCAAGGCGTGCGTTGTTCATCATGGTGAACATATAGGCGAGGCCTTTGCCTTCTTCTCCAACCAGATAACCGGTCGCACCGCCCTTGTCGCCAAACTGCAAGACGGCGGTCGGGCTGGCATGAATGCCAAGCTTGTGCTCAAGCGACACACAGATCACATCATTGCGCGCATCGATTTCACCGCTACCGGAAACCAGATATTTCGGAACGATAAAGAGCGAGATACCTTTGACACCAGCCGGGGCATTGGGGGTGCGGGCCAGCACAAGATGCACGATGTTTTCCGTCATCTCGTGATCGCCATAGGTAATGAAGATCTTCTGACCGGAAATTTTATAGTTGCCATCATCCTGCGGCACCGCAGTGCTGCGAACCTTCGAAAGATCCGATCCCGCCTGCGGTTCGGTCAGGTTCATGGTGCCGGTCCATTCGCCTGAGATCATGCGAGACAGATACAATTCACGCTGCTGATCCGAACCATGGGCAATAAGGGCCTCAATCGCACCGGATGTCAGCATCGGGCAAAGCGCAAAGGCCATGTTCGCTGCCTGCCACATTTCGGCAACGGCAGCCCCGAGTAACATCGGAAGCCCCATGCCGCCTTCGCTTTCAGGTGCCGAAATACCCTGCCAGCCACCTTCGCAGAATTGTGCATAGGCATCGCGCCAGCCGCTTGGCGTACGGACAGTACCATCTGGCTGAAGTTCTGCGCCTTCCTGATCGCCAATCCGGTTGAGCGGTGCGATGACGGAGCCCGCAAATTTGCCCGCTTCTTCAAGGATGGCGTCAACCAGATCCGGTGTGGTTTCCGCATAGACTGGCAGCTTCGATACCGTATCCAGACCAATCACGTCATGGATCAGAAAACGGATATCTGAAATGGGGGGCGTAAAGTCGCTCATGAAAAAAGACGTCTCCCTGAAATGTGAGCCGCCCGCTCGGAATAGTCAGCTTTGTGCCGACCTTGTTTTATTGGCCGTAGCATAACGATCCAGCGCGCCAAGATCGAGTCTGTTTCGCGTTGTTGCGCCAAAGACGGCATTCAACATTGGTTGAAGCCGCGCAATTCAGCACGAACACTGGCGAAATGACAAAAGGCTACCGATATGTTGCGAAGACGTGCGGGTAAGCGCCCAAACAGGTAAAAGTTGCGTGATCTGGTGCTGATTGCATGCCAAGGGGTCGCCAAGCGAAAAAAGGCAGGCTAGACTTGCGGGAATTGAAGGTCGAATGATGCCCGTTATGCATTCGGTCGAAAAAATTGAAGGACAGGAGCAAGCTGTTGCTGCGTAAGGGAATATTGCCAATTTTGTTTGCGGTGCTGATTTCGTTCGCCGGAACAAGACTGGTGGCCTGTGCCGGTCCGGCATGGCCAAGCGATGAAGAACGCAGGTTTCTCGATGCCTATCGCACCAGCGTGACCGCCGGCGCGAGCGAGGAGCAGTTTGCCCATGCCGACAAGCTTTATGTCGAAGCGCTAGAGGTGCTGTCCGAGACCTATGTCGAGAAAATCGATCGCATGGCGTTCATCGATAACAGCATTGCCATGCTGGGCGATCTTGAAACCGATGACACATCGCCGGTTGGTGTGGTGGGTGCGGTGCTTGATGACAGCCTGCATGACCTTGATCCGCATAGCGCCTATATGACAGATGACATGTTCCGCCGCCTGCAGGAAAGTACCGAAGGCAGCTTTGCCGGTGTTGGTATCGTTATTGCGCTGGATGATGAAAAGCGCATCCGGATTGTCTCCCCAATCGACGATACGCCAGCCGCGCGTGCGGGCCTGCGCCCGGATGACAGAATTACCCATATCGATGGCTATCAAATGGTCGGTGAGCCGATTTCCGAAGCAGTCCGGCGGATGCGTGGTCGCGTCGGCGACCCGGTGACGCTCACCATCAAACGTGTCGAAGACAGTTTTGAAGTCACGGTCAAACGGGCCCGGATCGAAGTTCCGTCGGTGACCGCAAGCATCATTGATCAGGATATTGGTTACATCCGCGTGTCACGTTTCGATGCGACCACCCTTGATCAGACGCAGGAATATCTGCGCGAACTCGAAGACCGGATCGCATCACCGCGCGGCATCATTGTTGATCTGCGCCGCAACCCGGGCGGGCTTCTGGACAGTGCAGCCGATATTGCCGACCAGTTCCTGCGTGATGGTCTGATTGTTGCCACCGAAGGCCGCGGGGAGCGCAAATTGCGCAGCTACGAAGCCGACCGGTCCGACTTCTTTGATCAGGTGCCAATGGCGATCCTGCTTGATCGCGGGTCGGCATCCGGTGCTGAACTGATGGCGGCAGCCCTTCGTGAAAACGGGCGCGGCATCATCATTGGCGAGCGTTCCTTTGGCAAAGGCTCGATGCAGCGCATCATGCCGCTGACCTCGGGCGGTGGACTTAAAATCACCACTGGCTATTACACCACGCCGGAAAATCACATCGTGCAGGGTCACGGTGTGATTCCCGATATCGAAGTCACACTGCCTGATGCCGAAGAGTTCGAGCGCGAGATTGATCTTGAACACGCACTGCCGTCGCGCCGTCGTGATCCACGCCAGTCCCTGGCAACGCTTGAAGCGACCAGCTGCGAGCAGGATATCGAGATCGAACGTCTTGGTAAATCGAGCCGTGAGAACCTTGAGGAAAATCTCGCAGAAGGCGAAGAACCCATCCGCGATTCCGTTCTTGAATGTGCGGTGGGCTATTTCGATAACGGTCCGCTGGCCAATTACCGCAATCAGGTTGAGCCGCTGCTTCGTGCCGGTTTGTAATCGCCTAAGACGGTATCAATGCAAAAAGCGCGGCCCGATGGGCCGCGCTTTTTGTTTGTCTTGATGTTTGGTCCGCGGTGCTTTAGCCGCGCGACAGCAGATCAATCAGGCTCGAGGTATCCCAGCGATTGCCGCCGCGTTCCTGCACCTGGGCATAGAACTGATCAACAAGCGCTGTGACCGGCAGGCGGGCGCCATTGCGTTTGGATTCTTCAAGGCAAATGCCCAGATCCTTGCGCATCCAGTCAACCGCAAAGCCGAAGTCGAACTTGTTTTCGACCATGGTGCTGCCACGGTTTTCCATTTGCCAGCTGCCTGCAGCCCCTTTGGAAATCACATCCAGAACTTTTTCCATATCAAGGCCGGCCTTGACGCCGAAATTAACCCCTTCGGAAAGGCCCTGCACCAGACCGGCGATGCAGATCTGGTTGACCATTTTGGTCAACTGGCCAGAACCACTGTCGCCCATCAGTTTGCAGGATTTGGCAAAGGCATCAATGACCGGGGCAGCGCGATCAAACGCATCCTGATCGCCGCCGCACATCACGGTCAAAACACCGTTTTCTGCACCGGCCTGACCACCGGAAACCGGGGCGTCGATAAATGAAATGCCCATATCCTTGGCCGCAGCATAAAGTTCGCGCGCGACATCGGCCGATGCGGTGGTGTTGTCAATCAAGACAGAACCCTTG
This sequence comes from Thalassospira sp., assembly GCF_002709775.1. GTDB lineage: Bacteria > Pseudomonadota > Alphaproteobacteria > Rhodospirillales > Thalassospiraceae > Thalassospira. The sequence goes on from NZ_PAQR01000060.1 coordinate 16,205, forward strand.
TCCATGCCGGCAAACATGCCCGCATCGCCCAGCATCACGCTGCGCAGGTCGTCATCATTGCCAACACAGGAAAAGACAAATTCCGCACCCTTTGCCGCCTCGGCCGGGGTGGGGGCGGATGATCCGCCATATTCGGAAACCCACTTTTCCGCCTTTGCCGCGGTACGGTTATAGACGGTAACGTCGTGACCTGCTTTCTGCAGGTGACCGGCCATCGGATATCCCATGACACCCAGACCGATAAATGCACATTTTGCCATTGTTTGCCTCCCGAAGATTTATATGCATCCAGTAAAGGTTGCAGTGAGGGCAATGTCAATGAACGCAAATGTTACCGCGACAATGTTTTCACGATCTGGAAGACCAGAGGCCGGCAAGTCGATCAATCCTCATCAAGTTCCTCTGCGACGCTGTGAATGATCCGGCGGTCATAAACAAGGATCTCCGGCCGTTTCCCGGGATAATCAAACTGTGCCAGATAGAAACGAATGGCGTTGATGCGCGCGCGTTTCTTGTCATCGGACTTCACAATCACCCACGGGCTGTCGGTGGTCGATGTGTGGAAGAACATGTCGCGTTTGGCCTCGGTGTAGGAATCCCAAAGGTTTTGCGAGGCCAGATCAACGGGGCTCAGCTTCCATTGTTTCAATGGATCGGTCTGACGTTGTTTGAAGCGCCGTGCCTGTTCCTTTTTGCTGACCGAGAAATAGAACTTCGTCATGTGAATGCCGGACCGGATCAGCATCCGTTCAAGTTCCGGCACGGATTGCAAAAATTCGCTGACATCAAACATGCTGCAGAAGCCCATGACCCGCTCGACCATCGCACGGTTATACCAGGACCGGTCGAACAGCGTGATTTCCCCGCCACTTGGCAGATGTTCGATATAGCGCTGGAAATACCATTGCGTCAGTTCGCGGTCGTTCGGTTTGCCAAGGGCCACAATCCGCGCACCACGCGGGTTAAGGTGTTCGGTAAACCGCTTGATGGTGCCGCCTTTGCCTGCCGCGTCGCGCCCTTCGAAAATGATCAGGGATTTAAGGTTTTCCGACTTGATCCAGTTTTGCAGCTTCAGAAGCTCGATATGAAGGGGCGCAATCAGTTCCAGATACTGTTTGCCGTGCATCTTCTTTGCCCGTGCTTTCGGGTTCAGGTCGATGTCGGGCGGCAGTTGGTCATCGGGGATGTTGGCAAGGTTCTGGCTGGTGGTCTTATTCGCCTTTGACGGATGATCGTCAATCCGGTCCATGGTCATACTTTCGGAGTCCAGCAAGAAGCGGTCCTTTGCTTCGCTATCGAGTTTTGAAAGGGCATCTGTTCGGTTGGCCGCAGATCGGCTTTTGCCGGTGCGTCGCGTTGCAGCACCAAGCGTGTCTTCGCTGTCGTTTTTGTCAGCACTCTTGGCTGGTTGTTCGGATTTCTTTGACGCTTTTTTCTCTGCGGTCATGCGCGAGGTCCCGTCGGTTGTGGCCAGATACTGCCCCAACTTTGAGCGATTATTCACTGCGCCGCAATGCAATGGATCAAATAATGGTTTTATAAAATCAATCCCGGTCGACAAATGAAAATGCCCGCTCGATGTGGGGGCATCGAACGGGCAGCGGGCAGGTTGTGCGGTGGCACGAAGGGTGGATCAATCTCGTCAATTTTCCGTGGGGGCGGTGTGGCGACGGATTGATCCCGTTCGGGGTTAACGCAGTTTGAAAGACTGCCGGTATTCTTCTTCGGCCTGGGCACGGGTGATGCCGATGTCCGAAAGTTGATGGTCGGTCATTTTCAGCAACATCCGGCGTTCTTCGCGAACGGCAAGAAAGCGTGAAAACTGGTTGCTCAGGTCATTCAGGCGACCAACAAGATTGATGAAGGAAGTACTGATCGATGCTTTTGGTTGGCGCTCCACGGCAGACGGAGCAGGGCTAAGCGAATAAGCCATCATTCTCTCCATGAGTTAATATTGCTAATGCAATGTTTGCTGTTGAAGGCATAGTGCGGCTATATTGCGCGGGGAACAAACGAGTATTTCTGATCACATGGATTAGAAATGCTAATCCATGTGATTGGAGCAATATTCATGCGGCTTCCGCCTTTGCAGTCCGTGCGTGCCTTTGATGCCACCGCCCGCCATCTGAGCTTTACCAGGGCGGCCGAAGAATTGTTTGTGACCCAGGGCGCGATCAGTCAGCAGGTTCGCCAGCTTGAGGAATATCTTGGTTTCAAGCTGTTTCATCGGTTGCCCCGTCAGATCCACCTGACCGAAGAAGGTGCGCAATTGGCCCAGGCAACCACGGCCGGGTTTTCACGCATTGCTGATGAAATCGAACGTCTGATGCTGGTTGAGGAAACCGGTGTGGTAACAGTCAGCGTCCTGCAAAGCTTTGCTGTGAAGTGGCTGGTGCCGCGCCTTGGACATTTCCGTGATGCTTACCCAGATATCGATGTGCGCATTCATGCCGACGACCGGCTTGTCGATCTGCGGACCGAGGGCATCGATCTGGCGGTACGGTTTGGCAGTGGCAATTATCCCGGGCTCGTCTGCGAGATGCTGATGCGTGACGAGTCCTTCCCGGTTTGCAGCCCGGCCTATCTTGCCGCTCATCCGGTGTCAAAAGACCCGGCTGACGTCGCTGGGCATCAGTTGTTGCATGATGCGACCACCTTTATCGATCATCCGCATGCGGCTGATTGGGAATTCTGGCTTAAGGGCGTTGGTGCCGAAGGTGTCGATGTCAGTCGCGGTCTGCGGTTTAATTCGGGCGATATGGTCATTCAGGCAGCCCTGATGGGGCAGGGGATTGCCATGGCGCGCACAAGCCTGGCTGCGCTTGATCTGGCGGCCGGCAATTTGGTGCGGCCGTTCCCGCAAAGCGTTGCATCAAGCGGGGCCTATTATCTGGTGTATCCCGAAGAACACCTTAGGCGACCGCGCGTGAAGGCATTTGTCGGCTGGCTTAAGAATGAAGTCGCCGAGATGCTGCGCGAGATTGACCCGGACGAGGAAAATACACCGGCGTAAGGTGCCTTTTAGATCAGGCCAAGGTCGCGCAATTCATCGGCCATGTCATCGGGCAGGGCATCAGCACCGCCACCCTGTTTTTCATCGGGCGGGCATTTGTCATCTTGGAAATAGCGCCATCCCTGAAACGCGCGATGCGGATAGGGGCGGGTCGCAATCAGTTCTTCGTCCAGCACGATGCGGCAATATTTCGTGCCTTCTTCATTGACGTATTCCTCAAGGTCAATGACCTGCTGGCGGCAGCGCACCGCTCCCTTGATCACCCAGTAAATTGATCCGCCATCAAGAATCTCTTCCTTGCGCTTGGGCGTCATGCGTGTGGTGTGGAAAATCCGTCCGTGCATGGCCTGAAAATAGGTCTGCCATTCTTTCAGGCTTTCGGGGCTATCGGTGCCGACACTCAGTTTGATGATGTTCAAGGGCATAACAGGAAGGTTTCTTGTGCGGTGGTGTTCAATGAGTGATGAGGTAAAACCCGTACGCCAAGCGGTCAATAGTGGATTATTAAAACACAAAATTAAGTGTAGTTTATCATATTTCACAAAAAAACTTGACCAATAAGGGTTAATCAGCCAAATTCTGGTGCAGAAAAGGTCCATAACAGGACCAAACCCGAGAGATTTACAGGCTGAGAGAACCGAATGTCCCTGCAAGTTGTCACGGCAAACCGTCTGGATGACGGGTTGGTGGTGTTCCTGACCAGCGATGGTAGCTGGAGCGAAAACATCAACGATGCCCGCACCGCCGAAGGCAAGGAAGCCGCGGAAGCGCTTCTGGCCGAGGCCAGTGCACCCGAACTCGATATCGTCATCGTCGGTCCGTATCTGATTGATGTCGAACAGCAGGGCTCGGATCTTGTGCCGACAAAATACCGCGAAGTTCTGCGCACCAAAGGCCCAAGCGTCCGCGAAGACCTTGGCTATCAGGCGGTATAAGGAGAGCCCCGATGTATCGTTATGACGATTTTGACCGCCAGCTTGTTCATGAACGCACCGAACAGTTCCGCGAACAGGTAAAACGCCGCCTTGCCGGCGACATTACCGAGGAACAGTTCCGTCCGCTGCGCCTGATGAACGGTGTTTATCTGCAGCTTCATGCCTATATGCTGCGCGTTGCTGTTCCCTACGGCACGCTGCGCGCTGACCAGCTCCGTCAGCTTGGCATGATTGCGCGGGTTTATGACAAGGGCTATGGCCATTTCACCACGCGCCAGAACATCCAGTATAACTGGCCGAAGCTTGATGAGATCCCTGATGCGTTGCTTGACCTTGCCAAGGTTGAAATGCACGCCATTCAGACATCGGGCAACTGCATTCGTAACACCACGACCGACCAGTATGCCGGTGCCGCAGCCGATGAAATCGAAGATCCGCGTCCCTATTGCGAGCTGATCCGTCAGTGGTCGACCTTCCACCCGGAATTCACCTATCTTCCGCGTAAGTTCAAGATTGCTGTCACCGGATCGCCCAATGATCGTGCGGCCGTCAAGGTCCATGACATTGGCCTGCGTATGCATCAGAACGATGCGGGCGAGACCGGCTTTGAAGTCATTGTCGGTGGTGGCCTTGGCCGCACGCCGTTTGTTGGCAAAACCATTCGCGACTTCATCGGCAAGAATGATCTGTTCTCGTATCTCGAAGCGATCCTGCGCGTTTATAACCGCTTTGGCCGTCGCGATAACAAGTACAAGGCGCGTATCAAGATCCTCGTTCATGAGGAAGGCATTGATAAAATCCGCGAACTTGTTGAAGAGGAATGGTCCCAGATCAAGGACGGGTCGCTGCGCGTTGATGATGCGGAAATCGCTCATTACATCGAACAGTTCGCCCCGCCTGCATTTGAAACCCTTGCCGATGACGATGCCGATTTCGAACGTCACAAGGCCGAAAACCGTCGTTTTGCCAATTGGGTGCGTTCGAACGTTATCGAGCACAAACAGCCGGGCTATGCCATTGCCAACGTGTCGCTGAAACCAATTGGCGGCATTCCGGGTGACGCGACCGATACCCAGATGGAACTGGTTGCCGATCTTTCGGAAAAATACAGCTTTGGCGATGTGCGCGTGACCCACGAACAGAACCTTGTTCTGCCGCATGTGAAAAAGGCCGATCTGTTCGCGCTCTGGACCGCCCTTGATGCCGATAACCTCGGCACGGCCAACCTTGGCTATGTCACCGACATCATTTCCTGCCCGGGTCTTGATTACTGTGCGCTGGCAACGGCGCGTTCGATTCCGCTGTCACAGCGGATTTCCGAACGTTTCAGCGACCTTGATCATCAACATGATATTGGCGAACTCAAGATCAAGATTTCCGGCTGCATCAATGCTTGCGGGCATCACCATGTCGGTCATATCGGCATTCTTGGCCTCGATAAGCGTGGCAAGGAATTCTATCAGATCACCCTTGGTGGTGACGCCAGCCAGGATGCCTCAATCGGCAAGATCGCCGGTGCTGGTTTTTCCGAGGCCGAGGTGGTCGATGCCATCGAAAGCCTAGTGACGAAATACATTGATATCCGCGACGGCGGTGAACGCTTCATCGACACCTATCGTCGTGTCGGCATGGATCCGTTCAAGGAGGTTCTTTATGGCGATCGTTAAGAATGACAGCCTGATCGAACAGGAATGGATCACGGTTGACGCCGAAGGCGATCTGCCATCGAGCGATGAAAACCTGATTGTGCCGCTAGAACGTTTCAAGGAAGAACGTGACAGTCTTCTGGGCCGCAATGGTGGCCTGGGTGTTCAGTTGAACCCGGGCGACGCGCCGGAAGATCTGGCGGAAGATCTGGATCGCCTGTCGATCATCACGGTCAATTTCCCGGCCTATACCGATGGGCGTGGATATTCCTATGGCCGGGTGCTGCGCGAACGCATGGGCTTCACCGGCGAGCTTCGCGCGGTTGGCGACGTGCTTCGTGATCAGATCCTTTATATGCATCGCTGCGGATTTGATTCTTATGACCTTAAGGTCGAAGGCGAAGTGGCGCTGAACAAGGTGCGTGCCGCACTTAAGGAAGTGTCGGTTTATTATCAGCCGACTGGCGATGGCCGAGTCACCGCGCAATCCTTACGTGAACGCCGTCGGGCCGCATTGCAGTAAGAAAAAACACCAATAAATCGGTCTGTTCGACCATTGTCGAACACCGAGATCTGGTTGAAAAAGGGGTGCCCGCGCGGGTGCCCCTTTTTGCGTATCGCACAAACCCGCAATTTTTGTGCAATCGCGAAATATGACGTTCGGTCAATGTGTTGCGAGAAATCCACGGTTTGTGCTGCGTATAAGGAAACGCTTGTGCAAATGGTGATGCTATACGGTTTGTTTCACCCTAAGGCATAGTTAAATACGGACGGAAGCATAGTGCTGTAATCACGCGTATATCACGCAATGAGTGTAAAATTATAATATGACTAATGAGGTGACAGATTCATTTTGGAGTGCCTCATTCATGTCGGTGTTTAATCGTTTCAAGATTTCTACAAAAGTGTATGGCGGGTTCGGCGTCGTGCTGGTTTTGCTGGTGCTGGCGTCGCTCTGGTCGGAATTCTCGGTCAGCAGTGTCGGCGACCATTTTGTCCGTTACCGTCACATTGCATTGCAGTCCAATCAGGCCGGACGGGTACAGGCCAATCTGCTTGAGGCACGGGTTTCGGTGAAGCACTACCTGCTGACCGGCGACAAAGCAGCGGTCAGCACCGTCAATGAACGCCTTGCGACGGCGATCAATCTGAATGAAGAACTCGCACCCCTCCTTGATACACCGGAAATGATTGAAACCGTTCAGTCAGCGACAGCGGATCTCAATACCTATCTCGAGGCCTTTGACCGGGTTGTGTCACTGCCTGCCGGGGATGCCGCGCGCGATGAGCTGGTGACCAATACGCTTGATAAAATTGGTCCGGCGGTGGCGACCAAACTTGAAAATCTGAAACTGGCCGTCAAGGCGGAGCAAGATGAAATCGGCCCGCGTGCGACCAAGGCCGCGTCGCAGGCTGTGATTGTCACGGCAATTGTCGGCGGCGTCGCTCTTGTTCTTGGCGTTTTTGCTGCCTGGACCATTGGAACCGGCATTTCACGCCCGATCCGCCAGATTACCGAGGTCATGAAGGAACTGGCCGCCGGCAACAAGCAGGTCGATATTCCCGGACAGGATCGCACGGATGAAATTGGCGACATGTCCAATGCCGTTTTGGTGTTCAAGGAAAACATGATCAAGGCTGAAAAGCTTGCTGCCGAAGAAGCCGAGGCCGTCAAGCGCCGTGAACAACGTGCCGCGAAAATCAATGAGCTGACAGCAGGCTTTGATCAGGACATGGCAGTAATCCTTAAAACCCTGGCTTCTGCCGCGACCGAGATGCAATCAACCGCAACCGGCATGAGCAGCACGGCCGAGGAAACCAGTCGTCAGTCGGGCATCGTTGCGGCGGCTGCAGAACAGGCATCCACCAACGTGCAAACCGTTGCCAGTGCGACCGAGGAACTCAGTGCCTCGATCTCTGAAATCACCCAGCAGGTCAGCCAGTCCTCCAGCGTTGCCAATCGCGCGGTCGAGGACGCGGAAAAAACCAATACCCAGATCCGCGGCCTTGCCGAAGCCGCCCAGAAGATCGGCGATGTGGTCGGCCTGATTAGCGATATCGCAGAACAGACCAACCTTCTGGCCCTGAACGCCACAATCGAGGCCGCCCGTGCGGGTGATGCCGGCAAGGGCTTTGCCGTCGTCGCGGCCGAGGTCAAAAACCTCGCAACCGCAACCTCGCGGGCGACTGAAGACATCACCAATCAGATCACCAGCATCCAGAATGAAACCGAAGGTGCGGTGACAGCGATCGGTACGATTTCAGCCACCATCACCGAAATCAGCGAGATTTCAGCAACCATCGCAAGCGCGGTCGAGGAACAAGGTGCCGCCACCCTTGAGATCACGCGAAATGTTCAGGAAGCCTCTGTCGGCACGACAGAGGTGACCTCAAACATCGTTAGCGTGAATGAGGCAGCGGGGTCCACCGGGGCTGCGGCAGAACAGGTGCTGAGTGCCGCATCGGAGCTGTCGCGTGAATCCGAAAGCCTTCGTCACAAGGTGGAAGAATTCCTTGATGCGGTGCGGGCTGTCTAGGTCGAATGTAGCGAGATTTCTGTCGGGCGGGGCATTGTTGCCCCGCTCTTTTTTGTGGAATTTATCGAAAAATACTCAATTTTTACTCGAAATGCGTGATCTGGTTCACATCTGATCTTATATTATCAAAATCCGTAACAACATATCCCTAAGAGGCTCATTTCTTAGGGGTATGAAATGAATTCAGTATTCAGCAACCTGAAAATCTCGACGAAGGTTTTCGGCGGTTTTGGCGTTGTGCTTTTTCTGCTTGTCGCGGTTTCGGTGGTAGGTGTTCTGTTCACATCCATGGTGGCGGACGACTTCCAGCGTTATCGTCAGACCGCTCTACAATCCAACCAGGCAGGCAGGGTTCAGGCCAACCTTCTTGAAGCGCGTGTGGCGCTTAAGGATTTTGTGATTACCAGCAGCGACAGCTCTGCAGCCAAGGTGCGTGAACGCTTGGGCTCGACCATGGGGTTGCTCGAAGAGCTTGAAGGGATGCTTGATCGCGCAGAGCGATCTGACGTGGTTGCCGATGCAAAAGCGTTGCTTGTGACATATGGCGAGGCCTTTGAAGAAGTCGTCACACTGCCGGCAAGCGATCCCAAACGTACCGATTTGATCGCCAACACGCTTGATCGCATCGGGCCAATGGTCGCAACTGATCTTGAGAACCTGAAACTCGATATCAAGGCTGAGCAGGATGAACTTGGCCCACGCGCAAGCGAGGCTGCCCAACAATCCACCATCATTACCGAAGTCCTGGCAGTTATTGCCGTCGTCATCGGTGTGATTGCGGCCTGGGTGATCGGGATGGGAATCTCGCGCCCGATCCGCGCAATTACAGATTCGATGAATGAACTGGCCGGCGGGAATAAGGCGGTTGATATCCCCGGCCAAAGCCGTGCCGATGAAATCGGCCTGATGGCCAAGGCGGTTCTGGTATTCAAGGAAAACATGATCCGTGCCGACAAACTCGCGGAGCAGGAAGCAGAGGCCGCCAAGGCGCGCGAAAAACGTGCGCAGAGAATCAGTGAACTGACCACCGGCTTTGATCGGGATATCTCGGCTGTTTTGAAAACCGTTTCCTCTGCTGCGACCGAGATGCAGGCAACCGCAACCGGGATGAGCAGCACGGCCGAGGAAACCAGCCGACAGTCCGGTATCGTTGCGGCTGCTGCCGAGCAGGCCTCAACCAACGTGCAAACCGTCGCCAGCGCGACCGAGGAACTGAGTGCGTCTATTGCCGAGATCAATCAGCAGGTCACGCAATCTTCTGCTGTGGCAAGTCGCGCGGTCGAAGATGCCGAACACACCAACAATCAGGTGCGCGGTCTTGCCGAAGCCGCCCAGAAAATCGGCGATGTCGTTGGCCTGATCAGTGACATTGCCGAACAAACCAACCTTCTGGCCCTGAATGCAACCATCGAGGCCGCCCGTGCTGGCGATGCGGGCAAGGGCTTTGCTGTGGTCGCGGCCGAGGTGAAAAATCTTGCCACGGCGACGTCAAAGGCGACTGATGAAATCACCGCCCAGATCACCGGTATTCAGAACGAAACCGAAGGTGCCGTGTCGGCCATCGCCGCGATCTCGGCTACCATTGCCGAAATCAGCGAGATTTCCGCGACCATCGCAAGTGCTGTCGAGGAGCAGGGCGCTGCCACCCTTGAAATCACGCGCAATGTTCAGGAAGCATCAGCGGGCACATCCGAAGTCACAACCAACATTGTCAGTGTCAACGAGGCCGCCGGATCAACCGGTACTGCCGCCGAGCAGGTCCTGACGGCGGCGGGTGAGTTGTCGCGGGAATCCGAGAGCCTGCGTGACAAGGTCGAGGCTTTCCTGACGGCAGTGCGCGCGGCTTAAATCTGGTCGGGCGGGGAAAGTGTCATCAAAAGGCATGGACCCTTGGCGGTGTCATATTCCCGCCCGGCCACAAAACCGATTGCCTCATAGCAGCGAATGGCGCGTTCGTTTTCGGGATCGGGATCAATGCCGATCATGGGCGCGCCACGCTCAAACAGTTGCGCAGTCAGCATTTTCAAAAACATCTGCCCATGTCCACATCCCATCATGTCCGGCACGCCGATAAAGGCATCAAGACAGCGAGTGTTTTGGGGTAGGGGATCAAAATGCGCCTGTGGCCATTGATGGGCGTCGTAATGCTGGACATAGGCAAAGGGCCGATTGCGGTATGACACAATCAGTGTCGCCATCTCGGCCAGTTCGACATCTTCGGAAATCAGTTCAATCTGCTCGCCGGGTTCGCCCCACCAGCGGACAACTTCCGGCACATGCAGCCAGCGGCCAATCATCGGCAGATCATTTGGGGTGGCCCGTCGGAAGCTGTAGTTATTTCGCATTCCAATCAAGTGCTTCCCCCTGTTATGCTTGCTTAGGCTATTATTGATTTGGTGGATGCTGATGGCAAAGAAAAAGGAAGTCTGGGACGAGTTTAGTTCCCTCTATCACTATACCAATCAAGCTGGATTGTTGGGTATCTTATCCTCAAACAATCTTTGGGCGACTAGCTACAAATTCATGAACGATGCTACGGAAATCAGTCACTTCCGTGCTTTGGCGTGGAACTTTCTAGAGCCGGAATTTCGCAAGATAAGTTCAGAGCTGGAGAGTTCTAACAATGAGGCAAGGGAGAAAGTCTCTGCATTTGGCGGGCTGGACGACGTTGTGAAGCATGAGCTTCAAGCATTTCTAGATACTTTATATAACAGTACCTTTCACGGGCGTGAAAGTGGCGGAGAATTAGTCCATCCCTTCATTCTATCTTTATGTGGTCATGAAGATGAATATGAAAGGGACAATGGGTTACTTAGTCAGTGGCGAGGCTACGGGGCCGGCGGCGGGTTCGCGATAGAGTTCGACACGAGAGCTTTGTCGGACATTGTAGCTGCTCAGGCTAGTTATTACAGGTATTACGTAGCGCATTTTTCTGATGTTGTTTATGGGCAGGGAAGAGACGCAATTCGCGCTTTGTCTACCGAACTAAACATGCTCAAAAGCGCGGTTCAAAGATTCTACGATGGCGACGCATCTTGTTTCGACGAACTATATCATCCGTTCACTTCGCTAGCGACAAGGACCAAACATTTTGGGTTTAGAGAAGAGAATGAAGTTAGAATTGTGTTGGCACCTGCGCTGAAAAATGGACCTAAGGTTTTTGGCAGTTATCGCGATCAGGAATATAAGCCCGTGTTGACTAGACAGGGGCCGCTTGGGCCAGTTGCTTACATAGAACTCATCGAAGATGGGGCGGTAGAGTTACCTATTAAAAGGATTATTGTCGGACCAAGCCGATACCAAGAACGTAACTTTGAGGCCGCCAAATTTGCGCTGAGCGGGCGGAATGTGCAGTTGACACGATCTCATACACCTTATGTTGGCTAGTGTCTGGCTAGCAAAGCCAGATTGACCTTCGATGCGCTTGATTTTCCTATCTGATCACAAATCCAGCTTCCTGTCTCGGCAAGCTTTTCAAGATTGATACCGGTCTCAATCCCAAGCCCGTTCAGCATATAGACAACATCCTCGGTCGCGACATTGCCACTGGCCCCCTTGGCATAGGGGCAGCCGCCCAGACCGGCGACGGAACTGTCGATGGTGGCGACACCCATCTGCAAGACGGCCAGCAAATTGGCCAGCGCCTGACCATAGGTGTCATGAAAATGTGCGGCGAGCTTTTCGGTGGGTACGTGTTTGGCGACAGCTTCAATCATCGTCTGTGCCTTGACGGGTGTTCCGGTGCCGATGGTGTCGCCCAGACTGATTTCATAGCAGCCCATGTCATAAAGCGCCTTTGCGACCTCGGCGACTTTTTCAGGTGCGATGTCACCTTCATAGGGGCATCCCAAAACGCAGGAGACATATCCCCGCACGGCAAGGCCGGCTTTGCTTGCGGCATCTGCGACCGGGCGGAAGCGATCAAGGCTTTCGGCAATCGAACAATTGATGTTCTTTTGCGAGAAGCTTTCGGACGCCGCACCAAAAACAGCAACCTCGGTCGCGCCTGCGGCAATCGCGGCCTCAAGGCCCTTCATGTTCGGGGCCAGCACGGGATAGGTCACACCTGCTTTGCGGGTGATTTGCGCCATGACATCAGGCGCATCGGCCATTTGCGGCACCCATTTCGGGCTGACAAAGGCGGTGGCTTCGATCACGGATAATCCCGCGTCATTCAGGCGATGGATCAGCTCGACCTTGGTGGTGGTCGGAACCATCACCTTTTCGTTCTGAAGCCCGTCACGCGGGCCGACTTCAACGATTTTGACGTGGCTTGGCAGGTCGGAAATCAGGGCCATTATTCGGCCTCCTCAATCGCGATCAGTTCTGCACCATCATCGACCTGATCGCCGACGCCAAAGAACACTTCCTTGACCGTGCCCGAAACAGGGGCGGAAATGGTGTGTTCCATTTTCATCGCTTCCATCACGACAAGTTTGTCGCCAGCGGTGACTGACTGGCCGGCCTCGGCCATCACCGCGATGATCTTGCCCGGCATCGGGGCAGTCAAACCGCCACCGGTGCCCTCGGCCCCACCGGCAGCTGCCAGCGGATCAAAGATGTCCAGACGGTCTGAGCGACCATCGCGGAATATCATCAGACGATTACCATCGCGCAGCACGCTTGCGCGTTTGCGCACGTTATCAAGACTTGCAACGATGGCGCCGTTTTCATCACGTTCGGCAGTGGCGATGATAGCGCTACCATCAGGCATGTCGATGGCATAGCCCTGATCACGATAATGCACCTTCACCAGCATGTCCGCCCCGTCGTGACGCAGGATCAGGTCATGGTGGTTGTCGTCATTAAGCCTAAAGCCCGCCGTACTGTGCCAGGGCGAATAGGGATCGCTGCTTTGTGCTGCATGGGCGGCGGCCTCCACATCGCGGGTCAGCAGGATATCAAGGGCAGCAAACGCCAGTGCTTCGTTATCCGGGGTGCTCGGTGCCGGGATCAGGTCATCCTGATAGTTCGGGATGAAGCCGGTTTCGACCTCGCCACGTTCAAAGGCCGGATGGCGGGCGATATTGCCAAGGAAGCCGGTATTGGTTGTGACACCGACGATCTGCACGTCATTAAGGGCTGTCGCCATACGGCGCAGTGCGGCCTTGCGATCCACATCCCACGTGATCAGCTTTGCGATCATCGGGTCATAATGGATCGATACTTCGCCGCCTTCATAAACACCGGTATCAACCCGCACGTGTTCGGTTTCACGCGGCATGCGCATATGCACAAGTTTGCCGGTCGCAGGCAGAAAATCATTCTGTGGATCTTCGGCATAGATACGCACTTCAAAGGCGTGCCCGTTGATCGAAAGGTCTTCCTGTGCCTTTGGCAGTTTTTCACCATCGGCCACACGCAGTTGCCATTCCACAAGATCTTCGCCAGTGATCTTTTCGGTCACCGGGTGTTCGACCTGAAGACGGGTGTTCATTTCCATGAAATAGAACGCACCCGATGCATCAAGCAGGAATTCAACTGTGCCGGCCCCCTGATAGCCAATCGCCTTGGCAGCATCGACGGCGGCCTTGCCCATCTGGGCGCGGAGCTCTTCGGTCATGCCTGGGGCAGGGGCTTCTTCAATCACCTTTTGATGGCGGCGCTGCAAGGAGCAATCGCGTTCAAACAGGTAAACCGCATTGCCATGGCTGTCGGCAAAGACCTGAATTTCGACATGGCGCGGTTTGACGATCAGCTTTTCAATCAGGCAATGGTCATCGCCAAAGCTGCTTGCGGCTTCGCGTTTACAGCTGATCAGCGCGTCCTTGAAATCGGCGGCGGTTTCAACCGCACGCATGCCTTTGCCGCCGCCGCCAGCCGATGCCTTGATCAGGACCGGATAGCCGATTTTGTCAGCCTCGGCAGCCAACAGATCAGGGTCCTGGTCCTCGCCATGATAACCGGGCACCAGTGGCACACCGGCCTTGCCCATGATTTTCTTGGCTTCGGATTTTGAACCCATCGCGCGGATCGCACTTGCCGGTGGTCCGACGAAGACACATCCGGCCTTTTCCAGCGCATCGGCAAAGCCGGCATTTTCCGACAGGAAGCCATAACCGGGATGAACGGCATCGGCACCTGATTGTGCGATGACTTCAAGCAGCCGGTCGGTACGCAGATAGCTGTCTTTGGGCGCGGGCGCACCGATATGATAGGCCTCGTCGGCATGTTTGACATGCAGGGCATTGGCGTCAGCATCGGAATAAACGGCAACCGTGGCAATTCCCATGCGGCGGGCGGTCTTGATCACACGGCAGGCGATCTCACCGCGGTTGGCGATCAGAAGTTTGCGCGGCATGTTATTTCTTGCTCCAGTTCGCGGGACGTTTTTCCAGAAAGGC
>NZ_PAQR01000061.1 GCF_002709775.1 Thalassospira sp.
CAAGCACGGAGTGTGACGCGTGGGGTGGTATAAGTCACTGGTTTTGCCGATTGTCCGCTGGATCGATGCCGAGACCGCCCATGGTCTGGCGATCTGGGCGTTGAAAAACAATCTGGTGCCGCGCGATGATGACGCGACGGACGCAACCCCGATCCTCGAGACCGAGGTGTTTGGGTGCAAATTTGCCAACCCGGTCGGACTTGCTGCGGGCTTTGATAAAAACGGCGAAGTCCCCAACCAGATGCTTTCGCACGGGTTTGGCTTTGTTGAGATCGGGTCGGTCACACCACTTCCGCAACCGGGCAACCCGAAACCCCGTCTTTTCCGGCTTTATTCCGACCGCGCGGTGATCAACCGCATGGGGTTCAATAATGAGGGCGTCGAGGCCGTTGCCAATCGCCTGCGCAAACGCGCGCGGCGCGGCATCCTTGGTGCCAATCTTGGCAAAAACAAATATTCCGAAGATGCGGCCGATGATTACGCCAAGGGGGTCGAGGCGCTTGGCCCCTATGCCGATTATCTGGTGGTCAATGTTTCTTCGCCCAATACGCCGGGCCTGCGCGCGCTTCAGGGGCGCGCGCCGCTTGAGAAGTTGCTTAAGGCCGTGATCAAGGCACGCAACAGCTTTGCCAAGGGTGTTCCGGTGTTGCTCAAGGTCGCGCCGGACCTGACCGAAGAAGACAAATCCGACATTGCCGCCGTGGTGACCAAGGTCAAGCTTGATGGCATGATCGTTTCGAACACCACGATTGACCGACCCGTCGGGCTTAATTCCTATGATCAGGATGAAAAGGGTGGCCTGTCCGGCCCGCCACTGATGGCACCCTCGACCAAGGTTCTGGCCGATTTCTATCGCCTGACCGAGGGCAAGGTACCGCTGATCGGGGTTGGCGGGATTGCGTCGGGCAAGGATGCCTATGAAAAGATCCTGAATGGCGCATCGCTGGTGCAGCTTTATTCCTCGCTGGTCTATCACGGGGTTGAGCTTGTGGCCGAGATCAAGGAAGACCTGTCACGGCGTCTGCGCAAGGATGGCTTTGCCAATGTGTCGGATGCGGTCGGGGCCGCCTTCCCGGAAATTTCGGGCAAGAATATTCCGGTCGATGAGGCCCGCGCCGCGCGTGAGGCCGAGGCCGCCAAGAAGGATTGAGTCTGAGGTTCGAGGTTCCCGCCTGCGCGGGAATGACGGGATCTCAGGCAAACGGTTTGGCACCGTCATCCCCGCGCAGGCGGGGACCCGGTGCCGCAACTCGCAATAATTAAAACGGATTTCCTTAATGCAAACCGCCTCCTATGAAATGATCAATGGCCTGTCCGAGGTGATTGGCAAATATGATGCCGTGATCCTTGATCTTTGGGGCGTGGTGCATGACGGGGTCACCCCTTATCCAAGCTCGATTGCCGCGATGACGGCCCTCAAGGAGGCCGGCATTCCGGTGGCCCTGCTGTCGAACGCACCGCGTCGTTCGTCGGTCGTGGTCAACCGGATGGAAGATATGGGCATTTCGCGCGATCTGTATGGTCCCGCAGTCGCCTCGGGCGAGGTTGCCTATGCCCAGCTCGTTGCGCGCTCTGATCCCTGGTACGCAAAGCTTGGCCGCAAGGTTCTTATGGTCGGGCCGGTGCGCGACATGTCGATGTTTGAAAATCAGGATGTCGAAATCGTCACCGAAGTCGATGATGCCGACTGGGTCCTGATCACGGGTCCGAACGAGGATCACGATCCGGTGTCGAAATACGAAGATTTGCTGCATGCGCTTAAGGCCCGTGACCTGCCGGTGCTATGCCCGAACCCCGACCGTGAAGTGATCCGGGGCGGCAACCGCATCATCTGTGCCGGTGCGATTGCCGGGCGCTATGAAGAGCTTGGCGGTAATGTCCGCTGGGAAGGCAAGCCGCTGGCAAGTGCCTATGACTTCTGCCTGCAGGCGTTTGACAAGGGCCCGGATGCCAAATTACTGGTCGTTGGCGACAGCATCTCGACCGATATTGCCGGCTCCAACAATGCAGGTCTCGACGTCGTCCTTGTCACCGGGGGTATCCACGCCGATGAACTCGGCGCCCCGCGCGGCACCCTGCCGGAACGGGGAAAGCTTGATGCCCTTCTGGCCGCCACGGGTCGTCACATCACCTATGCGATGGGGGATTTCTGCTGGTAAATCTTTATCAACAGAAGGTGGAGAGCTTCCATGCGACAGAGAATGTCTAAGTCAGATAAGATTTGGGGTTTGGTCGCTTTATTGTTTTTTGGGGCTGTTGCAGTGGCGCATATCGTCAAAGGTGTCAGGTACCTTGCTGATGACGAATATCGTGAGCATAGAATAGCAATCGAAAATGCAAAAACAAATGAACGGCTTCAAGAGAAGATCAAGCAAACGCAGATCAGGTGGAAAATAAACGGTTGCAACGTGCCGGGTGTTTGCGACGAGAGAGGCTATCGTTTAGATGGGGACTACTCGCGTATGCTGAAGTATGAAATGTCGCGAAATGACTAGTATAATCAGCCAAATTCCTCTCATCGTCCGGCCCAAGTGTCAGTTTGATGGGGCATTGCAACACTGAAAAAAGCGCGAGTATTTTCTTCATGCTGACCGATGAGATCCGCGACTATGCCAATCGTTCGGTCCTTTGCTGGCTGGCGACGGCTTCCGATGACGGGCCGTCGGTCAGTCCCAAGGAAATCTTCGCCTGCTTTGGGGGTGATCGCATTATCATTGCCAATATCGCCTCTCCGCAATCGGTTCAGAATATCGCCCGCGATCCGCGCGTTTGCGTCAGTTTCGTCGATGTGTTTTCTCAGCGCGGCTGGCAGCTTTATGGCAACGCCGTCCTGATGCGTAGCGGTGATGCCGGTTTTGAAGAACGGCAAGCCATCCTGCAGGAAATGGCAGGCGACGCTTTTCGGGTGGCGACCCTGTTTGATGTCACGGTGGCCAAGGCCAATGAAATCCTTGCCCCCAGTTACCGCTTCAAAAAGGACGTGCGTGAAGCCGATATGCGCGAAGGGGCCATGCGGACCTATGGCGTGAAGTCGCGCGATTAGGTCTCTGCCGCTACCTTGCTTTCACGGAAGATAACGAAGAGGCCGCTGGCGGTAATGATGGCTGCGCCGACAAAGGTCAGCATATCGGGCGTTTCGCCCCAGAACAGCCAGCCAAGGGCGGTGGCCCAGATGAGTGCCGTGTAGTCGAACGGGGCCACCGTGGGGGCCTCGGCAAAGCGGAAGGCCTGTGTGATCATGGTGATGCCGACAGAGCCAAATGCCGCGATCGCGACGAATAGCCAGATGTCTTCAGCCCGGACAGCGGTCCAGACAAACATCGCCGGAATACTGGTCAGGATCGCGCTGGTCAGGCTGAGATACAGCAGCAAGGTCCACATGGTTTCGCGCGTATCGACAAAGCGCGCGCTTAGCATCAACAGCGCATAGGCCAGTGCGGTGGCGATGGGCAGAAGCGACATGACTTCAAACGTTGCCGCCCCCGGCCGGACAATCACCAGAACACCGAGAAAACCGACACTGACCGCAAGCCAGCGCCGCCAGCCAACCCGGGCAATGAAGATTGCCGAAAGGGCGGTGATGAAAAGCGGGGCGACAAAGGCCAATGCGGTGGCCTCGGCCAGGCCAAGGTGATGGATGCTGGTAAAGAACATCACGGTGGCGGCAATCCAGATCACGCCACGCATGAAATGCACACCCACCCGGGTCGAGCGCAATCCGCGATAACCGCCCATCTTAAGGGCGAGCAGGAAGGCAAAGGGAAGGGCGATCATGTTGCGCAGGAAGATGATCTGGAACGGGGAATAATGATCCATCAGGCTTTTGGCCAGCGCATCATTGATGCAAAGGGCCGCCACCCGCCACACATCGTCATGATGCCGGCAAGGTTGTTCTGGCGTGATGTGTTGCTGGACGTCATGGTCCGTTTCCCCGCGGTGTGATCCGGTTTTTATCTGTTTTAAAAAGAGATATCCCTTTCCAGATATCCGGTTCGCAACGCAGGGTCGAGCGATTTCATCACATCGATAAAGGCGCGTAAGGGTGGGGGAACCCGCCGGTGATCGGGGTAATACAGGAACAACCCGGGAATTTCCGGCAACCAGTCATCGAGCACCGTAACAAGATCGCCACTGGCGATGGCGCGTGCGGCATAAATCTCCGAGACGTAGGCAATGCCAAGCCCCTGACGGGCGGCATCGACCATCAGATCATGACGATCAAGGGTCAGCGGGCCGGAAACATCAATCGAGATTTCCTGTCCCTGCTTTTCGAAATCCCAGTGATAGATTTTGCCGCTGGGAAAACGGTGGCGGATGCAGTCATGGCTGTGCAGGTCATCGGGTGTGACCGGGCGCGGGCGGTTTTCGAAGTAATCCGGTGATGCCACAGTCAAAAAACGAAACGGCGGGCCAAAGCGCACCGCGACCATATCAAGCGGCACGGTTTCGCCCAGTCGTGCCCCGGCATCAAAGCCGCCGGCGACGATATCGACAAGCCGCCCTTCGGTGACAAGATCAATCGCCACGTCCGGGTATCGTTTGCGCATTTCCGGCACGACATGGCGGGTCAGGAGGCGGGCAGCCCCATCGGATGTATTGATGCGTACCGTTCCGGATGGACCGCCAGTTCGAAAGCTTTCGACGGTGCCCATGGCTTCTTCAAGGTTAAGCAGTGCCGGGCGCAACCGATCAAGAAGCTGTTCACCGGCCTCGGTCAGTGAAACGCTGCGCGTGGTGCGATGAAACAGGCGGATATCAAGGTTGCCTTCCATGTTGCGCAGCGCGTGGCTGAGCGTTGAGGGGGCAACACCCAGCGCATCGGCGGCCTTTCGGAAGCTGCGATGTTCGGCGACCGCGATGAAGAACCGCATGTCATTCAAGGTCGGCTGATTAATTGCTGGCATATTTTCACTAACCCATCCGAATTAAGCGCAGTTATCACATCAATTATTGGTTTCTATAGTCCGCCCATGTTCAGAGCAAGACAGAAAGGAACTGACATGGACAAGACATGGTTGATTACCGGTGCATCGTCCGGGTTTGGTCGCGGGCTTACGGAAAAGCTGCTGGCACGAGGCGACCGGGTAATTGCGACTGTGCGGCGCAAAGGATCGCTTGATGAGTTGGTGGCGCAATATGGTGACCGCCTTCGTGTCGCCTATCTTGATGTCAGCGATGCCGATGCGGTACAGGCGACCGTCGATCAGGCCTTTGCCGATGTCGGGCGGATTGATTTCATCGTGAGTAACGCCGCCTATGGCATTCTCGGTGCGGCCGAGGAAACCGGCATTGATCAGATGCGCCAGATTATTGATACCAACCTTTTGGGATCAATCGTGCTGATCAAGGCGGCCTTGCCACATCTGCGTGCGCAAGGATCGGGCCGGATCATTCAGGTATCGTCCGAAGGCGGTCAGATCGCCTATCCGGGCTTTAGCCTGTATCACGCGACCAAATGGGGCATTGAGGGTTTTGTTGAATCGCTTGCAAAGGAAGTCGCGCCGTTTGATATCGACTTCATGATTGTCCAGCCGGGCCCGACCCGCACAGCGTTTATCGGCTCCATCGTGTTTCCCGATCCGATCGGTGCCTATGACGGGACACCAGCCCATGATGTCAAGGACGCCCTAGGTGGTGGCTGGGTCGTCAAGGGCGATCCGGACCGGATGGTCAAGGCGATGATCCATGCTGCCGATGCAGCCAAAATGCCGTTCCGTTTGTTGCTTGGCACGGATGCCTATGCCGGGGTGCATGCGGCACTGAGCGACCGGCTGGCGGTGCTTGAGGCAGGTAAGGATGTCACCCTTGCTGCCGACTTTACCGAGGAAGAGCTTGCCGCGATGTAGGCCATGATTTAGGCCTTGATTTAGGCCGCGCAGGCGAAGCTGCCCAACAAAAAAACGCCGCCCGATAAGGGGCGGCGTTTTGCGTTTTGATCGGCTTTGAGGAGACGATCATACGGATGCTTTGAGACGCAGATCAGACTGCCATCTTGCGGTTGGCTTCGATATAGATCTCGCGCAGGCGCTTGGCGACCGGGCCCGGTACGCCGTCGCCGATCTGTTTGTCGTCAATTTCGACAACCGGGCAGACAAAGGCAGACGCCGAGGTCGAGAAGGCTTCAGCCGCATTCTGCGCTTCTTCGATGGTGAAGTGGCGTTCTTCGACCTTGAGCTGCAGTTCCTCGGCACATTTCAGAACCGCCGCACGGGTGATGCCGTGCAGAATGTCGGTCGAGAGTTCACGGGTGACGATCGTGCCGTCCTTGGTGACGATATAGGCGTTGTTGGAAGATCCTTCGGTGACGTAACCATCGAGCACCATCCAGGCATCATCCTTGCCCTTGGCGGCCGCATCGGTTTTGAGAAGCGATGCATACAGAAGCTGGGTGGTTTTGATGTCCGACCGGCGCCAGCGGATATCGGGGAAGGTCACGATCTTCTGACCGCGTTCGGCAAGGGCCGATTTGATCAGCGACTTGCTTTGCGTGAACATCACTATGGTCGGCGGGGTTTCCGGGTCGATTGCGAAATCACGATCACCGGCCGAGCCACGCGAAACCTGCAGATAAATCAGGCCTTCGGTGATGTCATTGAGCTTCACCAGTTCGCGGTGCGCTTCAAGAAGTTGATCGATATCGGGCTCGAATTTGAATTTCAGCTCCGCAAGAGAACGTTCGAGGCGCTTCATATGACCCATGAAGTCAATCAGCTTGCCATCAAGCACCGAGGTCACTTCATACACGCCGTCGGCGAACAGGAAGGATCGGTCAAAAATCGAAATCTTTGCTTCGGTTTCCGGCAAAAACTCGCCGTTCACATAAACAGTGCGCATCGTAACTTTCCTGTCTGACAAGCGGACCTGCTGCGATCCGGCTTGGGTGGATAAAGCGACGTTTCCATCGGTCGGCCTTTTGATGCGATCGGGTTTCGATCCATGGCGACCGTCTGTTTTAACGTTTCAAGACTCTCAAATATCACAAGGGCAAGCAACCTGTCGTGCAAAAGCTTTATATCGTGCGTGCAAAAGGTGAATTGTTGCTTGTATGGGCCATGGATGGGGTGATGTGTTGATGATGTGGTTCATATTGGACGTAATTGTTCGCAGATTATTCGATTTCCGGATTTGGGTGATTTTCTTTTTGACCTTAACATAGGTTGAGGTTCTATCGTCTGGCTTCAGAGGAACAAAAACGTCTTTGAAACGGATGGAGCCCCGTGATGAACAGCCCGCAACCAATCGCCGATGAAGTGCTGGTCGCCAATGACCGTCATGGTCTTCAGGGCCGCATCAATGCCAGCTGGGCCAAGCCGATCCGCACACCGGAACCGGAAGTCGATCTGGACGCCTATTTCGATCGCATCGGCTATGTGGGGCCGCGCACCGCAAGCCTTGATGTGCTTCAGGCGCTGCATGCCCTGCATCCGGCCAATATCCCGTTCGAGGCGATTGATGTCCTGATGGGCAAACCGGTCAGCCTGGCGCCTGCCGATATTGACCGCAAACTGATCCATTCGGGGCGCGGTGGCTATTGCTTTGAGCATAATTCCCTGTTTCGCCGTGTGCTGCGCAGTCTGGGCTTTGAGGTCGAAGGGCTGGCCGGTCGGGTTTTGTGGGGCTATGGCGCGCATGAAATGCCGCGTCCGCGCTGTCATATGGTCAATCGGGTGATGATTGATGGCGAGGCCTGGCTTGCCGATGTCGGGCTGGGCGGCTGTGTGCCGACCGCACCGCTTTTGCTGGAAACCAGCGCGCCGCAGGTTACCTTTCATGACACCTATCGCGTGATCCCCCTTGAGCATGGCTGCCGGGTCGAGCTTGAGCGCGGTGGCGTCTGGAGGCCAGTACACGAGATCGATTTCGCGCCTGTTGCTGATATCGATTACGAGGTGATGAACTGGTATGCCGCCCACCATCCCGAAGGCGGTTTCAACACTGCCCTGATCGCCGCTAGGTCGGCGGCGTTTGCGCGCTTTACGCTGCGGAATAACCGCCTGACCATTCGCCTTGTTAGTGGCGAGGAAGAGCGTCACACGCTTTCGGTCGGCGATATCGCCCAGACCCTTGAGGATATCTTTGGCATCACGCCCAAGCCGGAATGGCAAAAGGTTTTCGCCAAATTGGCATAACGCCATACACCATAGCGCCGGGGCTTGCGGACGATTGTGCGGTGTTCGTAAAGTCGCGGTGTTACAGGCCATGGTGGGGCTGCACCCCTGCCATGGCCTGAATTCTTTAATAGCGCAGCATCAAGCCGTGCTTTTCGACAAGCTGGGCATAGGTGCCGGACGATTTGACCTCTGCCATGGCGGTATTGAAGCGCTCGAGCAACGTGTCGTTTTCGGGATAGGTTTTCGAGGTCATCAGATGCAAGCCCGCGCCGTCGATCAAGGGTTTGTCGAGCGTATAGAAATTTGCGGCTTCTTCGGGCGGGAACAGATGGCGGATCTGATACCAGCCAATCGTGGTCGCGGTGGGGAAAAGATCAATCCGACCGACCTTTAGGCGCCGCAAGTTCTGTTCCTCGGAATGGGCGTAGTCGACATCGAGACGGGCTTTCTTAAACCAGCTTTCGTAATAATAACCCTGAATGCCCCCAATCCGGAAGCCACGCAGATCGGCCAGTTCGTGATAGCCATAGCGCGGTTTGACGCCATCGGCGTCATAGGCAAAGAAGTGGGAATCTTGCAGATATAGCGGGTCGGAAAAGGCATATGTCTGTTCGCGGGTATCGGTCTTGCGATAGGGAATGGCACCCCAGGCCGCGTGGGTTTCCACTTCCTGCTCGCATCGAAGCCAGGGCAGGATTTCAAAGCGGAAACTGATCCCCATTTCCTTGCCAATCTCGGCAAACAGTTCGGGCAGGAAGCTGTTCTCGACATCTTCATAGACGTAGGGCGGATAGATGTTGGTCGCAATCACAAGCGTTTCTTCCGACCGCGCGGTCAGGGGCAGGATCAGAAAACTTAAAACAGCAACTGCAAGCCGATAAAACAAGGCCGTCTCCGATGCCGGGAAATCAGGGTATCTGTTTCATATGGCAAGCGGATTGAGATTGTTAAGGGGATGTGCGCGTTTAAGTTTATTGGTTGGTTTGCTGGTTCGCCTCAGTTGTAAGCTGTTCCATATAGCTCAACAGATCGGCGATGGTTTCCGGGGTAAAGGAAAATTCGGGCATGGTCATGTTGTCATGCGACACCGTGATGCCCTCGGCCAAAGCCTCTTCAAGGTTTTCAAGCGGCCAGCGTTGCCCGAAGCTGGCAAGGGCCGGGGCGGTTGTCACGTTCGGATCAGGCAGGGGATCGCCTTCGAATTTGGTGTGGCAGCGCAGGCAGGTCTGTTCGGCAATTGATTGGCCGCTGGTGACATCACCATATTCCTCGCCCTGATGCGCCATATAGTCGCCAATGCCCCACATGCCCAAGGCAACAATCCCGGTCACAAGAATGACAAGGCTGGTTTTCTGCATGGTGCGCTCCCCAAAGGCATGTTGGTCGGTTGTCAGATGATCGACCTGTATAGCAAGGCAAGGTAACGAATTTCCTAAAGCCTGTGCGCAGCTTCGTCTGATGGATAGGGTGCGTGATAGGTGTTGATAATCAGTATCATTTGCGTTAATCGTGGCGGCACGCGCGGACTGCGAGCTTTATTGCGCCTGTCCGCATTCTGCAAAGGACCTTCTGATTGCCCCGAAGCGTACCCTCAAACGCGACATCGCTTAGCCTGTTCATGCGTCAAAGATCGGCGCTGGTGAACTATGCCAGCAGCATCATCGGCAACCGTGTGCAGGCCGAAGATCTGGTGCAGGAAGCATGGCTGCGTTTTGACGATGCAACCCGGGGACGGTTTCTTGAGGACACGACGGGCTACCTTTACCGGATCGTGCGCAACCTGGCCCTTGATAGCAAACGCCGTGATGCGCGTGAAAGCAGCCTGACTGGCGCGTCCGACTATGATGTTGTTGTGCAGACGCAGGCATCCGACAACCCGGACCCGGAAACCGTTGCGGTCTATAAGGACGAATATGAAATCCTGATGCAGGCGTTGGCGGAATTGCCCGAACGCACGCGCATTGCGTGTGAGATGCACCGGGTTGGCGGAGCCAAGCTGCGCGAGATTGCCGACTATCTCGAAATTTCCGTACCGCTTGCCCACAAGCTTGTCACTGACGGGATCGATCATTGCCGCGAACGGCTGGGCGGCTGGCCATGAGGGGCGTTGATCGTTGGGCAGCACATTGCCATCGCGAAGAATTTGGCGGCAAAACCCGCAGAGGTAGTGACGTCTTCACCGAATTGGGCTATACGGCCCGAAAGGCACCAAATGGTGCAACGGGGACGCAATAGGGTGATGGCAGGGACAACCGATCCAGTTCAAAAGCAGGCAGAGCAGGATGCGACCGAATGGTTGATCCGCCTGCAGGAAGAGCCGAATAACCCTGATCTGCAATCACGGTTTGCCGATTGGTGCGCGCAAAACCCGGCCCATCTGGATGCCTGGAATGCCACCAAACGCACAGCCCATTTGATGGCAAAGGCCAAGCCGGCCGGCAAAGCCGACTGGCAACAGTTCCTTGATGCCAAGCGCAATAATACTGCTGGCCGCGCGCCGAATGATGCGGTCGACGCCCTGCTGAATATTGACTACGAAAAGGCGGTTGCCGAAAGCAAGGTCATCTCGGCGCAAACCCGTTTCCAGAAGCGCGGCAACATGTCTTGGCGCGGGATCGGGTTGGGCGGTATTGCGGTGGCGGCATCCCTGATGGCAGCCGTCATCGGACCGGATATCGCCACCCGGATGCAGGCCGATCATGTGTCAGCAACCGGCGAGATCAGCACGATCACCCTTGCGGATAACAGCACCGTCACCCTTGCCCCGGAAAGCGCGATCACCGTTCATTTCGACGGCACGACACGCTTTGTCGAGTTGCTGGATGGCGAGGCGTTCTTTGACGTGACGCCCGATCCGCAAAAGCCGTTTCGCGTCGGGGCAGATAACCTGACCGTCACCGTGCTGGGTACGGGATTTGATGTGTCCGAGGGTGCAAATGCCTCAAGCGTCGGGGTCGAGCATGGTCTGGTGCAGGTTGAAAATGCCGCCGATGTTCCAGCCGTGTTTGAAAAGCTTGAAGCCGGTCAGCAGGTGCGTGTTGGCCGGGACGGATCGGTACTGCGCAGTCAAACACCGACCAGCCAGATTGGTGCATGGCGCAAGAACCAGCTGATCGCGCAGGACCAGCCGCTTTCGGAAGTCGTTGATCAGTTGCGTCGTTACTTTAACGGCACGATCGTGATCACTGATGAGGTGCTGGCAAGTCAGACGGTGACGGGGGTCTATCGCCTTAATGATCCGGTTTCGGCGCTGCGCGGTATGGCACGCGCGCAAAAGGCAACCGTGCGTGAAATCACCCCGTGGATTCTGGTGGTGTCGCCGTCCTGATGGCCTCGGATGGCTTTTTCCGGCGACCCACTTTTCTCACTCTGTGAAAAAAAAACATACATCGGAAACCCGCAGAATTTTGCGGGTTTTGCGCCAATGTGATGAATTTCCATAAAAATTTTTGAAAAAACAAAATCGGCAGCCGTTTTGTCTTTTATGCGCCATTGAGAAGCGTTTGCATTCTCAATCTTGTTCAGGCATAGGACATGAAACGGAGACAGAATAAAATGATGAATGGGGGTGCAGCCCGACTGCAAAATCGTGGTCGTGTTGTGGTAATAGCCAGTGCCTTGATGATGACAAGTGCCTTGGCACCGGTCGTGTTTGTACCGACTGCAAGTGCGCAGACCAGTGCCAGCGGGATTGATGCAGAGCACGCGTTTGACATCCCGGCACAGTCGCTAACCAGTGCCTTGGCGCAGTTTGGTGTGCAGGCCGGTTTGCAGGTGACCGTGGATGGGGCGCTGGCGCGCAACCTTGATGCGCCAGCCATCAATGGCAGCATGCGCGCAAGCACGGCCCTTGAGGCTCTTCTGCGCGGTTCGGGTCTTGATTACGATGTCACCAGCGACGGCACGGTCGTGATCGAAGCCGTGACCAGCAGTGCCGGCGAGGAAGTGCTTGATACGCTGCGCGTTGAAGCCAATGCGGCAGAGGCAGCCGATCCGAGCAAAGCCATCACTGACAGTTTTGTTGCCGTGCGTACGACTACGGCGTCAAAGACCAATACCCCAATTCTAGATGACGCATCCGCTGTTTCAGTGGTGACAGAAAAGGAACTTGAAACCCGTAACGCACAGGATATGCAGCAGGTCTTGTCTTACACCTCAGGCGTGTCAGTGGGCGAGTATGGTACCGATGTGCGTTATGACTATGTCCGGTTGCGCGGTTTCTATCCGTCGGGATACGGGACCTATCGCGATGGTCTGCGTCAGCGGAATTTCGGCTGGACAGCATCGCGTACAGAGCCTTATGGCTTGCAGCAGGTCGATATCGTCAAGGGATCAACTTCCAGCCTGTTTGGTATGAATGCGCCCGGTGGTTTGGTAAATGCCATCACCAAGCGCCCGGAAGATGACCCGAGCGGCGAGGTTTTTACGACCTTCGGCGATCAGCACCTGACATTTGGCGGGGATGTTACCGGACCGATGTCCGAAGACAGCAAGTGGTCCTATCGTCTGACCGGGTTGTGGCAGGATGCCGAGCGTGGGCGTGATTATTCGCGCGATGACCGGATTTATGTTGCGCCAGCCTTTACCTATAAACCAAAAACCGGTACGGAACTTACGATCCTCACCGGCTATAGCAATCGTGACAGCAATGTTGGTCACGCTTTCCCGCCGGGCGTTGACGTTGATCCCGACACTTTTCTCGGCGAACCGGACTTCGATAAGTTCGAAACAGAACAGTTTGATCTTGGCTACAGCTTTTCCCATCAGCTCACCGATCAGCTCAAGCTTCGTCAGGATGCCAAATACACCCATGTCACCCTGGATCAGGAACAGGTGTATGTAAATTCACCAAACCCGGGCAATACCCGTGCAGCGTGGACGGTCGATGGAACAGTCAGCCGGATCAGTGTGGATAATAACGCTGAGTATGACGCATCTCTGAGCGAGAATGTTCAAAGCAAGACCCTGGTTGGCTTTGATTATTCCTATGACGATAACCGTGAAACTGTGTTGCAAGGTACGGCACCGGCTGTTGACTTTTACAACCCGGTTTATTGTGGGCGGTCTTGCGTCAGCCTGACCTCGACCCACACGGATTGGGACATCAAACAGAACTCCTATGGTCTTTATGGGCAAGAACAACTGACGCTCAATCAAGATTGGATACTGACACTCGGCGGTCGTTACGACTATGTGCAGACTGATGTTGATTATCCGACGAACGGGAACAGTGAAGAGAGCGACATGCACGCTTTCACGTCCCGGCTCGGGTTGACCTACAAGGTGACGGACGGTCTTTCACTCTATGGAAATTATTCCGAGTCATTCCAACCGGTCTATACCAATCTGTCGACATTCGAGGGCGACCCGGAGCCGCAGGAAGGCACGCAGTATGAAGTGGGGCTCAAATTCCAGCCGCTTGACTATGACGCGCTGTTTACTCTGGCCTTTTTTGATCTGACACAGACGAACGTTTCCAAGTGGAACGCGTCCTATACCGAGCAGATGCAAATCGGCGAGATCAATACGCAGGGTATTGAGCTTGAAGGCAAAATGAGCCTGACAGATCAATTGAATATGACGGTTGCCTATACTTGGCTGGATGCGGAAATTACCAAGGATGGTGGATCTGCGAACGAGGGGAACCGTCCGGACCACACCCCAAGGCATAACGCCTCGTTGTGGCTTGATTACACTATTCCTGGTCACAACCGGTTCGGCGATCTGACCTTTGGAGCGGGTGTACGGTATGTTGGTCAGACCTATTCTGATGCAGGCAATGCCTATTCAGTCAGTTCATATGCGCTGACCGATGCGATGCTGAGTTATCAGATCACCGACCAGGTCAGCTTCGCTCTGAATGCAACCAACCTGTTTGACCGTGAATATGTGGCCTCAAGTGACGCATACTCAGCGTTTTATGGTGATGGGCGGACGGTGCTCGGAACGCTAAAATACACTTGGTAATTGCTTGAATGCACCAATGGGAGCGGCCGCCTGCGATTGCGCAAGGCGGCCGTTTTTTTATGACTGTTTGCCGGACGTTGATCAGGAAAACGCCCGGCTGGAGATCGATACCGAGTTCTTTGCCGGGTCCTTGAGGTTCGCGAACTGGTAGTTGTCGGCCTGATGGATCGGTCCGACATCGATCCCGGCTTTGATCAGGGCGTTTCGGGTGCTTTCGACATCCTCGACGTCAAAGACCAGTTTGATCAAAGACTGGCCTGCTTTCTGGCCTTTGCCCGCCGGATGCAGCATCAGGATCAGGCCGCCATCGGTACGGCGCAGCTCGATGATGCGATCACCGTCCCGGTCAAAGGCCTGATAGCCGAAATGGGTGCTGTAAAACGCCACCATGGTATCGATGTCGTGGCAATAAATCACAAGTCGGCTGCACGGACCTGTTGGGTTGGGGGAGCGAGAGGCGGGCGTCATTCCCTAGCTGCCATCAGCCGTGCGAAACACCGTCAGGCCATTCACTACAATCCGGCCGTCGGGGAGGAGTTGGCCGTCATATTCGGTCGTGCCTTGCGGGCCGGGGCGACCGGCGGCAAGGCCGTTGACGGCGAAGGGGACAAGCGCGCCAAGAAGGGTCGGGCTGTCGGGGGTGCCGAGCAGATCGACAAGTTTGTCCTGACCCAGGAGACGGAAATCAAAATCACCGGTGAAGCCATAACGTGCGGCGGCCTGGGCCATGAATTCGCCGGAACCAAGGGCCTCAAGCCCGCGGGATTCGACATAGAATTCATCAACCTTGACCGGGGCGCCGTTTTGCGCGGCCTTTTTCCAAAGTGCATCGCCAATCTGGCGGCGGGCAAACCGCGGGGCGGTACCGGTCAGGATATCATGAAAACCCTTTTCAATGATCGGCTGGGCTTCGGACCAAGGCAGGCCGGCGCTGCTGGTTTTGACACGCACCGTGCGCGGCTGCAGAAGGCTTGGCAGCCACAAACCGTCATGGGCGTAATCAAGATGGGTGTTGCCGTCTTCGCCGGGATAGAGCGTAAAGTTGGCCGATTTGATCGAGCCGCGTTTTTCGCGGTTCGGGCCAGTCCATTCGGCGGCCTGCCAGGCAATGCGTGCCATTTCCGGCAGCCATTGAATGATCAGGCCGTTCATCATCCAGTGCTTGCGCGATACCGGTTCATCGCCAACCAGAAAGTCGGCAAAGCCATCAAAGGTCACCGGCACATTGCGCGCGGTATCCCAGCGCAGATAGCCACCGGCATTGCGTAGCGTCAGATCGCGCTGATCGCTGGTGGCCTCGGCCTGCATTTTTGCCGTTTCAGGCAATTTGACATCAAGGTCGACATGATCGGCGGTATCGGTATCGCGGACCGACACCAGAACATCATCCATCACCAGTTGGCGTGGGCTGGAATAGCCGGTGAGATCAAGCGAAATGCCGTCATAGACCAGCTCGACTGCGTTGCCTTCGACCGTGCGGGCATCGACCTCGGTCGCGGAAATGCCCGATTGCATCAGGATCGCATCAACGGAGGTGCGGGCGTCTTCGATGGAAATGGCATCGGCGCGTGCGCTCAGCCCTGCAATCGAAATTGCAAGAACGCCAAAGCCGGTAAGTGCCTTTCGCAACTGCATGACGGGATCCTTTTGCTTGCCGGGAAGGAGGTCAAAGCTCCCTCTGTGGGTAACGCAGCCCAGAGTTTATCCCAAATTTGGTAATGTTAGGGCAAGGTAAACAAGATGTGATGCAGATCACCCGCGGGAAAACCCATGCACGCAGTGATGGTAGGTGATGGTAACTGACAGGATGCTGTCAGGAGGGGGCGGGTAAAAGCTCGTTATCAGGTTAAGCGGCAAGGGGGAGGTTAATTGTCGTCGCAGGCGAGCTTGTCGCGCGTTTGCGGTGTTGCGACGCCACACAGGAAGGTGTGAACGGCGCGCGAAACGCGTTCTTCGATCTGCTGATCGGTCATCGGCGGACGGGGATTGTGCTTCATGATCCGCGACAGCCAGTCACCGATGACCATCGATTCAAATATTTCGGCCGAATGATCCGGGTCATCGATGGTCATGTTGCCAAGCTTTTGCTGGCGCGACAGGTAATCGGCAAGGTGCTTGCGCGTGCTGTCGGGGCCGACTTCAAAGAATTTCTCGATCAGAGGCGGGAAATGCTGGCCTTCGGAATACAGAATCTGGGTGAAGCGGGCGACTTCCTCGGTTACTATCTTGTGTGCCAGTTTCGTGCCGAAGTCCGTCAGGGCATCGCGGGGAGGGAGATCGGTTTCCAGTGAGATATGTAACTCTGCGGAGAATTCCTTGCATTGCTCGGTCATAACCGCTGCAAGCAGGCCGTCCTTTCCGCCGAATGCTTCGTAAAGGGTTGTACGTGACCCGCCCGATTGCGAAATAACATCATTAAGTGTCACGCCGGCAAAGCCACGTTCAAGCAGTAACGCCCATGCAGCATCCATCATCGCCCGACGGCGTGCGGATCCGCGAGAATGTTGTTTTTCAAGCTTTTCGGGCGTCTCATTCATCTTTCTTGGCTCTGCTGTTTTTGGGTCTTGATCGTGCAGCGCACAAAGTGTACTGTACCGTACAGTATTTATAAAAGCAATGGCAAAGCGCCCACCACACTGCTTTGCACGGACTTAGAAGGAATAAGCATTTTGTCCATGCGATCTTGTTTGAAATTCGCTGGTATGGCAGCGCTTGTCGTTCTTGTTGCTGCTTGCAGCGAGGAAAATAACGGCGGCGGGCAGCAGGCCAATGGCCAGCAGCAGCCCCAGGCAACGCCGGTCGGCACCGTAACGCTTGAAGCGCAGACCGTTGGCCTGGTTGAAGAAATGCCGGGCCGTACTGTGGCCTTCCGTCAGGCAGACATCCGTCCGCAGGTCGATGGCATTATCAAGGAACGCAACTTCACCGAGGGTGCGTTTGTTGAAGCCGGTCAGCAGCTTTATATGATTGATCAGGAAGTTTACCTCGCACGTGTTGATGCCGCACAGGCCGAACTTGCCCGTCAGCGTGCGACCCTTGATCAGACGACCAAGACCCGTTCGCGCTATGACCCGCTGATCAAGTCGCAGGCCGTTAGCCAGCAGACCTATGATGATGCGGTTGCGGCCGAAGCGCAGGCAAAGGCATCTGTTGCCGCTGCCCGTGCGGAACTGGAACAGGCCCGCATCGATCTGGCCTATACCACGGTTACGGCACCGATTTCCGGTCAGATCGGCTCTTCGGATTATTCCGAAGGTGCGCTGGTTACGACCAACCAGTCGGCAAAGCTGACCACCATTACCCAGCTTGATCCGATCTATGTTGACGTCACCCAGGCCGGTGGCCGCTTGCTGAAAATCAAGCAGGCGGTTCAGAACGGCCGGATCAAGGGCGTTGCCGAAGGTCAGATTGAAGTCAACCTGATCATTGATGCGACCGGTGAGGAATACCCGCATGTCGGAACGCTGCAGTTCTCGGATGTGACGGTGAATGAAACCACCGGTACGGTCCGTTTGCGTGCTGTCTTCCCGAACCCGGAAGGTACGCTTCTGCCGGGCATGTTTGTGCGTGGTCAGGTCCGTCAGGGTCATCTTGAGGACGCCTTCCTCGTGCCGCAGAAAGCGGTCATGCGTCGCCCGGATGGTTCGGCCTATGCCTATGTCGTTGAAGACGGCAAGGTTGCGTCGCGCGATCTGACGATTGAAAAGTCGCAGGGGCAGGACTGGCTGGTTACGGATGGTCTCGAAGACGGTGTTCAGGTGATTGTCGATGGCGTTCAGCGCATCGGCCCGGGCGCCCCGGTCGCGCCGCAGCCTGTTGAAACCGCCAAAGCCGCCGAATAAGGACTTATTCAATGGCAAAATTCTTTATTGATCGCCCCGTCTTCGCCTGGGTTGTCGCCCTGGTGATCATGCTGGCGGGGGGACTTTCGCTTTGGCAGTTGCCGGTGGAACAGTATCCATCGATCGCGCCGCCTTCTGTCGAAATTTCCGCAACCTATCCTGGTGCTTCGGCCCAAACTGTTGAAAACACGGTCACCCAGGTGATCGAACAGCAGATGAACGGTCTTGATTATCTGCGCTACATGTCCTCGACTTCGTCTGGGAATGGTCAGGCGTCGATTACGCTGACGTTCGAACCCGAAGCCGATCCGGACATTGCCCAGGTTCAGGTGCAGAACAAACTGCAGGCTGCCATGTCATCCCTTCCGGCCGAAGTGCAGGAACAGGGGGTGAATGTCAGCAAGTCCAGCGGTTCGTTCCTGATGGTTGTCGGCTTTGTGTCGGGCGACGGTTCGATGAATGCCGAAGACCTTTCGGACTTTGTTGTTTCGTCGGTTGAAGACCCGATTGCACGTGTGAACGGTGTTGGTTCGGTGCAGGTGTTCGGTGCCCAGCATGCCATGCGCATCTGGCTCGATCCGAACAAGATGCTGTCCTATAACCTGACCGTGATGGATGTGAATGCCGCCATCGAGGCGCAGAACACCGAAGTCACGGCTGGTCAGATTGGTGGTGCGCCAGCAATTGCCGGTCAGCAGATCAACGCAACCATTACCGCCCAAAGCAAGCTTCAGACGGTCGATGAGTTCGCCAACATTCTGTTGAAAGTTGAAACCGATGGTGCGCAGGTGCGTCTTGGCGACGTTGCCCGCATCGAAATCGGCGGCGAAAGCTATGACATTGTCGGGCGCTATAACGCACAGGCGGCAACCGGTATTGGTATCAACCTTGCAACCGGTGCCAATGCACTTGATACCGCCGAGGCGATCAAGTCACGTTTGGCCGAGTTGCAGCCGTTCTTTCCGCAAGGGATCGAGATCGTCTATCCGTATGACACGACCCCGTTCGTTGAAGTCTCGATCGAGGAAGTGGTGCACACCCTGTTTGAGGCGATTGTTCTCGTCTTCCTGGTGATGTTCCTGTTCCTGCAGAACTGGCGGGCGACGCTTATTCCGACGATTGCGGTGCCGGTTGTTTTGCTGGGCACCTTCGGGATCCTTGCGGCATTCGGCTATTCGATCAACACGCTGACCATGTTTGCCATGGTTCTGGCCATCGGTCTTCTGGTGGATGACGCGATTGTTGTGGTGGAAAACGTCGAACGTGTGATGCACGAAGACGGTCTGCCGCCGCGCGAAGCCACCCGTAAATCTATGGGCCAGATCACCGGTGCACTTATCGGTATTGCGCTTGTCCTGTCGGCGGTGTTTGTGCCGATGGCGTTCTTTGCCGGCTCGACCGGGGCGATTTATCGTCAGTTCTCGATCACGATCGTGTCGGCGATGGTACTGTCGGTTGTTGTGGCAATCGTTCTGACACCAGCGCTTTGTGCGACCATGCTCAAGCCCGGTCACACGGATCCGAGCAAGAAGAAAGGTCCGTTTGGCTGGTTTAACCGTGGGTTCGATAAGACCAACAACTTCTATCAGGGCAGTGTTGGTCATGTCGTGAACCGCAAATGGCGTTACCTGTTTGTCTACGGCATTCTTGTTGCGGCACTGGTTGCTTTGTTTGGCCGTCTGCCGGGCTCCTTCCTTCCGGAAGAAGACCAGGGCATCATGTTCACCATGGTGCAGCTGCCAGCCGGTGCGTCGCAGGAACGTACGGTCGAGGTTCTCAAGAAGCTTGAAAAACACTTCATGGAGAACGAGGCAGAGAATATCGATGGCCTGTTCACCGTTGCCGGCTTCTCCTTTGCCGGTAGTGGCCAGAATGCGGGTATTGCGTTCGTGAACCTCAAAGACTGGTCGGAACGTACCCGTCCGGATCAGTCGGTCGATGCGGTGATTGGTCGTGCCTATGGTGCGTTCGCGGGTATCCGCGAAGCCATGGTCTTTGCCTTTGCGCCGCCGGCGATTGTCGAACTTGGTACGGCAAACGGCTTTGACCTGCAGCTTGTTGACCGTGGTAGCGTTGGCCATGATGCATTGATTGCAGCGCGTAACCAGCTTTTGGGCATGGCATCACAGGACCCGCGTCTTGTTGGTGTACGTCCGAACGGCTTGAATGACACGCCGCAGTTCAACATCAACATTGATCAGGAAAAGGCCAGCGCCCTTGGTGTTGACCTTGCCGATATCAACCAGACGCTGGCAGCGGCCTGGGGTTCAAGCTACGTCAACGACTTCATCGAAAACGGTCGCGTCAAACGGGTCTACATGCAGGCGGATGCCAAATACCGCATGATGCCCGAAGACATGGATTACTGGTATGTCCGCAACCAGTCGGGCGAGATGGTGCCGATTTCGGCAGTCTCGACCAGTGAGTGGACTTATGGTTCTCCGCGTCTGGAACGCTTCAATGGTCTGTCGTCGCTTAACATTCAGGGTGCTGCGGCACCGGGTGTTGCGTCCGGTGATGCCATGGCCGCGATGGAAGAACTTGTCGCACAGTTGCCGGGCGATATCGGTCTGGAATGGCAGGGGCTGTCCTATGAGGAACGCGAAGCAGGCGAACAGGGACCGGCACTTTATGCCCTGTCCATGATCGTTGTCTTCCTGTGCCTTGCGGCTCTGTATGAAAGCTGGTCGATCCCGATTTCGGTGATGATGGTTGTGCCGCTGGGTGTCCTTGGTGCGGTGATCGCAGCGATGCTGCGTGGCTTGCCTGATGACGTCTACTTCCAGGTGGCCATCCTGACCACGATCGGTTTGTCCGCCAAGAACGCCATCCTGATTGTCGAGTTCGCCCGCGAACTTTATGACGACGGCATGAGCCTTCTTGAAGCAACCGTCGAAGCAGCTCGTCAGCGTCTGCGTCCGATCATCATGACGTCGATGGCCTTCACCCTTGGTGTCGTGCCGCTGGCGATCTCGACCGGTGCTGGTGCCGGGGCCCGTGTGGCCGTTGGTACCGGTGTGATGGGCGGGATGATTGCAGCAACCGTGCTTGCGATCTTCTTCGTGCCGCTGTTCTTTGTTCTGATTGTCGGGACCTTTGCGAAAAACCGCACCAAGCGCGGTGAAGTCCAGGCAGCCCACGAACATCCGGCTGAATAAAATTTAAGGCCAGCCTTTTGAAAAAGGCTGGCCTTAAAAAGCATCGCGCCGTGACGGTGCAGATATATTTCAATCTGCATGATCCCCCGACCCCGCCGTTGCGCGTGCGAAAGAAAGGGCCGATGCTTTTGCATCGGCCCTTTTGTTTTGACCTTAACCAAAAGTGACGTCAAGCGCCTTTTGGTTAGGTCAAGTCCCGCAAAACAGGCCAAAGGCCTGTGGATATGGCATTCCGGGGACGGTAAAATCAGTTTTTGCTCATGCCATCAAGGGTCTGACGATGGGCGTGCATCTGATGGAAAATGGCGTAGCGACGGTCATGGTCGGCCTTGGCGGCAGGATCCGGCGCATGGTTGGTTTCCTTGCCCGCCATTTTGCGGGCCGCCTTGGCAAGACCGCCATCGGCATCCAGCGCACCGGCCGCCAGCATGGCAGATCCCAGAAGAACCGGCTCCTCGCAATCAGACATCACCACCGTACAGCCGGTGACATCGGCATAAAGCTTGACCAGAACCTGACTTGCGGTGTGGCCGCCACTCAGATGGATGTGGGTGATGTCGTAACCGGTATCGTTCATCGCATCGATGATGTGGCGTGTGCCATAGGCAATCGCGCAGGCCGTCGCCCAGTAAAGCTTAAGGAAGCTTTCCTCGCTTTGATCGAGTGTCAGGCCGGAAATCACGCCAAGGGCCTCGGGATCGGCCAGCGGGGACCGGTTGCCATGAAAATCGGGCAGGACATGCAGACGCGGGGCGAGATCGGTTTTATCGGCCATCATCGGCATCAGCTTTTCACCGGCAAGCTTGTGTGCCGCACGCCCCATGTCATGGGAAAACGGATGCATGGCAACGATATGATCAAGCAACGCACCGGTCGCCGATTGCCCGCCTTCATTCAGCCAAAGGTTCGGGGCAATCGCACCGAAATAGGGGCCCCAGACACCCTTGATAAAGCGTGGTTCGCTTGACAGCGCCATATGGCAGGTCGAGGTGCCTGCGATCATGGCAAAATGCTGATCAAGGTTGCCATCAAGATATTCACCAAGTGTGCCGAGCGCACCGGCATGGGCATCGATCAGGCCTGCCCCGACAACACAATCGGTCGTCAGGCCAAGGTCAGCCGCGCCCTGTTCGGAAAGTTTCCCGATCAGATCGCCAACCGCAAGCGCGCTGTCATGCATGTTGATCTTGTCATTGAGGTCTTCCATGTCGATAGATTTCAGGAAATCGCGATCCCACGGTTCATCCTGATGGGCAAGATAGGTCCATTTGCAGGTCACCGTGCAGCAGGACCGGGCATTGCTGCCGGTTGCGCGGAAGGACAGGAAATCGGCCAGATCGTAAGCCGCGCCCATTTTCTGCCAGGCTGCATTATGATGGCGTTTCAGCCACATCAGTTTGGGGATTTCCATTTCCGGCGACATGGTGCCGCCGATATATTCCAGAACCTTCGCACCCGTGGCCGTGCATTCTTCGGCCTCGCGCACGGCACGGTGATCCATCCAGACGATCACATCCCAATTATCCGCACCGTTCGGTGTAACGCCCAGCGGCTTGTTATCCTGATCACGGATCACGAGGGAGCAGGTGGCATCAAACCCGATGGCAGCGACCTTTTCGGCCGGAACCCCGGATTTGGCCATGGCATCACGCACCGACTGGCAGACCGATTGCCAGATATTTTCAGAATCCTGTTCGACGAAGTCGGGTTTCGGGCGGTTCATCGCAATCGCGTGCGCGGCACTTCCAAGCAGTTTGCCATTGGCATCAAACACGCCTGCGCGCGCACTTCCGGTGCCGACATCCACGCCGACGAAGCAAGGACAAGTGGGACTCATGATGGGGTTCTCCTCCGCAATTCCCCCGGTTTTCTTGGTGTTGGACGGTACCGGGTGGTCTTTTGTCTGGTCTGTATTTGATCTGTTTTGGGCTCAGTTTGGCCTGAGTTGATCAAAAGTTCATTCATTGGTCAAATGTTCATTTTTGTTGACGCTGAACTTACACCTTAGCTAGGCTGTGGTGATAACATAAATGAAACAAGCCAGGTTCAACATGGCCCGAGGAAACAATGTCCAAGGCCCGACTAACGAAGTCGGGACCAAGATCGTAACGTCAGCATCAGACATCGAAGGTCTGTTTGACGCCTGTCGTGTTGTCCTGTTTGACTGTGACGGCGTGCTGGTCAATAGCGAGCCGATATCGCTCGCGACCCTTGTTGATGTGCTTGAACATTTTGGCGCACCGCTTAGTCTTGCGGAAGTATCAGATCGCTTTACAGGCCGATCAAGCTCTGCCCCGATCGAATATATCAAGGACCAGACCGGGCAGGACGTGACCGCAGCGTTCAAGCCATACTACTATGAAATGCTGTTTGCGCGTTATGACCGCGATCTGACCAAGATCGATCAGATCGATGATGTGCTGGCCGCCCTTCGGGCACGCGATATTGCCTTTTGCATATCATCAAGCAGTTCGGTCGAGCGCCTTGAAAAGACCATGCAGGTCACGGGCCTTGGTCCGTGGTTTGAAGGCCGGGTCTATAGTGCCGATTTCGTTCAAAACGGCAAACCGGCCCCGGATCTTTTCCTGCATGCGGCTGATGGTATGGGCCATGCGCCCGAACATACCATTGTGATCGAGGATTCTGTTGCTGGTGTTACGGCCGCACAGGCGGCAGGCATGAAATGCATCGGCTTTGTAGGTGGCGGGCATTATGCCGATGACCGCGAAACGGCCAGCCAGCGGCTTTATGCAGCCGGGGCGGATATCGTCATTGATGATATGGCAAACCTCGCCAAGGCAATCCCGGCCTAGTGCACTTTGGGCTTAACGCTGGGTCAGAAGTTTCTGATAGCGGGTCTGGCTCTGGCTGAGATGGGCGCGCATGGCCTTGCGGGC
The DNA here is from genome assembly GCF_002709775.1 of Thalassospira sp. Taxonomy (GTDB): domain Bacteria; phylum Pseudomonadota; class Alphaproteobacteria; order Rhodospirillales; family Thalassospiraceae; genus Thalassospira. The sequence goes on from NZ_PAQR01000061.1 coordinate 23,976, forward strand.
TGTATCCTCGTCGCGTGCGGCAATCGCATCGTAAATACTGCGATGTTCACCCATGATCATCTGCATATAGGCTTTCTGGTCCGTGGCCTCGGGCGGGCGGCGGCGCAGCTGGGCACGCGGGATGGTCTTATCCCCCAGATGTTCAAGGAACTCGGCAAAGCGGCGGTTGTTGGTTGCAGCGGCAATCGCGCTATGGAATTCGAAGTCGGCCTGTTCGGTTGGCTCGCCTTTTTCAAGTGCGCGTTCCATTTTGGCCATGGCCTCGTAAATCTTGGTCTGTTGTGCGACAGAGCCGCGCGTGCAGGCAAGGCCGGCTGCCTCGATCTCGACCGCCATGCGCAGTTCAAGAATTTCCAGAACGTCGGAGACCTGCGCGTAATCGACGGCAAAGATTGATGTCTCGTTGCTGCGCGCCTGCGGCGACAGGACAAAAACGCCAGCGCCCTGACGGGGCTCAAGTAACCCGTCGGCCTTAAGCGCCGCAATCGCTTCGCGCACCACGGTGCGGCTGACGCCGAACTGTTCGGTCAGGACCGGCTCGGTGGGCAGCTTGCTGCCGGGTTCGCGTTGGCCGCTTTCGATCTCGTGGCGCAGGCTGGCGATCACTTTTTCGGTCAGCGAGACTTTGCGCGGTGCTGCCGATACACGGGGCTTGTTCATTTTGCGTATCCGATAAATCCGGTGTAAAACAACCAGATAAAAAATGGCGGTGTGGCGTTAAGGTTTGTTTGGCGCCATGGCAATTACCATCTTCACATAATCGAACGATAGTGGTTCTGTAAAGTCATCATATGATTTTGGTTGGATTTGAGGCGCGCAGGCATGGCCAAAAAAGGCGAACCTGAATACCGGTGGAACAGTGGTCCTTTTCAGATCGGGATTGTCCCGCAGGGAGGGGCGATATCGCGGATCGACTGGATCCGCCCGGACGGCAAGGGTATCATCAATCTTTTGCGGCCCGTCACGCCGGAGGCGATTGCATCAGGCAATCCGTCAAGCTTGGGCTGTTTTCCGATGGTGCCGTTTGCCAATCGGCTGGCCTTTGCTGAGTTCGAATTTGATGGCCGCATCGTCAAGGTTCCGGCCAACCGCCCGCCCAGCCCGCATGCCATTCATGGTTTTGGGCGGTCTGCGGAATGGAAAATCGAACGCCCGACGGTCGATACGCTGCGCTTCAATCACAAACATGACGACCCGCAAAGCGGCTTTGTCTATGTCGCCTGGCAGGAATTCAAGGTGACCGAGAGCGATGTGACGATTGAAATCGGTGTGCGTCATCTTGGCAGAACCCCGATGCCCTATGGCATTGGCCTCCATCCGTGGTTCCCGGGTGGGGATGATGTATCGGTGGCCTTCATCGCAACGGACAGTTTTGCCACCGATGAAGACATGCTGCCCACAGCACGCACGGTGATTGATCTTGGACGTGATTTTTCCGATGGCAAAATGATCCGCCATAACCGCACGCTTGATGCCCACTATGCCGGTTGGCATCTTGAAGCCGACATGGTCTGGGAGGATGCTGGCTATAGTGTCAAAATGATTGCCAGCGATACCTTGCCAAATGTTCAGTTCTACATCCCCGAAGACGGCAAGACGTTTTGTGTCGAGCCGGTCTCGCATGTCCCCAACGTGCATAACCGTCCGGAATTCAAGGAGCATGGTGATCTTGTCGTGCTTGGCAAGAACCAGACCCTGACCGGCACGATGACGCTGATCCCGCATCTGCTTGATCAGCCCGATAGTGGTCTGGTCGATGATGACGAGATCGTCGGCATTCCGGGAAATCGTGATTATTCACTCGTCGACTAGCCTTGTGACGTCCAAATTTCACGCAAGTTTGTTGATGTATGATCGGTAGTGCAGCCAGCCATTGACTGGCCGTGCGGCTTTCCTGTCGTCGAGCGGTTCAACGCCGAAATTTGGAATGAAATCCCAAACGCCTTCCTAACATTCTAAAGAAAGAAGAGTGCATGACTTCAGAAGTTCTTGAGATTCCCGCTGGTAACGAAATGTTTGATGGCTATCGCGCTGCCTTTGAAAAATACGGGTTCTCTCCTGCCGTCAAATCCAAGGGATTTCTTTATATATCCGGGCAAGTTGGAACGCGTCCGGATGGAACGGCACCTGAAAGCATTGCCGACCAAACGACGTGGGCCTTCAAGCGTGTGGAAGAATTGCTCAGGATCGCTGGTCTGGACTTTAGTGACCTCGTCGATGTCACGAGTTACCACGTAGATATCGAAAATACGCTTCCCGATTTTCTTGAAGTTAAAAAACACTTCATCAAAAGTCCGTATCCCGCTTGGTCTATCATTGGGATTTCCGGTTTGAGCCGCCCGGAACTCAAAGTCGAAATCCAGGTCGTTGCGTCTTTGCGCGACTGATACGCCTCCTATGTGAAATGATGATCGTCTTATTATTGGGGTTGCCTCCTGCATTACTAGAATGCGAGGGCTTTACCGTCTTGTTGTTTGGCGATAAAAATTACAAGTAAGTTTTACAAGATAACAAGTCCGGGGGGCGGATGTCCGAGCTGCTGCTGAGAGTCCAGAAACGCGAAAAACTCGCCGATCAGCTTTATGGTCAGATCCTTGAGCAGATCATCTCGGGCAATCTTGCCGAGGGTGCCAAGCTGCCTTCGGAAAACGAGATTTGCGCATCCTTTGGCGTGTCGCGCCCGGTTGTGCGCGAAGCATTGCGCAAACTGCAGTCCGACGGGCTGGTCTATGCCCGCCAGGGGGTGGGATCGTTTGTTAAAAAGCGCCCGCCACAAGGCCTGATCGAATTTGGTGGGGTGAGTGATGTCGCAGGCCTCCTGCGTTGTTTTGAAGCCCGGTCTGCGATTGAAGGCACAACCGCGCGCATGGCAGCCGAACGGGCCAGTGCCCGTCATCACCGCGAAATTGAAAATGCGCTTACGATGCTTGAAGACGGGGTGGCTGCCGGTGACATCGCCGATAAGGCTGATCTGGCCTTTCACATGGCCATCGCGCGGGCCAGCGGGAACGAGATTTTCGTCACCATTTTGAATTCCCTGCATGAAGTGATGGGTAAATCCATGCGCGTTGCGCTGAATATCACGCGCGGCGGATCGGCCGAGCGTGCGCAAAAGGTTTTGAGCGAGCATCGCCAGATCTATGATGCGATCCTGAGCCACGATGGTGCTAGTGCCGAACTTCTGATGCGCTACCACCTGCATCAGGCCCGCCAGCGTGTCACCGATCACGCCCGCGACCGGTAATCACGGCGGAACTCTTACCAACACCCGGAATTCTATAATTTCTGTTTTTTCAGCAGGCTAAGCTGCGAAACGGGCCGGGCAGAAGGCCGATTGTCATGACAATCCTGTTGACAAGCAGGGGCCGCAAACGGCACACCAGAACATAACAATAAATAATCATATGAATTCGGGAGTGTGTATGATGACGGGTGGTGTGATGTATCAGCCGGAAATTCTTTCTGACGAAACCTTCACCTTGGCGGAATGCCCCAACTGGGATGCTGCCAACAACCGGCTTTACTGGACCGATATCCTGAATTGCAAGCTGCATTCCCTTGATGTGGCAACGGGTGCGCGCAAGACATGGACCTTTGATAGCGAACTTGGCTGTTTTGGCCTGACCGATCACGGACGCATCATCGTAGCCCTTCGCAAGGATATCATTTTCCTTGATCCTGAAACCGGTGATCGTGCGCCGCTTTGTCGGATCGAAGACGGCATTAACAGCCGCACCAATGATGGCAAGATTGGCCCGGACGGCGCGTTCTGGGTCGGCACAATGGATGACAATCCCGACAAGATGCCGATTGCCTCGCTTTATCGCATCACGGCTGATGGCAAGGTCGAGGAAAAGGCAACCGGGTTCAAGATTTCCAACGGCATTGCCTGGTCGGCGGATGGATCGAAAATGTATCACTCCGATTCACGTGGGCCGTGGGTCAACCGGTGGGACTTTGATGTCGCCACGGGCAACATTGGCAATTGCACGCGCTATCTTGATCTTGATGACACGCTGGGCCGCCCGGATGGCGGGGCGGTTGATCTTGAAGGGTGCTATTGGTCGGCCGGTGTGTCGGCGGGCAATCTCAATCGATTTGCCCCGGATGGCACGCTTTTGAAATCGATCCCGATGCCGATGCCCAATCCGACCATGCCGTGCTTTGGTGGGCCGGATATGAAAACGCTTTATGTCACCAGCCATCAGGAAGGATACAGCCCGGAAAAACGTGCTGAATTCCCGCATGCAGGCAAGCTGGTCAAGCTGCGCGTTGAAGTACCCGGTGTTCCGGTCAACAAGTTCCGCGAAAACGGCTAAGTCCCGGACGCGCTAAAACAAAAGCCATGCGACGGGATGTCGCATGGCTTTTTTGTTGGGTTGGATCCGGACTGTAAGCCGCCCAGATCAGACCTTTTTGATGTCGGCCGTCACCGTGCCCAATCCTTCAAAGATCGCTTCGATCTTGCCATGCGGGCTGATGGTCGGAAGCGCACAGGCACCCGTGGTGATCACGTCGCCTGCCTTAAGGCTTTTGCCGCGCTTGGCAAGGAAGCCGACAAGATATTCCAGTCCGCCAAAGATTTCCGGCCAGGCATCGGGATCATCGTTGCTGGCAAGTACTTCGCCGTCACTTTTGGTGGTGACTTTGCCGCCGATAAAGCCAAGGTCGCGCCAGCCTTCGATTTCCGGGCCGAGGATGAAGTGGCTGGTCGAATTAAGATCGGCCAGCGTCTGGATCGGGTCCTGCTTTTCGTGATAGCGGCGATCGGCAATCTCGATCGCCAGATGCATGCTTTTGATGTGATCTAGGATGTCACTTGATGTCGCATCCGGGGCCGGCGTGCTGTCCATGACAACGGCAATTTCCGCCTCGATATTGGGGAAATGGATGTCATCGGTGGTCAGTGTCGCGTCATCGCCAAGGATACGACCATCAAGCAACGGGCCGACGAGCGGGCCGTCCGCGCCGATCTTTTCCTGTGCCGCGCGGGTCGCAACCGCAAGCTTCCAGCCCGCCTGCGCGATGCCGACAAGTGCCAGGGTGGCATCCTGAATGGCATAAGCGTCGTCAAAGGTTTTGGGGGCGATGTCGGCGGGCAGGGGATCAATCAGGGTGTGTTTGGTAAAGGCATCGGCAAGGATGCGGCTGGCAGCAGTGATATCAGTCATTCCCGGTCTTCTTGGCTGTGGCGTTGAATGGATCGCCAGAGCCTAACGGGCTTTGATCGCAAAGTCATCATACCAATCAACCCGATTCGAGAAAATCGGACGAAAATCACCGTTTTATACCAAAGTCGAAAGAGCCGGAAATGTCGCAGAAAACTCGGTTTTTTCGGCTTTCTCAGGGCTTTGTAAAAGTCTGAGTATTATGTTTGACAAAGTGATATGATGAATTTATAGAATCGTCATAGTTGTTTTGACGCATACAGATATTAAGGACGCTTGATGCATTATCTAGAGATGAAAAAGGCGATTGGCGCCGGGTTGCTTTCTTTTCCGGTAACGCCTTTTGATGCCGAGGGCGCGCTTGATCTTGCGACCTACCGCACGCATGTCGCCTGGTTGTCGCAATATCCGGCAACCGCCCTGTTTGCCGCAGGCGGCACCGGGGAATTCTTTTCCCTGACCCCGGCAGAAGTGGTTGAAACCGTGCGCGCGGCCAAGGAAGTCGCAGGCGATACCCCGATCATTGCCGGCTGTGGTTATGGCACCGCGATGGCGGTTGACCTTGCCAAGGCGTGCGAGGCGGCCGGGGCTGATGGCCTGTTGCTGTTGCCGCAATACCTGATCGGGGCAGAGCAGGAAGGCCTGTTTGCCCGCGTTAAGGCGGTTTGTGATGCGGTTGATATCGGTGTGATTGTCTATAACCGTGACAATTCGATCATCACGGCTGAAACCCTTGCCAAGCTGTGCGAGGTTTGCCCGAACCTGGTCGGGTTCAAGGATGGCCATGGCAATATCGAAATGGTCACCAAGGTCTGCACCGTGATCGGCGATCGCCTATCCTATATCGGTGGCATGCCGACGGCCGAAGTTTTTGCCAAGGCTTACAAGGCAGCCGGTGTGACAACCTATTCATCGGCGATCTTCAACTTCCTGCCGCAGCAGGCACTTGATTTCTATGACGCGCTGACGCGCGATGATGATGCGGCCATGAGCCGTGTGCTGACCGAATTCTTCTATCCCTATCTTGATATCCGTAATCGCGGAAAGGGATATGCCGTATCCATCGTCAAGGCCGGCATGCGTGTGATCGGGCGCGATACCGGTCCGGTCCGTAGTCCGCTGACCGATTTGACTGACAAGGAACATGACATGTTGGCCGATGTTATCCGCAAGGCCTATGGCGCGGATGCACTGCGCGCCGCCTGATTAGTAATCGGGGCGCTATGCCTGCATGAACCTGCCTTTTACCCCGGCAGGCCTGACTTGCCGGGGTAACTGATTGCGACGCCAAAACAACAATCGGCGCGCAGAAAAACGAAGCAGCTATTAGACTAGTTGTTAACAAATCTTACAGTTGTGTTTACAAGTGACGGATTGTAGGATTATATGAGAAAAAATGACCCCAAAGGGGCATCAAGGCTTTTACGTAAATGACAAATCGTCTCGGGAGGAACCCAAATGAACAAGTTTATCAAAACCACGACACTGACGATCGCGGCCGCAGCCGTTTCGGTTGCGCTGGCATCCGGTGCGCAGGCTAAGGAATGGCGCGGCTGGAATATCCATCCGCCGGAATATCCGGTTTCGACCGGCATGGAAGAATTCGCCAAGCTGATCAATGAAAAGTCCGGTGGCGATCTTGAAGCCAAGGTTTATCACGGTGGTGTTCTCGGCGATCAGCCGGACGCGATTCAGCAGGTCCGCCTTGGTGGTCTGGACTGGGCTGTTTTCAACCTCGGCCCGCTCGGTGAAGTTGCCCCGGAAGCCAACGTTGTTTCGCTGCCCTTCATCTTCAAAAGCGTCGATGCCATGCATGACGTTATGGATGGCCCGGCTGGTCAGCAGATTGCTGATGGCCTGATCGCAGCTGGCTTGCAGCCGCTTGGCTGGTACGATTCCGGTGCGCGTTCTTTCTACAACTCCAAGCACCCGATCAACACCCCGGCCGATCTGCAGGGCCTGAAATTCCGCGTCATGAGCAACGACCTGTATGTTCAGATGGTTGACTCGCTTGGCGGTAACGCGACCCCGATGGCGTATAGCTCGGTCTATCAGTCGCTTAAAACCGGTGTGATTGACGGTGCGGAGAACAACTATCCGTCCTATGACAGCTCCGGCCACTTTGAGGCTGCCAAGTACTACTCGGTCACCCAGCACCTGATTCTGCCGGAATGCCTGTGCATGAACAAAGCGCTTTATGACAGCCTTTCGGACGAAGAGAAAAAGACTGTGCACGAAGCTGCTGAAGCTTCGGTAACTGTCCAGCGTGCTGCCTGGGCCGCCCGTGCCGAGCAGTCCAAGGAAAAAGTCATTGCTGCTGGCATCGAAGTTAACGAAATCGCTGACAAGCAGGCCTTCCAGGACGCTATGCAGCCGGTTTACGACAACTTCCTGAAGTCCAACCCGGATCTGGCTGACCTGGTCAAAGCCATCCAGGATGCGCAGAAATAAGACAGTATATCGAAAGGGCGGCGATTTAATCGTCGCCCTTCTTTTTGTCCTGTGACTATTCTATTTCCAGTTAAAACATTATCTGGCAGCACAATTGATGTTTTCTCGTTTGACCAATTTGATCGACCGCCTCGGCGGTGGTATCGCCGGTCTGCTGAATTTGATTGGCGGTCTGGCGCTTGTTGCCCTGATCCCGAGCTTCGGCTGGCTGGTGTTCGGGCGTTATGTCCTTAATGAAACACCAACCTGGGTGGAACAGGTCTCTCTTATTCTGATTGTCCTGATTACCTTCCCGGTGGCCGCCGCCGGTATGCGCGATAACAGCCATTTGTCTGTGTCATTTTTCCGTGATGCGCTGCCGCCAAAAATTGCCGCGAGCGTTGCTGCGATCAGCTATGCTGCCATGGCGTGGTTCGGCTACTGGATGCTGATTGGCGGGATGGATCTGGTCGCCTTTAACTGGGCGAAGACCATGCCGATCATTCATATTTCCGATGGTTGGCGGTCTGTGCCGATGGCGGTTTGCGGCGCCGGGATCATGTTCTACAGCGTGGTGCATATCCTCAAGATCATCGCCGGATGGCAAACGATTGCGCGTGCTGGCATCTATCACGACGACTTGCTTAACAAGGACGCTGAATAAATGGGCATGACCATTCTTCTGGGCGTGTTTGCCATCGGTATTCTGATTGGTATGCCCGTTGCCATCGCACTGGGCATTGCTGCCCTTGGCGCATTCTTTTTCGAAGGCCTGCCAACCCTGATCGCGTTTCAGCGTATCGGATCGGGGGTCAGTACCTTTTCGCTTCTGGCCATTCCGTTCTTCATCTTTGCCGGCGAGCTGATGCTTCATGGCGGGATCGCCACAAGGCTGGTGCAATTCGCAACCGCGCTTGTCGGCAGTCGCCGTGGCGGCCTTGGCATCGTGAACGTGTTTTCATCGATGCTGTTTGGCGGCATTTCCGGTTCCGCAGTGGCCGATACATCCGCCCTTGGGTCGATCCTGATCCCGGTGATGAAAAAGGAAGGCTACCGCGCGGATTACGCGGTCAACGTGACGGTGACATCGTCGATTGCCGGCATCATGATCCCGCCAAGCCATAACATGATCCTGTATGCGGTGGCGGCCGGCGGGGGGATTTCGATCTCCAAGCTGTTTATGGCCGGTGTCGTTCCGGGCATTATCATGTGCGTGTTACTCGGCCTTGCCACATGGCTGGTTGCAATTCGCCATGGCTATCCGGCCGAACCGTTCCCTGGCTGGGCAGTAGTATGGCGCACGGCCGTGCGCGCCATTCCGGGCTTCTTTACTGCTGTCATTATCGTCGGCGGGGTTCTGAGCGGTGTCTTCACCGTGACAGAGTCTGGCGCGATTGGTGTGGCCTATGCGCTGATTATCACGGGGCTGGTTTATCGCGAGCTCAGCTGGGCTGGCTTTATTGCCGCGGTCAAGCAATCGGCCAAGACGACCGCACTTGTGATGCTGCTGGTCGGGTGTGCATCGGCCTATGGTTACATGCTGGCCTTTTATCAGGTGCCCGATGCCCTGGCCGAGGCGATTACCGGCATCACCGACAATCCGATCATGGTGCTGTTGCTGATCAATATCATGCTGTTGATTGCCGGCATGATCATGGATATGGCAGCCCTCATCCTGATCTGTACGCCGATCTTCCTGCCGCTTGCCATGCAGTTTGGCATGGACCCGATCCAGTTCGGCATGGTGCTGATGATGAATTTGGGGCTTGGCCTGTGTACGCCGCCGGTGGGATCGTGCCTGTTTGTCGGGTGCGCGATTGGCGGGGTTAAAATCGAAAAAGCCGTGCAGTCGATCTGGCCATTTTATCTGGCGATCCTGAGTGCGCTTTTGCTGACAACCTATATCCCTGCGATTTCCATGACGCTTCCGAACCTTGTGTTCGGCGAGTAACGGATCGCGGGTAAAATCGATATCAAAGAGGATGGTTATGAAACGTTTGCTGATTACCGGTGCCGGTGGGAATCTTGGCAAGATTTGCCGTGAAGGGCTTAAGGGCTATGCCGATGCCATTCGCCTGTCCGATATATCGCCGATGGACCCGGCTGGTCCGAACGAGGAAGTCGTGCAATGCGATCTTTCGGATCGGGAAGCCGTGATCGAACTGACCAAGGATGTTGATGGCATCATTCATCTGGGCGGTATTTCGATTGAGGCGGCCTTTGATGACCTGCTTCAGGCGAACCTTGCCGGGACCTATAACCTTTATGAAGGCGCGCGTCAGAACGGGGTAGGGCGGATCATGTTTGCCAGCTCCAACCACGCGATCGGCTTCCATCCCCGCACCGAAAAGCTTGATGACAAATCCGAACTGCGCCCCGACAGCCTTTATGGCGTAACCAAATGCTATGGCGAGGCAGTGGCGAGCTACTATTACCACAAGTTCGATGTTGAAACTGTGTCCTTGCGCATCGGGTCGTGCTTTGAAAAGCCGCGCGATCGCCGGATGCTTTCGACCTGGATGAGCCCGCGCGATTTCATCTCGCTGATGAAGGCGATCTTTGCTGCGCCGATGACCGGCCATCTGGTGATGTATGGCGTTTCGGACAATAAATCGAAATGGTGGAGCAACGATCACGCCGATTTCCTTGGCTGGAAACCGCAAGACAGCTCCGAGCAATTCCGCGCCGAGATCGAGGCAGTCTTCCCGCCCGAAGATCGCAAGGATCCGGCTGTGATCTATCAGGGCGGTGGTTTCGCCGCCAAGGGGCATTTCGAGGACTGACCTCAGCCTTGCTGCCAAAAAGATGAATGCCAAAAGGGCCTGCGAAAGCGGGCCCTTTTGCTTTTGGAATTGACGCCGGAGCTGGATGGCTTATAAGCACTAATGAAAATGATAACAGTTATCATTATCGAATTCTGGATGTGCAGCTATGGCGGTCTGTGACCGTTCCTGGGATAACCTTTATCAGCAATATCATGATCGGTTGTTGCGACAGGTGCAGAAATATCTGCCCGCGCGCGACGAAAGTCATGACGTCTTGCAGGACCTTTATGTCCAGCTGCGCCACCGGAATATCGACCCGGATGAAATTGCCAATCCGCCAGCCTTTCTGATGCGCATGGCGACCAATCTGGCGATTGATGCCCTGCGCCGGAACAACCGCAACCCGGTTGAATTCACCGATCCGGCCGAAATCAGCGAGATGGATGGCATGGCCAGCCAGTCAGCCAGCCCTGAACAAATCAGTGCAGATCGCCAACGTCTTGATATCATTCGGCGTGCGATTGATGACCTGCCGCCGCGCTGTCGCGAGGTGTTCCTGCTGTGCAAACGGGATCATCTCAGCACGGTGGAGGCGGCAGAGCATCTTGGCATTAGTCGCAATATGGTCGAAAAGCATTTGCGTCAGGCGCTTGGACATTGCAAACAGGTGTTGGCGCGCCATGAAAACTAGGATCAGGACTTCCGACATCCTCTTTTGTGCGGCTCGTTCGTCATATAAACAACAGCATCATCAGCCAGAAGCCGGGTAACGACACTGCCATGACTGAATTCCGCTATCCCGACGACTGCCAAAGCAATGACGACATTGCCGATTACTGGGCCGTCCGCCTTGATGATGTGCAGTTAACTGCGGCTGAGGAAATCGCCTTTGAACGCTGGCAGGCCGCCGACCCGCAAAATCCTGCGCGCCTCATCCGTGCACGCCAGACATGGCACAGCATGGAAATCGCCGCAGCCGAGCTTTCCGATATGGACAATCCCGCCAAGGGAGCACCGTCGCCAAAGCAGGATCATCTTGGCTTTGATAGCGAAGCCGTTCGTCGCGATCTGGAACGGCTTGGCGCGCTTGAGGGCGGCAATGGTCGCCTGCCGGGCATGCGGTCGGCCAAACGGCGCGCGCGTCCGATGTTGGCAATCTTCACCATTCTGTTGCTGGTAGGGCTTTGGGGCTATTCGGCGTTTCAACCTGATGCCGATCTGATTGCCGCAAGCAATCCCGGTGTTGTTAGCGAAGTGCATGAACTTTCCGATGGATCACGGATCTGGATGGAGCCGGGCACGCGCGTTGCCATGGCCTATAGCGATCAGTATCGCGATCTGACCGTGCAGGAAGGCGGGGTGTTTATTGAGGTCGCCAAGGACAGCACAAGACCGCTTCGCATCCACCTTAACAAACTGACGGCAACAGCCGTTGGCACTGCATTCAGTGCGTCTAAATGGGGTGGGCATGTCCGGGTTGAGGTATCCGAAGGCACGGTTGATCTTGAAAGCCGCACGGCCAAGCTCGCCCGCCTGACTGCGGGCCGGGCATCATGGCAGGATGCCGATGGCGATATGCATTACGGCACGGTGGCACTTGATCGGGTTGCGGCATGGCGCACTGGCCGGTGGGTGGTCAATGACATGCCGATTGATGAGCTGTTTGCCCGTTTGTCACCGCTTCTTGATGATACCAGCTTTGTGCGCGATCCACGCATGGGCGAGATTACCGTTTCGGGCAGTTTCGATCTGACCAAACCGGACGGGGCTTACGGCGCGATTTTGGCGGCTTATGGTCTTACGGATCGCGCTGTTCCGGGCGGGTTCAAAATAATTTCAAAAAAATAGAAAATTTCACCTCCTCATTTCGCGGGGGGGTTCGTCATGAAGGTAATAGTGATTTGCATTATTATTTTCATGCGAAGGGGTTCGAACTTGAATATCGTGAAATTTGGGGAAACCGGGAAACGCGGAATGTCCCGTCTTTTGGGCAGCACGGCACTTGTTGCGACACTGATGATCGCATCGGTCCCGCACGCCATGGCGCAAACCGCATCGGATACTGCGCAGCCGGTTGCGGTTGCCGCAGGGGATCTGCGCACCGCCCTTGATCAGGTTGCCGATCAGTTTGGCTTGCAGCTTGTTGTGCAGGGCGATCTTTCCGGGCTTGAAAGCGGCAACCTTTCCGCTGACATGTCCGCCCGCGAAGCTTTGCAAGACCTTCTGTCGGGGTCGGGATATGCTTTTGAATTTGTCTCTGATGACAGCGTTATCATCCGCCCGGTATCGGCAAGCATGAGCGACGCCGAGGGCACGGTGATCCTGCCCGAAGTGGTGGTGACCGCGACCCGTTCGCGCCGCTCGATCGCGACCATGTCGCCGTCGGTCGTTGTGATTGGCTCCGATCAGATCGAAGCCCAGTCGGCCAAAAGCAGCGACATCACCAATGTCATTCGTAACAATGTCCCGGGCTTCATGTTTGATGACCAAAGCCTGATTTCGAGCACGGAAACCTTCCGTGGCCGTGATGTGCAGGTGCTGGTTGATGGTGTTGCGCGCAACACGCCGCTTCGTAACAGCAGCCGTATCCTTTCGATGATCGACATCCAGCAGGTCGAAAGCATCGAAGTCATTCCGGGTTCGAACGCGATGAACGGCGATGGCGCGACGGGGGCGACGATCAACATCATCACCAAGACCGGTGAAGTCGGTAAAAACGTCTTTGTCGTGGATGCCCATGCCAAAAGCTACACCGATGATATCGGCGAAAGCTTCTCACCGTCGCTGACAGTTTCGGGTAGCGGTGGCTTTGGCGCGGTTGATCTTGCGGCCAGTGTCACCGGTTCAAAAACCGGCAATGCCTATGACGGCTATGGCAATCAGGTGCCGTCAGACGCCATGCTCGGTCAGGGGGGATTTGACAACGCCGAAGACCTCAATGTTTTCGGCAAGGCCGGTGTGACACTGGCTGAGGGCCATCGAGTGTTCCTGTCCTCGGAAGTCGTGCGGTTCCGTCAAGATATCGAGTATTATTCCGACCTTTCCACCGATCCGGTGTCGGTCAATTACGATAGCCCGTACACCGGTCAGCCGTTGGAAGACGAAAGTCAGTATTTCACTGCCGGATACGAATATGACTTCGGCAAGATTGGCACCGGTGATTTGAAACTGTTTTACAATGACAGCTACAAGCAGGCTGCCCGCTCGATATACGATGCAAATCACAACAACCAAGAGCTATTGCTACCAGGCAGTACAACAGAGCTTGATCCCTTGGGGCAATCAGTGATCGACACGGTCAAGTATGGTGTCAAGCTGTCCACCGACACTGATCTGGATGTCGTGTATGACGGACTGACCCTGACCTGGGGTGGGGATCTGACCTTTGATGACGTCAAGTATGAGTCGGTCAGCGGGCGTGATCTTGGCGCGCCGATGGATCAGGAAGGCAAAGCCGTATTTGCGCAATTGAGTGCGCCGGTGACGAAGTATGTCGATCTGTCCGGCGGAGTTCGTTACGAAAAATACGACCTGACCGTCGATGACTTCCTACGCCCTAACTACACTTATATGCAGGGAGCTCTAACTGTTCCCGCTGCACAGTTTACCGGTGGTGAAACGACTTATGACGCTGTGACTTACAATGCTTCTGCGGTGGTGCATTGGACGGAGCGGTTTGACACCTCGCTCAGCTACAGCGAAGGGTTCTCTGTTCCGGATGTCGGGGCGTACACGCGTCGTGCTGGTGTGCGGGGCGTTCCGCTTAACTTTTCTGATATTGATGTCGATGCATCCAAGGTCAAAACCTACGAACTTGCGGCCCGCTTTGACGGCACGGATTTCCGGACGACCGGTGCGGTGTACATGAGCACCAACGAACGCGGCAACAACTTCGATAGCTCGACCAACACGCTCAGCCAGGAAAAAGAACGCATCATCGGTGCGGAGCTGACCGGCGAGTATGACATCTCGGAAGATACCTATATTGGCGCTTTGGCGTCTTATGTTGAAGGTCGTTATGACACTGACGAAGACGGTGATTTGGATGATTGGCTTCCCAATAACCGTATTCCGTCGCCGTTCCGCTTCACCGGCTATGTCGACAGCTATGTCTGGGGCGATCTGAATATGCGCTTCGACGGGACTTATACTGCAGCACGTAACAAAATCGAGGATGAAAAGATCAAGCCAAGCCTCGTCTTCAACCTGTCGGGCAACTACCCGGTGCTGGGTGGTACGGCGCGTTTTGGGATCGAGAACATTCTTGATAGCAGCTACGAAAACCCGGCTGGGACGGCGCTACGTGGTTATTCGGTTGCCGGTCATGGCCGTACGGTATTGATTGGCTATCGTCGCGAATTCTGATCGCGACCTGGCCAATTACGGCCTGACACATTGAGACGATTACTGGCCCGGTGGACCTCCCGCCGGGCCAATCGCGTACGGAGAATGCGAGATGTTCCGATCCTCAACACCAGAAACCGACATCGTTCTGTTTGAAATGATTGACCAGCAAAGTGACGCGGATGGAAGGGCCTATATCGCCGCCCTTGATGCGCTGGCCGAACGCAGCGAACCGGCCATTCTGATCTTTCGGGTGGCGGGCTTTATCAATCAGGATCACGAAATCCGCAAACAGGCTGCCGCATGGTTCAAGCGCAACCGCGATCGGCTGGATGTCTTTGCCAAGGGTCTGATCCGTGTCGATGAAGGTCATCATCACGGCGATGATGATCATGACCATGAAGACGCGCACGAGGATGCCGAGGACAGCAACTTTGCCCGCATGCTGCCCTTTGCGGTCAAACGCACCGACAACCTTGATCACGCCTTTGATCTGGCGCGCAATTGGGCGGCGGTTTCAAAAGACTAACGGCGTTTGCCCGGCCTAGCGTTTGCGGGCGGCCAAAATCAGGAAATAACCCGTGCCGATCAGGGCGGCGATCAGGCCGGTTGGGAGTTGGGCCGGATAGATCATGTTGCGCGCCAGCCATTCGGCAACCATCATGACATTGACTCCGATCAGAACAGCACCGAGCAGATGCCCGCCGGCAAGGCGATAGCCCGCGACGCGGGCCAGATGCGGGGCCATCAGACCGACGAAACTAAGCGGTCCGACCAGAAGGGTTGCACTGGCAGCCAGAATGGCAGCGAGCAGCATCATGGCAAACTGGAAACCCGAAATACCAAGCCCGAGCGAGATCGACTGATCCGTACCCAATGACGCCAGTTCAAGTGGACGACGAAGGGCAATTGCCACCACCAGAAGAATACCGGTGACACCGGCGACAATCATCACCTCGTTCATATTGGTGAAATAGGTCGTACCAGCCAGCCAGGACATCAGCATCGATGTCTGTGTGCCGCTTCGGGTCAGGACAATACGTACCATCGCGCCCAGAATGGCGGTCATGGCGAGGCCATTCAGCAACATGTAATGCGGCGCATGGGTGAATTTGCGGCAAAGGGCGAGCAAGACGAAAAGCGATGCAATCCCGCCCGCAGCCCCGATCACCATCAGTTCCGCACGCTGCCCGAAGCCAAATACGGCGAGAGCGAGGATCATGGCGAGTGCGGTGGCCGAGCTGACCCCGGTGATTTCCGGGCTTGCCAGCGGGTTGCGCCCGACGCGTTGAATGAGTGTGCCTGAGACGGCCAGGGCCGCACCGCAAATCATCGCGGCGAAGGTGCGCTCAGACCGGCCGATCAGGATATCAAGGCTGCTGTCCTGCCAGCGCAGAATGACAAAGCCGCTGCCATCCAGCGAGACTAACAGGGAAAACACGACACCGATCACAAGGCTGGCGGCAAGCGCAATCGAAAGGGTGGTTTTCGAGACGATCTGTTGATCGCTATGTTGATCATCGTTTTGGTTGCCCGGCATGATGCGCGCCTTGAGCAGCATGAAGATGATGAACGGCGCGCCAAACAGGGCCGTTGCCGCCCCGGTTGGCAGGGGATCTCCACCAAGTGTATTAAACTGACGCACGAGAAAATCGACGATCAGAAGTGCAAAGCCGCCGGTGAAAACCGAATAGATCATCAAATCGCGCGACCGCGACAGTCCGGCAATGCGAAGGGCAGCCGGGATGGCCAAGCCGACAAAGCCGATCATGCCGGCTGCCGAAATCACCGAGGCGGTGATAAAGACTGCCAAGCCCAGGATCAAAAGGCGCAGGACCGTGACCTTGGCGCCAAGCGAACTTGCCGTGTCATCGCCAAGGGCGAGAAGATCAAGCGGGCGCGACAGGGCGAGAATGGCAATCATGCCAGTCAGGACACGCGGCCAGACAAATTCGGTGTCGTCCCAGCCATTCTGGGCCAGATCACCGGCCCCCCACATGAAGATCGATTGCAGATATTGCTCGTTAAATAGCAAGATGATCTGCGATCCTGACTGCAACAGCAGATTGACGATCATCCCGGCGAGAATAAGCCACAGCGTCGCATTGCCGCGATTGGCCGCAATCAGATAGACGGCACCCAGCGCAATCAGACCCCCGGCAAGGGCAAAGGCCTCCTGAAATATGGCAAGCGATGCTGGTGCCAGCAGGACAAACAGGGTCAGGGCGAATTCAACACCCGCGCCGACGCCAAGGGTGGTCGGTGATGCCAGCGGGTTGCGCAAAACCGTCTGGATCGCAGCCCCGGCAAGCGCCAACCCAGCCCCACACAAAAACGCCATGGCAACACGGGGCAGGGTGCTGAAATGAAACAGGATCTGATCGAAATCGGTTTCATCCGGGCTGAACAGGGCCTGCGAGATGTTGCCACTGGCAAGATAGGGCCAGAAATCAATGACCAGTACGGCAAGGGCCAAAACGCCCAGAATGCCGGTCAGGACGGCTGGAAGGGACAGTGTCCCCCGAAGGTCTGCATTGCGCGCGGTCGCGGTGCTCATTGTTGCGGGCCGCTTTCAATCGTCTCGGTCAGAAGGCGCGCAAAGCGAAGGGCGGATGGCACCCCGCCATAGGCCCAGACAACGGGCAATTCATACACCCGGTTGTTGCGGGTGAAATCCATCACCTTCCACATCGGCGAATTCAGAAGCTTATCGAGGACCACATCGGGCACCGGGTTGGTATAGACCAGCGTTTCCTTGGCATAGGGCGCAAGGATTTCGAGCCCGCCACGGCCAAAGCCCCATTTGTTGACTTCGCCGTCATAGGCAATCGGCACATTCATCGCCGTCATCACCGAGCCGGGGAGCGAGATATCGGCAAAGATGCCGACATTGCTTTCATCAAAGAAGAAAACAACGTTGATCTTCTGATCCGGGCCGATGGCGGTTTTGATCCGCTTGCCATAATCGATCATCTTCTGATCGACATCAGCGAGATAGGCTTGGGCCTCTGCCTCGCGCCCGGTGGCCTTGGCGATCTTGCCAAAAACCTCACGGGCGGTTTCAAAGGCCGGGGTCTTGCCGTCAAACAAACGCAGTTCCAGAACCGGCGCGATTTCGGCCAGTTTCTCGTACGCCATGCCGATATCGGGAACGCTGATAATCAGGTCGGGCTTTGATGCGCGAAGGGCTTCAAGATTGGGCGATGCGCGCTGACCAAGATCAACGAAGCTTTCGGGCAGATCAGGCTTGGCAACCCAGTCGACGTAATCTTGTGGGTCGGCAATCGCCACCGGGTCAAGGCCAAGGGCAATCACACTTTCGGTAAACGACCAGTTGATGGTGGCAACCCGTTTGGCCGGGCCATCAAGACGCAGAATGCCGCGCTCATGTTCGATCTCGATCGGGTCGGCCAAAGCCGGTGAAATGGAAGTTGCGATAATGGCAGCGCAGAGCAAAACCGGGCAGACAAGCGCACGCAGAATATTCATGCCGGGGTTCCCTTACGAACCGCTTGCGGTGGTGTCAGCGCCGGTAACTGCATCGGCGAGCAATTCGGCAAAGCGTGCAGCCGACAACACCCCGCCAAAGGTCCAGCTTGCCGGGATGGCATGAACATTGCCGTTGCGTGCAAACGGCATGGCCTTCCAGATCGCAGAGTTAAACAGGCTTTCGCGCGTGGTCGGGGCGACCGGTTCGATATAGGCAAACTGCACATCGCCCATCTTGGCAAGGTCCGACAGATCGCCATTACGAAACGCCCAGCCATTGACTTCGCCATCCCAGGCATTGGCAAAGCCCATGCGACCAAGGACAGAGCCAAATAGCGACGTCTTGCCATGAATGCGGAAATGCGATTCATCAAGAATGCGCACGACGGCGAATTTGGCATCATCGCCGACATGATCGCGAATGCGCTTGGCCGCGGCCTCAATCCGGGCATTGACCGATGCAATGACGTCTTCGGCCGTATCGGCTTTGCCCGCCAGTTTGGCGACATTGCGCAGAAGCGCCTCGGCGCGGTCAATTGCCGGTTCGTCGCTTCCGGTATTGTAGATTGAATAAACCAGTGTCGGTGCATAGCCGGACAGCTTTTCAAGGGCCATGGCGACATCGGTACTGATCAGGATAGCGTCCGGTTTCGCTTCGCGGAGCGCCTCGAAATTCGGTTCGCGACGGGTGCCAAGATCGGTGAAACTTTCGGGCAGTGCCGGTTCCACCACCCAGGCACGGTACCCTTCGGCTTCGGGGATTGCGACCGGGTCAATGCCAAGTGCGATCAGGCTTTCGGTCAGGGCCCAGTTAGAAACGGCAAAGCGGGTCGGAGTGGTTTCAAGAGTGACTTCACCCATTTCATGGGTAAAGGTTTCCTCGGCCAGGACAGGCAGGGAGGCAAGGGACGCGATGGCGGTTCCGGTGGCGATTGCAAGGCCCGCAAACGTGCGACCCATCCAAGGCGTAAACATCATGATTTCCCTGATCCCTGTTGAAATGGTGGCTGATTGGCGCGTCAGGCAACGTAGCTGACAAAGCGGTCATGATCGGCAAGATGGATGACATCGATGTCGGTCTGGAAAATGTCGCGCAGGGTTTCGCCATGCATGAAATCGCGTGGCGTTCCCTGCCAGCAGGTCTTGCCACCCCGCAGTGCCAGAATGTGATCGGCAAACCGCCCGACCATGTCGATGTCGTGCAAAACGGCTATGACGGTCAGATTGTTCTGATCCTTAAGGTTGGCGACCAGTTGCAAAATGTCGCGTTGATGGCCGACATCAAGGGCCGAGGTCGGTTCATCCAGCAGCAGCACAGGGGCATCCTGTGCCAGCAACATGGCAAGCCAGACGCGCTGGCGTTCCCCACCGGAAAGGCTTGCGACCAGACGATCCGAAAATCCGGTGACGTGGGTCAGTTCCATTGCCTGATCAATCTTGGCATGATCCTCGTCGCGATAGCGGCCAAAGGCGCCGCGCCAGGGATATCGACCAAAGGCCACCAGTTCGCGCACGCTTAAGTGCGGCGGCACAACCGGGTTTTGCGGAAGGTAGGCAACCTTGCGCGCGAAGTCGCGCGTGCCATGGTTGGCAAGGTCTTGCCCATCAAGTGCGATCGCCCCGGATGCCGGTTTGTTTTTGCGCGCCAGAAGCTTGATCAGCGTGCTTTTGCCCGATCCGTTATGGCCGACAATTGCGCTGAACGCCCCGGTCGGGAAGCTGACCGTGATGCCTTCAAGCAATGTCTTTGGCTTTTTGCCATCGCTTTTGAACGCGACGTCTGTCAGATCGAACATGGAAAGAAACTCATGCGCCGGGGATGGATCACTTGCGCTATCGCCAATCGGCGGCAGATAAGCGCGCTGTAAAGTCTGAGAATGCTTATCAATTACGTGACGCAAATGCAACCGAGTTGCGATTGCAGAATTCCAAAAAAGTGCGCCGCCCATCTAATCATCATATAAAATGACTTTTCAGGCGCGACCATTTTGGGTAGCACTATTAATCAGAGATTGTGATCGTATCTGGCCGTGTGCCACGATAATAATGATCACACAAATACAAAGCGGAAAAACAGCCGCATCGTCATCAGGGAGAAACCATGTCCAACGTCAAAACCGTATTGCCGAACCTGCGATGTACGCTGGGCGAAGGCCCGCATTGGGATGCCGAAGACGGGGTTCTGTATTGGGTCGATATTGTCGGCAAGACCGCCTATGCGCTGCGCCCCGATCAGGGGGGATCACGCAGCTGGAAGTTTGATCAGCCGGTCGCGGCCATTGTGCCGCGTGAAAAGGACGGGCTTCTGGTCGCCCTTGCCGACGGGCTGGCGTTTCTGGACCCCGAAAGTGGCGATACCACACCGTTTGTCGCCCCCGATAGCGACCATGCAGGCAACCGGTCGAACGAAAGCCGGGTCGATCCGATGGGCCGGTTCTGGCACGGCACCATGCAAAACAATATCGGTCCCAATGGCGAAGATCTGCCTGTAACCATCTCGACCGGGACACTCAACCGGGTGGGTGCGGATGGTGAAGCCGTGCGGTTTGGCAGCAATATCGGGATTTCCAATACGCTGTTATGGTCGGCGGATGGTGCGAAGATGTTCTTTGGCGATACCATCAAGGACACGCTTGATGTCTATGATTTTGACATGGAAACCGGCGTGCCATCCAATCCCAAGCCGTTCTTTGGCCCGCAGGAACGCGGCAATATGGATGGATCGGCGATGGATGCGGATGGCTATATCTGGAATGCGCGCTGGGGCGGGGGATGTCTGATCCGCTTTGCGCCGGATGGAAGTGTCGATCGGGTGATTGACCTGCCGGTGACCCAGCCGACAAGTTGTGTGTTTGGCGGTCCGGACCTTAAAACGCTTTATATTACCTCGGCCTCGGTCGGGCTGGAGGGGAATGGCAATGCGCTTGAAGGGGCGCTGCTGTCGATCCAGACCGATATTGCCGGGCAGCCATGCCACCGATTTAAGGGCTAAAGCGACCGTTGGTTGTTAATAATGCGGCACTGCACCCGATTTGCCCATTTTTGGCCTTGGTTTTCGGTATGTTTGGCGTCACCATTGTCTGGCGCAACAAATGCGCCACCAAAAAATACGAGCAAACCGGGGTTAAAATGAAACCTGCTTCCGCCGCAATCATGTGGGCAAGGGCGTTTATTGTTCTTGGCATGGTCGGGATACTTTCGGGCTGTGCGGCCCTGCAATCGCCTGGTAACAGCGTTACCGGGTCGGTCAGCTATCGCGAACGGATCGCGCTTTCGCCAGACAATACCTTCCTTGTCGTCCGCCTGCTGGATGTATCGAAGGCAGATGCGCCATCGGTTGAGGTTGCTGCACTGCGCCAACCGGTCGCCAATCCGCCGATGGTCTTCATCCTGCCCTATGATCTTGATGATATCGATCCGCGCCATAGCTACGTGCTTGAAGCCAAGATCGTAAATGGCAATGACGACCTTCTGTTTCGCAATGATCAAAGCTACCCGGTCCTGACCCGCGGTGCGCCAAGTGATGTCGATATCACGGTCATCCAGATCCCGCGCATGCAAAGCGACGGGGCGCGCAACGGCGATGGTTCGGATATCGCCGATGACATTGCCGCGATTGAGACCCGGTTGACCGATCTGCGGGTTATTCCCGGTCAGTATTCGGCATCTGATCATACGGTGACCTACAAGGCCTATGTCACGCCGGACGGCGAGCCGGTTCTGGTGGATGAGCATCGCGACCTTGGCGATTACGGAGCAAGCGACGTCAAATTCTATTACCGCAATGGCCAGCTTCTGCGCTTTGCCGAGGATGCCAAGCGCGTCAATTACGGCGGGGCGGAAAGTGACGCGCCACTGCATTACACGCTGAAACTTGATTTCGCGCAGGGGCGCTATTCATCGGGCACCAAAACGGTGAACGATATCGCAAGCCAGCCTGACGAGCATGAAATCAGCGGCGCGCTGTCGCAAAGCAAGGTGGCACTCAGCCGCATTGACGCGATGCTAAGCCAGATGAACAGCAGCCCGGATCCGATCACCGGCCCGGAACTGTTTGTGTGCGATGATCAAAGCCGCTTTGCCGTCACCTTTGATCGCGATCGGGAACGCGCAATTGTTGAATTCCCCGGGCGTGAACCGCTGGTCCTGCCGATCATGCGGACCGGGTCGGGATACGGTTATGGCAACGATATCTATGAGCTGCGTGGCAAGGGCGCTGATGCGATCTGGACGACCCCGTCGGGTGATTTCCATTGCGCGGTATCACCGCTATCGGCGGAAACCGCCCGGCTTGCACTTGCCCCCGGCGATTTCCCGGTGGTGTCGGTGGCCGACCTTAAAGCCGAGGGCGATGGTATCTGGACGCGTTATTTCGATGACATGATGCCGGCCATCACCGCCTGCCTTGCCAAGAACCCCGGTGATCTGGTCTCGGTTCTGAAAGCCTGGCCGATGAACCATGGCATGGTCGGTGTACGCACGATCAATGGCAATGGCGGGCGTTATGATTGCCTTGTGCCGTCCGATGGTCTGGGCACCGCCCATACCGAAATGGTTGAGGCCACCACCAACATCCTGCCCGGCGAAGATGTCGTGCGCTTCACCCCGGCCAGTGGTGCCTATCCCGGCGGGGAATGCTTTGCCCATGAACGCCTTGAGCAGAAGGGCGTGTTTATCGGCTGGCTGTCGGAAAAGACCTGCTAGAACGCGACCAATGATAAATGTTTCGTGCTGCCTTGCTAGGCTTACGTGCCACATTGGCCGGTGTGAATATTGATCGGGCCTTGGGTATCATGCTCGACAAAGGCGAAACGGAATGCCGGGCTTTTCGCGGTCGGGTCTGGAATGAGTGTAGGGCTGCCGATCCAATGCCCAACACTGTTCCACGGACCGGCAAGCTGATCGGGACCACCGGTAAGTTTGCCGGTTGCATCAAAGGTTGCCAAAAGCGGCATGCCGTTGCTCAGGCTGATCAAAAGGCAATAGCAATCACCAGTTGCCGCCAGATCAAAATCGGCGATTTCCGATCCGTCCAGCAATGAAACTGGAGTGCCGAGCTTGTTGTTTTTGGTGTCAAAGGTGGCGAAGGACAGGCGACCCCGAAAAGCCATGCCCGGTGTCAGGGGGCCAACCCTTTCGTCGGTTTTGTAGAACAGGCTGACGGTCTGTGGCAAACCTTGGGAAAAATCACCACAAACTCGCCCGACCGAGACGGGGGCTTCGGAGGTTCCGATAAGGCCGGAAACGCCGGGGACCTGTTTGCCGTCTTGTTCCTGCAGGCCGATGATGGCCAGGTTATACCCGCTCAAAATCGCCGAGATATAGATTTGCTTTGCGGGATTTGTACTGGTGTTGCGCAGAAAGGTCGGTGAGTTACCATCTTCGACCTCATAGCTGAATTCCGGCGTAAGCGTGCCATCGGACGCTACAGCTGCGACAAAAACGTTATTGAACCCGCCGTTGGAGCTCGTGTAGGTCACCGCACCCTTGCTGTTTGAGAAGTTGATATCCCATGTGGTCGTACTTGGCAGCATCTGGAATATTGGCGCTCTTTGCGGTGCCAGTGCCTTCTGAACATCCAGGGCAATTGACGCAAGGGTTGTGACAAAAGGGTGGCCCGCCGACTTTGCCGCCTTGTTCGGGCCGCTTGACGACATATAGAGCCCCGTCGCTGTTGCCTGTGATGCCAGGCGGACAGCACCCGTGATCTGGTTGCCTGGAAGGGTGACGGTGCTGATATTGTTCACCTTCATGATGACTTCCTTTTTATCTGAACTGTGTGCTGTCCATGTTGGTTTAGGGGATCCATACCTCTGCATCCTCGTTATACAGAGCAACTGAAAACAGATTTGGTTCGATACCATTCGGTTGTGCAGGGGCAGAAGCGACAAAACCTGCTCGCCAAGGAGCCAAAGGTCCAGTTAAGCCTGCAATTGAGTTACTAACCCACAGATTCCTATCGGGAGCACGTGCTCCGTAGGACGGATCAAAATAGTCACCGCTGCCAGTGTCGAGCACGATATAGTGAGCGCCAAAGGCAGGAGCGGGCATCGAATTGTTCTGGCCATCTAAGCCGGTTTCTTCCGCGCGTACGAGATTGCCGCCGCCATTGGCCGGTGCCGCACCACGGTCAAAAAGCTGTTGGTGGGTATAGTTATTGGCGTCAAGTTGACCCGGCTTGTTATTGTAGTTCCAGTGGCGAACAAGAAAGAAACTGCCGTACACTGTGTTCTGCAAATAAACCCTGTTCGGATTGGGCGGATCAGGAATGTCTGCCGGGAAGTTCGGATAGCCTGCTGCGCCATGATACTCCACGGTTCTGGGGAGAACTCTGATGCATCGCCCATTGCCGTTCCCGTGCAGGGCCCACATGGCGATCAGTAGTTGCGTCCAAACGCCGCAGGCAATGTTGCCGCGGGGGTTGGTAAACAAGTTACCCGTTTGTCCACCTCCAAGATTGGGAGGACCGTTCAATGACTGGGCCGGCTGGTTCCCTGTCAACGCTTGGTCCCAATATCTAAGTAGTGTCGCGGCCTCTCTTGAACTGTTTAAGCGGACAGCTTTCGGATTGGGATTGGCAGGGTGAAAGACACCAAAAATAGCGTCGCGCACCGCATTGGCGTTTGTCGTGTCCGTTCCGTCCGCTGTTTTGCATGACATGTACAAAAGGGAATCATAGGTAAAGGCTAGGCCGCTGTTGTTACCGAGAACGGTTGCATTGATGTTGCCATTCAAAGTCGTACTGTTCCTCGCGGCAACACGCGTTCGCGCGGTGACATAGACCCGGTGGCTCGTCATTTGCAGGGGAAGCCAAGGGTTTCCGGGGTCGTTGGCATCATTCCCGCCGGGGACGGCATCGCGGACATCCCAGAAAATTAACAGCGGCTCATAGCACCTTATGCGGTCTTCCAGATTGCCGAAATCCATATTTCCAAGGTTGTGATCGTGCGGTGGCGGCAGCCCGGGATCCTGGATGACGGTATTCAGAATGGTCCGGATAATCGGCGCAAGATTCCCTGCCGCATCTTTGACATAGACCGTACATCGCAGATCAATATTGGTATCCGCGTCCGGGTTCAGGGTGCTGGTGAGGGTAACCGTGTTCAAGGCGAAATTGAGATTCAAGGCTACGCCAGCAACATAACCTTGCGGTGCCGAAGGCGTTCCGGCGGTCCATGTTGGCGTATACAGCCTGTTGAAGCGGGCTGGATCTTCCTGTGTGACCTGAAAGTGACCAGTACCGGCAAAATCGAAGCTTTGATGGCTCAGTTCCAGATTGTTGTTCAGAGACACATCATTGGGTTGATCAATCACCCGGATGGTCACGGGGGCAGCATTTACAGGCTGTTCGGCCAGTGTCACCGCTTTGCGCCGAACACTTACCTCGACATCGCGCGTTTGATCGAGTGGGATTCCCCGCGTGCTGTGGTCAACCGTTGTCAGGGCAACAGGAATATTTCCCGGAACCGTGCGTGCACGCCATTCAAGATGAGAACAGGCATTCGCTGTATTCGGCTGGGCGTCTACCGTAAGATTGCATGTTCTTTCGCTGGCGGGGGGATCCATATCGGGAACAGCCCCAAGATTATAGGCATACCAACCGGCAATGGTATTTCCGCCGCGCTGTATGGCACCTTCAAAGGCATAGTGGTTGGCGACAACGTTCAGGTTGGCACCGACAAGCGGTTTGACAACAACATAGACGTGTCTTGTCAGTCCCCGTGATTGGGCTGTTACCTTCACAAAACCGCCAAAGGCACGGACATTGTCCGCGCAATTGAGGTTTATTTTGCATTCGGATGTGTAGTCGTCAACGTCATGTGTGAAATATTGATGAGCTAAGCCCATCGTGGCCGGGGTTTCGTTAAGTGTTCTGTCGACATTCACGACCGTCCAGACAATCGGTCCATTGATTTCAGCACGGATTGTGATGACATTGGCAGGCCCTGCGACTAGTGCGTAATCGGCGGTGTATATCCGTGGCGTATTGCTGCGCTGTGCATTGGCAACATCGATGTCAAGCACCGGGATGCAGGTGAAGATTGCTCTTAATGGCATGGAATAACTCCGCTATGTGGGGTTACTGCACGTTGATATCGACTTCGACGGGCAACGGTTTGTCGGCGTTTCCTGCCTCTGCAGAGCTCAGCAATCGCCGGTCATCGGGGTTCTTTGGATCGGTTTTGCCGCCGGTCCATTTCAGCCATTTATAGGCGTCCGGGCTGTCGGGCTTGATCACCGCGCGCACGATGACAGGTTCCTGGCTATCGGATTGAAACGACCAGTTTTCCCCGCCATTTGCCATCGCGCCCGATACATCAAAATGCAAAAGATCCGGCACGACGGCGATTTGGACAGACTGGCTGGTGCCGTTGGCACTGGCGGTCAGGGTGATTGGCTTGCCGACGGGTGTGATGGTTTTCAAAGAGACGCTTCGCCAGTTGGCGATGCCTGATTGATCGGGCTCACCACCGGTCCATGTCACCTGATTCCAGACATCTGCGCTGTCTGGGTCGGTGACGGCCCGGACCGAAAGCGACAGAGCCTCATTGTAGGTTTGATAGAACAGGCCGCTTGGCGCGCGTGTCGCCTCGCTGACTTCAAGAGACATGATGCGGGCCTTTGCTGTGGGCTTTTGATCATCAGAAGATGGCGAATTTGTCCCCGCACTCGTCCCTGTGCCCGCACTCGTCCCTGTGTTTGTCTCTGCGTGTATCCGGGCAAGCAAGATTTGCAAGGCGTCCTGCAGTTTCTTGATGCGGACGTTGCAGGCCTTTGCCTGTTTGGGGGGGATTGTGCGACTGGTGTTGAGCTGACCCATCTGAAACAAGGCCGTGTAGTTGTCAAACAGGCTTGCCAGAATCGGATTAAGGATTTTCTGAGCCTCGCTGCTGAGCGCGACCGTTTGATCGGTCGAGGGGGCGGATACCGATTGATAGTTCAGCAGGCTTTGCTTGAAACCACTCAGTGACGCGGCATCAAGGCGAAGTTTCTCGTCCTTGACGTAGTCCGGGCGGGCATGAAGATCGTCCGTCACAGGATCCAGTGCGGCAAGGGTTGTGCGAATGGCTTGCGAAAGCTCAGTACTTTGGGTCATGACGTCCAGAACTTCTGAAAGATTGCTGCAGGGGGTGTTGCAGTAAGGACGTCCGGGGGCATGCCGCTGTGAATAGGAAAAAGACAGACGGGCTGCGCAAAGCGTATTGGCCGCAAAAACAAAAATCCCGGCCGGGGTAACCCGGGCCGGGATTTTTTTGTCTTTTAGCGTCGAGGTCCTAGTGGATCATGGCCCCGGTTGCGGTAAGCATACCGGTTGAACCACTCAGCACATCGTCATTGCCAAGTTGGATCGCCTGGAACCGGTGACGATCAAAATGGCCGGGCATCAAAAGCCCGCTTGCAGGCGCAGCATGGAAGCCAAAGCGCGCATAGTAATCCGGATCCCCCACCAGAAGAACCGAACGGTGACCGGCTGCCTGTGCCGCATTAAGGGCGGCATAAACCAGACCGGCACCCACGCCGGACCCGCTATAGATCTTGTCGACGGCAAGCGGGCCGAGCAGCAACGCATCACCTGCATTGCCTGCATTGACATTCCACAACCGGACGGTGCCGATCATCTGTTTGCCGTCGTGGGCGACAAACGCCAGACCGTCCGCCGGAAGGCGGTTGCGGCGCAGGATTTCAGACGATTTCTGAAACCGCGCCTGACCCATTACGCGATCAAGCAGCTTTTCGCGTTCGATGTGCGAATAAGCGCCTTCGCGATCAATCGTGATCATTGGCCTATCTTTCCCAAATGGGGTCAGATGACATAGGCGGCAAGCGGCGAGAAGCCGTTGAACGCCACGGATGCATAAGTGGTGGTATAGGCACCGGTTGCTTCGATCAGAACCTCGTCACCGATGGTCAAAGAGACCGGCAGGTCATACGGGGTCTTTTCATAGAGCACGTCGGCAGAGTCACAGGTCGGACCGGCCAGAACACACGGTGCAACATCGCCGCCGTCATGGATGGTGGTGATCGGGTAACGGATCGCTTCGTCCATGGTTTCGGCAAGGCCACCGAATTTACCGATATCAAGGTAAACCCAGCGCACCGGATCGTCGGCATGTTTGCGCGAAATCAGAACGACTTCGGCTTTGATCACGCCGGCATCACCAACCATGCCACGGCCCGGTTCGATAATGGTTTCGGGCATGTGGTTGCCAAAGTGGTTGTGAAGCGCATCAACAATCGCCGCACCATATGCTTCGGTCGCCGGAATGTCGCGCAGGTAACGGGTCGGGAAACCCCCGCCCATATTGACCATGCGAAGAACAATGCCTTTGTCCGCAAGGGTACGGAAGATCGAGGATGCCTCGGCAAGGGCGGTGTCCCATGCGTCAAGGTTGCACTGCTGCGACCCAACGTGGAAGGACACGCCATAGGCATCCAGGCCCATGTGATGAGCATGCTCAAGAACTTCGAGTGCCATGGAAGGCGCGCAACCGAATTTGCGCGACAGCGGCCATTCGGCACCTTTGCCGTCGGTCAGGATGCGGCAGAAAACCTGCGCACCCGGTGCGACACGGGCAATTTTTTCAACTTCTTCGACGCAATCAACCGCATAAAGACGCACACCGAGTTCAAAAGCGCGCGCAATGTCGCGTTCCTTTTTGATGGTGTTGCCAAAGGAGATGCGGTCCGGGGTTGCACCAGCAGCCATCGCCATTTCGATTTCCGGGACGGATGCGGTGTCAAAGTTGCTGCCAAGGTCGGCAAGCAGGCTCAGAACTTCCGGTGCCGGGTTTGCTTTGACGGCATAGAAGATGCGCGAGCTCGGAAGCGCACGGGTGAAGGTTTCGTAGTTGCGCTGAACAACATCAAGATCAACGACAAGGCACGGGCCTTCCGGACGGTTCTGTGCGAGAAAATCAATAATACGCTGAGTTGCCATTGGGGCGTTCTCCCATTCCACGATATGGCAGCGTGCATGTACCTGATGCGTGCGCGCGGTGGAGGCGCGATAACGCGGACTACTTGCCTGCTGTTTAGCTCCGGGGCCAACCGGAACTGCGAAGTTAAGTCTGCCTCGCTATGGAATGGGGAGTTCCCGTTCCGCACGTGGGCAATGATGGTGTGCCTCTTTAGTGTCGGTGGATTTGGACGCCACCTGAGACCAAAAAAGCCCTACACCGTCGTTGCTTTAAGTAAGTCCTACGGGTTCCAGTAAGCAGGACCACCACAGGCACGTGCGACTTTGGGCAAGGCCGGATTTACGCCCGTTCCAATCTGCACGCAAGTGAAATTTTCGCGCGTTTTGTCCTGAAACAATCGCAGGATCGTCGAAGAAGTAATGCCGCAACGCAAAAAATGGCTCAAATGGCCGCGTTCAGGATTTGCAATAAGTTCAGTTGGCAGGTTTTGGTATGGGGCATTGCAATTTGCGCATAAGTTGACGGCAATTTTGAAGGCGATTGACGGTTCCGGACGGGCGGTGTAGCCCTTGGGGCATGCATTTATTCCGGTGCAAATTCGCCGCGTCGTAAGGCGCGCCGCAACCTTGCGCCGCCCAGTCAGGAAATTCTTATGTCGAATATCAAAATCACCGCTGGCCCGTTCACCTTTGACGGGGTGCTCGAAATCGAAAAGGCACCGCATACCTGCAAGGCGTTCCTTGATCGCATGCCGTTTGAAAGCAAGGCGGTTCATGTCCGCTGGAGCGGCGAGGGTGTGTGGATGCCGCTGGGCGATTATCAGTTTGGTGTCGGTTACGAAAACCACACCAGCTTTCCGGCCCCGGGCCAGATCATCCTTTATCCGGGTGGTATCAGCGAAACCGAAATCCTGCTGGCCTATGGCGGGGTGCATTTTGCCTCCAAGGTCGGCCAGCTTGCCGGCAACCATTTCATCACCATCACCAGTAATCTCGAAGATGTCGAGAAGCTCGGCAAAATGACCCTGTGGGAAGGCGCACAGCCGATCAAGTTCGAGCTGGCGTAAATAGGTAGCCACTGTGATCGGGCACACTTTCAAGCGTGCCCGGTTTGGCCTAGAAGGCGAACCACCATCCAATAGTGCAGGCGGGTTTTGCCGTGTTTGAGACCATCAATCTGTGGATTCAGGATCATCAGGATCTGGTCTATATCCTGATCTTTACCTATTGCGTCAGTAAATCGAGCATCCTGCCGGTCTTTGCCGGGATGCTGGTTGCTGCCGAAAGCCTGATGATCGTCCCGGCTGTGACATCCATGATTGCCGGCGGGCTTGTCGGAGATGTGTTGCGCTTTGGGCTGGCGCGCCGCTATGGCGATGCGATTGTCCGCAAGCTTCCGACGTCACTGGGCGAATGGATGGGCAAGACCCTGCGTCTGTTTGAGCATTATGGTGTCGCCTATATCCTGCTGTGCCGTTATCCGCACGGGGTTCGTTCGTTCGGGGTGTTCCCTGTCGGCATGAGTTCGATGTCGTTCATCCGCTTCCTGCCACTCAGCATCGCATCGGTGCTGCTGTGGGTCGGGCTTTATTACGGGCTTGGTCATAGCCTGGGGGCAGGGATGTCCGAACTGGTGGAGCAGAACCTTGCGATGCTGAGTCCGGCCTTGCTGATTGTGTTTCTTGTGCTGGGCTGGTTTGCGCTGCGCCGGATTGACCGGCTTGAGGAACAGGCTGAGAAGGCGATCAAGTAACCCGGGATTTGAATCCAATAAAAAAAACGGCAGCATCGAAATCGAATGCTGCCGTTTTTGGTTTTGTAACGCGTGGGTTGCTTATTCAGCGGCAATCGTCTTGCCGTCTTTTTCAAGCATCTCGCCCTGTTTGCGTTTGGCGAGGATTTCGCGCGCCTTGGCGTAGCTTTCATCGTGCCAGAAGATCAGGCAGCCATTGCAGCCCCGGCCACAGCAGCCCTTGGTGCCAACGCGCGGGGTGCGGAAGGATCGTTCCTTTTGGCGGTCATCAAGGGCGGTCTGAAGGGCATCACGCTTGGCGTCATAGCGTTCTTCGTTGCCCTTGCCCATTTCGATCTTGTGGCCTTCCTGATCAAGTTTCAGGCGCTGCCACTCATCTTCCGAAAGCGCCTTTTCCTTACGCACGATCGTCATCGGGACGATTTCACGCTTAAGGAATTCCGGGTCTTCCTGTTCAAACAGCGAGAACGGCAGGCGGATCAGGGGATGGGTGTTGGCGTGCACGGCTTCACCGACCTTGCCGGTTTTGGCATCGATGAATTCATACATGCGGATGAAAATGGTCTGGCGCGAACGCGGCGGCACGATTTCGATCACATCGCCCGGCAGCATGCGGTTTTTCACCGTCATGATGAAGGCATTGTCTTCGACCTCGACAATCTGACCGGCAAATTCCCAGTCCGAGACATTGGTATTGCTGTCATAGCCATGCGCGTAATTGGTCAGGCGCCCGTCATGGAAGGCCAGCGTGTAGCCCCGGTTCGGAATGGTCGAGAGTTCCTTCATATATTCTTCGGCAGACCAGTTTTCCGGATCCTTGTACCAGTCATCAATCGCCATGCGGTACGCGCGGGCGACGAGGCCGGCGTAATAGGGGCTTTTGCCACGGCCTTCGACCTTGAGGCTGTCGACACCGATTTTCAGGTAATCCTCAAGCTTCGGCATGATGCACAGATCGCGGGAGTTCAGGATGTAAGATCCGCGCTCGTCCTCCTGAATTTCCATCAGCTCGCCCGGACGCATGTCTTCTTCAAGGAAGAAGTCAAACATCTCCAAGTTTTCCTCGGTCAGTTTGAGTTCCTTGACCGTG
>NZ_PAQR01000062.1 GCF_002709775.1 Thalassospira sp.
GGCGGCATGTTCGGCCATGCTGATGGGGCGCCAGTCACCATCGGGAAGCGCATCCAGATCAAGCAACGGATTGGCAATTTCACCCAGACGATCGGCGTCCACGCCCGATTGCGTAGCACTGACAAAGGCAATGAACGGGTCATTTTTACACGCTTGGCCAAGCGATTTGGCGCGCACACGCGGGATCACAATTGCGGGTGCTGTATCGTTTCCGGCGATGTCACACAGACGTTCCAGACCATGCTGGGAAAGCGGCTCCGCCGCAATCACCGCCACACTGTGGGCTTCGCCATTGTCGTGCCCCTGAACCAGAACGATCTCGCCACGGCGCAAATCTGCCACAGCGCGGGAAACCGTCACCAGATCGGTCGCCGGGATCAGATTGCTGTCATTTTGGGCCTTCACGGCGGAGCTTTGGGTCATCGGCATCTTGTCTTTGTGATCACAACATCGCGATCCGGTGGCTATGGGGCTGGATAAAGACCCGGTTTAATTCATATAAGCGCATCAGGCTGCGCGAACCTGCTTATACGGTGATGCGCAAAATCGCAGGAAGACGCGCATCTTTCAAGATTTTACGACATCACGTTATAGACAAATCGCCCCTACTACCTAATCCGGGTTGACCGGGAGTTAAAGGACCAAAGCGAAAACAGTTTGTTCTTGAAAATACAACTTAAGATGCTGATCCTATGGTCCAGACTTGGATATATAGTGCATATATGGCGGGCCCGCAGCGAAAGTGCCACAAAAACAACCCGCTAAATCGATACCAAGCACAGGTCCACGAGATGAGGACGGATCTGACAAGCAGCAAGGGATGGTGAATGTCGACAGGTAAACAGGTTCTGGTGGTTGAGGATGATGCCGCCCTTAGCCAGTCTCTGACGGAACAACTCAGACTTCATGAAGATTTTGAATGTGTGGTTGCCAATAGCGGCAAGGATGCGCTCGATCTGGCCAAGGATTCCTATTTTGACGTGATCCTGCTTGATGTCGGCCTGCCCGATATGGATGGCCGCGATGTCTGCAAGCTGATGCGCCGCGCCAATGTCAAATCGCCGATCATCATGCTGACCGGCGCCAATAGTGATTCGGATACCATCCTGGGTCTTGAGTCTGGCGCCAATGACTATGTCACCAAGCCGTTCCGCCTTAACGTGTTGCTGGCGCGCATCCGCGCCCATATCCGTCAGCATGAGCAAAGTGAAGATGCGGTCTTTGTCATCGGCCCTTACAGCTTCCAGCCCAGTGCCAAGATCCTGATCGAAACCGCGACCGAAAAGAAAGTCCGCCTGACGGAAAAGGAAACCTCGATCCTGAAATTCCTGTTTCGGGCCGGCGACAAACCGGTCAGCCGCGAAACCCTGCTCGACGAAGTCTGGGGTTATAACGCCGGTGTCACCACCCATACGCTGGAAACCCACGTCTATCGCCTACGCCAGAAGATCGAAAAGGACCCGTCAAACGCGGCGATCCTGATTACCGAGCCAGGCGGCTACAAGCTGATCCCCTGATCAGACGACGGTTTTTATCACCTGAAAAAAGAAAATCCCGCTGATGCGGGATTTTTTTGTCACAAAATTCCGGTTGGCGCGTCAATGTCCTCGGCCTGATTATCCACAGGAAAACACAAACCACGCGAATCGGCATAAAACGCACCAAAACAACATCAATTACAGGCGTTTTTACAGATTTTCGCCTCGAAATCGGATTTGAACACCAAAATTGGGCCGATTATTGCCCGATCAATAGCCTCGGGAGCCGAAAATAGCCGTCCCAACCCTAACATGGGTAGCACCAAACCGGATTGCAGCCTCGTAATCACCACTCATGCCCATGCTTTTGATTTTCAAACCATGGCGATCAGCAATCTTGCCAAGCAGGATGAAATGCGGGGCCGGTTCCTCATCAACCGGGGGAATACACATCAGGCCAATGATCGGAAGATCCAGCTCCTCACGGCACATCTTGATGAAGTCATCAGCGTCCTTTGGCGCGATGCCGGCCTTTTGTTCTTCCTCGCCGGTATTGATCTGAATGAACAGATCCGGGCAAGTGCCGGTGTTATCACGATGTTTGGCCAAAGCCTTGGCCAATTTCGGACGGTCCACGGTTTCGATCACGTCAAACAGGGCCACTGCATCCTTGAGCTTGTTGGTCTGAAGCGGCCCGATCAAATGCAGCTCGATATCGGGAAATTCGGCGCGCAGTTCCGGCCATTTGCCTGCAGCTTCCTGCACGCGGTTCTCGCCAAATACCCGCCTGCCATCAACAAGTGCCTTGCGCACATGATCGGCATCATGGTTCTTGCTGACACAGACCAGCGTCACATCATCCGGGTTACGACCCGCCGCATCACACGCCGCATTGATATTGCTCTGGATTTCGGCAAGGTTGGCCGCAACATCGGTTTTGTCAGATGACAGATCATGACTGCTCATGGATGATGGTCCTTCATCGGTAAGGCGTTCAGACACGGCATGTATAGCTGCCACATCGGGATAGTATCAATGGATAAGGCCCTGTTAAAGCAGGCACGCAGGCTCAATCTGCGCAATGGCGGCCCAAACTGCCCCATCCCGCCAATCGTTCTGATGACCGATGATCAAAGGATGCCCGATCCCGAAGCCGCCATCCGCGCCCTGCCTCGCGACAGCATGGTCATTTTTCGCCATTACGATCACCCGATGCGGGCCCAGATTGGCGCGAATTTACGTGCGACCTGCCGCGCCAAAGGCATCCCCTTCCTGGTGGCCAATGATCTGTCACTAGCTCTCCGGCTTGATGCCGACGGCATGCATTTCCCTGAATACCGTGCGCTGACTGATGCCGGCATTTATCAACGAATCCCGGAATATTTCCTCCGCACCTCGGCCTGTCATTCGCTGCAAACAATCCGACGGCTGGCCATGCTACCGAAACAGATCCGCCCTGATGGCGTCCTGATTTCGCCGATCTTCCCAACCAAGAGCCACCCGGGCGCCAATCCTATGTCGCAGGCCAATATCCGTCACATAACCGGGATCTGCCAACGCGCTAAAATGGCCCCAATCGGACTTGGCGGGATCAGCGCACAAACAATCGGAAATCTGCGGACTTCCGCCCTTGCGTCCGTCGCCGGGATCGGGTTTTCTGTCCCCAGCCACTCGCCATCCCGTTGACCGGAGTTCTCCCGAAAAATGCCCCGGGCCCCGCACCCTTCGCGCAAGACATTTACCCGTTTCGCTTCCCGGCAACCGTTTCAGTTCGGGTTGCCCAATGTCAGCGCCGCACTGATGCAAGTGTCTGACAACAGCCCGATCTATTTCACGCGCGCGACGTCGCTTCTGCGCCGTCAGGTGCTCGCAGGCGCACCCGGGGTGAAGATCAAATCAGACAGCTACCGGTTTCAGGTTCTGCCACGTGATGGTTGGGGGGAGCATAATTTTTCAAACAAATCCGTGCTGTTTCTGATCCCTGATGATGCGCTGGGGGACTGTGTTGGCATGGCGCTGTTTTTCCGCGCCCTCAAACAGCGGTTTGCGGATATCCGCATCGGAGTCCTTAATAGTGGCAGCGCATCGGACATCTTTGCGCTGGTGCCTGATATCGAGATTTTCCAGCTGTTTATCTCGAGCGCACAGCTCAAACGCTTTGATCACGTGATCGATCTTAGTGAGATGGAAGGCTGGCGCGACATCGCCACCATGCCAGTCAACCCGGAAGAAGCGCTCTGCGAGGCGTTCGGCATTCCGCCCGTACCGCTCGAAGACCGCAAGGTGCCAGCCGGAACCCGACGTAAAGTCGGCATCGTCCCCATGGCCTCCTCGCCACTTCGCACCTTGCCACCCAAACTGGTCAGTGAAATTACCGCGATGCTGGCCAAGCAGGATTGCGACATCACGCTTGTGCTCAATGCCTATCAGGGGGTGATGAAGGCCTACAAGGCGGCACTGAATGATCTTGGCACCAAAAGCGACGGCAATATCCGGATTATAGATGGCTTCAAAACCATCGGCGATCTGGTCAATTTCGTCGGACAGCAGGATTACCTCGTCGTCGCCGACAGCGGCCCCGCCCATATCTCGAAACTGTTTCAGATACCGGGCTTAGGCATCTACAGCTCTGCCGACGCCAAAACCCTGCAAGGCCGCCACAAAAACCTGCGCATCTGGCAGAGCGATTTCGTTGGTCCCCATTGTGCCGCCCCGTGTGGCCTCGCAAAACTGCGCGCCACAACAGACGGCAAAATCGGCTGTATGGGAAGTCTTAGTTTACCGATCACCGCTCTTCCCGACATCCCGGAAAAAGGCGATACCGCGCTGGCTCAAGCATTGGTGACAAGCACGCCCGTCCCCTGCGTCGCCCGTTTAAACGAAAACATTCCGGCAATTCTCGAAGAGATTGCCAAGGATCTGCTCTCCTCCTGAACATGGGTTAAGGCAATTGCCGCTTCCATCACACAACAGTCAAACAGACAAAAAGAAAGGGCGGCCGAAGCCACCCTTTCAAAACCAAACCTAATTCCGAGGAATTAGAAGGTCAGCGCAATACCTGTAACGGCACCATAACCGTCGTTGTCTTCTGCACCTTCGACTTCGTTGTCGAACCAGAAGACAGACGATCTCCATGCAATGCCTGCACCAAGGGTGTAAGACAGGCCAAGATCAACCTGGTTCAGTTCACCTGCACCGGTACGGCCGCCTGAGGTGCTGCCATCGCCATAGTCAGCATAACCATAGGTCAGGGACACAGCTGCTGCATCCATTGCGTAGGATACACCAAGATCGAACTGGTCGGTGTCGCTTACACGTGCGGACTGACGTTCGTTACGACCATAGTCGTCTTCGGTGTGCGAGTAGGAACCACCGATGGTGAAGTTGGCAATACCAACATTCACACCACCGCCATAAAGGTTACCTTCGGCCCAGTTTTCACCCATTGCAGAAACGCCGAGCGATACACCGTTGAAGTCGCCGGAATATTCAAGACCGACAGAAGCGATGTTGTCGCCATCACCAGCGGTGTCGTCATGGTACCCGCCGATCGAACTGCCCGATATTACATCGGTGTCGAACGAACCGTTGCGACCACTATCGTCAGCAAAAGATACACCTGCACGGAAGCCACTGATGCTCGGGGTGTAGTAGGTTGCACGATTCTGGTCACCAGCACGTGAACTGGTATCAATCAGGTAAGAGTCAACCCAGATCGACAGGTCACCATCGTTAACACCGACCGGGCCAACAGCCGGAGCAGCAAGCTGCATGGAGTCAGCTGCAGAGTCGTTTTTACCGAGTTCCAGACGACCGAAGCCACCGTTAATATACAGGTACTGTTCGTCGATCTGGTCAGAGGAAGTTTCACCTTCAAGTTCGACAACAGCACCAACTTCGATACCGTTATCAAGCGTCGTTGAACCAGTGAAGTGAATCTCGGTGTTGGACTGGAACGCGTTTTTACGACCACCAGCACCAGTGTTGTCTTCATCAGCGAAGCCAATCCACTGATTCATGAAACCGCCAACAGAAAGCTGAATCGGCTCGGAAGCCTGTGCAGAACCCGCTGCAGCAACAGCAACAATCGCGCTGGTTGCAAAAAGAATCTTTTTCATCATTACCCTCGAAGAAAAGCGTTTAGGGACGATAGAATCAACAAACAACTCCACCGTTCTCACCGGAAGGATAAAGCCACGCTAATGACCATCGGTCAATAATGATAAATGACCATTGGTTATTTAAATCACACAGCGTTGCACAATAGCCACACCTACCGTCCTGTGTCTTTCCGAAACCCCATCCTTCTCTTTTTAGATAGAACAATCACATCCAGTTCCCATATGTGACCATTAGTCATTTTTGGAAATATTGCGCCGTACGATCGCACGAGCATCGGTTTGCACCAAGATACTAAAATGCTCTTGCTGGTATCTCTCTATCTAAAGAATAGTCGCTCAAAAATACAAAAGACTTTCCGATAAAGGCCACTCGGATGTGTAGGTTCAAAATGCAATCCACACAGTCCCTCGTCGTAGGCACCCTCTGTTATACAAATAAAAAAGGGGTGGCCGAAGCCACCCCTTTCGTCTGTTTCAAATTCCGAAGAATTAGAAGTCGAGACGCAGACCGGTAACAACACCATATGCATCGGTGTCCGTGCCGCCCTGTACATCGTTTTCACCCCAGAAGATGGACGAACGCCAAGAAACACCTGCACCAAGTGCATAACGGAGACCAAGGTCAATAGCCTGGGTTTCAACATCATTGGTCGGAGCTTCGTCATCCTGATATGCATAGGTCAGGGAGATGGAAGCTGCGTCCATTGCGTAAGCTACGCCAATGTCAAATGCATCAGTGTCGCCGCCACGGTCAGAAGTCGCGCTCTCGGAGATACCGTAGTCATCTTCGATGTGACCCCAAGAAGAACCAACGGTGAAAGCACCGAAGCCAACATTGGCGCCGATACCATACCAGTTACCTTCACCCTGGTTTTCACCTTCAGCCGACAGGCTGACGCTGATGCCATCGAAGTCACCGCTATATGCGATAGCGGCAGAAACAATGCTCATGCCGTCGCCAGCGGAATCGCTGTGGTAACCACCAACGCTGGTCGTGCCATTCGAGGTAGAGGTGGTGCTGTCGAAGGTTCCGTTGGTTTTGCTGTTGTCAGCATACGAAACGCCAGCCTGGAAGCCACCCAAAGACGGGGTGAAGTAGGTTACACGGTTCTGGTCACCAGAGGACGGAACGGTATCGATCAGCGCAACGCCGTTAACCCAAGAGGTCATGTCACCGTCGTTTACACCAACCGGACCAACAGCCGGAGCAGTGATCGACATGGAGTCAGCAGCAGAGTCGTTTTTACCGATTTCGAAACGACCGAAGCCGCCGCTGATGTACAGGAACTGCTCGTCGATCTGATCGGTGGAAGTTTCTGCTTCGAGTTCGATGTGCGCGCCAACCTGGATACCGTTATCAAGAATGGTTTCACCATCGAAGTAAACTTCAGCGTCAGACTGGAAAGCATTTTTTGCTTCACCGGTGTCGGAGTCAGCGATACCAGCCCACTGTTCCATGTAACCACCCAGCGACAGAGTGATCGGTTCGGAAGCCTGTGCGGCACCAGCGAAACCGAAAGCGGCCATCGCGCTACCAGCAAGAAGAATCTTTTTCATCTTTTCCCTCAACGTCTTTGCATGCGTTTTACGCAACAAATATATTTGGACAGCTTTTGCCGCCCGGTTCGCTGAAGATGGAGCCATCGTTGACGGACGAAGTCAACAACGGCTGTGGCAGAAAAAGCACATTGCCGGTTAACTGTTGTAAAAAAAACACACTCGTTTCCTTTGCCCCGAAACGAAATGCCGCATATATTGCTGTTCAACTTGAATTATCAATTGCTAACCGGGGTCGAACTGGCGTGCGTAATTCTGTATTGAAACTCTCGGCACTTTGCTCACTCATTGTTTTGCTCACTGGCTGTGGCGCAGGCACCCAAACTGATTACGACAGCTATCCAGGCTCAGCTCCAGGCGATCAAAGGGTCGGAACCGAAGGAAGAGCTGCGACAAAAGCAGACGTAAAAGAGCGTGGCGGCCTGTTTGGCGGAGATGGCTTGAATATCTTTGGTGGAGAAGAGAAGAAAGAAGGCCCAAGCTCCGGCATCGGGGTTAACAGCTTCCTGTGGCGTGCGACACTTGATACCCTGTCGTTCATGCCCTTGAATTCCGCTGATCCATTTGGTGGTGTTATTATTACCGACTGGTACACGCCGCCGGAATCTTCCGATGAACGCTTTAAGCTGACAGCATACATCCTCGGGACTGCGCTGCGCTCAGATGCCATCAAAGTTTCCGTCTTCCGTCAGGTCAATGTTGGTCCAAACCAGTGGCAGGATGCGGTGGTTGAGCCAGGTACAGTGACTTCAATGGAAGATGCGATCCTGACCCGTGCGCGTCAGTTGCGCATTGACAGTGCGAACTCCGAATAAGGCTTATGTCGAAAGACACAGACTATATATCGCCGGAATACAACCCCCACTCGCTGCAACGCGACTGGGGGTTTCTTATATGCGAGCAACACCCTGAGATAATTGAAGCATTCTCAGGAAGTCTGTCAGATCTTCGCGCGAGGCTGCATGAATCATCTGTCGGGAAATTCGCGCAGAACGATGCGAACGCGCCCCTAACAGCGGGCGCACCGGCAAAGGTGACAACGGATGGCCTCGCAGCAAATCGTTCGTCACTTTATGATGAAGTCGGGCTGGATATCCTGACACTCGCATTGCTGTCAGATGTTCCGGCACACCGGTCGTTACACCTGACACAAAACAGCCTGATCGGGCATTGGCGTTGGTTACGCGACGTCTGGCGATACTGTGCAAGACATCCTCAATGTGATGCACCACCGCATCCACACAGTACAGTGACAACAGCCCTGCAGAGCGGCAAAAACAACCTTGCCATCGCACACTTGCGTGACCTGTTCAAAAAGGTTCAACAAGCCCCGAATGATGCCGGGCTCTGTATTTCTTTCCTGAGCAGCCTATCTCTGTTTTGCCCTTTTATCGGAACCGAACTATTGTGGCGCCAGGGATGGATTGATCATGATCCGGTCAGCCGGTCCCGCACCACAGGAATTAGAGGTACAATTGAATGACGTTGCGCGCGGCTCTTCCGATTCTCGCACTTCTGGCCCTAACAACACTCAGCGGCTGCGGATTTCGTCCGCTCTATGCCACGGCGGGTGATGACTACAATACCGCCGCCAACATGGCCCAGGTAAAGGTCGCCCTGATCAACGACCGCGTCGGCCAATTAACCCGAAATGCCTTGCTCGAAACCCTGACCCCGCGCGGACAAAGTGCAACCCCGATTTATGACCTTAAGGTCAGTTTGACGGAATCGACGAGTGAGCAAGGTTTCACCAAAGACAATGAAGCCACAATCGCCGATTATCAGATTTCAGCGAGTTACCAAGTCACACGCCGGTCCGACACCAAAGTCCTGCGAAGTGGCACGGTCCGTGCCCTCACTAGCTACAACATCGTCGATTCGGATTTCGCCAGTATTGAGGCTGAAGACGCCGCCCGCAGGGACGCTGCACGTAATCTTGCTCAGCAGCTGGCCAACCAAGTCGCAATTGGCCTTCGGTCGCAGTAAACCTCTTCCTAAAAACTCCACCCCCCTAACGAACCACAAGGCGCATCATGAAGCTTAAGGCAGCACAGGTTGAAAACTTCTTGCGCGCCCCGGATGCGAAGGCCCAGCTCGTTCTGATTTATGGCGAGGACGAAGGCCTTGTGCGCGAACGTGCGATTCGCCTGGCCAAAACCGTGGTTGAGGACCTCAAGGATCCCTTCCGCGTGATCGAGCTCGGCACCGCACAGCTGAAGGAAGATGCTGGCCGCCTGCGTGACGAATCTGCCGCCATGAGTTTCGGGGGCGGGCGCCGCGTGATCCGACTCCGCGATATTGGTGACGCACAGGCACCTGTGATTGCCGACTTCCTTGGCGATCCCGCTGGGGATGCCCTGATTGTCATTGAGGCCGGGAGCCTTCCGACCCGCTCCAAACTGCGTCAGGCGGTTGAAAAGGCCGGCAATGGCATGGCCCTGCCCTGTTATGCCGATGGCGCACGTGACATCGAAACCCTGATCCATTCGATCATGGAAGAACACAAACTGCGCATTGACCGCGATGCGACCAGCTATCTGGTCGCCAATCTCGGCTCGGACCGCATGATTTCACGTAGCGAGCTTGAAAAGCTCGCCCTCTATGCGCTGAAGGACGGTCAGGTCACCCTGACCGATGCCATGGCCTGTGTGGGTGACAGCTCCGCACGTCATTATGACGATGTCATTCAGGCAGTTTCACAGGGCAATGTCGTCAATCTTGATGCCGCCCTGACCCGGTTGGTGGAAGAAGGTCTTAACCCGGTGGGTGCCCTTCGCATGATGATCAGCTATTTTCAGAAGCTGCATCTGATCAAAGGCCAGGTCTCCCAGGGCGCCAGTATCGATCAGGCGATGAAATCACTCCGCCCGCCGCTGTTTTTCAAGGCCGCCGATCAGTTCCGCGCCAACCTGAATTACTGGGCGGTCAATAACCTGCAGCGCGCCCTGCAAATCCTGCTGGAAGCCGAAAAGGACTGCAAAAGCGGTCTGGCGATCCCGGAAACCATTGCGCACCGCGCCATGATCAAGGTCGCGGTTGCCCGCCAGAAACAGGTCCGGCGCTAACCACCAACCGTAGCCGCCGGCCCCGGTCGCCAATACCCAAGAAAATAGGCATGCCACACACTGTGACATGCCTACAAAAATCAGAGTGACCCTGGCACCAGGATTTAAGGATCGGGCACCTCAAAGTACGCGCTTCACCTCAACCGATCCCCGGCGCGCTTTCGAGTCTTCTTCCTTAAGCTTCTTGAGCTGATCGATCTTTGCGCGATCAAGGTCCTTCATGCTGGTTTTGGTTACGGCTTTTTTCCCGTGCCATCTGTAACCTCCGCCGCGATCAGATCATCAAGCTCGTCCTCGCTGACTTCTTCGCTTTCGATCGGGTCATCGCCTTCGGGCCCATCAATGACGAAATCATCGTCTTCGCCTTCGGGCAATGTCGCATCGGCAATGGTTTCAAGCTCCGCCGTCAGGTCTTCATCATCCGAATCGTCATCTTCGATAAACATCGAATCGAATTCGTTCTCGTCCGAATCCGCTGAGCTCGCCTCGACCTCATCTTCGCCAAGTTCGCTGGCCTTGCCATGGGTCAGGCGCTGCAAGATATCGTCAAGCTGCTCAAGCGTGTCATAACGAATCGAGATTTTGCCAGACGCCCCGTCAAAGTCGATATTGACCGCCAACCCCAACATATTGCTAAGGTCAC
The DNA here is from genome assembly GCF_002709775.1 of Thalassospira sp. Taxonomy (GTDB): domain Bacteria; phylum Pseudomonadota; class Alphaproteobacteria; order Rhodospirillales; family Thalassospiraceae; genus Thalassospira. Next base: position 10,865 of record NZ_PAQR01000062.1, read on the forward strand.
GCTCCAGAGCCACTGTATCTGGGTCCTTCTCGGCCGATGCAACGCCTGATGACTTCTTCGGACGCGAAGTCTTGCCGCCATCGGTTTTGACAAGCTTTTCGGCCTGTCGGACGTTCAGGCCTTTCTTGACGATCTGACCGGCAAGTTCGACCGCGTTGTCTGCACCCAGAAGGGCGCGTGCATGGCCAGAGCTTAACACCTTGTCCGAAAGCATCTGCTTGATCGGTGCCGGCAGGCTCAGAAGACGCAGGCTGTTGGCAATGTGGCTACGGCTTTTGCCGAGCGCCTGACCAAGCGCTTCCTGCGTGTGGGAGAACTCGCTCATCAGGCGGTTGTAGCCTTCGGCTTCTTCCAGCGGTGACAGATCCTGACGCTGCAGGTTTTCAATCAGGGCAATTTCGGCCGTTTCGCGGTCGTCAAATTCGCGCACCAGAACCGGCACTTCATGAAGCTGTGCCCGCTGTGCTGCGCGCCAGCGACGCTCACCAGCGATGATTTCATAGGTGGTTTCACCCGTCGAAGAAGCACGTACCAGAATCGGCTGAATGATGCCCTTTTCGCGGATCGAAGCCGCCAGATCATCAATCGCGTCATCATCAAAATTGCTGCGCGGCTGGAACGGCGAAGGTTTCAGATCGGTAATCGCAATATGCTGCGTCGTGCCGCCGGGTCCCGGATGGGCCGCCGCGGCATCATCGCCACTGGCGGCTACCGCAACATCTTCGTCCTCTTCGCCCAGAAGTGCAGACAGTCCCCTTCCCAAGCCGCGTTTTTTTGCTTCGCTCATGCTTTCACCCCTTCGCGTTTCAGGACTTCGCTCGCAAGATTCAAATAGGCCCGTGAACCCGGGCACTTCATGTCATAGACCAGCACCGGCGTGCCGTGGCTGGGTGCCTCGGAAACGCGGACATTGCGCGGAATCACCGTGCGATAGACCACGTCGCCAAAATAGTCGCGCACGTCATTGGCCACCTGGGCCGACAGGTTGTTGCGCTTGTCATACATGGTCAGGACAATGCCCTGGATCTCAAGGTTCGGGTTGAACGCCTTCTTGACCCGCTTGATGGTCCGGACCAGATGGCTGACACCTTCAAGGGCAAAGAATTCACATTGCAACGGCACCAGAACCGCATCGGACGCCACCAGTGCATTCAGGGTCAAAAGGCCTAGGGATGGCGGGCAGTCAATCAGGACGTAATCAACATCCTGCGGCAGTTTGCCAAGCGATTCCTTAAGCTGCGTCTCGCGACGTTCGAAATCGACCAGCTCGATCTCCGCCCCCGAAAGATCCATGCCCGACGGCACGATGCTAAGCCGCGGGATCGAGGTTTCCTTGCGCGCTTCTTCCAGCGTATTGCCGTTGATCAGCACGTCATAGGAACTGATTTCGCGATCGGACGGACGCAGGCCCAAACCGGTACTGGCATTGCCCTGCGGATCCAGATCAACAATCAGAACCCTCTGGTTCACCGCCGCCAGTGCGGTTGCCAGATTGATCGTCGTGGTGGTTTTGCCCACCCCGCCCTTCTGGTTGGCCACGGCGATGATGCGCGGACGATTTCCGACACCCTCTGATTTCGTCGAAAGCGGCAAATCAATAACATCCGTCACCGGCCCACTCCTTTCAAGATCATCACGACACCGTCCGGGTCTACCAGGCTGGCATGCGTGGTTACATCAAATGTCCAACCGGCGCCGCGCGCGTCCGCCAGCTCATCCTCAAAGGCACGTCCCTTCAGCAGCACATAATGGCCGCCGTCTTTCAAATGGCGCTGCCCCAGCTCGAGAAGCTTGGGCAAGGGCGCAAAGGCGCGCGCCGTAATCACATCGGCCTGGCGTGGTGCCGCGGCCTCAATCCGTTCGCGGGCAATTTCGGTCTGACCGAGCACACCACACACCCTGGCGGCTTCCATCAGGAAGACGGTCTTCTTGGTATTGGATTCCATCAGGGTGACATTGTTCGCGCCAAGGATCGCCAGAACGATGCCCGGGAACCCGGCACCTGACCCGAAATCAACGATTTTGCCATCAACGGCAACGTCGGAAAGATGCGGCCAAAGCTGTGCGGAATCCTGTAAATGACGTCCCCAAACGTCTTCGGCCGTGCTGGCGCCAACGATATTAATCCGTGGCTGCCACTTCACGACGAGGTCTGCATACTGGTTGAGGCGGTCCAATGTTTCACGTGAAACATTCAAATCCTGCTCAAACCAGGTTTTTACGGGTGTGGAAATTGTCTGCATATTTGATTTATAGGCCGAGCCCAAAAAACACTCCAGTCTTGATTTTTGCACTTTTGTGTTTTTGCTCGCGTCGGATGCGATAAAACCGGAATAAAACACATCAAATGTTTCACGTGAAACATTCCAACGCTTAAAACGGATCTTCCGGACACCATTTCCTCGAATAATCGAGGAAATTGGACGAGCGATCCCCTACCGCAAACCGAGTCGACTCAGCCCACAAGGTAAAACACGTGCGACTCGGCAGAATATCGACCTGTATGGGAATGACAGTCTGGCTGCCCACCGGCGCCCGTTCCTATTCTCCGTGTCTTGACTTCCCCTGCAAACTCGTGAGTGCATCACTCCATAGCCCGCATCTCTGTCTGTCCGCCATCGCTATAGCCGATACGACAACACCCGGCCGATGGTCTGGCCGGGTGTTGGATCTGGATCAGATGTGTCTGGTGAGGACACTTTATATATAGGGTCGCAATCAGTGCTGACCGGTTGCTGAGTGATCAGGCGGTGCGGGTTGCGACCGCGTTCTGATGCTTGTGGCTTTTGATATGGCCGAGCAATGCCGTGACAGCTGCCGGGGTGACGCCCGGGATACGCGATGCGGCGCCGATGGTTTCCGGCTGGATTTCTTTGAGCTTGAGACGGATCTCGGCCGACAGACCGCCGACCTTATCGAAATCAAGCCCGCGCGGCAGACGCAATTCCTCGTCCCGGCGGAAGGCGGCAATGTCGGCCGCCTGGCGATCAAGATAGCCTTTATACTGGGCATCAATCGACACCTGCTCCTTGATCGCCGAATCAAGTTCGCCCAGCTGCGGCCAGACCTTGGTCAAGGTATCGAAGTCAATATCGGGATAGGCCAGCAGGTCATAGGCCGACCGGCGTACCCCATCCTGATTGATCTTGATGTCGAACTTGGCCAAACCATTCGGGGTTTCGGTCAGTTCTGAGACCTCGGTCTTCGCTGCATTCAATGCCGACTTCTTGGCATCCCAGGCGTGCGCACGGGTCGATGCGATACAACCGATATCAAGACCGCGATCGGTCAGACGCTGATCGGCGTTATCGGCACGCAGCATCAGGCGATACTCGGCGCGCGAGGTAAACATGCGATAGGGCTCGCGCGTGCCAAGCGTGACCAGATCATCGATCATCACGCCAATATAGGCATCGGCACGATCGAGGATAAATTCGCGTTCACCGCCACCAGCGATGAGTGCGGCATTGACGCCGGCAATCAACCCCTGCCCGGCAGCTTCTTCGTAACCGGTGGTACCATTGATCTGCCCGGCAAAGAACAGGGCCGCGACCTTTTTGGTCTCCAGCGTATGGCGCAATTCGCGCGGATCGACAAAGTCATATTCCACCGCATAACCCGGACGGAAGATCTCGACCTTTTCCAGACCCGGAATGGTCGCCAGCATGGCAAGCTGAACATCTTCGGGCAGCGAGGTTGAAATACCGTTCGGATAGATGGTCGGATCATCGAGGCCTTCGGGCTCAAGGAAAATCTGATGCTGATTTTTCTCGGCAAAGCGCACGACCTTATCTTCGATGGACGGGCAATAGCGCGGACCGCTGCTTTGGATTTTGCCGCTATACATCGGCGCACGATCAAGGTTGGCGCGGATGATTTCGTGGGTCGCCTCGGTCGTCCAGGTCATATGACACGGGATCTGCGGCACGGTAATTTCTTTGGTCAGGAACGAAAACGGCTCTGGCGGAGTGTCGCCCGGCTGTTCCTGCAGGCTGGCCCAATCGATGGTGCGGCCATCAAGACGCGCCGGGGTTCCGGTTTTCAAGCGTCCTAATCGGAAATCATATTTTGCCAGTGTCTCGGACAGTCCGGTTGCCGGGGCATCACCCATGCGGCCGGCGGGCTCAGTATGCTCGCCAATATGGATCAGACCATTGAGGAACGTGCCCGTGGTCAGCACCACCGCACCGGCAAGGTACTCGGTGCCATCGCCCGTAACCACACCCTTGATCCGGTTCTGATCATCAATAATCAGGTCTTCAACACCGCCTTCAAGGATGGTGAGATTCTCCTGCTCGTTCAGGATATCCTGAACCGCCTGACGATAAAGCTTGCGATCGGCCTGGGCGCGCGGGCCGCGGACTGCTGGCCCCTTGGATCGATTGAGCATACGGAACTGGATGCCGGCACGGTCAATCGCGCGGCCCATCACACCATCAAGCGCATCGACTTCGCGTACCATATGTCCCTTGCCCAGACCACCGATGGCCGGGTTGCACGACATTTCCCCGATGCGATCGGCACGGTGCGTGACCAGTGCCGTACATGCGCCCATGCGCGCGGCTGCTGCTGCGGCTTCGCATCCGGCATGGCCACCGCCGACCACAATCACATCAAAGCGGTTATTTGGCACGTTCTGTGACATCGACTTCCTCACTCAATTCCCGCTGCTTATCATGCTTCGGGCGTGAACCTTGTTTGGTTCGAATAGGTATTTCTGGTCGGCTTGTCGTCCAATGTTTCACGTGAAACATTGTCGTGATCAAAATCTAACAACTCTCACCTAACTCTATTTGCCGATACAGAAGTCCCCGAAGATAATATCGAGCAAATCTTCCACATCGACGCGTCCGGTAATCTTGCCGATTTCGCGAACAGCAAGGCGGACATCCTCTGCCGCCAGTTCTGCGATTTCGGTCTGCAATCCGCGATCCAGATGATCGCTGGCACTTTCAAGTGCCCGCCGATGGCGCAGCCGTGTCAGCGGCACGGGCCCGGCAAAATCGAGCCCCTCTTTTACGCGAGTCTCCAGCAGTTGCAAGAGGCTTTCCATCCCCTGCCCGGTCATGGCCGATATGGCCAAAACGGGAAGCTCAAGCGTACGACCATCGGCCGACGTCCCCTGCCACTGTGCCGGAATGTCGGTCGCATCCGGCGCATCAACCTTGTTGATCAGTATAAGCGTCTTGTCATCGATCAGACGCGCGGCCTCCGGATCGATATTCGGCCAATCTTCGCGGTCAATCACCACCAAACGCAGATCAGCGTTTTCAGCCCGTGCCGTCGCCCGACGCACACCCTCGGATTCAATGACATCAACGCTTTCGCGCAGACCCGCCGTATCAACCATGGTGACCGGGAAGCCGCCAAGATCAAGGTGGACTTCGATCATGTCGCGGGTGGTCCCGGCGATCTCGGAAACAAGGGCGGCATCGCGCTGCGCGAGCCTGTTCAGCAGGCTTGATTTACCGGCATTGGGCGCGCCGAGGATCACGATCTGGAAGCCTTCGCGCAGGCGTTCGCCACGGCGATTATCGGCCAGATGGCGTTTGACTTCGTCACTGACAGCGCGCAAATCGCCATGCACCACTGGCACGATGCCGTCGGGCAGATCTTCGTCGGGAAAATCAATATCGGCCTCGATATGGGCCAGCGCCTTCATCAAACGCGCGCGCCAGCCTTCATAGAGCGTACCCAATTCACCGGCCATCTGGCGTACGGCCTGCCGGCGCTGGGCCGCCGTTTCGGCGTCAATCAGATCGGCGATCCCCTCGGCCGAGGTCAGGTCCATCTTGCCGTTTTCAAAGGCGCGCCTGGTGTATTCACCAGGTTCCGCCACACGCAATCCATCCTGGCGCGACAGGCAATCCAGCACCCCTTCGATCACCGCCCGGCCGCCATGGACATGCAGCTCCACCACGTCTTCGCCGGTAAAGCTTGCCGGGCCCTGGAAATAGATCGCCACCGCATCATCAAGCCGCTCGTGCGACTTGGGATCGCGGATCGGCGCATAGATCGCATGGCGCGGTTTAGGCATGGTATCCCGGCCGAGCAGAGCACAGAGCACAGGACCTGATCGCGGCCCGGACAACCGGATCACGGCAACACCGGCACGGCCTGCACCAGAGGACAGGGCAAAAATGGTTTCTCGGCTGGCAATCATGGTTGGTCCGTCAGTTCTGAAGAAACGGTTGCGTGGCTGAGCAGGATATCGTCCAGACAGCGGCAAAGGTCAACCTACCGCTGCAATTACCAACATCGATTTAATAACGGCATGTTCTCTTAGCGGGCTTGTCCGATCCCCCTTGCGCCCGACCATGGACCCCCTCCTTCGCGGGGGTGACGGTGTGTGAGAGGCACCGGGATACCGGCCTTGCTGTTGCCTAAGCAGGCCCAAGCCGCGCCGGAGCAGCTTTCCGAGCGCCGCATACGGTCCCCCACCTCCGTCATGCCCGCGCAAGCGGGCATCCACCGCCGCGAGCACCACCACGCATAAGAAAACCGGCCATGCAGGTGTCGCAGGCCGGTTTTCGCAGATGATAGCTTATGGATCGGAGGATTATTGATCGGGGGTGAGCTGCAGGCGTTCAACCACCTGCCCGCCGATCAGATGGTCATTGAGGATCGCCTCGATGTCTTCCATCGTCTCGTAGCGATACCAGGTGCCTTCGGGATAGACCACCATCACAGGGCCCAATTCGCAGCGATCAAGGCAGCCTGCGGTATTGATCCGGGTCTGCGGCAGGCCGAGTTCCTTGGCGCGTACCTTCATGTAATTGCGAAGCTTGGTTGCCCCCTTGGACTGGCAGCAGCCACGTTCATGGCCCGCCGGGCGTTCGTTCTGGCAGACGAAAACGTGTGCCTGATAGTAATGTTCACTCATGGATGCACTTCTACCTTAACCCTGCCCTGACCTAGTCCTTGTCACCGGTGCTGCCACCGCCTGCATTGAACTGACCCCAGAAGGCTTTCTGAAGCTGTTCCCAGTTCTGAATGCCCTGCGGCAGCCAGGTTTTGAGCATGGTTTCCGGATCCATCGCTGCCAGATTGGCTTTCATCCGGTCTTCGATATCTTGCATCATCGCCTTTTGCATCGGCTGAACATCAGGAAGACCAAAGAAGGTACGTGCCTCTTCCGGGGTGCAATCAATGTTCACGGTTACTTTCATGGCCCTGATCTCCTCATGCGTTTTTTCTGCGCGGTGTCGCTGTCTGGTTGTCGCCATTATGACGGGGAATGGCAACATCTCAAACACAAAGCGATCAAAGGTCTAACCCCCCTCACCCTTACACACGCCAGATCAGGCAAAATAGATCGCCCGGATATCCTTAAATCAGCAAAACCCGGTGCGACAAAACAGCGGATCAGGCCATCGCTTGCGCCAACGGTGCGATCACCGGCCTGCCCCCCGCGCGCGCCACAAGATCAACATCAAGCCCATAGCAACGGCGAATATTTTCAACAGAAAGCACGTTTTCCGGTGCGTCCTGCTGCACCAGCCGCCCGTCATGGATCAGGACAAGCTGATCGGCATATTGCATGGCGATGTTAAGATCATGAATGGCCATCAGGGCGAGCGCATTATGGCGCACGACATAGCGCTTTAACAGCATCAGCACCGATATCTGATGGGACATATCAAGGGCGCTTGTGGCTTCGTCAAGCACCAGCAAACGTGGCTCACGCACCAGACGCTGGGCCAGAAGGACAAGCTGCTGCTGCCCACCCGAAAGCGTCGTCATGCAGCGCGAGGCCAGATGCGATAAGGACAATTCGCCAAGAATGCCGGTGGCGCGCGCGATATCGCCTTGCGACACCCGCCAACCCAGCCTCTCATGCGTGCCCAGAAGCACGGTTTCAAGCACTGTGAGCGACGCCGACACCTTGCAGGACTGCGGCATATAGCCGATATCGCCAGCTTTGTGCCGCGCGCCTGATCCGGATCCACCCCAGGATACTGTCCCGGAAAAGCCGGTTTGCCCGGCAACGGCGGAAAGAAGTGTCGATTTCCCGGCGCCGTTCGGACCAATCACACCAACCACCTGCCCGGTTGTGAGTGCGCAACTCACACCTGACAGGATATCGGTACCAGCGCGCCGAACGCCAAGATCGCGAATGGCAAGGGTTTGCGTCATCATGCGGACCGCCTTTTGCGTGCGTAAATAACCAGAAACAACATGGGAATGCCGGCAACGGCGGTGATAATACCCACAGGGATCACCCCGCCGGGCGAGATCAGCTTGCCAAAGACCGATGCGCTGGCAAGGATGACCGCCCCCACCATGGCCGAGAGCGGAATGGAAAAGCGGTGATCTTCACCGACCAGCGCCTTGGCAACATGCGGGGCCACCAGCCCGACAAAGCCGATGGTGCCGACAAAACTGACCGCAGCCGCAGTCAAAAGCGCGATCAGTACAAAACTTCGCCGGCGTAATCTGCCAACCGAAATGCCAAGACTTGCCGCATTGGCATCCCCCAGCCGCAAGACGGTAAGCTTCCAGGTATCGCTCAGGATCAGCGGCACGCAGGCAAATGTGACCAGACTGGTCACCGCAACACTGGTCCAGTTGGCCTTAAGCAGGCTGCCAAACAGCCAGAAGACGATCTGCTGCAGGATTTCCGGCGAGGCCAGATATTGCAAAAGCGATTGCAGCGACTGGAACAAAAACAAAACCCCAATCCCGCACAAAACAAGGATTTCAGGCGTTTCACCCAGCGCATGCACCATGCCATAGACAATCAGGCAGGCGACAATCGTCATGGCAAAGGCAGCAATCGGCGTGATCAGATATTCCGGCAAGGGCAAAGCCGCGCCAAACATGATGGAAAGCGCTGCACCAAAGCCGGCCGCGGCCGAAAAGCCGAGCGTAAAGGGACTGGCCAGCGGGTTATCAAGGATCGTCTGCATTTGCAGCCCGGCAATGCCAAGGCACATGCCAACCACCAACGCCATCAAGCTTTGCGGCATGCGCAAATACCAGATGATGGTCGTTGCCGCCCGGTCCCCATCATGCGGCCCGGCCAGAATGGCAGAAATTACATCCGAAAGCGGCATGCCCGATGGCCCGATCGACAGATCAAGTATGACAAGCCAGAGCATGACGACAAAGGCGCCGCCCAAGGCCAGCGCACGTTTGACCGCCATGCGTCGATACCCGGCGATATGCCGGGTATCGATTGCCACTGTGTTAGCGCTCATTGCCGATCATTGTCCGACCGGGACATAGCGCGCGACAAACACGCCGTCCGGGTCAACCGGCAGCCAATCGGCATAAAACGCTTCAAGCTCCTTGCGCGGATGGACATCGGCAAAGCTATCAGGATAAAGCGCCTTGGCGACCATGCGCATATAGACAAAGTCCGAAAGCGTGCGCGCCCCACCGTGATAAAGGGCATAAATCTCGCCGTTTTTAACCGCTGGAAGCTCTGCCCAGCCCGGACGGGTCAGATAGGCCGCCATGCGCTCATTGACCAGATCCGGATCGGCACCAAAGCCGACCGGCACCGCACCGGGGGAACCCAGCCATTCCGAACCGGCCAGGAAAACCACATCGGGTTTGCTTGCCAGAACATATTCCGGGTTCAGCGGACCCCAGTTTTCGATCTGGCCATTGGCGATATTATCGCCGCCCAAGGTGTCGATTAGCCCGCCCCACATACCGTTGGCATAGCTGTTGCCGATCTCGGACGGGCCCTTTTTGGCAAGCTCAACATAGACTTTCTTGCGCGCGGCCTTGGAGGCCTCAACACGTTCCAGGGTGTCGCTGTAGTAGGACTGATACAGCCCGGCCAGCTTTTCAGCCCGGTCTTCGGTGCCCATGGCCGTGCCAAGCGCACGGGTCGACGCCAGATGGCGCTCCAGCGTCTGGGCATTGTAATCAATCACCAGAACCGGAATGCCGGCCTGTTCGATCTGTTCGACATTCTGACCAAGGGCGCGGTATTGCCAGGCCGCCATGATCGCCAGATCCGGACGGGCGGCAATAGCGGCCTCGATTGAGAACGTGCCGCCTTCGGTATCGCCAACATCGGTCAGCTGATCAATTTCGGGGAACTTGGCAACATAGGCCTCGTACTGTTTGGGGCGCCAGCCCTTCCAAACCGGGCGGGAGATCGCCACAACCCGGTCCAGCGCGCCGTCACCGGCAATTGCCAGAAAATCTTCGAAATTAAAGCCCAGCATTACCCGTTCTGCGGGCTTTTCCAGGGTGATAGTGCGGCCTTCGACATCGGTGATTTCAATATCGGCCTGTGCCTGGGATGCGCCAAACAGCGCAATCGCCCCCATTACCCCAATCGCAGCCGAGGAAATTTTCGCAAAAAGTTTCATTGTCGTTTTCCTGATAGGATTTTCTCAACACCGCGACCTTGCCGTTGGAAAACGCCCTGCAAACCAAACGCGCAGCAGCATTCCCCGTAATACCCAAGGGATCACGGTCATTTCGTGCAGCAACAAAAAGCGGGAATCACCCGATCAGGACGGGTGGCGCACGTGGTGAGATATCAGCGAAAACGGGTTCTGCGAGGTGAACGGGTTCCTGTGCCCTTGGAAAGACAATCCGTGCATAGGGCTCCCGGACTTTAAGACCGGGCTGGGGAACAGGCAGAACGATGGAGGAAATAATGCGGCAAGCCGGGCAATCCTGCGTCAGACCGGATGCGGGTTCATCATCTGCGCCGGTCGGGAATGCGGCCGAACAAATGTAGGGGATCGATCCGTCTGGCAGGGCATAGAATGAAAGATCAGGCTGACTTGCATTACCTTGCGGAAACTGCGGGACCAGATGCGCAAACCCCACCAGAACAAGTGCCAACGCGCAGAGCGCGCGGACAACATTGCCAGCATTGCTAGCCAGTGGGTTTTTGAACGTTCTCGTCACGATCAGCTGATCTCGCATGTTTGACGCTTGATGGGACTGAGCCTAATCGAAAACACGTCATTTGCCATGATTTATCGCAATTGCATCCACGATCATCAAGAATTAGTGAAATTTGCCCCCTAACACTCTCGGATCCCTTGTTATTTTGCCCATGTCGGCTAGGCTTGATGAAAATGACAGCCATGAACAATAAAAGCACCGGTGGCAGATAAAATGCGCATCGGGCACAGGACACAGAATGAATATCGCACGCAACAATCTTGGTTCGGAAACAAGCCCTTATCTCGTTCAGCATCGCGACAATCCGGTGCATTGGCAGCCCTGGAGCAGCGAGGTCCTTGCCGCTGCCAAGGCCGCAAACAAGCCGATCCTGCTGTCGGTGGGCTATGCGGCGTGCCACTGGTGCCATGTTATGGCGCATGAAAGCTTTGAGGATGACGGCATCGCGGCCCTGATGAATGATCTGTTCATCAATATCAAGCTCGACCGCGAAGAACGCCCGGACCTTGATGCGCTTTATCAAAATGCGCTGGCGCTTCTGGGTCAACAGGGTGGCTGGCCGCTGACCATGTTCCTGACCCCGGATGGCGAACCATTCTGGGGCGGGACCTATTTCCCCAAGGAAGCGCAGTATGGCCGGCCGGGATTTGGTGATGTGCTGAAGACTGTCTCCAGGATTTACACCGAGAAACCCGACGATGTGCGCCACAATGTCAGCCAGATTTCCAATGCGCTGATCAAGATGAACCGGGCGACAGTCGGCTCTATCCCAAGCCTTGAGATGATTGATCGTTGCGGTCATGGCTGCCTGCAGATCATGGATGGGGAAAATGGCGGCACGTCGGGCGCGCCGAAATTCCCGCAGCCAAGTCTTTTGTCATTCATCTGGCGCACCGGTGTGCGCACCGATGACAATGAGCTCAAGCGCATCGCCAAACACAGCCTTGATCGCATGTGCCAAGGCGGGATTTATGATCATCTCGGTGGCGGTTTTGCCCGCTATGCGGTTGATGATCAGTGGCTGGTGCCGCATTTCGAAAAGATGCTTTATGACAATGCCCAGCTGATTGATCTTCTGTGCGATGTCTGGCGGGTTGATGCCAATCCGCTATATGCCAAGCGGGTCGAGGAAACCGTTACCTGGATCCTGCGCGAGATGCGCATTCCCGGTGGCGCCTTTACCGCAAGCCTGGATGCCGACAGCGAAGGGGTCGAAGGCAAGTTTTATGTCTGGTCGGAAGATGAGATTGACCAGATCCTTGGGGCCGATGCCGATCTGTTCAAGAAATTCTATGACGTTTCTGCGGATGGCAACTGGGAAGGCCAGAATATCCTGAACCGCACCGCATCTGGCTTGGAGCTTACCGATGACGCGACCGAGGAAAAGCTGGCGGAGCTTCGTGCCAAGCTTCTGAGCGAGCGCGCCAAACGCATTCGTCCAGGCTGGGATGACAAGGCGCTGACCGACTGGAACGCCATGACGATCGCCGCCTTTGCCGAGGCCGCCATGACCTTCCACCGTGCCGACTGGCTGGATTACGCCAAGCTTGCCTATGGCTTTGTGACCAATACCCTGATGGAGGGTGACCGCTTCCTGCACAGCTATCGCGATGGTCGCGTGCAGCATGCCGGGATGCTTGAGGATTACGCGCATATGATCCGCGCAGCCCTCAGGCTTTATGAATGCTTTGGCGAGGATGCCTATCTGAATGAAGCCATCCGCTGGTCCGCCATGGTCGAAACCCTGTTTGCCGATGCCCAAGGCGGCTATTTCCAATCGGCATCGGATGCCAGCGACCTGATGGTGCGCCAGAAACCCTTCATGGATAATGCCGTGCCGTCGGGCAATGCGATCATGGCGCAAAACCTCGCCCGGCTTTTTGCCCTTACGGGTGAGACCAAATACCGCGATCAGGCAGAAATTACGCTTTCGGCCTTTAGTGGGCGGATTGGCGAGCAGTTCCCCAATATGCCGGGCCTTCTGATGGCGGCTGAAATGCTGCAAAATCCGGTGCAGATCGTGCTGATCGCGAACGACCGCAGCCAGACCTATCTTGATATGCGGCGTGCCATTTTCGGCTGCTATCTGCCCAATCGGGCGATTACGATCCTGTCTGATGGCGATCCCCTGCCCGATGGTCATCCGGCCCAGGGCAAAACCGCGATTGACGGCAAGGAAACCGCCTATGTCTGCCAAGGCCCGGTCTGCTCGGCCCCGGTGACAAGTGTCGAGGATCTGACCAACCTGCTTGCCGATTTGCCAACCAAGGCGGCATAACACGTTTGTGCTCTTAGCGCCGCCTTTATGAAAGCCACCGCCATGCCGCAAATCTCGATCAACACACCTGTCGGCGCAATTACGGTTTTCGCCTTTGAAGATCAAATCGTTGCACTTGATTGGGGATTTGTTGATGAAATTGAAAGCACAGCTGTGCTGGAAGAAGCCAAAAAGCAGCTGACCGCCTATTTCGCCGGTCAGCTGACCCGCTTTGATTTGCCCCTCGCCCCGGATGGTACGGATTTCCAAAAAGCCGTCTGGGATGCGATGTGTCAGATCCCGGCGGGCCAGACCGCAACCTACAAGGATCTGGCGACCATGGCCGGATCGCCCAAGGCATTTCAGTCGGTCGGAACGGCGTGCGGCCTTAACCCCATCCCGATCATTATTCCGTGTCACCGTGTTCTGGCGTCGGGTGACAAACCGGGCGGTTATTCCGGCCAGGGCGGGCTTGAAACCAAGCGCACGCTTTTAAAGATCGAGGGTGTTGACCTCCCCCTTGGCAGCGATCAGGGCAGTTTCGATCTTTAGGCGGCTTTGGGTTGGCCGGTCCGGCGACCCGCATTTCTACTCTGCGAAATACATAACTTCGCCTGCTGCAAATCGCTGATATCTGCCCTACACTCCGGCCATTGATCAAACACGCGTTGAATAACGCATCAAGGGAGGTCTTCCATGACCAAAGCATTCCGATTTTACGAAACCGGCGGCAGCGATGTCCTGAAATTCGAAGATGTCGAAGTTGGCACGCCGGGCGAAGGCGAAGTGCGCCTGGCGCAAAAGGCGGTCGGGCTGAACTATATCGATATCTATTTCCGTTCCGGAGTATATCCCGCGCCCGCCATGCCGTCCGGCCTTGGTCTTGAAGGTGCTGGGATCATTGAAGAAGTCGGTCCGGGTGTGACGGATCTGGTGGTCGGTGATCGCGTGGCCTATGCCGCACAGCCGCTTGGAGCCTATGCCGAAGCACGCGTGATGCCGGCCAAGGGTCTGGTCAAGATTCCTGATGATGTCAGTTTCGAGCTGGCCGCAGCTGCGATGCTCCAGGGCATGACCGCGCAATATCTTTTGCGCCGGACCTATAACGTCAAAAAGGGTGACACCATCCTGATCCATGCGGCGGCTGGCGGTGTGGGCCAGATCGTCTGCCAGTGGGCCAAGCATCTTGGTGCGACCGTGATCGGCACGGTGGGTTCCAAGGAAAAGGCCGAAATCGCCAAGGCCAAGGGCTGCGATTACCCGATCCTCTATCGCGAGGAAGTGGTTTCCGAACGCGTCAAGGAAATCACCAATGGCCAAGGCGTTGAAGTTGTTTATGATTCGGTCGGTAAAGACACCTTTGACGATTCGATGAAGTGCCTCAAACGTCTTGGCATGATGGTGAGCTTCGGCCAGTCATCCGGTGCGGTGCCGCCGGTGTCCCTCGCCCAGCTTGCCCCGGGCGCCTATTTCCTGACCCGGCCGAGCATCTTCCACTATAACGCCACCCGCGAAGAGCTTCTCGCAAGCGCCGGTGAGCTGTTTGACGTGCTCAAATCAGGCATCGTCACCATCGACATCACCGCGACCTACCCGCTCGCCGATGCCGCAAAAGCCCATGACGACCTCGAAAGTCGCAAAACCAACGGGTCGATCGTCTTTACGGTCTGATCACGGCAGGTACTGCGCTGATATTTAAATGAAAATCATGATTGAGGCAGGGTTATTTCCCTGCCTCTTTCAGTTCACTCTGATGGAAAATCCGCACATCGCGTGCGATGGCATCAAAGCGTTCTGACAGGCCGTCGCTGACGACCCGGCACGGGGCGACCACGGCTTCGGCCCAGTCGACATAGGCGAGGATCTGCTTTTCGTCCCATCCAATCGGCGTGTCGGTCAGCATCGCGCCGACATTGGCGACCTTGTCGGCCAGACGCACCAGTTTGGCACCGTTGGTCAGGCTTGGGGCAGTTTCGATCTGCTTTGCCTTGCGCTCATCACGTGGCAGGGCCTTGTCGTCACTGACTTCCAGCACGATGTCGGCCACGATGTCATTAAAGCAGGCGGCGATTTCGTCGCGCGTCGCACCACAATCCTCGATCACGTCATGCAGGACAGCAGCACACAGGATATCCTCCTCCGTGCCCGGTTCGCATTCAACAATCAGGCGGGAAACCTCGATCGGGTGATTGATATAGGGCTCCTGTGCGGCCCCTTTGCGACGCTGGTCGCGATGGGCGCGGGCGGCGAAATCAACGGATTTGAGTAGAAGCTGCATAAAGCGCAATACGGTCGTGAACGGAAAGTCCAGATTCACATGGCTTTTGCGCTGTTTCAAGCCTTCATGCACGAGGCCCGGTGAAAATCATGCAAAGCCATGAAAAACTGCGGCAAACGCGGTACCATGAAGCCGATTGATGCGCGCTCATTTTTCGGGAGACTTGGACAATGTCACAGGATATCCGCCTGAAACTGACCTTGCGAAACGACAGTGATGGTCCCCTGCATCTAAGCGGCCTTGCCCCAAAGGATGGCTGGCAAAGCGCCCCGCCCAACCGGCTTGAGGCCAATGAAACGGTTGTGTGCGAAATCACCACCGCCCATACCCTTGCGATCACGCTGAACTACGGCACCTACCACATCGGCCTGCAGCTAAGCGATGACAGTTTCAGCATTGAGCCAGGCGATGCGAGCGTCGAACGACAGAAACTGGGTGGGGATCTGGCAGAGGTGGTTTTGGCACTTGGATAGCCGCGAAACCATTGTTGTTTCGATATTGAAATAAAAACGGGGCCCATCGTGGGGCCCCGTTTATCTTGGATCGATCCATATCATCAGGCCAATCAGGCCCGGGTGGCGTTAGCCATTCATGGAATCGAAGAAGTCGTCGTTGTTCTTGGTGCCCTTGAGCTTGCCAAGCAGGAACTCCATCGCGTCCTGCGGACCCATCGGGTTGAGGATACGACGCAGCACCCACATCTTGGACAGGACGCCCTTGTCGACGAGAAGCTCTTCCTTACGGGTCCCCGATTTGAGGATATCAATCGCCGGGAAGATACGCTTGTCAGACAGTTTGCGATCCAGAACCAGTTCGGAGTTACCGGTCCCTTTGAATTCTTCAAAGATGACCTCGTCCATGCGCGAACCGGTATCAATGAGCGCAGTTGCGATGATGGTGAGCGAGCCACCCTCTTCGATGTTACGCGCCGCACCAAAGAAGCGTTTCGGACGCTGAAGCGCGTTGGCATCAACACCACCGGTCAGGACCTTGCCCGAGCTCGGCACAACGGTGTTATAGGCACGTGCCAGACGGGTGATGGAATCAAGCAGGATGACAACGTCATGCTTGTGCTCGACCAGGCGTTTGGCCTTTTCCAGAACCATTTCAGTGACCTGAACGTGACGCTGGGCCGGTTCATCAAAGGTCGAGCTGATGACTTCGCCTTTTACCGAACGGTCCATGTCGGTCACTTCTTCCGGGCGTTCGTCAATCAGAAGAACGATCAGATAGGCTTCCGGGTGGTTTTCCTCGATCGCGTGCGCAATGTTTTGCAGCATCACGGTTTTACCGGTGCGCGGCGGTGCGACGATGAGGGCACGCTGACCTTTACCAAGCGGCGAAACCAGTTCGATCACGCGGTTGGTGGTGTCTTTGTTCGTGCCTTCCTGATCGGACTCACGCTCCATATGCAGCGGCTGGTCAGGATAAAGCGGGGTCAGGTTGTCAAAGTTGATGCGATGACGGACTTTTTCCGGCGCATCGAAATTGACCTTGTCGACCTTCAGCAGCGCGAAGTAACGCTCGCCCTCTTTCGGCGAACGGATCTGGCCTTCGACCGTATCACCGGTGCGCAGACCAAAACGGCGCACTTGGCTCGGACTGACATAAATGTCGTCGGGGCCGGCAAGATAGTTTGCCTCCGGGCTGCGCAGGAAGCCGAAACCATCGGGCAGCACTTCAAGAACACCTTCGCCAAAGATGGCATGGTCGTTCTCGGCCAGCTGCTTGAGGATGGCAAACATCAGCTCCTGTTTGCGGAGCGTGCTGGCATTTTCGATTTCGAGTTCCTCTGACAGGGCAAGCAGCTCGGTCGGAGATTTCTTTTTAAGGTCCTGAAGATGCATATGTGCGTTTAATGATCTGTGGTTGCCGAAAGGGCGAAGATTTTAGGGAGATAGAAAAGAGATGTGCGGTTGACCGTCAGGCAAGGCGCTCAGGCGTTTGCTGGTGCGTGCGGACGGATCAAAAACCTTGGAGTTGCAAGAAAGGCAGGTCTTTTCATGTTTCTGGATCGAAACACCACCGATTGATACCCTCGAAAATCGCAATAGTCAAACCGTGATTCGACCAAATCACCTATTTTGCTGCCCGAGTTGTACAAAAAACACGATTTTCCCGCCTGATTACAGCAATTCCAGTCAACAGTTACGGAAATATAGCGTTGAGAATGAGGAAAACGCGGCCCTAGGCCGGGCGTTCACGCACGATTTCAAGCATACGATCAAGCTGATCGTCACTGAGCCCGGCGATGCGTTCGGATAGCAGGTTGGCAAGCTCTGTTGCAGCGGGCTCGAGACCAGCGGTATCGACCGTCACCTTGGGGTGGGATAGTTGGGCCAGACGTTTGATGTCATCGACCTCGTCCCAGACGAGATTGAAATAGCCACAGATTTGCTGCACCAAACCGGGGCTTGGCCGGCCGCGATGGCCGTGTTCAAGGGCCGACAGATAGGCCGGTGACAGCTGCAACGCAGTTGCCATGTCGGTCAGTGTGACGTTGTTACGCGCCCGGAGTTCCCTGATGCGATTGCCAAAAGGTGTCACGGGCGTCTCCGTTTCAACAAAACATAAAAGGCCCCGGCCCCGCCGTGCTGGATCTGGGCCTGATTGATGGCAAGGATGCGATTGCGCAAGCGCGGCGCGCTGAGCCATTGCGGGGTGCGTTCGCGCAAAAGACCGGTGCGGCCATATTCATCAGCGCGCGATCCTTTGCCCGTTATTACGAGAACGCAACGTTTCCCGGCCCGCCAGCTATCCTCGATAAAGGCGTTGAGCGCATTATGGGCGACTTCCTGGGTCATGCCATGCAGGTCAATGCGCCCGTCAATCGACATCTTGCCCTTCTGAAACTTGTTTGCCGTCGAGCGATCAATGCCGTCGGTGACACCGGGTTTCAGTTCAGCGAGTGCGCGGTTCTTGATCTGTGGGCCCCGATCCGCATGGCGCGCAGACGGCAAATTGCGTGCGGCCCGGCTTTGCTCGGACTGCTCAAGCTTGTCGCCCAGATTGTCAGGCAGGGTGATGGCGGTATCGCTGGTGTGGATTTCATCGTCTGATGCGGCCATATCGTCATCGCTGCCCTTGTGCTTTTTATTGCGCAAAGGTTTGACGTCACGGGTAAAGACCTCCCACAGGGTCTTTTCATCCTCCGTGATAGTACGGCGTATCTTATTGGGTCTTTTACTTGTCATCCACCAGAACGATATGCAGTCGGCGCGGCCCAACTGCGCCAAGCGGTATCGTTTGTTCGATATCAGCCATTTGCAACAGCCCGGTCACCCAAGGAATGTTCGCGGCATATTGCCGTGTCCGACCTTTTCGCGCAACCACGCCCGTCCGTAATCCGGCCTTTGGCCCACCAATATGGGTGTCTGGCGATCTATCGCACCGTGGGTGTCCCTTGCGAAAACAGGCAGAGAAGCCAGGATTGATTGCCCGATATTACGATCTTACGGGCCAGCCCGATCGACATCGACACAGCTGATGCCGTTATTATTCAGATCAAGCATTGCCTTTAAGAACGAGCTGTCGAGATTGGTTGAAAGGCCGTGTGTGCGCCGGTTTTCAACAAAGAAACCATCGGTTTTAAAGCTATCCAGCTGTGCTTGCAGCTTTTTGGCATCCTGTTCGGGGATAGGGCCACTGATCGCGATATAGAGATAGCAAACCCGGTAGGGCGCGGCGTCGGAAATGTCCGCAATATCGGGGTTTTCAGCACGCTCTGTCTCGAGATAGTGGCGCAGGATATTGCCGCCAATCGCAATCAGATCGACGCGTCCCGCCATCATCATCGGCAGCAGAAGTTCTTCACGCGGCACCATGATCAATTGTTCGGCCCCGCGTTCACGCAGATAGGATTCCCGGGCCGATCCCAATAGCACCCCGATCCGCGCATCACGCAGCAGGGTTTCAAAATCCATATCCGGCCAGCCACTGTCAGCGAAGCCATACAGGTTCCAGAAGGTACGGCTGACCGGCCCGACCCATTGGAAAAGGTCTTCGCGGTGATCAATCCGGGTGGTGGGATAAATTACATGGCCGGTTTCACGCTCAGCCAGTTCCATCTGGCGTTTCCAGGGCATTTGCGGCGTGACCTCGACCTTGAGACCGGATTTGACAAACAGCTCAATGGCAAGCGTGTCAAAATAACCCGGTTCCGGCCGGCCCGACGCGCGCACCCGCGTACTTTCCGACAGGTGTATGACATATGTCCCATCGAATTCAGCCTTCGTCGGCGCAATGTAATCAATGCTTCCCTGCGCCGGAACATCCGTCGGCAGGAAATTCAGGGGAATTACCAATAGAAGGGCCACGGCAAGGCGGCGGGCGCATGTCTTGAAATGCTGAGATCGGGACCGCACTGCACGCCACTGCCCTGCCCCCATCTCAGGCCTCTTGCTTTGCCAGCCAAAGGGCGTCTTTAACCTTGGCCTCAACATAGGCCCGGTGGGCGGCGAGTTCTTCTTCGCTTATGACATGCGGTCTGGGTTCAAGTCGATTGCCCCGGGGCCCAAGAACGCGACGACCAGCGTTTTCATCCTCCTGATCACCATTTAGCGCATTGGGATCAAGCGACAAGCCGTGCTGACGACCGCCCAGCAGTTCAAGATAGACTTGGGCCAGAAGATCGGAGTCAAGCAGGGCCCCGTGAAGCGTACGGTTGGAGTTGTCGATCTTGAAACGACGGCACAGCGCATCGAGGCTAACCGGGGAGCCCGGGAATTTCTTGCGCGCCATCTGAACCGTATCAAGCGCGCGTTCCATGGCAATGCGCGGCTTATTGAGCCATTCGAGTTCCGCATTCAGGAACTTCATATCAAAGCTGGCATTGTGGATAACCAGAACCGAATCTTCGCCAATGAATTCGACGAAATCATCAGCAACCTCGGCAAAGACCGGCTGATCTTTCAGGAAGTCATCACCAAGACCGTGAACGTCAAAGGCCTCTTTGGGCATCGGGCGTTCCGGGTTGATATATTGATGGTACTGACGGCCTGTCGGCATGTGATTGATCAGTTCGATACAGCCAATTTCAACAAGCCTGTGGTCGGCATAGGGATCAAGGCCGGTGGTCTCGGTATCGAGGACAATCTCACGCATCTATTCTGGGTCCAGTGATCAACTCAGTTGGTCAATAATGCCCTGAACATATTGAAAAGTGACCGCACGTCCCAAGCCTGTCGGGATGATGAAATCTGCACGCTTGCGCTTTTCGATATCGGGCATCTGTTTGGACAGAATGGCGGAAAATTTTGCGTCCGTCATCCCTTCTCGCGAAAGAACACGCTGGCGTTGAATAAACCCCGGGGCGGAAACAACCGAAACACGATCACAGCGCTTTTCACCGGCGGTTTCGTATAAAAGCGGAATGTCGAGAACAACCATTTTGCGACCGAGACGCTGCTGTTTGGCAAGAAACCGGATTTCGGCCGCACGCACCAAAGGATGCAGGATGGTTTCAAGCTTTTTAAGAACAGCCGGATCGGCAAAGGCAATCTTGCCCAGTGCCTGACGGTCAATCCGGCCATCATGGATCACATCGGGAAAGGCTTTGGCAATCGGATCAAAGGCCAGACCATCTGGCGCCATCAATTCATGGGTCGCGGCATCGGCATCATGGACCGGCACGCCAAGGTGACGAAACATCGCCGCCGCGGTTGATTTGCCCATGCCGATAGAGCCAGTCAGCCCAAGAATTTTCATGATAGGATTACCAATATATACTTAATCAGGCGAAAGAACGAAGTCGCGCAGTTCCTGGGTGACTTCCGGATCAATGCCAAACCAGCGATGGAAACCCGGTCGTGCCTGATGGAGCAACATGCCCAGACCATCGACGATCGGATTACCGCGTTCCTTGGCCTGCAGCAAAAGATCGGTCATCAGCGGCGCATAGACAATATCCGTGACAAGGGCGGTTTGCGGCAAGCCGGCAAGATCAATTTCAAGCTTGGGCTGACCAACCATGCCAAGGCTTGTGGTATTGACGACAAGCGACGCCCCGGCGAGGGCTTCGGGTGCGAGCGGCCAGTCAACGACCTTGATCCGTGGATCATTGATTTCCTTGGCCAGGTCCTCGGCGCGTTTGCGTGTGCGGTTGGCAAGACGGATTTCCGGGCAGCCTTCATCGAGCAGGGATACAAGAATGGCGCGGCACGCACCGCCGGCGCCAAGTACGACAGCCGCACCTTTGGCAAAATCATGATCCGGGGCGCCTTGCCGCAGGTTTTCAATAAAGCCGAACCCGTCGGTGTTATCGCCGTGCATCTTGCCATCATCATCAAAGGTCACGGTATTGACCGCCCCGATCCGTTTGGCGCGATCAGAAAGATGATCGCACGCAGCCATGGCAGCTTGCTTGTGCGGGATGGTGACATTAGCCCCGCCAAAGCCCAGATCACGCAAGGATTTCAGAGCGGTTTCAAAGTTTTCCGGTTTGACCGGCAGCGGCATGTAACTGCCATCGACACCATATTTTGCCAGCCAATAACCTTGCAGTTTTGGCGACTTGGAATGCGAGACCGGCCAGCCCATCACGCCAGCCAGGCGCGAGCTTCCCGAAAGCGTGCGAAAGGATTTGGAAACGGTCATGGTGCGGCAATCCTGCGAAATAGGGCGAAATGTATGTTTTCGTTATGCTTTTAATACACCGTGATCCCGCAAGAAGCCAATCAGGGGTAAAAGCGGCATGCCAAGGACGGTGAAGTAATCGCCGCGCACCTCGGTAAAGAGCTGCGCGCCCAGACCTTCAAGCTGATAGCCGCCGACACAGTGATAGATCTCTTCACCGGCGCCATCGAGATATTCCTCAAGCCATTCATCGGTGAAGTTGCGCACGGTCAGATGGGCGGTATCAATCGTGCCCCAGATACGAGACCCCTCTTTATATATAACAGCGGCCGAAACCAGCTTGTGGCTTTTCCCGCGAAGGGCCAAAAGCTGCGCGCGGGTATTGTCACGATCCATCGGCTTGTCAAACCAGATGCCATTACATTCAAGCATCTGATCAGCAGCAATGACGATGGCATCAGGCTGCTGACGATACATGCGCAGCGCCTTCATTTCGGCAAGGGTTTCGGCGGCTTCGGCAGCAGTGGCGCCTTCGGCCTTCATCGCCTGTTTATAGCCATCCTCGTCAATCATCGAGGCGACGGCTTCGCAATCAACGCCCGCATTGGTCAGCATGGCATGGCGAGCCTTGCTGCTGGAGGCGAGAATAAGACGATGGGTATTGGGCATCTATTTATCCTGTTCGTATCGCTTAGTGACCGCGCCGGTCATACATGGTCGAAAGAATGATGGCGGCGGTTTCTTCGATGGATCGGCGGGTCACATTAATGATCTTCCAGCTGCGTTCAGTAAAGTAACGCCGGGCCTGATGAACTTCATCGCGCACTGCCACCGGATCAACGTAATCCCCGCCCTCGCCGCGTTCGATCTGGCGCAGACGGTTTTTACGGATCGAGACCAGCTGATCGACATCCTTGATCAGGCCGACGACCAGCGGTTTTTCAAGCTTATCAAGCTCCGGCGGCAGCGGGCAGCCCGGCACAAAGGGAATATTGGCGGTCTTGATGCCACGGTTGGCAAGATAGACCGAGGTCGGTGTTTTCGAGGTGCGCGAAACACCGACAATCACCACATCGGCTTCTTCCAGATCCCAGCCGGACTGGCCGTCATCATGGGACAGTGTGTAATCGATTGCCTCGATCCGGCTGAAATATTCCTCGTCCATTTTATGGAGCGCGCCGGTGCGGCCGTGCGATTGCTGGCCGAGATAGCCCGCCATCATGGTGACTGTATTATCAAGCACATGACTGTGCGGGACCTGCAGACGGCGGCAGCCTTCTTCAAGCTTGCGGCGGATGTCGCTGTCAAAGACGGTATAAAGGACGATGCCTGGATTGCGTTCGATATCGGCCAGAACGCGGGCCAGCTGCGCATCCGTTCGGATCAGCGACCAGACATGTTCATGGGCGCGCACATCAGGAAACTGCGCAACACAGGCACGCGCGATGCCATCGACGGTTTCCCCGGTTGAGTCCGAGACCAGATGAAGATGGAAAATTTTGTCCGTCCCGACCATGCCTGTCCGTTTCTTTGGCCAAAAACTGGGCCCACAAGCAGAATCTTATCCACTTTTTGCGCGCCAAGCGATTTTTCAAAATTAGTTCAAACGCCCAACGGGCTGTTCAAAATACCGATCACTAACCGGATGGATAAGATTTTTGCCGCAACCCGAAGTTAGCAGATCGGAGTCGGGCCTGTGGATAATTGTGGATAACGGGAGCGACTCCGGCCCGGTTTTTTCCACAGAATTTATCCTCCCCTTCATACAAACTTTCTCAAACGCTCTGTCCCGAGCGGGATAACTGCTGATTTTTTCCCGTAATAACAGGGATAAGAATGCAAAAACCAGACTTATTCACCTTATCCCCATTATTCAAAAACGTCTTTTCCCAAGGCAGAGTCCGGGAGTCGGTCGGAGTCGTACACAGTTTTCCCCAAGACCGGTTGAGATGAATCATTTTTCCCGAGTCGGAATGTGAATAAACTGTGCGTGAAATTTAATCCCTGTTATCCACAGGGAACCACTCACAAACAACATCCTTTTTTATTAAATAAGGTTTTGTTAGGCAGAACGTGGAAAACGTTCGGGCAAAGGCCCCAGGACACATTTCACGAAATAACAAAGCCGGTTCTGAACAGGGGCGAACGCCCCGGGTCAGGGCAAAGATCAAAAAAGAGATCGGGACAGAGAAACAGGAAACCAGATGCCTAACACCCAAAAGACTTTCTTGCGTGCCCTTGCCGGTGAAACCCTTCCCGTACCGCCAATCTGGCTGATGCGCCAGGCTGGCCGCTATTTGCCGGAATACAAGGCAACCCGCGCAGAAGCCGGTTCGTTCCTTGATCTTTGCTATAATCCCGATCTTGCCTGCGAAGTTACGTTGCAGCCACTACGGCGCTATGACTTCGATGCGGCAATATTGTTCTCCGACATCCTCGTCATACCGCAGGCACTGGGTCAGCATTTGGCATTCAAGCAGGGTGAAGGCCCACAGCTTGAGGCCATCAGAGATGCTTCAGGCCTTGGCAAGCTTTCGGTTGAAGGCATTCATGACACCCTTGGTCCGATCTATGAGACAGTGTCTAAGCTTTCAAGTGCCATTCCGGCCAGCACAGCTCTGATCGGCTTTGCTGGCGCGCCCTGGACCGTTGCGACCTACATGGTCGAGGGGAAAGGCTCCAAGGACTTCCCGAATATCCGCCGCTTTGCCTATGGCGATCCAGAAGGCTTTGCCAAACTGATCGACATCGTGGTTGAGGCCACCACGCAATATTTGCTGAAACAGGTTGAAGCGGGTGCCGAATGCATTCAGCTGTTTGAAACCTGGGGCGGGGTTCTGTCCGAGACCGGCTTTAATCGCTGGGTGATTGAGCCGACCAAACAGATCGTTGCCAATTTGCGCGCCGTGCACCCGGATCTGCCGATTATCGGCTTCCCGCGGGGCTGTGGTTTGCATCTTGTGGACTTCAAACAGAAAACCGGTGTGACCGCAGTTGGCCTTGATAGTGGCGTCAAACTCGACTGGGTGGCTGAAAACCTTCAGAAACTTGGGCCGGTGCAGGGCAATCTTGACCCGATGCTGCTGATCACGGGCGGTGATCCGATGTTTGATGAAGCCAAACGCATCCTTGATACGCTGGGCAAAGGGCCGTTCATCTTTAACCTTGGCCATGGCATCACCCCGGAAACCCCGCCGGAACATGTTGGCCAGCTGGTCGACTTCATTCGGAATTACAAAGGATAAATGTCGGCAATTGCTGCATTTTATTTTGTGATTTTTGAAATCAATCAAATCGATTGAAAAATTCAATGCGTATAGTGGGCTAAGTTTGTTGCGCTCCGCACCTGTTTGACCAAAATAGGGCCCGGAGCGCGACGGATTTACGTAAATTCCGGTTTGTCGGGAACCGGTTGAAACACGCTGTGCCATGAAGGATAGCCAAATGTCCGAAACGACGCGCAAGAAACGCGCCATTGTTCTTTTCAATCTGGGTGGCCCGGATAGTCCGGCTTCTGTTGAGCCGTTTCTGTTCAACCTGTTTAACGATCCGGCGATCATCAGCCTGCCCAATCCGTTCCGGTTTTTGCTGGCAAAGCTGATTTCGCGCCGCCGGGCCCCGATTGCCCGCGAGATCTATGATCATATCGGTGGCAAATCGCCGCTTCTGGAACTGACCCAGGAGCAGGCCGATGCCCTGCAGGTGGCGTTGAATTCCGAAGATGACGGCTATGAAAACCGCTGCTTTATCGCCATGCGCTATTGGAAGCCGTTTGCCGATGACACCGCGGCCGAGGTCAAGGCATGGGGTGCGGATGAGCAGATTTTACTGCCGCTTTATCCGCAGTTTTCCACGACCACCAGCGGATCGTCGGTCAAGGATTGGAAACGGGCCTGCAAGAAAGTCGGGCTTAATTCCCCGATCAAGACCGCCTGCTGCTATCCGACCAATCCGGGCTTTGTCGATGCATCGGCCGAAATGATCAAGGCTGGATATGATCGGGCGTGTGCCAAGGCCAGTGAGCTTGGCATTGATAAGCCGCGCATCCTGTTTTCCGCCCATGGCGTGCCGAAAGCGGTGATTACCAAGCGCGGCGATCCCTATCAGTCGCAGATCGAAAAAACCTCGGCCGCTGTGGTCGAAAAGATGGCGATCGAGGGGCTAGACTGGAATGTCTGCTATCAAAGCCGGGTCGGCCCGATGGAATGGATTGGCCCATCGACCGAGGACGAGATCGAGCGGGCCGGTAAGGAAAACAAGGCCATCGTCGTTGTCCCGATTGCCTTTGTGACCGAGCATTCGGAAACCCTGGTCGAACTCGACATCGAATATGGCGAGCTGGCGCATGAAAAACATGTGCCGGTCTATGAGCGGGTGCGCACCGTGTGCTCCCATCCGAAGTTTATTGCCGGTCTTGTTTCGGTTGTAAAACAAACCCAGGAAGAACTTGATGCAAAGGGTGCTGATGATCCCTCCGTCGAGACACGCGGCTGGTGGTGCCCGGATGAACATTCCTGTGCGGTGGCCAAGCAGCCCGGTCTGAAGCCCGCCGGGGCCTAGATCACATCTTAGACGCAATAGGGGCCGGTTCCGTTGGGGGATCGGCCTTTTTGCTGTTAAGGTGCCTCACCGCACGCCAACAGACTTAGAGAAGAAGAGAGAGATGGATAGCTACAGCATTATCAAATCCCTGCATGTCATCAGCGTGATCGCCTGGATGGCAGGTCTTCTGTATCTGCCGCGGCTTTATGTCTATCACTGCGAAGTGGCACCGGGATCGGAAGCCAGTGAGAAGTTCAAGGTGATGGAACGCCGCCTTTTGCGTGCGATCATGAACCCGGCGATGATTGCGACCTGGCTGTTTGGTGGCCATCTGGTCTTTGCCATTGATGCCCTGTCACAGGGCTGGTTCCATGCCAAGCTGCTCTGTGTGGTGCTGATGACCATCTCGCACATGATGCTGGCACGCTATCGCCGCGCGTTCGAGGCGGATGCCAATACCAAGTCTCAGAAATTCTATCGCATTTTCAATGAAGTACCGACGGTTCTGATGATCATCGTCGTCTTCATGGTGATCGCAAAACCGTTCTGATTGCTGTCGGACATACGATCTGATCGCATTTCATTACGATTTTAAAATAAAAAAGGCCGCCAAACTGGCGGCCTTTGTCTTTGCATTGTTTTGGTATCGAACCAAAAGCAATATGATGGGGTCAATCAGGCGTTGCCAGCCGGCTGACCTTCCATCTTTTTGGCAAATTTCTTGCGGAAAAGATCAGCAAAATCAATCTGCTGCATCATCAGCGGCGGGAAGCCACCATCTGCAGTCAGGTCAGCGATGATCTTGCGGACATACGGGAACAGCAGGCGCGGAACTTCGATCATCAGAACCGGCAGGCGGTGTTCGTCAGAAACATTCAGCGTTACCACAGCGCCATACTGCAGTTCGGCGATGAAGGCCACCTTGTCGGCAACGTCGGCTTTGACATTGATCTTGATGGTGACTTCGTGAAGTTTCTGGTCCTGCGTGGTGCGGGCTTCAACATCAACGTCGATATTGATTTTCGGCTGCTGCTGCAGGGCAACGCTTTCCGGTGCGTTCGGGTTTTCGAACGACAGATCCTTGATGTACTGGGTGTGGATCGTGATCGGGTTTGCGGCCGGCTGCTGCTGTTGTTCTGCAGCGCCTTCTGCACCGGTGGTATTCTCGTCGGCCATTAAAGTCTAGCTCCCTTAGAGGTCATTTCGTCTTGATCAGAAAAAAGCTTTCAGTGCGGCCATCGGCCGTGGCTAGAAATGCTTGTTACTGACGCCGCCCCGTTGCGGCAGTTGAATTGGACTTGTTGGCCTAGCACGTCTGACACGGACGGGCAAGCCAATCAGAAGAGGCGCAAAGCCCTTATTTCTGCGGGTTTGCCTGATGTGATCCGGTCCCAGCCCCCCGGAATCAAAGAAGGTTGACCAAGCATCTCGGTCAACCTTCTGATTTTGTGATTTTCCCGTGAATTCAGCGCGTCTCGTTTCGCGGGTCTTCTTTGGGTGGCAAATTGCGTGTGGTATCCGCGTTCTCGCCAGTGCTGGTGTGGCTGCCGGTATCATTGGACGGATCATGCGGGCTGACATCTTCGAAATCGCCATCAATGATCGGCCCCGACCCGCGCGGGCGTGATCCGGTACGTCCAGCAGCGCCGCTGGCCCCACCCGGACGATGGCCACCACCCTGGCTGCCACCGGAATAGGTCGCGCCAAAGCCACCACCACCGAAATTGGTGCGGATATTGCCCGACTGAACCAGCTTCATGATAACCTTGGCCCCGACCAGCTGACGCAGCGGCGGGACGAGCAGCAGGAAGCCGAACGTATCGGTGACAAAGCCCGGGGTCAGCAGCAACACACCGGCGACCAGAATGCAGATGCCGTCAAACAGTGCGCCGATCGGCATTTCGCCCTGATCCATCTGGCTTTGCGCCTTGGCAAGTGTTTGCAGACCCTGGGCGCGCATCAGCGACGTGCCAATGATGGCGGTCAGAACAACCACGCCAATGGTCGGCCATAGCCCGATCAGTTCGCCGGCCTGGATAAAGACCGCGATTTCAATGATCGGCATGGCGACGAATATCGCGAGAAAGTAAAAGCCCATTTCTTCTCCGTTTACTGGCGATTTTTTAGCACAGCGGCCCGCAAGTATCGCTTTAACACATCATGTTTACGGCCAAAGCTGACGTCTTGCTGAAACTATTGCAGAAAACAACTTGGTTTTCAGGCATTTCTCATTAATCTGCACACTTAAGTTCGTTGGTTAGTTGGTGGGAACGCTAATGTGACAACGCGACAAAAATGCGGCAGATCGTCATTTTCCGCCGAACCCCTGCCGATGGTGCGGGCAAAGGTGAAGATGATCACATCTTCTGGCGCGATCGGCAGTTGCCCTTGCATTTGGTTAAGTTCATACCATCTCTCGACCACGGTTGTGATATAAGTGCAACCAGTTTGAAACCACTAGGATCAAGAGACCGGTCTTGCAGTATTTCGATATATTCTTATTCGCTCTGATTGCGGTTTTCCTTGTGCTGCGTTTGCGCGGCGTTCTGGGCCGGCGTACCGGCAATGAAAAACAGGGACCGTCCGATATCTTTGGCCGCCAGTCGCATGACAATGAAGGTCAGAACGACACCGCTCCTCAGACCGATAACGTTTATCGCCTGCCGGACTCCGGTAACGATCAGGAAGACGCAAATGTTCCGTCCGGCACCTTTGCGACCCTGCAGCAGATCCAGAAACACGATCCGAACTTTACCCAGCAGGACTTCCTGAATGGCGCGCGCATGGCGTTCGAAATGATCGTCGAATATTTTGCCAAGGGCGACAAGGATGGTCTGAACCCGCTGCTTTCGGCCGAGGTTTACAAGAATTTCGCTGCTGCCATTGATGCGCGTGCAGAAAAGGGCGAGCACGAGGAAACCACCCTGGTCGGCATCAAGAGCGCATCGATCCACGATGCCAGCCTTGAAGGCCGTACTGCCTATGTTACGGTAAAGTTCGTGTCCGAGGAAGTCTCGGTCATCCGTAATGCCGAAGGCGATGTGGTGGATGGCGACCCCAATCAGGTGGTCGAGGCCGAAGACCTTTGGACATTCGCGCGCAACATCGAAAGCCGCGATCCGAACTGGCAGCTGGTGGCAACCGAAACCCCGGAAGAAGAAACCACCGAGTGATCCGGGTTTCGTAAAGACCAAACAGATATCAAAGGCGATCCGACAAATGGGATCGCCTTTTTTCATGTCCGGATGGCAAGGTGCTTGCGCAATTATCGCCTTGTTAAGCATGTCAGGGGCAAGATCGGGTTTTCGTAGAACTGTTCTGAAAAACGGATTCCATCTTGAAAAGACGACTGGTTTTATCGCGCAGCCTGTCCCTGATTGCCGTATTGGTGGGTGCGGGGGCGGCCCTGATCTGGATGTTCTGGCCTCAAATCACCGGACAGATCGAACCGCCGGCCGAGGTTGAAGACAAACTGACGCTCCGCCCGGCGAGCTTTGCCGAACTTGATGGCTGGCAAGGTGATGATATGCGCGGTTCCGTGCGTGCCTTTGCCCGGTCGTGCAAGGCGATGCTCAGACGTGATGATGACCGGGCTGTTGGCCCCGATCCGCGCATGGGAACGATTGGCCAGTGGCGCGATCTTTGTCAGACGGCGGTCGCACTTGATGTCGAAAGCCTGCGCAAGGAAGACGCACGGGCTTTCTTTGAAAGCGGCTTCAGACCGTATCTCAGTGGCAATCGCGATGAACCGGAAGGCCTGTTTACCGGCTATTACGAGCCGGAGTTGCAAGGCCAGCTGGCCCGTGGTGGGGCGTATCAGACGCCGCTTTATCTCAAACCCAGTGACATGGTTTCAATCGATCTTGGCGAGTTTCGCGAGGATCTGAAAGGCACCAGGCTGGTCGGACGGATATCGGGTGATGCCGTAAAACCCTATTACGACCGCGAAGCGATCGAAGAAGGCGCGCTTTCGGACCGTGATCTGGAACTGGTCTGGGTCGATGATGCGGTGGATGCCTTTTTCTTGCAAATTCAGGGGTCTGGCCGGGTGGTTCTGCCCGATGAGAGTGTGCTTCGGGTAGGCTATGCCGCGACCAACGGCCATCCGTACTTTGCCATCGGGCGGGAATTGATTGCGCGAGGTGTCTTGAGCCGTGAAACCGTATCGCTGCAATCAATCCGCAAATGGCTGCATGACAATCCTGATGAAGCTGATGCGGTGATGAATACCAACGCATCTTACGTGTTTTTCCAGCCGCTTAAGGTTGATCCCAATGACCCCGAAGCCGGTCCGCTGGGATCGCAGGGTGTGCCGCTGGAACCCGGTCGGTCATTGGCAGTTGATCGCCGTTTTCATGCCATGGGCATTCCGGTCTGGCTTGAAACCAGCGATCCGATGAATGAAGACCGCAAGTTCCGCCGTTTGATGGTCGCCCAGGATACCGGTGGCGCCATTCGCGGGCCGGTGCGCGGTGATATCTTCTTTGGCCCGGGCGAGGATGCCGCCCTTTTTGCCGGTCACATGAACCGGCAGGGCCGGAAATATGTGCTTCTGCCCAACAGCATCGATCCGGCAGGCTGGCAGACCGAGGACGCAACAGCAGGGAACAATTCATGATCCGTCATATCGTCCTGCTACAGATCCCAAGCCACGTTTCGGAAGAAAAGATTGCCAAAATCATGGGCCAGCTTGAAACAGCGGCCCTTGCGGTGCCGGGCATGGTGGCCTTTTGTGGCGGGGCGAAACGGCCGGGAAGCGGCCTTAGTCAGGGATTTACCCACGCGGTCAATATCGACTTTGTCGATGAGGCGGCGCGTGATGTGTACCTGTCGGAACTGGATCATGACCGGGTCGGTATTCGGCTGTCGGAAATGACCGAAGGTGGTCTTGGTGGCATCCTGATCATGAACATCAATATCGATGAAATCAGCACGCCGGAAAAGCGATCGGACAAGAAGCCGGAACTGCGCTGGGTCTAAAAAATCCAGATTAGAATATAAACAGTGATCCTGTTATGGGGATTTAGTCAGTTTGGCGTTCTAAAAACCGTCCCTAAACGAAAAACACCGGGCAGCCTGGCCACCCGGTGTTGATCGATATTCGTTTGTTTTGCTGCCAGGCTTACTGGGCGGCAACGATGCCTTCTTCGCCGGCTTCTGCTTTGCCGCAGCCACCGGCGGTACCAGCGCGTGATTTGCGCTGACGCTGGCTTTCGGATTTCAGCTGACCACAGGCAGCGAGAATATCGCGGCCGCGCGGCCAGCGGATTGGCGCTTCGTAGCCGTTATCAAGCAGGATCTGGGCGAACTTCTTGATATCGTTGGTCGGCGTGCATTCGTAATCCGAGCCCGGCCATTTGTTGAACGGGATCAGGTTGAATTTGCAGTGAACGCCTTTGACCAGCTTGGCCAGCGCACGTGCGTGTTCCGGTTTGTCGTTCACGCCTTTCAGCATGACATATTCCATGGTGATCGGACGCGAATTGGACATGCCCGGATAGTTCCGGCAGGCATCCATCAGCTCTTTGAGCGGATATTTCTTGTTGATCGGCATGATTTCGTTGCGCAGATCATCATCGGGTGCATGCAGCGAAATCGCCAGACCAACGCCAAGGTCCTCACCGCAACGTACGATTTCCGGCACCACGCCCGAGGTCGACAGCGTGACACGGCGGCGCGAGATCGAAATACCTTCGCCGTCCATGGCGATGCGCAGCGCATCGCGGACGTTTTCATAGTTAAACAGCGGCTCGCCCATGCCCATCATGACGATGTTTGACAGGCGGCGGATACCATTGGCCGGGGTTGGCCATTCGCCGTAGCTGTCACGTGCGACCATGAACTGGCTGACGATTTCACCCGGGGTCAGGTTGCGCACCAGAAGCTGCGTACCGGTATGGCAGAACTTGCAGGTCAGCGTGCAGCCCACCTGGGATGAAATGCAGACAGCACCACGATCTTCGTTGCGATCGGGGATATAGACCGTCTCGGCCTCGTTGCCGTCATGGAACTTCATCAGCCATTTATGGGTATCGTCCGAGCTTTTCTGATCAGCTGTCAGAACCGGGCGACCGACATAGAAATCCTGACTCATGCGGTCGCGCAGCTTTTTGGAAATGTTGGTCATGTCCTCGATGTCGGTGACACCGCGGTTATAGATCCAGTTCCAGAGCTGTTTGACGCGGAATTTGCTTTCACCCATGCCGGCCATGATTTCGGTCAGCTCTTCGCGGGTGATGCCCACCAGATCACGACGCCCGTCGGCAGCCTGCCCACTGGCGGCGCGCGAAACGAAGTCGGACAGCGATGGCCCGTCCTGCGTGGCAGGGGCATCGGTCTGGGGTGCGTTTTCGGTCAGGACGTCGGTCATCCCGGGCTCTCTCTTTTTAAGTAGTGTGGGTTTGCCGGACGGATTTTTGGCCGTCTCTTTCTGGCGTCCGCGGGACTATACCAGAAATGATGCAAAAATGCTTGGCCCCGCATATAGCGGGGCCGGGTCGATTTAGAAATGATAAATTTCACATTGCTGCTATCACAGCACTGCAATCAGGGTTGCAAAAAGGGCCATCGCGGCCCCACCTGCCGGTTTGATCAGGCTTGTGATCAGTTGACCGGCTTGGTGTTGCAAGCCTTTGAAATCGCGTTATAGGCGGCGGTGAAGCCCGACAGCGAATAGGTATCCGTGGTCTTGGTGCCGCGTGACGAATGCCCCACCACAACCATGGTCGAACCCGATTTCATCGAACTGACCAGTTTGCGGTCTTCTTCGCTGTTTACAGCCCAGGCGGAATCGTCATGGGTGAACAGCTTGAAGCGTTTGGAATCGATTCGAAGATCCACCTCGCTACCCGACTGATAGGTATAGCCGGTGATGAAGCTGACTTCATTGAGCAGCTTGAGCGCCGGGCGATGGGTGACCATGACATAGATTTTGCCGCGCTGGGTGTAGTCGCCTTTGGCCGAGGTCGGCTGGCTGCCCATATAGCAGACTTTCTGGCCGTCTTCGGAATAGGTGTAGGCTTCCCACTTGCTGTAGACATCAATCAGCTGCGGGGAGTTTTGCGCCTGTGCACCACTGGTCGGCAGACCAAGGGCAAGCAGGCAGGCAATGGCGCCAAAAGCGGCGGCAAACGAATTTCTGACGAGACGATGGGCGTGTTTTTTCATGAGGTCGCGTATCGTGTCTGAAGTTTCGGGATCGGTCCGGCGGACCGTGTTTGGACGCATAAAATCCAAAGGATATGGCAAATTTATGAGGCTCGTTTTCCGAGATTGCCGCCAAAAGGTAAAGATTAAACCAAGGAATGCGTCACAGCGGGCATCCGGGCACGATTTTTACAGGTTAATGCGGGCATTCGGCCGGAAGATGGTCATGGATGATGCGATTTCCACATCACGACATGACGCTAAGGCTTTATGATCGTAAGGAAATCGGCGGGAAGGTGTTAGCCGCGTGCCAGATGCTTTTTGACGACCTGATCGAGGCAATCCTGGATCGAGATCGGCTGATTGCCGCGTCGCATGCGGGCCAGCATGTGACGAAGTTCACGCGGGCTGCCCTCTGTCGCAGGGGCAAAGAAAGCATCAAACGAGCAAAGGTCCGAGCGGTATTGCCAGACGCGGATTTCGCCCTCGCCACGGATCATTTCCGGGGCGCCGATCTTGGCTTCGACTTCCGGCTCTGACAGGCCCTTGAGCGATGCGTTGGGGACCGGTTTGAACGGGATGGCAGCGGTTCTGCGCGTACGGGAGTTTTCCGGCTTTTGGCGGGTATCGGGCTGGTTGGCGGTGACATTGCCCTGGGCATCAAGCTGCCCGTAATTGGCATTTGTCGAGCCCGGCGGCACCGATGCGCCGCCACAGGCTGAAAGACCGATGGCGATGAGGGCCAGAAGCAAAATCACCCCGAAAGGACGGGGTACGTCTGTTCGGGGTGAGTATTTGGTCAGAACCATCATGCCGGCAAAAATCAGGAATCGTCGGATTTGCGCGGGATGGTGATGGCGCCGGTCGTGCCAGCGCGGTTCAGGTTGGCATCCGAACCTTCGACATATTCCAGCTCGCCCTTGACCTGTGCGCCGTTTTCGATCTGAAGCGCGCCATAGGTGATTTTGCCGCTCATTTCTGCGGAATTGACCACAACCACACGGCCAGCCGTCAGTTCGCCTTCGAACTTGCCGCTGATTTCGGCCTCATCCACCTGGGCGGAACCGATGAAGCTGCCGCCATGGGAAACTTCGAGGCGCGAGCATTCCTTGATCTGGGCTTCAACAACGCCTTCGACGACCAGGATGTCACAGGAACCGATTTCACCTTTCAGGGTGATGTCGCGCCCAACCGTCAGCTTCTTGCCTTCGGTGTGGCTGCCCGAACCTGCCGGGCGACCGGAATTGCCGCGGGTCGGGATTTCAAGCGGGCGCTTCGGGATTTCCGGGCGGAAGTTGGTGGAGTGCGGTTTACTGGACATTTGCGGTTCATCCTTTGTGCGCGGTTGGGTGAAGAGCCGCGGCTCTGTTCGTTTTTCTGTTTTTTCGGGCGTGCCGGTATCGGCGGCTTTGTCAGATGCAGGCTCGGAGGACGTGGTCATGGTCCCGGAAAGCGCGTCTGATCCATCCAGGCGAGATGTATCTGACGAAGTCGCACTGCTGTCGACTGTTTTATTGGCTTTTTTCTTTCCAAACATGGGATGACCAGATCCTTAAAGTTGCAGTTTCGATATTTGGTCTCGTGGTATGGCCTTGCGGTTACCGGTCAGGCGGTTTCAGGCACATAGGTGCCAAGACGCACAGAATAGTGGACCATAAAGGCCGTGGCGATGATCGGTGCGACCAGATTGACCAACGGAATGGTCATCAAAAAGGTCAGCCCGACCCCGGCAATCCAAAGCTTTTTCTGGCGGCTTTTACGAATGGCTTCAACCGTCCGCGCATCATAGCGGCGTGCGGCAACCAGTTCAAAATATTCACGCGACAAAAGATAGCCATTCATGGCGTAAAACGCGATGACATAAAGCGGCCCGGCCAGAAGAAGCGGCAAAATCAGAATGTTAAGCGCCAAAGCGGTCAGCGCGAATTTAAGGCCGCTGATCAGGGCATCAACAATCGGCTGCGGACGGGTATCTGGCAGGGTCGGATAGTGCTTGTCTTCGACCGCATCCGCGATCTGATCAAGCAGAAGGCTCGAGATCAGAACGGTGGCAGCCGGGAACAGCAAAAGTACTAGCAGGGTCAGGCCAATGCCCAGAACCCAGTCGACAGCGGTTTCAAGCCAGCCGCCATCGGTAAAGAAGGTGATGGAATTCAGCCCAAACCAGATCATGACCCAAAGCGCGATAATGGTTGCCAATGCACCGGCAACACCGATCAGCACGACTTTGCGAAAACGCGGGTCGGAAAACTGCGCAACGGATTTCAGAAAGTCATTGATCATGGAAGGCGTCGGTCCTGTCTTCTCGTGTATTGAATGTGGTCCCGTCAGGGAATCATGCATCACTTTAGTAGGCAATTAAAATTAACAGCCTGTGAAATCATGTTTGGGATTCGCGGATTTCCCCATGAAAGCGAGACCTAATCTGAACAGACATTGTCGCAAGCATTGGGCAAAAAAAAGGCGTCCGGCCAGGGGGGAGAACCGGACGCCAGCGCTCCGATGATCTGGAGCGTGAGGAAAGGTAGGGGAGACCTTTTCCTCACACGGGGTTCCCGTCGTTTAGGGGAACCTTGTGACAGACTCACATATAGGAACAGTGCAGCTTTCCTGCCATGGGGGAAGGCCCGAAAACCCAACAAATTTTAAAACTTTATAATGATTCCAAACCGGCGATCATTTCATTACGAAACCACAATAAGATCGCGCATCTGCCAAGCACTTGAATCAGAAAATATTCTTGATCCGAACGCCAATTTCAGACGGTTTTGTAATGTCAGAGCTTGGTGGAAAAAATTCCGGCTTAGCTGCCGCGTTGTGGCCAGATACGTTCGAACTTGAACAGTTCGGGATCAAGTTTCATGCCCTCTTGGGTGTTGAAAAGGGTCACGGTGGTTTCAATGCCGGTCGGGTCGGTCACGATCCACTGGCGCAGCTGCATCGGTTTTTCGGAAAAGACCAGAGTCACGCTGCCAGCACCGGGATCGGATTTGCGCACCAGTTCGATGCGGACGGTTTCGGCCGTGCGACGATAATCGACAATTTTGACCTTGTCGGTCAGCGAGATGTTTTCGGCCAGAATGATGCCAGCCGGGGTTTCATCAATGTCGAAATAGGTCGGCGCGTTGATTTCCTTGTCAAAATAGATGAAATCATGGCCGGTCGATACCAGCAGGATTTGCGCCGGCGGGTTATATTCAAACCGCATCTTGCCCGGGCGTTCCATATAAAGATCGCCTTCGGCCGCACCGCCATCTGATGAAATCTGAACGAACTCGGCCTTAAGGGTGGTGATCCCGGCCAGATAGTTTTCGATCTTTTCGATCATCTCAGGGCTGATCTGATCGCTTGATTGCGCAGTTGCCGTGCTTGGCAACAGGGTCAGACTGGTCACCGCACCCAAACCAATGGCCGTGGCAAGTGCACCGGCCGCCACAAAGGCGCGGGTTTTCATGCCAAGAGTTTTCCAACGGGTCTTTGGTTTCTGGGTCAAACGGGTCATATGCCTTGTTGCCTTGCAGGTCTTCATAACATTTCGTTGATCGCGATCATCGCGATTGCAGAAGGTGAATGGCGAATGATAAAAATCGTGCCAAATAGTAACCATCCACTGCGAATTACATATCGCATCATTTGGCCGGGAAGGCCAGCCGGGTCAAGCCATGCCCGCAAATGACCTTATTTGGCCGTTTTGGGCCTTAATTACGGGTTGTTTGACCACCGGCAGACAGGAGAACGCGTTTAATGAGCCGTATCGTCGCCATCCAGATGGACCCGATCGAGAGCATCGACATCAAGGGGGACTCCACCTTTGTCATGGGCCTTGAAGCCCAGGCGCGCGGATATGACCTTTTGCATTATCATCCCGATGACATGTTCTATGACCGCGGCCGGATCAAGGCGGAAGTCCGCCCGATGACCCTGCGCTATGAGCATGGCAATCACCATGATCTGGGCGAGGCCCGTGTGATTGATCTGGCCAAGGAAACCGATGTCATCCTGATGCGTCAGGACCCGCCCTTTGACATGAACTATATCACCGCAAGCCATTTGCTTGAGGCGATCCACCCGGAAACCTTTGTGGTCAACCATCCGGGCCATGTCCGCAATGCGCCGGAAAAGATTTTTGTCACCGAATTCCCCGATCTGATGCCGCCGACCCTGATCACGCGGTCCGGCGCGCGCATCAAGGAATTCCGCGAAGAGTTCAAGGACATCATCGTCAAGCCGCTGTTTGGCAATGGCGGGGCGGGTGTGTTCCACCTTAAACCGGGTGACGAGAACCTGAATTCCCTGCTCGAACTGTTTGCCGCGCAATCGCGCGAACCGCTGATGGTGCAGGCCTATTTGCCGGATGTCCGCAAGGGCGACAAACGCATAATTCTGGTCGACGGCGAACCGGTGGGTGCGATCAACCGTGTCCCGGCCGAGGGTGAGGCGCGATCAAACATGCATGTCGGCGGTGTGGCCGAGAAATCGATGCTGACCTCGCGCGAACGCGAGATTTGCGATCGCATCGGCCCGGAGCTCAAGAAACGTGATCTGATCTTTGTCGGGATCGACGTGATTGGCGATTACATGACGGAAATCAACGTCACCTCGCCGACCGGCCTTCAGGAAATCAACCGCTTTGACGGCTCCAAACTTGAAAGCCTGATCTGGGATGCGATCGAAACGCGTCTTGGTTAAGCCGCTGATTTAAAAGTGCTGTGAAACGAAAACGGGCAGCTGTTGATCACCTGCCCGTTTTGTTTTTAGCCTGATCAGGCTGCTTATTTGGCTTCGATCTCGACAAACGTGATCGGGAAATCATTTTCGTTAATCACGTTATGCGCCACCCCGGTCTTGCGCGAATAGGACTTCCCGGCGGTCATTTCCGAGGGGAACGTTGTGCCGTCATCATTCACAATCGTCAGGGTTCCCGTGGTCATCGGCACGACGACATAATCCATACCATGGACGTGATCACCGGTTTCCGATCCCGGGGGGAAATGCCATTCGGTCACCCGGAAGGTGTCATCATCGACCTGAACGGTGGGAATGGCTTTGGGGCGCTCTGTCGTCATGGGGCTTTTCCTTTTGGTGGCGTTTGAAATGCGAGAGAGAAAAAAGACTAACGCATTGCAGCATTTAATCAATCACCGGCCTTTGGACGGGGTTTGCCCGGATGGCTTTTTTGTTCGAAATTTCCGATCCAATTGATTTTAATAGATCCGCCCCAAAGGGAACCAAAACCGCGATCAAACGTATGATTTAAGGACAAATTTGGCAGGTATCACACGCGCATGACCAAGACAGAGGCAGAGACAATCACCGATCAGAACCTTTTCGGGCCGTTCCTGTTTGCGCGCGGCGCGGATGAGAAAACCACCCGCTTGGCTGCACTCGTTGTTGCCGATAGCACCCAGGACATCCCGGAATTCAAGGCCAATGACAGCGATATCGTTGCCCCGGTCAAACTGGCAGAGCTGTTTGGCCGGACCTATTGGCGGTTTGAGTTCGATTTGCCGGCAAACACGAAAGCATCCTATAGTTTCGGTAGCGAAACATATGAGGTTTGCACGGATCTGGGCCGCGATCTGCGCATCGGTTTTGTGTCATGTAACGGGCAGGAAGACGGCGATCTCGACCGGCCGCTTGAAGACCGCAATGTGCTTTGGACGGATCTTGGCCGAGAACACGCCAAGCAGGCCTTCTCGCTTTTGCTGCATGGTGGTGATCAGATCTATGCCGACGGGGTCTGGGAATGCCATCCGGACATCATCGCCTGGGACAAAGCCGGGCGGAGCGCGCGGATGGCGACCGCCTTTTCCGATGTGATGCGCGATGCGGTTCTGAAATTCTATCTTGATCATTATCTGGCGATTTACGGCCAGCCGCAGATCCGCCACATGCTGGCCCGGGTGCCGTCGCTTATGATGTGGGATGATCATGATATTTTTGATGGCTGGGGCAGCCACAAGAAATGGTTTCAGGGAACGGCGGTGGCCAAGGGCATGTTTGACTGCGCGCGCGAGGCTTTCTGCCTGATGCAGCTGTGCTGTGCGCCGGATGACTTGCCCGATATGGTGCTGGATCGTGCGGGTAAAAGCCTTGCCTGGCGCACCGATTTTCCCGGTGTCAGCATCATCGCACCGGACCTCAGGTCCGAGCGCACACCGAATGCCGTGATGGGCGAAAATGGCTGGCGCGACTTGCCAAAGGTGCTTGAAACGGTGCCGGAAGGTAACCGGATTTTGCTGATGTCGAGTGTGCCGGTGATTGGCCCCAGATTGTCGCTGGTTGAGATGATGATGCATCTTTGGCCGAAGGCACAGAAATATGAAGATGACCTGCGTGATCAGTGGCAAAGCCGCTGGCACCGGCGCGAATGGTGTCGCTTCCTTGAACTGATCGAAGAGATCGCCAATGAACGTGATCATGAAATAACCCTGCTGTCAGGCGAGATCCATGTTGCGACCCGCGGGACCTTTGAAACGCGGGGCAAAACCATCCATCAGCTGGTGGCATCGGGCATCTCGCACACGGCCCCACCGGCCGCCTTTGCACGGGTTTTGGGGCTTCTGGCCTGGATCGGGGATAACCCGCTTCCGGACCGGCCGACAAAGTTAAAACCGCTGCCTGAACGCAAAGGTACCTATTGTGCGGCGCGAAATTACCTTACACTGTCACGCAACGACACCAACTGGCATGCCAATTGGCATCTCGAAGGGATCGGCTGGACGCCGGATTTACGTGTTTGACGGCGTTGAAATGCTGACGGGACATATGCCGATGGCAAGGGGCTTTGGATCATGATGCAGCTTTATTACGCACCAACTTCACCCTTCTCGCGCAAGGTGCGGGTTGTCTTGCGTGAACTGGGTCTGGAAAAACAGATCAGTGAAATCCTGATTGATCCCTGGACCGATCAGGCGCTGCGTGCCCATAACCCGCTGGCAAAGGTCCCGACCCTGATCCTTGATGACGGGATGGCGGTTTTTGAGTCCGCCGTCATCTGTGACTATCTTGATCAGCTTGCCAAATCCCAAGGCCTTTCGGGCGGTGTGATCCCCGAAAGCGGCCCGGGACGCCTGAGTGCCCTTAAATGGCAGGGATTGGCCGATGGCATGATGGCGGCAACCGCGCGGCTTTATGCCGACTCACAACGCGCTGAAGAAGATCGTTCTGAGGCCGTAATGGAGCGGCAGGCAGAAGCAATCACGTCAGGTATCGATGCTATTCTGGAAGGGCTTCCGGGCCTTCGGACCGAGGAGCCGCATCTTGGCACCTGGTCGGTATTGATTGCGCTTTATTACATTGATTTCCGCTGGCCGGACCGGCGGTTTGATATTCCGGTGCGCGTGCGCGACTGGATGGCGATCATGTCCGAACGCGAATGCTTTACCGAGACCACCTTCCACCTGCCCCATGATGACGACTGATCAGATCATCAGATAAAAAAGCACCGCCCGGGGACAACGGGCGGTGCAGGACAACGCACGGATATGGCGCAGGGGGATGGGGAAAATCTGTCCACGCCAAAATTGTTGCGTTGATAACGGGTTGAGGCGGACCGTAATCAGGCGGCTTTTGCGCCGGATTTTTCCCAGGAAAAACGCTGGAACGGTTCATCGACCGGGGTTTCGGCAACATGGTTGATGTAGTTCGACATCACTTTCTGAGCCAGACCGAGAATGATCTCAAGCACCTGCTGCTGGCCGTAACCAGCTGCGTAAAAGGCATCAAGCTGATCGCTGGTGACATTGCCGCGACTACGGGTCATGGCAAGCGTAAAGGTACGAAGTGTTTCGAGCTTTGCATCGGCAAGCGGGGTCTCATCGCGCAGCGCATTGATGGTGTCGGCATCGACTTTCATCATATGGGCGATGGCGGTGTGGGCCGGAACGCAGTAATGGCAGCCATGCTCGACATTGATCGTCATCCAGACGACGGTCAGTTCATTGGCATCAAAGCTGGTCTTCTGAAACAGGCTATGCAGCGCCTGATAACCTTCAAGAACGGCCGGGGCTTCGGCCATGACGCCGTGCAGACCCGGGATCATGCCAAAGGCATCAAGCGAGTTCTGCAAAAGCGGCTTGGAATCGGCAGGTGCGGAATCTTTGTCGTAAATTTTGAAGTCGGACATGGCGGTATCTCCAGAATTGTTGAGTGATTGCTCAATAACGATGGGCCGACGCTACCTTGACGATTTGACATTGGCAAGTTATTTTTGAGTGACTGCTCAATAAAC
>NZ_PAQR01000063.1 GCF_002709775.1 Thalassospira sp.
AATTCATCGGGGCCGCTGTAAACATGCACCAGTTTCTGTTTCGGACAGGGGATCTCAAGCAGGCTATAGCCGCTGCTGGTCATTTCCCCCATGCGCGAGCCGACCAAAATCACAAGATCGCTGTCCTTGATGAATTCGGCCAGCTTCGGATTGATGCCAATACCAACATCGCCAATGAAGTGGCTGTGCGTGTTGGGGATATAGTCCTGACAACGGAAGCTTGTCGCGATCGGGATATTGTTACGAAGTGCAAACGATTTAAGGTTTTCAGTCGCTTCGCGGGTCCAGCCGCCACCCCCGACGATCATGACGGGCTTTGCCGATTTTGAAAGCGCTTCGCGGAAACGCGCGACGTCTTCGGGCGCTGTTTTGGCCTCAACCGGGACATAGGGTTTGGCGTCAGCGACATCAGCACTTGAAGACAGCATGTCTTCGGGAAGCGCCAGCACCACCGGGCCGGGGCGACCGGATGTCGCGATGTGATAGGCGTGGCTGATATATTCCGGGATGCGGTTGATGTCATCGATCTGCCCGACCCATTTGGCGAGCGGTTCGAACATCTTGCGGTAATCGACTTCCTGAAATGCTTCGCGATCGACCATGTCCCGACCGATCTGGCCGACAAGAAGGATCATCGGCGTGCTGTCCTGATGGGCAACATGAACACCCGCCGACGCGTTGGTTGCCCCCGGTCCACGGGTGACCATGCAGATGCCCGGTTTGTTGGTCAGCTTGCCATAGGCCTCGGCCATGATGGCAGCCCCGCCTTCCTGACGGCAGATGATCGGATCGATGTCCGGATGATCGACAAGGCCATCAAGCACGGCAAGATAGCTCTCGCCCGGGACAAGAAAAACGCGTTCGGCCCCGTGCAGGGCCAGTTGATCGACCAGAATGCGTCCGCCGTGGCGCGTTTCTGTTTTCCCGGACATGTTTTAAGAACTCCGTTGCGTGGGGCAAAGTGGGCTTTTTGGCTTATCGGTTTGCCATCTGGTGATGGCGTAATGGCGATTTCATCATGGAAAACGGGCAAAGGTAAAGACGTCTGATCGGCAAAACAGTGGAAAATCCGACGATATGTGGAGCGGTTCTAAAACCCCTGCGCTTTTGCCAGAAAATGGCAGAGCATTATGCTGCAGTGCGGCCCATTCGCAGTGAATTCCTGGCGACTTAGAAGTACCTTTCGGCCACACGTACGATGTCGCCGGGCATCACGATGGTGGCGAGCGTCGCCGGGATGACGACGCGTGATGCGTCATGTCCGCGCAGAATTTCGATGTCATCCTCATCCCCGCGATAGGTCAGCCCGCCGCCGACCGCGATGGCATTAAGCACATTCATGCCCGGTACATAGTCATACGACCCCGGTTGATTGACCTCGCCCAAGATGAAAAACGGGCGGAAGGCGATGATTTCGACCGCGATATCGGGATGGCGCAAATAACCATCGAGATAGGCATCATGGATTTTCTGGCGTGCCTGGTCCGGGGTGAGATTGCGTACCTCAATTGGCCCGATCAGTGCCAAATTAAGCCGGCCCATGGCATCGACCTTGAACTCGCCCGACAGATCCGGTTCGCCAAACACCGTAACCCGCACCGTATCACCACTATCCATGACGTAGATGGTCTGGGCCTGCGTGCCGGGCGTGCTCAACAGGGTCAGGGTGAAGATGATCAGCGCCAAAAGGTAACGGGGTGATAAGCCGGATATCTGGTTTATCAGGATCATTTACATCTCCAGCTTGAGGCGGATGTTGCTTTGCAGGCGGTCATAATCCTCGCCTGCGCTGTTTGAGGTGCGCTGGTCATAGGCAAGGCCGCCTTCGATTTCGGCAAAGCGATTAAGCGCGTATCGCAGGCCAAAGCCAAGGCGATGGGTGCGATCACGCCGCGTGGTCTGTTGGTAGTTTTCAGAGCTGTAGGCTGCGTTAAGCGAAACCGTGAGCCCGCGACGCAATTCATGGGAAATGCCGGATCCGACTTCAAAAGCCAG
This sequence comes from Thalassospira sp., assembly GCF_002709775.1. Lineage (GTDB taxonomy): Bacteria > Pseudomonadota > Alphaproteobacteria > Rhodospirillales > Thalassospiraceae > Thalassospira. The sequence continues at coordinate 1,996 of NZ_PAQR01000063.1, forward strand.
AATGCCACTGGCGCCGGTTTGCGTCGTTTCATGAACGGTGCGCGCAGCATTGAAGGTGATGTTGGTCAGACGGGTAATCGACCAGTCGAAATCACCGCGGAGCGTGTAATCGGCGATGTTGCCAAAGGCCGGGTCGGCGTAACTTTGGTTCATCCAGCCTGCTGCCAGGTCAGCCGTGATCAGATCGGTCAGATCAAGGCGGATGCCGCCCAGCAGCTGATAGCCCGAAGAATCACGAATGCGGCCGTCATCGTCGGGGATGCGGTCATATTGCCGCTGGTTGAACGAGACTTCGCCATAGGCTTCGCGTTTCGGATCAAGCGGGAGCAGAACGCGCAATGTCTCGCGCATCTCAAGGCGATCGCGATCATCATTTCGGATGCGCGATCCGTTGCGCGCGGTGCTGTCATCAAAGGCCAGCCGACGCAGGGAAAACTGTGATTCGTAATGCAGGCCATCGCTGACATGACGTGCGCCGACTAGGGTGCTGATGTCGTCATAAATCACCGGTTCGGTGGCACTGGTTGGGACATCGTTGCTGCCGCGCGGATCGTGGGCGCGTTTTACTTCAATCCCGGCCTCAAGCGATGTCGCGCCGAGATCAAGGCTGCTTGCCACACTCAGTTCAAGGTCCTGATAGTCGTCACTTGAGGAGTCGGCAAAAAAGCCCAGCTCGCCGCGTGCTGAAAGATGCAGGTGAAATACCCGCCAGTCACCCTGCAGGGTCAGACGCGGGGCAAGTGTCGTGATGACATCACTGGTCGGGTTGGTGTCGCTTTGAAAGATGTTGCTGTCATAGCGTGTGCCGGTCGCAAGCGTTGGTGAGAGTAGAAGTCGTCCCAGACGAAAGCCGCTGACATCATCAGGGTTTTCCATTGCGCGGGCGGTGGCAGGGGGGCTGGCACATAAAAGTGCGACACTGATGGGCAGTAAGTGTTTGCGCATCAGGTCAGCCGCCGCGCGCAACGAATACAGGGCTTTGGCCCGTGGCAGAAACGTTGCCCCGACCGGAGCTGCGCCAGCATCTTGAACGGCAGAGCAAGCGTTCGAAGCAGAATGACGGCATCAAACGCAAGGCTTTGTCGGCGAATATAATCCAGATCGCAGGCGGTGCGGGCACTCAAGTGATCGGCGTTGCATACCGGGCCGCGCCAGCCCCTGATTTGTGCCAGTCCCGTCATGCCGGGTTTGACCGCCAAACGGTCGGCATAATCGGGGATGCGGGCGGCAAAGCGGCAATGATCAGCAAGACTGTGCGGGCGCGGCCCGACCAGCGCCATGTCACCGCGCAGCACATTGATAAATTGTGGCAATTCATCAAGCCCGGTCATACGCAGGAACAGGGTGAAGCGGTTGGCATGACGCAGAGCATGGGGGGCGAGATCACGCGTGCCTTGATCCTGCAGGGTGCGGAACTTGAAAATGGTGAAGATCCGGCCATCTTGGCCAACGCGCTTTTGGGTGAAAACCGGATTGGAAAAGCCAAAGCTGGCCAGCAAAAACGCGATCAGGATCATCATCGGTAAAAGCACCAGCAGACCGATACCTGCCAGCAAACAATCACACAGGCGTCTGACACATCCGTCATGGGCGGAAATCGACCGGTGAATGGTCGGTCGCGGTTCTGGTGTGTCTGTATCCCCAATCAACCCGGCTGCCTCACCCCAACAGTTAAGACCCTGATATTTCTTAACTCAGGGTAGAGAGATTGGTGGCGTTTTCAAGTTTTTATGGCGTGGGTCTTTGGTCGGATGGGGGGATTTAAACCTGAAATTACAGCGCGTTAGCGCAAGGACGGAATGCTTGAAAGCACGGTTTTCATCAATTGCGGCTGCCGGTTCACACCGGTTTTCGAGAAGATGGTCTTAAGATACGTGCGCGCCGAGGAATGCGAAATGCCGACCAGTTCTGCGGCCTGATCAAGTGCCAGACCTTCGGCCAGTTTCTGGGTCAGTTTGGCCTCGGACCGGGTCAGGCCAAACAGATCCATCAGATCGTCAATCGCGGGTGCGCGCTGCTGGGCCGGGTCGACCAGAATGATCATGAAGCTTTGTTTGCCATCGGCCTTTTTGGGCACGCGCCGGATCAGAAGCGAGAGCTTTTCACCATCGCGTTCCAGCGAGAAGCTCTGATGGCTGCGCGGCACGGTTTTGCCCGGCGGTGTCAGGAAACCTGCCAATCCTTCGGGGGTGGGATCAATGATCAGCCGTCCCTGGGATCCGGATTTCACAAGCGAAGATCGACGTAGCACGTCGGCCCCTTGCGAGTTGAGATGCAGGATATTGAGGTTTTCATCCACCGCAATCACGCCGAGTTCAAACAGATCAAGGAACTCGGTTGGCAGGGTATCTTCGCTTTGGCCAAGGCGGCTTTTGATTTCCGTATCAATGTCATCAAGCATCGTCTCAAGCAGGGTCGGCTTGGGATAGAAGCGAAACACACCCAGCTCATTAACCGCAAGCAGGGCTGATTGCAGATCGGCATAACCCGTCAGCATCAGGATCAAAAGATCCTTGCGGGCTGTGCGCAATTCGGCGGCCAGTTCAAGGCCGGTCATGCCGGGCATGTGGATATCCAGAATGACCGCCGAAATATCCGCATCGGCGATGATCGCATCGCGCGCGGCAATCGGGTCATTAAGAAAGACGCCCTCCCAGTCCGGACGCAGGCGGCCGAAATTGCGGCGATGGGACGACAGAAGGTTTTCGTCATCATCAACAAATGCAATCCGCACCGTCTTTTTGGCCGTCATCAAAAGCGCCCTCCACAAATGGGGATGTTGGAGAAAGGTAGTCTGACACTAATCTCCGAACCATCAAAGCCTTGCTGTTTGTATAGCACGCATTTCAGCAGGGCTGTTCGAGAAGTTTGTCGCGGTTATCCGCGTTCCGGAGATGTCCATTGATGGATCAGGTTGAAAAACAGCGCCCCGTCATTCTGATGGTCGATGATGATGAAAAGCTGCTGGCTGCGGTGCGTCGCACCCTGTCGGGCTGCTTTGAATTCGTCACCCATACAGACGGGCAGGCAGCGCTTGACTGGCTGGCGGAAAACCGTGACCGGACCGATCTGATTATTTCTGATCTGGTGATGCCGGCCCTTGATGGCATTTCCTTCCTGAAACAATCGGCCCGCATGGCGCCGAGCATTCATCGCGTGCTTTTGTCGGGTAACGTTTCAAGCCTGTCGCTGCGTGAAGCGATCAATCAGGCGATGGTGACACGCGTTCTGGCCAAACCGGTTTCGGTGGCAGCGCTTAAAGAGGCGATTGAACGCATCCTGAATGCGGAAGCAGCCGTCAAAAAAACCGTTGCCGGTCCGTCGGCCGTGATGGTCAACAACGCAATTGATCGTGCGGATTTCCATACCGTTCTGCAGCCACGTTTTCGTGCCAGCGACCTTGGCCTGTGCGGGGCAGAGGTTCTGTGTCGCATGCCGACCCTTGAAAAGGAATTTGGCATCGATGAAATCATCGAATCCTGTCAGGACAATCCGGTGATCAACCGTCTTGGCAGCCAGTTGATGGCGCTGATGGTTGATCAGGCTCCGCGTTACAGTGCGCTTTTGGGCGATGAGGCCAATCTGGCGGTTAATCTTTCTGCCTTTTCGCTCAAGACGCCGCAGTTCTTTGAGCTGATCATTCGTTTCTACGAAAAGATGCGCATGCGCGGTGTAAAGGTGTCGTTTGAAATTCCCGAGCGCCAACTGGTTCCCAATGATCTTGAGATGCTGGCCAATGCGGCCCGGCTGCGCGAACGCGCTATTCCGCTGGTGATTGATGATTTCGGGTCGGGCAACAATTCACTCGATCTTCTGCGCCAGGAAGTGTTTGCCGGCATCAAGCTTGATCGCGATCTGGTGCGCGGCACCATGACAGACTTCCTTGATGACGCCTTTGTCGAATGGATCGCCAAGGTCTGCTCGAAACTGGGTCTGTCGGTTTCGGCCAAGGGCATTGAAAGCGCCAAGGTTGCGGAAAAGCTGCAGGTTTACGGGATTACCGAACTGCAGGGCTTCCATCTTGGCGCGCCGATCCCGCTTGAACAATGGGAAGAAACCGCAGGCATGTCTCTGCTTGCTTCCGGCTAGAAAATATCAATCAAAATTCCGGTCGCAGGCATTGAGAAAACACTTGCCCGTGACCACTGTCTATATGCATGTGATGGAGCATGAAAACGATGATGAATAACGCACTTAAATTGATCGCGGTGGTGATCGCCCTGGTTGGTTTTTATACCGCGCCGGCGATGGCGGGCGGTACGCTTTCTATGACCAATGCCAAGGGTGAAACCGTTCGTGTTTCAATGAAGGAACTGATGGATCTGCAGGCCACCGAGATTAATACCTCGACCCAGTGGACCGACGGCGTTCAGAAGTTCCGCGGTGTTGCCTTTGACCTGCTGTTTGACACCTATGGTCTGGAAGCCGACACCGTGCGTGTCTCGGCACTGAACGACTATAACGTGATGGTTCCGGCCGACGTCCTGCGCAATGACGGTGCCATTCTGGCCTATCAGCTTAACGATGCCGAGATGTCGGTGCGTGAAAAGGGACCGTTCTGGGTGATCTTCCCGTATGACGCGGATGAACGGTTCAATACCGATACCTATTGGGCCTATTCCGTCTGGCAGGTAAAGTCTGTCGATGCAGCGAATTAAGTCATTCTTCTTCAAGACGACCGGCAGGGCCATGTTTGTCGCATTGGCCCTGTTTGTCGTGCTTTATGGCGTTCTTTCCACAGCCATCGTTCGTCAGCTTGACGATGAGCGCTTCATCTATCGCGAAAACTTCGTCTGGGCGGTGTTTCAGGTGCAGCGGCAGTTTCTTGTCGTGCAGCGCGATATCGAAGCCGCTTTCGGGCGGGTCGGTCTTGGTGATGGCGTGGTTGATGACATTCTGCTGGAATACGAAATTCTGGTCAGCCGTGTGATCCTTCTGCGTGAAGGAGAAGGCTTCAAGGTGCTGTTTACCGTGCCTGAAGTCGCCGAAACGATCGAAGCACTGGAGGCCCGGATCGCCGAGATCGACACGGCACTTGCGGCGATCACCGACCCGGAAGAAAAGCTGACCGAACTTTATCGCCTGCTTGAACCTCTGAACGAGGACCTGCAACAGGCGGTTGTTCGGACGACCAACTTTGTGTCGGTCTATAACGCCAACAATATCTCGGTCGTGAAGACCGATATCCAGATGCTGTCCTATCTGTTCTTTATCGGTGTGATTGTCATGGCGGCTCTTGGCGGCTTCATGATCCGTCAGCGTCAGAAGATTTTTGCGTCCGATATCGCCGCCCAAAAGGCGCGTCAGGAACAGGAAGTCATCGAAGAAGCCGCCGATTACGCCAAAATGCATGCCCTTGGGACATTGGCGGGCGGCGTTGCGCATGAAATCAATACACCGGCGCAATATATCCAGAACAACCTTGAATTCCTGTCTGACAGCTTTGCTGATCTGGTTGGTGCAATTGACCGCACGAACCCGAAAGAACCGGCAAAGCTTAATCTTGATAACGACAAGATCGATTTCATCAGCGAAGAAGTGCCGATGGCAATCGATGAAAGCATTCAGGGCCTGAACCGCATTGCCGAGATTGTGCGCGGAATTCGCAAATTTGCCCATCCGACGACCGATGCGGTGGAGCTGATTTCAATTACTGAGGAAATTGATACGGCCGTCACCTTGACCCGCAACCAGGTCAAGCATATTGCGGATCTGGAAGTGTCGATGCAATCGGACGTCACCGAAGTCAGCGGGCGCAGGAACCACCTGTCGCAGGCGCTGATCAACCTGATCGTCAATGCATCCCAGGCCATCCGCGAAAGCGGCCAGCGCCGGGGCAATATTGATCTTCTGGTGACGTCAGATGAAGACAATGTCTATATCCGTCTGCGCGACAATGGTGGCGGGGTACCAGCAGAAATCCACGAACGTATTTTCGATTACTTCTTTACCACCAAGGAACGCGGTGTCGGCACGGGGCAGGGGCTTCCGATCTGTCGCAAGCTTATTCAGGATGATTTCAACGGCGATCTGACCTTGTCGGCGGATTATACCGAGGGGGCGGAGTTTGTTATTCGCCTGCCCAAGCCCGACGCCAATGCGATGGCCGATACCAATGCGGATTTCCTTGAAGGGCCAAGCGATCTCAACAGCCTGTTGAGATAATCCAATCACAGTAAGATTCTGATCTGACGATGCAGACGGAGTGTACTATCACGCGGTCTGCATCATGCCTTGACGCCGGACGGGTTCAAGCGGGACGTGGCCGTCAAAGCAGCTTTGTTCCCAGACTGGCCAGTCGGATGCAGCACCGCATTTGGTGATATAGCCGCTTGCCAGATCGTATTTCTTCGCCCGGATCGCACCGTCAACGCCGGCCTTGCGTGCGAAATGTTGCGCGGCGTAAACGATCAAAAGGCTTTGGGAAATGGCCGTTGGTGCCGATTCCGGACGATGATGAAAGGCGATGTTCTCAATAATCTGATGGGGGAAACCCCAGCAAGTGCAAAGACATGCCGACACGGCCGGATGGGCAAAGCCTAACTCGCTGATTTCAGCTGAAATGATGTCACAGTTGTCTGTATCTGCACGATGGCGGCTGGCTGCGTGCTTTTCCGGCAAGACATGGGCCATGATGATTCCACCGATATGGCACAGAAGTGCGGATGCACGGACCTGATCAACCGCATCGGGTGCCAGACTGCGCAGCCGTGCGATATTGGCGGCCATCTGCCCAAGAACAAGTGGTCGATGCAGCTTGACGCCAATCTGTTCACCGTCAAACCGGTGGGGTTGGCCGAGTTCGCACCACAAGACACACAGTGCCTTGATGGTTTCGATGCCGAGAACTTTCAGAAGCTTGATGAAGTCCGGGGTACTGTTGGCGGGCACCAGTTCTTCGCGCTGGGCAAGTTCATGCGCAAGTGCGGTCAGGGCCGGGTGATCATTGGCAAAATCGTTAAGTTCGGCATGGCTGCTGGGGCCGCTGAACTGCAAAATGGTGTGCAGGCGGCGAAATGTTGCCGGCCACATCAGATCGGTGGGTACCTGTGACAGCAGATCGACAAGTAATGGATCGCGCAGATACCGGTTCATGATCAGGCCGCGCTCCGCGGCGTGGATGATGTCGTTATCGGTGCAGGGTTTGGCAAGAAAATGATGGGTTGCCGCCGCACCATTCAGAATGGCGGTTTCATCGGCATAGCCAGATAGCAGAATGCGCGATGTTTGCGGCCAGCGCTTGGCAACGATACGAAGGAACTCCGCCCCGTCCATGGACGGCATGCGCATGTCGGAAATCACAACATCGGCAGGTTGTTCTTCCAGACCGACAAGTGCCTGTTCGGCGCTCTCATAGAAACGCAGCGTCCATTTCGGCCGCTTTGAAAGCATGCGCCGCCGCAAACCTCGCAGGACATTGAGGTCATCATCGACAAATATGATCGAGGCGTTATTGGGCATGTGTTTTTTCAGTAACTATGCGATCGCAGCCGACAGACTGGCCGCATCACAGGGCTTGCTGAGCACAAAGGTTGCGCCAACCGATTTGGCTTCTGCGTTGACTTTGGCGTCATAGAAGCCGGTCAGCATGATCTTGCGTGTGCCCTCGATATTCTTGATCTCGCGGCGCTGGAGCTCATAGAGCATCTCGATACCCGACATGCCCGGCATCATGTAATCCATGATCACCACGTCATAGGGGGTTTGTTTGCGACCGGCCTGGGCCAGCATCTGCAGCGCGATTTCACCATTTTCGGCAACATCGATCTGGGTGGCACCGGCACTGCGCAGGACGCGGCGGACAGAAAAGCGAACTTCGATACTGTCATCGACCAGCAGGAAACGCTTTTCGGCGTTGGTCTTGCCAAATGCGTTGTCGCCTTTGCAGCGGCGCATACCATCTGCAATTTCGATATCATTCTGACTGTTTCTGGGCGCTGCGATATTCATGGTTCAGTACCGATATGTTCTGTGAATAGGTGGACTTGTTGCCTTGGTTGTATTTCTAGTCTTTTCCAGCGATTTCAATATCCCCATTTGGGGACACAAATAAAAACGGGCTGCAAAAAGTTGCAGCCCGTTTCAGATGTTCGAGATTTTGGTGTGGGGATCAGAATTCACGACCGATTTTATGGTCGATTGAAAACTTGCCACCACCCTGGATAAGGGTCGCCAGCGCAAGCAGACCCCACATCAGCGGCGTTTCAAAACCACCATTAATCCAGAAATAGCCAGCCGGGATGTGGGTCAAAACGGCGACTGTCATGAAGACAAGAACCGCAGCAGCCACCGGACGGGTCAGAAGCCCGACGGTCAGCAGCAAGCCGCCAAAGAATTCAAGCAGGCCGATCGCAAGCGCAAACAGCAGGCCCGGTGCAAAGCCGATGCTTTCAAGCCAGCCAGCAGTGCCTTCAAGACCATAGCCGCCAAAGGCGCCAAACAGTTTCTGTGCACCATGCGGCACCATAAGAAGGCCGGTCGCCACACGGACGATAACAGGCGAAAGCGGTTTAAGGGCCGACCAAACATTGCCAAGGGCCGGGATGATCGGACGGGTCTGGGTGGTTTCAAGGGTATTCATGACAGTTCTCCTGGTCATGGGGCACGCGGGTTTCGCGTTTTATGCCGCCATATCAAATAAAAGCGCTTCGGCATTGTCGGCATCGGCAAAGACAATCTCGTCTTCATCCTTGATCGCCACACCGTCACCGGCATTAAGGGTCTCGCCGTTCAGCGTTACGGTGCCGCGTGCAACCTGCACCCAGGCAACCCGGCCTTTTGCGATTTTGTGGTTTGCTGTTTCGCCGCCATTGAGATGGGCGACATAAAGATCGACATTCTGATGAATGGTGATCGAGTCTTCACGACCATCGCGGCTGCCAATCAGGGTCAGGCCGGAACCGGTATCGCGGCGTGCGATTTCCTTTTCCTCATAGCCCGGCTTAAGACCGGCGGCTTCGGGGATGATCCAGATCTGCAGGAAGTGCACCGGATCGGATTTCGAATGGTTGTATTCGGAATGACGGATGCCGGTGCCTGCGGTCATGCGCTGCAGACGCCCCGGACGGATCACTGATCCGTTGCCGATGCTGTCCTTGTGTTCAAGTGCACCATCAAGAACATAGGAAATGATCTCCATATCCTTGTGGCCATGGGTGTCGAACCCGGCACCGGGAATGACGCGGTCTTCGTTAATCACGCGCAGCGGGCCCCAGCCCATGCGGTTCGGATCGTAATAATGACCGAACGAAAAGGTATGGTTGGAATCAAGCCAGCCAAACTGGGCGCGACCGCGGGTATCTGCATCTACTTTGATAAGCATTGTCTACCTCCACGAGGTTTGTCTGTTCCGTTGTTGAAAGCAGAATACCTTTTTCCACTAAGGATACAATTCACCCAATTATCGCCACTGTGTTTCGAAATAAGAAACAATAGAGCCCGGGGCGGTAGGGGTTGGTGCACTCGGTCTATGGGGCAAACGCACAGTATTTTGAGCGTTGCGGCGATCCAGATGGTTGCGTGCTGCGTATGACAAACTACGCTCTTAAGTCAGCAAAGATGGTGACTGGCATGACAGATTTCGAGATGCCGACACTGATGATGGTGTCCCATGGCAATAGTGGTAATGGCGGCGACCCGGCAGGTGATCTTGCCCGGAAGGTCGCGCCTGACTGGAATGGGCCGCTCAGCCATGGTTACATGCGAAGCCAGCCTGCGCTTGCCGATCAGCTTGAGATGCTCAAGGCGTCGGGCGCTGCGGATCGTTTGATTGTCTTTCCACTCTTCTTTAGCGAGGGCTATCTGGTCTTCGAAGAACTTCCTGACATCCTGCATCAGGCGGGCTTGAGTGATAGTGTCATCCTGCCGCCTGCGATCAATCTGCCCGGGTTTGGTGAAATGATCGCGGCACGTGTGCGGGCGAGTGCAACCCGACGCGGCTGGGATTTGACCGAGACGTCTGTCTTTCTTGTGCCGCATGGTTTGAAAACCCTGATGCAGGCACTTCCTGAAACTGTACGACTGGCAGATCGGTTGAGCCGTCTCTGTGTCGGGGCCGAAGTCTGTATTGGCAACATCGAAGGTTCGCCGTCGCTTACCGACTGGCGCGATATCGGATCCCACCGTCAGGCGATCATTGTGCCGATGCTGGCCGGTGGCGGCACGCATGCGCGTGAAGATCTGCCCGAAATGCTTGACGCCAAGGATGGCGAAAGGGTCGAAGTACTGCCGCCCATCGGACAGTGGCCGGAATTGCCGGAACTGGTTCTGGCGGAAGCCGAACGTCATGTTGCGCGCTTTGGCGGCATGGCCGTACCCCTTGGCCCGACGGGGCAGGACTTGTGGGCCGAACGGGTTCAGCGATCTGCCTGAATGTTGGGGATCAGCCCAGCACCGGCTTGAAGCGGGTTTCGGCTGATTTGCGCAACAGATAATCCCGGAACAGGCGCGCGGCACTGGTCAGGTTGGCATCGCCTTCGTGCGCAATCAGCAACTGGCGTTTTGCCCAGTCATCGGCAATCGGGGCGCCGGCAATATTCATATGGCCGAGATACCCCGCGACCGAGCTTTTGCGCAAAAAGCCGATACCAAGTCCAGCGGCAATCATTTGCCGCAAAGAACCAAAACGCACCACGCGGATATGTGGGTGCATGTCGAGTTTCATCTTGGCCGCGGCTTCGGAAATCAGATCGTCGATCACCCCGCCTTCAAACAGCGAGATGATGTCGTATTTCGCGGCCTCGGAAAACTTCACCGGTTTGGGATTGTCGGCATTGGGGATCAGTGGGTGGCCTTTTGGCGTCACGACCCAGATCGGATCATCACAAAACACATCATGGGCCAGACTGCCAAGCGGGCTGTTATCGGCCAGAATGGCAAGATCAGCACGGCCTTCGCGCACGGCCTCAGCGCTTTCACGCGATGTCAGTTCGCGGACATCGACCGAGATGTGGGGAAAGTCGCGTTCAAAATCGGCCAGAAATTTCGGAAGGCCGGTCAGGATCGCCGAGGTAACAGCCGCAAGATAGATCTTGCCCTTTTCCCCGGCGTTGAAATCGCGCAATTCGTTGGAAAGATGGTTCAAATCGCCCAGAAGCTTTTCGCCATAACGGGCAAAGATCGCGCCTTCTTCGGTCGGTTCGACCCCGCGTGGCAGGCGGCGCAGCAGTTTGACACCCAGCATGGCTTCAAGTTCGCCGATGCGGCGCGAAACGGCCGAGGTCGCGATATGTTCGCGCCGGGCGGCTTCATTGATGCTTCCGGCGCGCACGATGGCGACAAAAAGCCGAATGGTGACGATGTCAAACTTTTGCATGGAACCGTTGTCGGTGGTTCAACCCGAAGCGTCAAGGGCTTTGCATCTGCGATGTCGTGCAGATCGTTGCAAATGACAGAGCCAGGGGAAATTAACCCTGAACCTGACGCATCGCCTTGTTCCAGTCGGCAGTCAGTTCTGCGTGGTTTTTCGCCTGGGATGCCTTCATGATGACTGCAACCTGCAGGGCCTGAACAAAGGCCGTGAACCAGCCGATGCGGACTTCGCGTTCGATGCTGGTGGCGTCTTTATAAGCAATCGTGGTCATGGCTTTGATCCTTGTAGATCGTCTGTGTCTAAGGTGATTTCAGATATACCCAGAGCTCGGCGTGACGACTATTCTCGTTTCACCGCCATCCCGTTCTTGTTTGGAGAACGGTATAGTCAATACATTGATTTTACGTTGTTATTCCATGTTGCGCTGCGCAATAAAGACGCGAGTTCGGACGGTTTGGCGTTTGTTTGACCGGTATTTACGCCGGGTGATACGCGCGACTCAACGCGGTTTTCGGGTGGGGCATCTTTCTGCTATAGCTTGGGAAATACTTGATCACAGGGTGGTTTGATAATGACCGGTTCGAACGATAATCTTGCCTATGAACAGGCCCATGGCAGTGGTCTTCAGGATCATCTGGGTTACCGGCTGGTGGAGTGGGCCGAAGACCATGCGGTGGTCGAACTTGATGTGCAAAACCATCACTGCAACCGGGCCGGTATCCTGCATGGCGGGGTTCTGACCACCCTGATGGATACGGCGTCGGGCTATGCGGTGTGTTTCTGCCCTGTTCAGGGGAATGTGCGCAGGTCCCTGACCCTGTCGCTGACCACCAATTTCCTTGGTATGGCAAAAGAGGGCCTTGTGCGCGTCGTAGCCCGCAAGCAGGGCGGGGGCCGCAAGGTGGTGTTTACCGAGGCCGTTGCCTATGACCAAGCGGGCAATGTGATCGGCACCTCAACAGGCACGTTCAAATATCATCGGGGCAGTGATGATCCGGACGGGGTGCCGCGTGACGCCTGAATTTCAGGGCATGTTACCAATGAAAAAGGGACGCAACCGATGGGCTGCGTCCCTTTGTTATTTGATTAAGCAGGCGGTTAGCCCGGCATCTGCCATTTGCCATTGACCAGACGCGGGATGTTCAGCGGGTTGGCATCCTTGATTGGGGCCGGCAGCAGCGCATCCGGGAAGGCCTGATAGGAGACCGGACGGACAAAGCGTTTGATGGCAAGCGACCCGACCGAGGTCGAACGCGAGTCCGTGCTTGCCGGATAAGGACCGCCATGCACCATGGAATGGCAGACCTCGACACCGGTCGGCCAGCCATTGATCAGGATACGACCTGCACATTTTTCAAGCGCCGGACGCAGGGCATTGGCCAGATCGGCATCGCCATCAACCATATGGATGGTCGCGGTCAGCTGACCGATCAGGGTGGTCGAAAGCGCAATCATGTCTTCGATGCTATCGCATTCGACAATGATACCAGCCGGGCCAAACATTTCTTCGGCCAGTTCCGGGTTGGCTTTCCAGTCGGCTGCGGTGGTGCGGAAGATCGCTGGGCTGCCTTCAAATTTGCCATCAGAATCGCGCCGTTTGAGTGCACAGGTGACCTTGCCATGTTTGGTCATGGCATCAGTGACCTCGTGATAGGCGCTTGAAACGCGATCGGTCAGCATGGCGGTGCCGCCAACCTGACCCAACTCGCTTGCGGCAGTATCGACAAAGGTATCGAGATCCGCACCCTTAAGCGCGATCAGAAGACCCGGATTGGTGCAGAACTGGCCAACACCCATGGTCAGTGACGCGACCCAGCCCTTGGCAATGTCGGCGGCCTTTTCACCCATTGCCTTGGGCAGCAGGAAGACCGGGTTGTTTGAACCGAGTTCGCCATAGAACGGGATCGGTTCCGGGCGGGAAACAGCAATGTCAAACAGCGCACGACCGCCACCGGTCGAGCCGGTAAAGCCAACCGCCTTGATCATCGGATGGGCCACCAACGCCTGACCAACCTTGCGGGTGCCGCCATGGATCAGGCTGAATACGCCTTTGGGCATGCCGGTTTTTGCAACGGCTGCCTCGATTGCCTTGGCGACAACTTCCGAGGTGCCCGGATGGGCGGCATGGCCCTTGAAAACAACCGGGCAACCAGCAGCCAGGGCAGATGCGGTGTCACCGCCCGCAGTCGAAAATGCCAGCGGGAAGTTTGACGCGCCAAACACACCAACCGGACCAAGCGCCTTGTTCATCACGCGGATGTCAGGTTTTGGCAGCGGCTGACGATCAGGTTGTGCTGTTTCAATGCGGGCTTCAAACCATGAACCCTCTTCGATCCAGTCGGCAAAGAAGCGCAGCTGGCCAACGGTGCGGCCGCGCTCGCCAGTCAGGCGCGCAGCAGGCAAGGCGGATTCAAGCGTGCCGATTTCGGTGATTTCATCGCCGCGTGCATCAATCTCGTCGGCGATGGCGCGCAGGAATTCCGCGCGTTTGGCCGGCAGCATGGATGCGAACTCTTCGGCGCAGGCCTGGGCTGCGACAACCGCCTGATCAACGATTTCCTCTGTGCCGTGCTGGAATTTGGTCGGGAGCTTGTCGCCCGTTGACGGATTGTCGGCCTGAAAGACATCGGGACCATTAATCCATTCGCCTGCGACATAGTGCTTTCCACTGAACATGTGGGATCTCCTGTGGGGTTAAGTCCTGTACCTGACGGGACTGCGCGCATCAATCCGGCCGACAGCACACACCCAAAATGCGGGCGGGATCGGGCCAAATGGCGCAATCTGAGAAACTGGGCGCAGCTTAGGTTTTCGAACCGCCGATGTAAACATCATACAATATGATAATAACGTGACCGGGGCCGAAAAGCCTGTTGGCGTGGACCATAGCAAAGGATTACGGTTCGCGTCGAATATTTTATACAAAATAGCTAATCAGATTGAAATCCGCAGGTTTTCGAGAGGAAAATTCGGTGCGGGCGGCAGTGAAAATTGATGCGGCAGGTGTCGGTGTGCAGGACGCCTTGGTTCCGAAGCGTCGTCACTTGGGACACTTTTCGGGCGCGTTGATAGGCCCGGTGGCAGGTGAAACAGCGACTGAATTGTGCTGGTTTGGATAAATGTGAGGATTGCTCACATAAGCTGCAGAGCGATGGTTGGCTAGCTTTGGTCGGCTGTCTTCGTCTTGGACTCAGCTGGCTTCCGAGGTCGGGATGCGGCCAAAGATGCTGGCGAAATCGGTTTTGCCGGGCTTGGGGCGCTGCAGCTGCAGGCGATCGCGAATGGCATCGAGGTGGCGTGACATTTCGGCGGCTGCGACATCCGGGTCACCGCTCAGCAGCGCATTAAGCAACTGGTCATGCTCTGTGTGGGAGCAGTCGACTGGCTGTGGGCTTTCATACATCGCGATAATAAGTGACGTGCGCAGGATCAGGCGTTCGAGGAATTCCTCGATCACCAGATTGCCGCTGAGCCGGGCGAGTAACAGATGGAATTCGCCCGACAGGATGATGGCCGCACGATGATCGCCGCGATGATGAGCATCATGTTCACGATCAAGATGTTCCTTGATCTGTTCGGCGCGCTCCGGGGTCATGTTGGTGGCGACCTTGCGGGCAACGCCATCCTCGATCATGCGGCGCGCGGAAAAGACTTCGATGGCCTCATCAATGGTCGGCTCGGAAACAAAGGCGCCGCGATTGGGGACCAGATTGATCAGTTTGTCATGGGCGAGCTGCAGGAAGGTGGCGCGAATGCGCGCCCGACTGACGCCAAAGGTTTTGGCAAGATCTTCCTCGACGAGCTTCATGCCCGGCTCCAGACGGCGATCAAGGATCGCGTCGAGCATCTCGTGATAGATCATTTCCTCCGGGCGCAGCTTTTCGCTGCCTTTATAGCTGCCGGTCTGGTCGGCCCTGGCCATCGTGACGATACTTTCCATCGTTCATGTTCGTTGGGTGGTCATACATTTCTACAAAATTGTTGACGATTTACACAACAGAAAACTGGCCCTGCATTATCCCGCCTCAAAGGAAAATGATTATAAATTTTGCATATGAATCGTTGTGATTAATAAAAGGGCATAAACTGAGCATAAAACGGGCAGAATGGTGCTCTGCACAAACGCTATGGTTTCGGGTGTTTGACGAGACTCGTTGGAAAACTGCCAATGAAAACAAGTGGCACGCATCTTGCCTTGGATCGCTGACATGATTGTTAACAATTTTGCATGCAGCGACGGGTGAGCGGATGACGGGCAACGGGGCCATTGAATTGATTGCTGTCAGTAAATTCTACGGCAGCACACAGGCAGTGAAATCGATTGATCTGCAAATTCCGGCAGGGGCGTATTGCTGCTTGATCGGCCCGTCCGGGTGCGGCAAGTCGACCACGCTGCGCATGATTGCCGGTCACGAAGTGATCAGCGAAGGCGATCTTCTGATCGGGGATCGCAATGTGACGGAATTGCCGCCGGTCAAACGCGGCACGGCAATGATGTTCCAGAACTACGCGCTTTTCCCGCACATGACCTGTGCGGAGAACGTCGCCTTTGGCCTCAAGATGCAAGGTGTCTCCCCATCGGATCGTAAAGATCGGGCCAAAGAGATGCTGGCCCGGGTCCATATGGAGCAATTTGCGGATCGCAAGCCCGACCAGCTCTCAGGCGGGCAGCAGCAGCGTATTGCGCTTGCACGTTCCCTGATTACGGAGCCGTCTGTTCTGTTGCTTGACGAGCCGCTTTCGGCCCTTGATCCGTTCCTGCGGGCGCGCATGCGTGATGAATTGCGCCGCCTTCAGCAGGAACTGGGCATTACGTTTGTCCACGTTACCCACGCCCAGGATGAGGCATTGGCGCTTTCGGACATGGTTGTGGTGATGGAAGACGGGATCATTCGCCAGAAAGGCACCCCGCACGAAATCTTTAACCAGCCCAAATCACGCTTCATTGCGAACTTCATGGGTGGTCAGAACATCTTCAAAGGCACCGTTTCGGAATCCGGCCCGGCGGGTACCCTGCTTGCGCGCGGGCCTGACAGCTTCTTCCTGCCCGGTTTTGCCGAGGGCAAGGCAGGCGAGGACATCGAATTCACCATTCGTACCGACCTGATCGGTCTGGACGAAACGCCACCCGAAGACACCAAGAACGGTCAGATCCCTGTCGAAATCACCACGGTCGAATATCTCGGCCTGTGGGTTCGGATTGTCGCAACGACAGCCGACGGCAAGGAAATAACCCTAATGAAGACCGAAAGCGAATTTCGGCAGGCACCGGTCAGGCGACTGGACAAATTCATCGCCTATTGGAAGCCGGAACATGCACATGTTCTGGCCTGAATGAAATAAACCAACAAGCTATCAGGAGTGCTTCACATGACGATCGAAAAGAAAATTTCGAAGAAGACCATCGCGACGGAAACCGGCGTTTCGCGCCGTGGCTTTGTTAAGGGTGCAGCGGCTGTTACCGGTGCTGCCATCGGTTCGGGTGCGATCACCGGCTTCCCGACCATCTGGGCGCAGAACATCAAGGACGTTACCCTGCGTCAGTTCGGTACCGGCGTTTCGAACATCAACGCTGTTGCCGACAAGGTCAAAGAAGACCTTGGCTTCACGCTTCAGATGACCGCCCTTGATTCCGACGCGGTTGCCCAGCGTGCGGTTACCCAGCCGAACTCGTTTGATATTGCCGATATCGAATACTGGATTTGTAAGAAGGTTTTCCCGGCTGGCACCATGCAGCCGATGGATACCACCAAGCTCAAAAACTATGAGTACATCTCCAAGCTGTTCATTGATGGCAAGCTGACCCCGGATTCCGAGATTGCCCAGGGTACCGCGCCGCATACCGTTGGCTTCGTTGAAGGTGCCGACAGTGTCGAATTCGCATCTGCACCGACCCAGTGGATGACCCTGATCCCGACCATCTATAACGCAGATACGCTTGGCATTCGCCCGGACCTGATTGATCGTGAAATCAACAGCTGGGCCGATTTGCTTGATCCGGCATTCAAGGGCAAGGCATCGATCCTCAACATTCCGTCGATCGGCATCATGGATGCAGCGATGGTGTGCGAAGCCATGGGCGAAGTGACCTATGGTGATAAAGGCAACATGACCCAGGAAGAAATCGACAAGACCATCGCGGTCATGATCGATGCCAAGAAAGCCGGCCAGTTCCGTGCCTTCTGGAAGAGCTTCGATGAGTCGGTCAACCTGATGGCATCTGGCGAAGTCGTCATTCAGTCCATGTGGTCGCCAGCAGTTGCAGCGGTTCGTTCCAAAGGCATCGCATGTAAGTACCAGCCGCTTAAGGAAGGCTACCGTGCATGGGGTGGCGGCATCGGTCTTGCCAAGCACCTTTCGGGTCTCGAGCTTGAAGCAGCCTACGAATATATCGACTGGTACCTGTCGGGCTGGGTTGGTGCGTATCTTAACCGTCAGGGTTACTACAGCGCCGCACCGGCAACCGCGAAGAAGTTCATGTCCGAAGACGAATGGGGCTTCTGGATGGAAGGCAAAGCCGCCGAAGGCGACATCCTTTCCCCGGATGGCAAGGTCATGGAAAAAGCAGGTGCCGTTCGCGATGGCGGTTCCTACGAAGAGCGTATGGGCTCGGTCGCGTGCTGGAACTCCGTCATGGACGAGAACAAGCACATGGTCCGCAAATGGAACGAATTCATCGCAGCATAATCTGCGACAGATTTCTGGTGGGCGCGGCTTTGGCCGCGCCCGTCACCCCGGTTTGATTTTGCTTTTTATTTTCCGGTGCCGGGCCGGGTTTGTTTATTGGTTTTTGCCTTTTGTGTTTAGTTTTCTGGCAGGGTTTCAAGGACAGAGCATGGCTTCTGATACGTCAAAAAGATCGTCCTATTTCCTGATCACGCCGATGGCGCTGATCTTTGCGGTGTTTCTTGTCATCCCGCTTCTGACCATTGTTGTGGTCAGTTTCTGGGACTATGACGAATACCGCATCCTGCCGGACTTCATTTTCGAGAATTACAATTATCTGCTGGGCTCCTCGGTCACCTGGAGCATCTATCTCAACACCTTGAAATACGCCGCACTGACCTGGGTCTTTACGCTTCTGATCGGGTTTACGGTGGCCTATTTCCTGGCGTTCCATGTGCGCAGTCTGACCTGGCAGATCGTTCTGTTTATGGTGTGCACCATTCCGTTCTGGACGTCGAACATCATTCGCATGATTTCGTGGATCCCGTTCCTTGGGCGCAACGGGCTTTTGAACTCTGCCCTGATCAATCTGGGGATTGTCGATCAGCCGCTTGAATTCCTGCTGTTTTCCGATTTCGCAGTCGTGCTGGCAGATGTGCATCTTTATGCGCTGTTCATGGTGGTGCCGATCTTCAATTCCATGATGCGCATTGACCGTTCCCTGATCGAGGCCGCTCGCGATGCCGGGGCCAGCGGGTTTGAGACCCTTAAATCGGTCATTGTACCGCTGTCCAAACCGGGCATCGCCATCGGATCGATCTTTGTCATCACGGTGGTAATGGGCGATTTCATCACCGTGCGCTTGATGAGCGGCGGGCAGAGTGCGTCGGTCGGTTTGCAGATTTCCAACGAAATCGGTCTTCTGCAGTATCCGGCGGCGGCAGCCAGTGCCGTGGTGCTTTTGATTACGGTGTTGCTGATCGTGACGGCACTTCTTCGTCTTGTTGATATCCGCAAGGAGCTGTGATCATGGCATTACTCACCAAAACCCGTGAACGCCGCCCGACCAGCTTCTATTTCCTCGCGGCTTTTTTCGCGCTGTTCGTGCTGTTTCTCTATGGTCCGATGCTGACGATTTTCATTCTGTCCTTCCAGGGCGAGAATGGTGGTTTGACCTTCCCGATGAACGGTTTCTCGTTCCACTGGTTTGGCAATCTGTTTGAACAGCAGGCGGTTGGTGACTTTGGCGGATCGTTCAGCCGGTCGCTCAAGCTTGGCCTAATTGTCATGGTGGTTACAGTTGTTGTGTCCTTCATGGCCGGTCTTGCCTTCCGCAAGCGGTTCCGTGGCGACAGCGTGATTTTCTATCTGGCGATTGCCAGCCTGATCGTGCCGTCGATCCTGATTTCGCTTGGGATTGGTTTGCTGTTCAACATCGTCGAATGGCAGCCGCAATGGTTTACCTCGGCCCTTGGTGCGCATCTGACATGGACCTTCCCGTTCGGGCTTCTGATCATGTTTGCGGTGTTTAACCGGTTTGATCCGTCCTATGAGGAAGCCGCACGCGATTTGGGTGCGAGTAACTGGCAGACCATCCAGTATGTCGTGCTGCCGATGGTTGGGCCGAGCCTGATCGGGGTTGCGATGTTCTCGTTCACCCTGTCTTACGATGAATTTGCCCGTACCCTGATGACGGCAGGTGCGCTTAACACCCTGCCGCTTGAGATCTATGGCATGACGACCAATGTGACCACGCCTGTGCTTTATGCGCTGGGTACGGTGACCACCGGGTTCTCCTTCCTGGTGATTGCCTTGGCACTGGGTACGGTCGCGATCATGCGCCGTCGCAAGGGACAAAAAGCATGAGCCGGATCGCCGTCATCAATCCCAACCTGTCGAGCGGCTTTACCAAAAAGGTCGGTGCACAGGCGCAAAAGATCGTGGCACCGACAACCAAGGTTCTGGCGCTTAACCCGAGTTTTGGTCCCGATAGCATCGAGGGGTATTACGACGAGGCCTTTGCCAGTGTCGGTTTGCTGTCGGTCATTCGCGAGCTTGAAGCCGCCCCCGAGCAGGAAACCGATCCCATCGGTGGTTATGTGGTGGCGTGCTTTGATGATACCGGGGTCGATGCCGCGCGCTGCCTGACCGGTGCGCCGGTTCTGGGGCTGTGCGAGGCTGCCATGCGAATGGCGGCTGCCGTGTCATCGCGCTTTGCGATTGTTACCCCGATGCCGGTTTCGGTCCGCCCACTTGAACATCTGGTGTCGAAATACGGTGCGTCATCGCAATGTGTCGTGCGCGCCGCAGGTGTTCGCACGCTCGATTTCGAAGGCAGCAATGCCAAGGTCGCCTATGCAGCCCTTAAAAAACAAGCCGAGATTTGCCTTGCTGATGATTATGCCGAGGCGATTGTTCTGGGCTGTGCGGGGATGACCGATATTGCTGATCGTTTGACCGAAGAACTGGGCGTGCCGGTGATTGATGGGGTCAGTGCAGCGGTCAAGATGATCGAGGCCATGGCGTTTCTGGGGCTTCGCACCAGTAAGGCGGGGGCTTATGCCAATCCGCCGCTTAAGGCTTATCACGGGATGTTTGCGGAATTTGCGCCGCAAGGGTGATCCTCAGCCGACTAACGGGCCTAGTTTCCAGATCAGGTTTGTTTAAGCGCGTGTTCCACCTCGGACAGGTGGCGGCGCATGGCATCTTCTGCGCGTTTGGGGTCGCGCTGTTCAATCGCATTGATGATATCGCGGTGTTGGGCGCTGAGTTCTTCGATCAGGGTGTCTGAATGGCTGCTTTCACGCATGCGGGCCCAGGCGGCTTCGCGGCGGACGGCATTCACGGCCTCGAACACCGCAAGAAACAGGGTGTTCTTGACCGATTCGGCCAGGCGCTGATGAAAGGCGGCATCCCACTTTTCGTATTCAGCCTGTGTGGTCGCGCTGGCGGCCTTTTCGATCATGCCGCGCATGGCATCAATATCGCCCTGTGACGCGCGAAGGGCTGCGAACCGGGCCATCGATGGCTCGATTTCCTGACGGACTTCCATGATTTCAAACGGGCTGGTTTTGGTGGCCAGCCCTTCAAGCTTGCGCAGGCGCGGGGTCGGCGGAGTACCAACAAAGGTGCCCTGACCCTGACGGCGCCAGATCAGACCTTCGGACTCAAGCTGATCCAGGGCCTTGCGCAATGCTCTGCGGCCAACATCAAGCTGTTCGGCAAGGGTGCGTTCGGCGATCACACGCCCGTCCTTGACGAAGGATCCTTGTGCGAAGCCGGTCTTGAGCTTTTCCGCCAGCGTCTGAGTGGCAAATTCAGTCATGATTGTTGTTCATTTTTAATGGCGTTTCTGTTGACGTTTCTAACGTTCCCTCGCGCGAACCAATGCGCACCTATCATTGTAAGCCATTGGTTTAACAAAGAACAAGACCGTACTATTTCCGTTTGCGCCCAGACGCTTGCGCGCATCCGGGTGCAACCAAGCCTAGCTCAGCAGGTCATAGAACATGCGCGCTGATGTGATCGCCAGAAACAGGCCGAAGCACATGCGAAGGGCGCGGCGCGGAATGGTATGCGCGATCCGGGCACCAATCGGGGCGCACAGCACCGTCATCGGGATCAGAAGGGCGGCAGCCAGAACGTTGACATACCCCAGCGAAAACGGCGGACGGCCATCAACACCGATGCCTGACATGGCATAGCCGATGGTGCCGGGGAGGGCGATGATCAAACCGATTGCGGCCGAGGTGCCCACGGCACGACGGATGTCATAACCGAGAAAATTCAGAACCGGTACACAGATGGTGCCGCCACCAATCCCCATCATCGCCGACAGGCTGCCAGCAATCACGCCGAGCACGGCCCAGACCGATTTCGGCGGGTTCTTGGTCGCGTCGGTTTCGCGGTCTTTAACAAGGATCATGTTGGCGGCAACGAGAAGTGCGACAACAGCAAAGACAATGGTCAGAACCCGGCCATCGGCCAGCCCACCAATCGCGGTGCCAAGGATCACGCCAACAATGATGGCCGGACCCCAATGTTTGAGAAGGGCCGTATCAACCGATCCCTTTTTATAGTGGCTGCGGGTCGATGAGATTGCCGTGGCAATGATCGTGGTCAGCGAGGTGGCAACGGCGACCTGCATGCGCAAACTTTCATCCACGCCCATGGTGGTCAGAAAATGATAAAGCACCGGGACAATCACGATCCCGCCACCAACACCGAGAAGCCCGGCCATGATCCCGCCAAGGACGCCAGCAAACAGCATGGCTGCACCCCAGACGAGATAGAGGCTCATGGCGCCATCCATTTCAAACATTCGAACCAATCCGTACCAATTATGATATCAATTTATAAGTGGTACTATCCATCATTGGCGGAAATGTGCAACATAATCCTTATTTGTAGCCAAATATTATTTTTGCACTTGCGAAATTGGTTTGTTGCTGCCAACAATGTTTCGACAAACAGATTGAACCAAAGTATTAATGGTTCACATATTGCAGGCGAGATATCAGGAGGCAAGATACATGTTCCGCAAGATTGCAGTCGCTGCCGGCTTGTTGGCCGCAGCCATCGCAGGTCCCGCACAGGCGCAGGACTATCCAGAAAAACCGATCGAATTCATCGTGCCGTGGGGCCCGGGTGGCGGCAGTGACACCCTGATGCGTATCGTCGCAATGGGTCTGTCGGAAGTCACCGGTCAGGCTGTGCCGATCGTTAATATGCCAGGTGTTGGCGGGACCGTTGGTCTGGCCGAATTCGCCAAACGTCCGGCTGATGGCTACACCATTTCGCAGATCCACGAAGGCCTTTATACCGCCAACAAGCTTGGCATTACCGAGCTGAGCTACAAGGACTTCATTCCGGTCGCACTGGTGACCTCTTCGCCGCAGTATCTGGTGCTGTCGAAGAATGAAAACTTCTCGAACCTTGAAGAGCTTAAAGCCTATGCCGAAGCAAACCCGGGTGCAGTACGCGCCGGTGTGACCCTTGGCGGTGTTCCGCATCTTCACATGGCAATGATCGAAGAAGCCCTTGGTGTTGAATTCAGCTATGTCGGTTTCCGTGACACCGGCGAGCGTATCCGTGCGGCTGTTGGTGGCAACGTTGATATCGTCATTGGTGACGTAGCATCGGCCAGCGAGTTTGTGAAAAACGGCGACCTGATCTTTGCCGGTGTTGGCACCGAAGAACGCACTTCCGAAGAGCCGGACGTCCCGACCATGGCCGAACAGGGTTATGATCTGTCGATGGCTGTGACCCGTGGTGTTGTTCTTCCGGCCGGTACCCCGGATGCCATCGTCGAGGCACTTGATGCCGCCCTTGAAAAAGCTATGGCACTTCCGGACATCCGCGAAAAGATGACCAATGCCGGTTCGGCCGACATCTATCTCGGTCACGAGGCATACAAAGCCTATCTCGACAAACTTGATGGTGAAGTCGACAAAGTTGTCGGCAAACTTCAGGGATGAGTCAGTCGACTGCGAAAGCAGCAGCAGCGGACGCAGGTGCGTCCGCTGCTCTTCGTGCAAGAACTGAAGTCGCACGGCTGATTTCCTATATCGTTATCGGTTCGGGTGCTGCCTTTCTAAGTCTTCGGGCCAGCACGTTGCCGACGTCTCGCTGGGAGCCGCTTGGCGCGGGTTCCTTCCCCGAACTGGTTTTCGGGGTGCTTGCGGTTTTGTGTATGGTTGCTGCGGTTCGTGCGGTGATCGATATCCGCAAGGCTGGCGGCGCAACCCGTTTGGGAACGTCATTTTCGAAGTGGTTTGTCACCCGGCGCTACTCCTTTGCGCTGTTCGGGCTTCTGGTGGTTTATCTGCTGTCGCTGCCGCTTGGCGGCTTTTCGCTGACCACCTTTGTGTTTCTGCTGATCGCGCAATTGATGATCGCAGGTATTTCCAAAAAGACCCTCATCCAGTCGCTGATCGCCGCCCTGATTTTCTCGGTCGGCTTGAACATGCTGTTTGCAGAAGTCTTTAACGTGTTCCTCCCGCGCGGCGTGCTGTTTGCGGGCTAGATAAAGTTTTACGATGATGTTGGATGCATTTCTTGCCGGTGCACATCAGGTTTTCGCATTCGATACCCTGATTTACATGCTGATCGGTTCCGTCGCCGGGATCGTGGCGGCTGCAATTCCGGGCTTCACCGTCACCATGGCGATCATTCTGACCTTGCCGCTGACCTTTACCATGGGTCCGTTGCAGGGGGTTTCGGTGATGCTGTCGGTTTATGTCGGCGGCTATACCGGCGGTCTGATCAGTGCCGCGCTTCTGGGGATTCCCGGTACGCCAAGTTCGGTCGCAACCACCTTTGACGCCTATCCGATGGCGCGCGGTGGTGAGCCGGGGCGTGCGCTTTCGCTCGGGGTCTGGTCGTCCTTCTTCGGGACTGTCATTTCTACCATCGTTCTGATCCTTGCCGCCCCGCCGCTTGCGATGATCGCGGTCAAGCTGGGTCCGTGGGAATATTTCTCGCTGATCGTCTTTGCACTGACCATTGTGGCAAGCCTTGTGGGCAATTCGCTGATGCGCGGTCTGATTGCCGGGGTGATTGGTCTGGGTCTTGCGACCATTGGTCCCGATCCGATGATGGGCCAGCCGCGTCTGACGTTTGACTCCGCCATCCTGACCCCGGGCCTGCCGTTCCTTGTTGTCCTGATCGGGATCTTTGCGATCAGCCAGCTGATGGGCGAGGTCGAGGATCATGGCAAGGGCAATAGCAGCGATGCGCTTATCCCCGATGTGATCGAATTCAAGACCTGGGCTGTCATGCGCGAAGTTCTGATGCATCCGGTCAATCTGGTGCGGTCATCGCTGGTCGGCGTGTTTATCGGTGCGCTTCCAGGTGCCGGTGGATCGATTGCCAACCTTCTGGCCTATGATCAGGCCAAACGGAGTTCGAAGAATCCCGAGGAGTTCGGTAAAGGCAACCCGGATGGTGTGATCGCGTCCGAAGCCGGGAACTCTGCCACGGCCGGTGGTGGTCTTATTCCGATGATTGCACTGGGTATTCCGGGATCGGCGGTTGATGCCATCCTGATGGCCGCCCTTATGGTGCATGGCATTTCGGTTGGTCCGCGTCTGATCATGGATAATGCCGATCTGGCCTATGGCATGTTTGTCGCCATGGTTGTTGCGTCGCTGATGATGCTGGTTGTTTGTGTTTTGTCGATGCGCCTGTTCCTGCGCGTGACTGACATTCCCAAGCAGTTCATTGTGCCGACCGTGATGATCTGTTGCGTGATCGGGGCCTTTGCGCTCAATAACCGGGTGACCGATCTTTATCTGCTCGGCGCGATTGGCCTTGTCGGCTATGGATTGAAGTCAATTGATTATCCGCTGGCACCGCTGGTGCTGGGGGTCATTCTGGGCCCGATCGCCGAGACCAACCTGCGTCGTGCGCTGATGAGTGACGGCGACTGGACGGTCTTCTTTACCCGTCCGATTTCCGCCGTTCTGCTGGCGGCTGCCCTGCTTTCTGTCATCTTCAGTGTCCGTTCGGTCCTGAAGATGCGCAAAAAAGACCGTCCTGCCACCGATGAACAAGACGGCGATTAGGATTAGGAGACTTCCATGAAACTTCGTCACGACGCGCTTTATGCCTCACGCCGGTCGCCGGTTTTGGCGCGCAATATGGTTTCAACATCCCAGCCGCTTGCAGCCCAGGCCGGTCTTCGCATGTTGCTGGCGGGTGGTAATGCCGCCGATGCGGCATTGGCATCTGCCATTGCGCTGACCGTGGTTGAGCCAACTGGTAACGGGCTTGGCTCAGACGCCTATGCTATCATCTGGGATGGCAAGGAACTGCATGGTTTGAATGCATCTGGCCGTGCGCCGGCTGCCTGGAACCCGGAACGCTTTGCCGGGGCTGACACCATGCCACAGCGGGGTTGGGAAGCTGTTACCACGCCGGGTGCGGTTTCTGCATGGCGTGAAATTTCCGACAAGTTTGGCAAATTGCCGTTCGAAAAGCTGTTCGAGCCGGCCATTGAATATGCGACCCGTGGCTTTGCGGTATCGCCGATCATTGCCACCCTTTGGGAAAAGGGTGGAGATTTGCTGGGCAAGCAGCCGGGCTTTGCCGAGGCGTTCCTGCCCGGTGGCAAGGCACCCAAGGCGGGCGAGTTGTTTGTCAACAAGGCTGCTGCCGAAAGCCTGATCGATATTGCCGAAACCAAGGGCGAGAGCTTCTATCGCGGCAAACTGGCAAGCAAGATTGCCGCCTTTGCCAAGGAACATGGTGCAGCACTTTCCGAAGAAGACCTTGGTAATCACAAGGCCGATTGGGTTGGCACGATTTCGCAGGCCTTTGGCAATGTGAAGCTGCATGAAATTCCGCCAAACGGGCAGGGGATTTCGGCCCTGATCGCACTCGGCATCCTGCGCCACACCAACATTACCGATTACGAACCGGATTCGGTCGAGGCGCTTCATCTTGAGATCGAGGCGATGAAACTGGCCTTTGCCGATATGCGCGAATACGTTGCCGACCTTGATTACATGACCGATGTCACGGTCGAGCATCTGCTGTCTGACGATTATCTGAAATCGCGTGCAGCCCTGATTGATGCCAACAAGGCGCAGGACTTCAAGGCCGGGGCCCCCAAACATGGTGGCACGGTCTATGTCAGTGCGGCGGATGAAAACGGCATGATGGTGTCGTTCATTCAGTCGAACTATATGGGCTTTGGCTCTGGCGTTGTGGTGCCGGGCACCTCGATCAGCCTGCAGAACCGTGGTCACGGCTTTAGCCTGAAAGATGGTCACCCGAACCTGGTCAAGGGTGGCAAACGTCCGTTCCAGACGATCATTCCGGCCTTCCTGATGGGCCTTGATGGCAATCCGGTCATGAGCTTTGGCGTCATGGGCGGTCCGATGCAGGCACAGGGGCATCTGCAGATGACGCTTCGCACACAGCTTTGGGGGCAGGATCCGCAAACCGCGGCTGATGCCCCGCGCTGGCAGGCGCTTTCCGGGCTGAATGTTGCGGTCGAAACCTCGGTCGGGGCGGATGTGATTGATGCGCTCAAGGCCAAGGGCCATGTGATCAAGGTTGAAACCCCTGACAGCACCAATTTCGGGTTTGGCGGCGCGCAGCTGATTGCCAAAACCGATGCCGGTTATGTCGCAGGTTCCGATCCGCGCAAGGATGGTTGTGCGGTCGGATACTGATCGCGCGCCCTTTCGCGCAAATTTCGCAGATCAAAAGACAAATGGCCGACCCGTTCATACGGGCCGGCCATTGTCATACCGGGCAACAGGGAGCCAGGGAGGGACCCGGATTAGGTCATCCCGAGATCGGGATTATTGTGCGCCGATGGTCAGACCTTTGGGCGCCATTTTCTCGTCAGCCAGTTTCGCGTCTTCGATCGACTCGATGATGTCCCAGTTGTGGTCAGCACCACGAATGAAGCCCGGGATATCGGCAACCCAGCGGGTCTGGATTTCTTTGTTCAGGTTCAGATAGAGCTTGTCGTCAACGATGCGCCATGCCTGAGGATCGGCACCGAATTTACGACCCATTGCCGCACCAAAGGCGCAGAACCCGCCATATTGCGGCGCATATTTTTCCGGGTTGGCATTAAACAGGTCGCGGTTTTCAGCGCTGGCAAAGCGATAGGTCGCGCCGCCATGTTCGGCCTTGAACTCAGAGTTACCCGGGGTCGGGGCGCCAACGGTGAAGTAGGCAACCGGGTCGAAACCCTGCAGGGCGTAGCCATCGACAATGTTGACTTCCTGTGCGGCATTTGCCGGTGCGGTGGTGGCAACAATGCTGCCGACTGCGGAAATACCCAGGACAGCAGCCAGGGCAGCGGAACGCAAGAAGCTATAACGTTTGGTCATCTTTTCATCTCCTTCACGGGGTGATCACTTGGTGTTTACTGGCAGGCGATCACGGAACTGGTTCATCAAGAGGTCGTCTTGAAATCTGAAAACAGACTACCGTCGGAGAAGTGACTTGTTGTCTGAGGAAGCACGCAATTCGTCTGAGAAGGATGTCCTGTCTGATCTGTTCGCCGGAAATCACCCGCGCGGTGATGTGATCTTTGCTGGAACCCATTGCGGCAGCAGCCATCATCAGGGGCGGGTGGATCTGCCATCGCAACAGCAGGGCATGCTGCATGTCCTGCAACGTGGCGCCATGCGCGTTCTGTTTGACGGGCGTGAACAGGTTCTTCTGGATCGACCGGGTGTTGTCCTGTTTGGCAGTCCTGTGCCCCACGATATCGACACGCCTGAACATGGATCCGAGGTTGTCTGTGCCAATCTGGATTTCCCCGATACAGGGTTGAGCCCGGCCAAGCTTGGCCTGCCGGAATATCTGGTGCTGCCTTTCGACGAGATCCCGGGCCTAGAAGCCATCACGGGCCAGCTGTTTTCGGAATCACAGGGCCTGCAGCCCGGACAGCGCACCGCGATCAATCTTCTGGTCGATCTGTTGTTATTGATGGTGTTGCGCCATTGTCAGGCGCAGAACCTTGTAAGGCCGGGTATTCTTGCCGCCCTGCGGGACCCGCGAATTGCGCGCGTGGTGGGTGAACTTCATCAGAAGCCGGGTGAAAACTGGTCGATCGAACGCCAAGCCGAAACTGCGGGCATGTCACGGGCGAGCTTTGCCGCCCGCTTTCGTGATTTGCTGGGCACATCGCCCGGTGATTTCCTGCAAACCATCCGCCTTGATCTGGCCTTTGGCCTGTTGCGTGAAGGCAAAAGACTGCAGGCGGTGGCAAGTCAGGTCGGCTATCGCAGCACCACGGCACTGGCACGTGCCATTCAGCAGCGCCACAAGGTTTCGCCGCGTGAATTGATTGCCGATTCCAGCGCGGAAAGCGGCGCGTTTCAATCGGCAGTTTGACAACCGGTTTTACGTTTCCGTCAAGCGGTTCTTCACGGCGTTTTTCCGTTGCGGCCTATGCAAAAATGACGCTTTGCCAATGACATGTCCGGGATTAAAGCAATCCTTTCGGGCAACTTGTCAGTTGTGGCTTTGCGGATTCTTACCCTGATCACGACACATTCCTGCCCTGTTTTCTGTGCACAACAGCAACCAATAATTTCGGAAAAATCCAACGGTTGGTAGCAGATAGAAGCATGACGCAACATTTTCAGCAGCACATGAAGCTGCCCTTCAGACGTGTTCTTTTGGGTGCTGTGGCATCCTCGCTGATCATGATTGGCGGGGCCGCAACCATCCATGCACAGGAAAATGCGCCAGCACCGGCCGCGACAAGCAGCGAGGCACCTTCGCCTTTAGAAGCACCTGCGGAAACCGCACAGACGGCCCCGGTCGCGGATAGCGAAGCAACTGGTGATGAGGCGCCCGCAGAAGACGTGGCAGCCGATGTTGTGCCAGCAGATGCATCTGATACACCCAAACAGGCCAATGTTTCCAAACCCGTGATGTTTGATCCGGCGATGGTGACGGATCTTGCGCGCAATCTGGCGACCCAGCCGTTTGAAAATCCGCATCGCGAATTGCCCGAAGCGCTTTCGGACTTGAGTGCGGAAGAATACGCACAGATCCGATTCAAGTCGCAGCGCGCCTTCTTTAACCCGGCCGAAACCGATTTCAGTCTGGAGCTGTTCCATCCGGGCACGATGTATGACGTGCCGGTGACCATCAATCTGGTGCGAGGCGGCGAAGTACAGGTCATTCCGTTCTCTGCCGGATTGTTTGATTTCGGCAAGACCGGCCTGTCGGGCAATGATTTTTCCACCCAGAACTATGCCGGGTTCCGCCTGCGCTATCCGTTATCAGACGTCACAAGTACTGATGAACTGACCCGTTTCCTTGGCGCGTCCTATTTCCGCCTGCAGGGGCAGGGCCAGTCGATTGGTCAGATGGCGCGTGGTCTTGCGGTCGACCTTGCCGGTCCGACAGGTGAAGAAATCCCGGTTTTCCGTGAATTCTGGATTGTCGAGCCCGCGGATGGTAGCGAGACCATCACAGTCTATGCGCTTCTCGACAGCGCACGTATCACCGGCGCCTATCAGTTTGATATTACGCCGGGCACACGCAGTCAGGCCGATATCAAGGCCCATCTGTTCTTCCGTGATCGCGTGGAAAAGATCGGCATTGCACCGCTTAACGGGATGTTCCTGTTTGGCGAACAGCGCCGCCGTTTCTTTGATGATTATCGCGGCGAAGTGCATTCCAGCGACGGGCTTCTGATCAATAACGGGCGTGGCGAATGGCTGTGGCGTCCGTTGGATAATCCCGAAAACCTGCAGATGAGCTCGTTTTTGGATGAAAACCCGATCGGGTTTGGTCTTTTGCAGCGCGATCGTAATTTCGATCATTATCAGGACCTGGAAAAACGTTTTGATCAGCAGCCGGGCTATTGGGTGACGCCGAAGGGCAAATGGGGCAAGGGCCATATCGAACTGGTCGAAATCCCGAGCCCGTCGGAAACCAACGACAATATCGTCGCCTATTGGGTGCCTGAAACCAAGCCGGCTGCCGGTGGGGAAATGCAGGTCGCCTATAGCGTCACCGCAACGCGTGATGGCACCGGCCTTCATGGCATGGCACAGGCCACCGATACCCGTATTCAGCGACTGGCCGCCCAAGGCAATGAAGATCAGGCCGGCACACGGTTTGTCTTGAACTTTGCCGGTGGTGATCTGGATTATTTCACCAAGGATGCCAAGAACCTGCGTGCTGATATCAGCGCGTCCGAGGGCGAGGTTCGCAACATTCGCATTCTGCCCGATCCGGAAAATGGCGGCGTGCGCGTGATCTTTGATCTGGTCAATACCAGTGATGCCACCTCAAGCAACCTTCGCGCCTTCATCCTCTATCAGGACAAGGTCCTGAGCGAGACCTGGACCATGCCGTGGGCATTCTGATCCTTTGCGATCAAATGCCAGCGATAGCCAGAAACAGATAACGCCGGATAAGCCAGATGACAGAAGCTGCCAACACACCAGCCAAAGGGACCGCCCCTGCAGACGGACCAGATGACGCGTTTTGCGATCCGACGGTCAAGCTGCGCGGACCCGGTGTCGGGTCGCGGCGGTTTTTCCTGTTCGGGGCGTCGATTGCAGCCACCGCCTATGCCGCGTGGCTGATGACCGATGTTTTGGGCGCAGATCAACTGACCATCATGGAAATGGTCGTGGTGGCGTTCTTTACCATCAACTTTGCCTGGATTTCGCTTTCGTTCTTTACCGGCATTGTCGGGTTGGTGTTGCGTGGCTTGAAGCTTGATGCGATTACGCTCAAACGCCTGAAACCCATCGCGCGCAAGGGTCGCCTGCGGTCAAAGAACGTTGTGGTGATCCCGGTCTATAACGAAGATCCCAACCGCGTTTTTGCCGGATTGCGCGCAAGCTATGAAAGTCTGGCGGCGACCGGCGAGCTTGATGCGTTTCATTTCTTTGTGTTGTCTGATACCCGCGATCCCGACATCTGGATTGCCGAGGAAATGGCATGGGCCAAGGCGTGCGCGGATCTGAATGCGCGCGGCAAGATATTCTTCCGCCGCCGGGCGGAAAACACCGAACGCAAGTCCGGCAACCTCAAGGAATTCTGCGAGACCTATGCGGCGAATTACGATCACATGATCGTCTTTGAC
>NZ_PAQR01000064.1 GCF_002709775.1 Thalassospira sp.
ACGAGCAGAAACTTCCGCTACTGAGTAACCTCGTTCTGTAATCTGGCGAACGGCATTGATTTTGAACTCATCGGTAAAATGACTCTTGGGCATCGTAAACTCCTTGCCTCACTTTATAAGTGATGGGGTGTCTACAATTCCAGGGGCTATTCAGTGGCATCCAGTTTATGTAGTATTAATAGTAGTCTCGATGATGTTCAATTTCTCACTTGGCAGCTTGATTGCAAGAGGGACATTTGCTTCAAGTATGTTGGCATTGGGTGTCGTAGTAAATGTGGCGCTTCTAGCGTGGTTTAAGTACGCTAATTGGATTTCTCTTAACCTCGATAAATTGGGGCTTTGGCTCGGGGAGCCAACTAGTATTATTCTTCCGCTTGCAATTTCTTTTTTTACATTCGAACAAATTTCTTATCTTTATGATTGTAAGCACGGCAAAGTGAAGCCCGCAAGTCCGTTAGAGTATGCCTTTTTTGTCACATTTTTCCCAAAACTGATTGCAGGGCCGATTGTCAGATTTAAAGAGCTGAGATCGCAAATCCACACTGTTCACGTTTCGTTGGCGACACTAGCGCCAGGATTGACGCTATTTTTTATAGGATTGGCTAAAAAACTCCTGGTGGCGGACTATGCGGCCAACTTTGTTGGACCAGTGTTTGAAACGGCGGCAACGGGAAGAGCCATATCTACTTGGGATGCTTGGCTTGCCAGTCTTGCGTATACATTTCAGCTTTATTTCGATTTCTCTGGTTATACCGATATGGCTATAGGGTTAGGGTTGATATTTGGTATCTCTCTGCCTATCAACTTCTACTCACCGTACAAGTCGACAAGTATAATTGAATTTTGGCGACGTTGGCATATGACGCTCTCAAGGTTCTTGCGCGATTATATTTATGTTCCTCTTGGCGGAAGTCGGCGCGGAAATAGACGGCGGTACTTCAACCTAATATTAGTAATGACAATTGGTGGCATATGGCACGGAGCTGGCTTAACTTTCTTAATTTGGGGAGCGCTCCATGGTGTCTATCTTGCAATTAATCACGGATTTAGGATGGTAAAGGTGCCTTGGGTTGTGATCCCGTTCCCGTTAAAGTTGCTTTCGATGGTGTCAGGTTGGGCGCTAACATTTGTTGCTGTGGTTGTTGGATGGGTTTTCTTCCGAGCAGAGAACGCATCTACTGCATTTCATATGCTGAATTCTATGTATAAGATCGTAGAAGTAACGCCGATTATTCATGATCAACGTAGTGTCGTTTTTGTCTTGGTTGCAATGCTTGCTTTATGTTTGTTTGCTCCCAATACGAACCAAATAATTGGACGATCTCAGATTGACCCCAAGCTAACAAGAAGTAGCCTTTTTCCGGAAAATTACACTTCCAGTGTATTGGAATGGAGGCCGACAAAAGTATGGGGGGTAATTACTGGTATACTGGTCGCCATTGTTTTAGCTACGTTATCTAACCCAAGTCCATTCCTCTATTTCAATTTTTGATCCAAATGACACGATATTTTAGAACATGCTTTGCATCCACTGTAGTAGTGATTTTTATCATTGTTTCTATAAACGGAACTAAATACTGGGTTTTCCGAGATCTTCATCGAATTGACCATGCCGTCGGGGTGGTAACGCGATTAGCAGAAGAGAAATTGACTGCTACTCGTTTGGACGAAATTGATGCTTTTATGCTGGGTGATAGTTCGTTGGGCTACGGTATTGACCAAGAGTTGTTCTCAGAGATAACTAATCTGAGAACATTATCGTTACCTCTTACAGGCGGGCATGGACTTCCCGGTGCCTTACTTCAACTTCGAAATCTAGTGGGTGGAATTGAAGAGAATGCGAATATAATATTTTTCTTTTCTGTAGATGCGCTGGCATGGGGAGAAAATCCAGCTGGTAGGTTTTACATGAGTGCACTGCCATTTGAACCGGCTTTATCTGTCCACGGACAAATTAGGCTACTAATAGAGTATGTGAGGCGCTTGATTGATTTAAAAGAGGCATCTCGGTTTATTTGGGACACTATTCGAGGGGTTGATAACTCAAGAATTACTGATCAAGTTCGGAGTCATGGTTATATTGCATCACCGGGAAAGATCGACCTTGATGCCCCGCACTTAAAGAATTATTCGATCCCCGAAAAGATCGGAAGTACTGCTTATATTAATGAGATCGGGCGAGTGTGCTCTCGTTACTCTCTGAATTGCCTGTACGTATTTGGGCCTTTAATGCGGGCTGTTATGCGTGACCCGGCGAAAGAACAGAGGTTCTACGATAGTTCAAAAAAAGTAGTCGAAAGTTCAGGTATTAGGATGGTGTTGGATGCTCCACTCCCAATAGATGATGCTTTTCGGGGAGATACCCCTTTCCATGTTTCGCCCGCTTTTAGAAGGCAGTTCACTGAGAAATATGCGAGGCTATTAGTTCCGTATCTAAGAGATTAATTTAAATAAGTCCCAAGCCGGCTGGCTCAAATCATTTGGTCAGGTTTCCTTTTTAGTCGGAGGGGTTGTTGGGGGGGGCGGATGCTAATTAACCCATAACCAGCTCACTTCATGGAGTATTAGGCAGCATACTATTGTTGCGACCGTTCTATACAGGGTTGCCCAAAAAAAGCTGCTGAAGGGGGGCAGCTATGGACTTAGGTCAAGTTGTCATAAACATCGGCCCGCCCTTATGCCTTGGGTAGCCATAGCCATTGATCATCACCACATCAATGGCATCTGCATTATTGGCAATACCCTCAGCTAGGATCTTGTCTCCCTCATCGCGCATTGCCCCAAGGATCACATCCATGATTTCGGTATGTGTGAAGTCACAACGTGTGATGCCTTTCTTTTCTGACTCGGCAATCACCAGCGCATCGACTTCCGGGTCCGGTTGTGCCTTGCCGTTTTCATCATAGCGATACCAGCCAAGGCCGTTCTTTTTGCCAAAGCGGCCCGTTTCGCAGAGATAATCACCGAGCGCGACATAACGTTCAGACGGATCGCGGAACGGAGCCAAGCGTTTGCGGGTGGCCCAAGAGATTTCGAGGCCTGCCATATCCTGCATGGCAAACAGACCCATCGGGAAACCGAACTCGACCATGGCGGCGTCGATCTGATGTGGGAGTGCGCCGTCTTCGAGCATGTATTCGCAATGCTTGCGATAGGCGGACATGATCCGGTTGCCGATAAAGCCATCACAGACACCACATGGAACGGCGATCTTGCCGAGGGCGTGGGCGAAAGAAAATGCGGTTGCGAGACTTTTGGCATCCGCCTTGTCGGTTCGCACCACTTCCAGCAGTTTCATGATATGGGCTGGCGAGAAGAAATGCAGACCTATGACGCGGTTTGGATTTACGCAGTTCGCGGCGATTTCGTTGATATCGAGATAGGACGTGTTGGAGGCCAGAACAGCATCGGGTCTGCAATGCCTGGAGAGTTTGTCAAACACCTCATGTTTGACAGCCATGTCTTCAAAGACAGCCTCGACCACCAGATCAGCATTGGCCAAGGCGGCATAGTCGGTGCTGGTGGATAGTGTGGCCATGCGCGCGTCAAAGCGGTCTTGGTTGATCAGGCCACGCTTGAGGCTGCCAGACAGGTGCTTTTCGACCGTTGCACGCCCATTGGCGCAGGCATCTTCGTCACGTTCGATGATGGTGACGTTATAGCCGGCAAGCAGGGACGCCGTAGCAATACCCGCCCCCATGATGCCGCCGCCAATGACGCCGATCTGCTTGAGCGGGTTGGGTTCGATGCCCCTCAGTTCGGGCAGTTTAGCAACAGAGCGTTCAGCAAAGAAGATATGGCGCAGCGCCTTTGACTGGTCGCTGTCGCGCAGTTCGACGAATTTTTCACGCTCATGGCTGAGGCCGGTATCCGAGCCTTGCTCAATGCCGGTACGAATGGCCGAAATGGCGACAAGTGGGGCTGTTTGGCCGCGTGCTTTCTTTTTTGTCGCGGCAGTAATGTCATTCCAGTCGGCAGTACTCGGCGGGGTGACTGGATCGCGTAGTAGAAGGGGTTTTGGCATTTCGCGGTCCAGAACGGTTTGGGCAAAGTCACGGGCGGCATCGCGAAGCGCGCCGTGAGTGATGGCATCAAGCAGACCGATTTCGTTGGCCTTGGTGGAGGAGATCGGCTTGCCGCTGGTGATCATGGCAACGGCCTCTGTGACCCGGATCAGACGGGGCAAGCGGATCGTTCCACCTGCGCCCGGGATCAGGCCAAGATTAACTTCCGGCAGGCCGAGTTTGGCTTTGTTGTCTGCAATGCGGTAATGACAGCCAAGGGCGACTTCCAGGCCGCCGCCAAGGGCGTGGCCGTGAATGGCGGCGATGATTGGTTTGGTGGTGGCCTCAAGACGTTTGATGACGTCGGGCAGGATCGGGGCTTTCGGCGGTTGGCCGAATTCACTGACATCGGCACCGGCGATGAAGGTCTTGCCGTCGCAGATCAGGATTGCAGCCCTGATGTCGTCATTGACATCAATCTGAACAAGCGCATCGACGAGCCCCGCGCGAACCGAATGGCTTGTGGCGTTAATCGGCGGGTTGTTGATCGTGATAAACGCAATGGCGTTTTCGAATGTGAGAGTGACGGTCGACATATTATGCGTCCTCCGCACGGATCGGGGTGAGCAGGCAGGCGACAAGATCAGAGTCGGGATCTGCAAGATCGGCAATGACATTGAAATGATGTTTGTCGGGGGCATGCACAGAGCGCGTGCTAGCCCCAAGCCCGGTCCAGATATTGGCAAGCAGATCATTCTGGCGCACGAATTCCGGGCGTTCATCAGCCCCGACCCAGCAAGTGATAGAACACGGCAAGGCAGGCTTTAGAAGGGCGGCACTTTCGCGAGCAGCCTCGTCCTCATCAAGTTTCAGGACATCATTCATCGTGGTCTTGAGCAGCGGGCGCAGATCATGCAGGCCGCTGATCGAGACGGTATTTTCAATTCGCGCCTGAACCTGAGGGCTGAGGGGGGACGTGTCAGACGCCATGCGACTGACAAGATGCCCGCCAGCAGAGTGACCGGTGATGTGGATCGGGCCTGCGAACTGTTCGGCGGCATGCGTGATGGCCGCCCCGATCTGCTCGGTGATCTTTGATAGTCGGGCATCGGGGGCCAGTGTGTAGCTTGGCATGCACACAGCCCAGCCCTTGGTAAAGGCACCGTTGGCCAGATGTGACCAGCTTGATTTATCAAACGCCTTCCAATAGCCGCCATGCACGAACACCACGAGGCCCTTGGGCGTGCCGGTCGGCAGGAACAGGTCATATTTTTCACGCGGCGCATCGCCATAGGCAATGTCCAGCCGGGCGCGATTGTCGTTCGTTAAAGCATCGCGAAAAGTTGCCGATTGGGTCGCCCAAAGCTCCGGATAGGTCGCGGCATCGGCAATATAATCGCCATTGGCATAAGCATCATCCCAGTCGGTAATCATGGTCGGTTCCCTGAAGTTCTGTGTGGCTGCGCCGGGTTATGGTGGTGGGCGCATTGTGGTTATGAGGGAAATTCTAGGCAAATCTGAAAATATTTCAAACCTAAAATATTTGTGCTTGAAATAAATGAAATCGAGGCGTACCGTTTTATCAGTTTCCCGAAACAACCAAACAAATCAGGAAGGGAAAAGCTGGTGAGAGTAGCTTGTCTGGGTGGCGGTCCTGCGGGGCTTTATTTTGCAATCTCGATGAAATTGCGCGATCCCGCGCATGAGGTTGTTGTGATTGAACGCAACAAGCCCGATGACACATTTGGCTGGGGCGTGGTGCTGTCGGACGAGACGCTGGACAATCTGGCCGAGAATGATGGCAAAAGTGCCGAGGCCATTCGCGCCAACTTTTCCTATTGGGATGACGTTGCGGTTCAGTATCGCGGCGAAAAGACGATCTCCACCGGTCACGGGTTCTGTGGCATTGGCCGCAAAATGCTTCTGATCCTGCTTCAGGAACGTGCGCGTGAGCTTGGTGTCGAGCTTCGCTTTGAAACCGAAGCAGAAAGTGCAGCCCACTACGCCAAGGAATTTGATCTGGTCGTTGCCAGTGATGGTTTGAATTCCAAAACCCGCACTGAATTTGCCGAGCGTTTTCAGCCCGATATCGATAACCGCAAATGCAAGTTTGTCTGGCTGGGCACGCATCAGAAATTTGATGACGCTTTTACCTTTATCTTCGAAGAAACCGACAAGGGCTGGGTCTGGGCGCACGCCTATCAGTTTGATGACGAAACCGCGACCTTCATTGTCGAATGTACGCAGGAAACCTGGGATGCCTATGGTTTCGGCGAGATGAGCAAGGAAGAGTCGGTTGCGACCTGCGAAGCCATCTTCAAGGATCATCTTGGCGGCCATCCGTTGATGAGCAATGCACATCATATTCGTGGTTCGGCCTGGCTGAACTTCCCGCGGGTTCTGTGCAAGACCTGGTCGCATGAAAACATCGTTCTGATGGGCGATGCTGCGGCAACCGCGCACTTTTCCATCGGATCGGGCAGCAAGCTTGCGCTTGAAAGTGCAATTGCGCTGGCCAATTACCTGCATTCAGAGCCCGACATGAAGTCGGCCTTTGACAAATATGAGGACGAACGCCGTCTTGAAGTCCTGCGCCTGCAGTCTGCTGCGCGCAACTCGATGGAATGGTTTGAAGAAATCGAACGGTATTTCGATTTTGATCCGACCCAGTTTACCTATTCGCTTCTGACCAGATCACAGCGCATCAGCCACGAAAACCTGCGCCTGCGCGATGCCAAGTGGCTTGAGGGGGCAGAGAAATGGTTCCAGACACAGGCAGGTTTGCCTGCGTCCGAGCCGGTTCGCCATCCGATGTTCGTGCCCTATCAGTTGCGTGACATGTCGCTTAAAAACCGCATCGTTGTCTCGCCAATGGCGCAGTACAAGGCGGTTGATGGCTGCCCGACCGACTGGCATCTGGTGCATTATGCCGAGCGTGCAAAAGGCGGTGCCGGGCTGGTTTATACCGAGATGACCTGTGTCTCGCCAGAAGGGCGGATCACGCCGGGTTGCCCGGGCGCTTATGACGCCAGCCACGAGCAAGCCTGGAAACGGATTACCGATTTCGTTCATGCCGAAACCGATGCCAAACTTTGCATGCAGATCGGCCATTCCGGGCGCAAGGGTTCCACCCAGCTGGGTTGGGAAGAAATGGATGCGCCGCTTAAGGATGGTAACTGGCCGCTGATGTCGGCATCTGCCATCGCATGGTCGGAACGTAATGCGGTGCCCAAGGCGATGACCCGCGAAGACATGGATATGGTCCGTGATCAGTTTGTCGCATCCGCGGAAATGGCTGATCGCGCAGGCTTTGACATGATCGAGGTTCATGCCGCGCACGGCTATCTTCTGTCATCCTTCATCAGCCCGGTCAGCAATACCCGCGATGATGAATATGGCGGGTCGCTTGAAAATCGGATGCGCTATCCGCTGGAAGTCATTAATGCGGTTCGTGCGGCCTGGCCCAAATCCAAACCGATGTCGGTTCGTATTTCGGCCAATGACTGGGTCGGGGATAGCGGCGTTACGCCGGAAGAGGCGGTCGAGATCGCCAAGATGCTGAAAGCCAATGACGTTGATATCTGTGACGTTTCGGCCGGCCAAACGACAACGGATGCCAAGCCGGTCTATGGCCGCATGTTCCAAACACCGTTCTCTGATCGTATTCGCAATGAGGCCGGTATTCCGACCATGGCGGTTGGCAATATCTATGAGGCCGATCACGTCAATTCGATCCTGATGGCCGGTCGTGCGGATCTTGTTTGTCTGGCACGCCCGCATCTGGCCAATCCGTATTGGACGCTGCATCAGGGGGCTGCTCTTGGCAATCGCACCGAAAATTGGCCGGCCCCTTATTATGCCGGGCGCGATCAGATGTGCCGTCTGGCCGAGCGGGCTGAAACCATGACCGGAAAGGTATAAGCAGCCATGACCGATCTTGCCGTTCATAACGCATTGATCACTGGTGGCGGTTCAGGTGTCGGGGCCGTAATGGCCCGGATGCTGGCCGACGTTGGTGTGAAAGTGGCTGTTTCCGGACGGCGATCAGATGTTCTGGCCGAAGTTGCTGAACATGAAAACATCACCGCCATTGTGGCGGATGTGACCGATGAAACATCGGTGCGTGACATGTTCACAACCATGGTCGATGTGGTGGGGGCGCCCGATTTGGTGATTGCCAATGCCGGAATGGCCGAAAGTGCGCCGATTGGCAAAACGTCGGTCGATCTGTGGCAGCGCACCATGGATGTCAATCTGACCGGTACGTTTTTGACGTTCCGCGAAGGCCTGGCTGTCATGGACAAGGCCAAGCCGGGGCGGCTGATTTCAATTGCCTCGACTGCGGGGCTTAAGGGCTATGCCTATGTCACAGCTTACTGTGCGGCGAAGCACGGCGTGGTCGGTATGGTCAAGGGTATGGCGGCTGAACTTGCCAACAGCCCGATCACGATCAATGCGGTTTGCCCGGGCTTTATGGAAACGCCGATGCTGGCAAAGTCGGTGGAAAACATCGTTGTCAAAACCGGCATGAGCAACGAGGCCGCGCGCGCAAGCCTTGCCAAAATAAATCCGCAAAACCGGTTCATTCAGCCAGAAGAAGTGGCTGAAACCGTCATGTGGCTATGCAGCCCGAATGCGGCATCGATAACGGGACAGACGATTTCCGTTTCGGGAGGAGAAGTATGAACATGAACAAGTCCGAAGGGCTTTCCGAACAGGCGGGAAATGAAACGTCGGATCTGTCCAAGGCACGTCTGCGGGCCTGGCTGCAGATCCTTAAGGTATCGCGCAAGATCGAAGGTGAGCTTCGCGAAAAAATGCGCACGGAATTCGATACCACCCTGCCGCGCTTTGACGTGTTGGCCGCGCTTTATCGTGAACGCGATGGCATGCGCATGAGCGAGCTTTCCAAGTCGTTGATGGTATCGAACGGCAATGTCACCGGGATCGTTGATCGTCTTGTGGCAGAAGGCCTGATTGTCCGCATGCCGGTTGAAAATGATCGCCGTGCATCGATTGTCCGCCTGACCCCAGCCGGGGAGAAGGATTTCGCCGAACGTGCACTGGTGCATGAAAGCTGGGTGTCGGAGCTGTTTGATGATTTGTCATCAAGCGATGCCGATGCCCTGATTCGAATCCTTCGCAACATTTCCCATCATAACGAGGCGCCCCACCATGACTAAGATGGCAAACATCACGCCAAAACACTTCAACTGGCGCATGGAAGGCGACGTTGCGGTCATTTCCCTTGATCGTCCTGATCGCAAGAACCCGCTAACTTTTGATAGCTATGCCGAGCTTCGCGATACCTTCCGCGATCTGGTTTATGCCGATGACGTCAAGGCGGTTGTGTTTGGGTCGAACGGGGGCAATTTCTGCTCTGGCGGGGATGTGCATGACATTATCGGTCCGTTGATCGACAAGGACATGAAAGGCCTTCTGGAATTCACCCGCATGACCGGTGATCTGGTCAAGGCCATTATTGGCTGTGGCAAGCCGGTGATTGCCGCGGTTGACGGCGTTTGTGTGGGGGCCGGGGCCATCATTGCCATGGCATCTGATCTGCGCCTGGCGACTGCGGCATCGAAAACCGCATTCCTGTTTACCCGTGTTGGCCTTGCCGGATGTGACATGGGGGCATGCGCCATCCTGCCGCGTATCATTGGTCAGGGCCGGGCGGCAGAGCTTCTTTATACCGGACGATCCATGTCGGCCGAGGAAGGCGAACGGTGGGGCTTTTACAACCGTCTTGTCGAAGCAGATGTTCTTGAGGCCGAGGCAATCGAGCTGGCAACGCGCATTTCCAAGGGCCCGAATTTCGGTCACATGATGACCAAAACCATGCTGGCCCAGGAGTGGAACATGTCCATCGAACAGGCGATTGAGTCCGAAGCCCAGGCGCAGGCGATCTGCATGCAGACCGAGGATTTCAATCGCGCCTACAAGGCATTCGTTGCCAAGGAAAAACCGGTGTTCGAGGGCGACTGATGGCAGATAAGACCTATCTTGATTGGCCATTCTTCGAAGACCGCCATCGTGAATTGGCGGCAAAGCTTGATGACTGGGCTGTGTCCAACATCAAGGGCATCAATCACGAAGATGTCGATGCTGCCTGCCGTGATCTTGTGGCGCGTCTCGCAAGAGGCAACTGGCTGCGCCATGCCGCTATTGATCCTGATGATGCAGGATCAAAGCTTGATGTCAGATCGCTTTGCCTGATCCGCGAAACACTGGCGCGGTATGACGGGCTTGCTGATTTTTCCTTTGCGATGCAGGGGTTGGGGAGTGGCGCAATCTCCTTGTTCGGAACCAAAGACCAGAAAGATAGCTGGTTGCCAAAAGTGCGTTCCGGCAAGGCGATTGCGGCCTTTGCCCTGACCGAACCGCAATCGGGGTCGGATGTTGCGAATATCGCGCTTGAGGCAAAGCGCGATGGCGATGACTTTATCCTGAATGGCGAGAAGACCTGGATTTCGAACGGCGGGATTGCCGATTTCTATTGCCTGTTTGCCCGTACGGGTGAGGCCTCCGGTGCCAAGGGGCTGTCGGCCTTTGTCGTGCCGGCTGGCATTCCGGGGTTTGAAATCGCCGAACGTCTGCACACCATTGCCCCGCATCCGTTGGCGCGTTTGAAGTTTACCGATTGTCGCATTCCGGCATCCGCCCTGATGGGCTATGGGGGTGACGGGTTTAAGATCGCGATGTCGGTTTTGGATGTTTTCCGATCCACCGTGGCCGCTGCCGCCCTTGGTTTTGCCAGACGTGCGCTTGATGAAACCATCACGCGTGTTCAGGAACGCGAACTGTTTGGCGCGCCGCTGTTTGATTTGCAGATGGTGCAGGGGCATGTGGCGGACATGGCGCTTGATATCGATGCCTCGGCCCTTCTGGTGTATCGCGCCGCTTGGCTTAAGGACAGTGGGGCACCGCGCGTGAGTCGCGAAGCGG
This sequence comes from Thalassospira sp., assembly GCF_002709775.1. GTDB lineage: Bacteria > Pseudomonadota > Alphaproteobacteria > Rhodospirillales > Thalassospiraceae > Thalassospira. The sequence continues at coordinate 10,953 of NZ_PAQR01000064.1, forward strand.
CGATGGCCAAACTTTATTCAACCGATCATGCACAAACCGTCATTGATAAGGCGGTGCAAATTCATGGCGGCGATGGTGTGCGCAGCGGGCACATCGTTGAAACGCTTTACCGGGAAATCCGCGCCCTTCGTATTTATGAAGGCGCATCCGACGTCCAGAAAATAATCATCGCACGGCAAACGCTGGCGTAATAATGACTGTATCAGGGACTTCACAATGCTCGGACCAACCGCACATACCGATAGCTTCACGCGGGACAAATTGCCCCCGTTTGCAGAATGGCCAGATATCAATCTGGATGGGTTTGACTATCCCGAATATCTGAATGCCGGGGTCGAACTGACCGACAAGATGGTCGAACAGGGATTTGGCGATAACACGGCCCTGATCGGCAATGGCCGCCAGCGTACCTATAAGGAACTGGCCGACTGGACCAACCGCATCGCCCATGCACTGGTCGAGGATTACGGCGTTAAGCCGGGTAACCGCATTCTGATCCGTTCGGCCAATAACCCGGCGATGGTGGCCTGCTGGCTGGCGGCGACCAAGGCCGGTGCGGTTGTGGTCAATACCATGCCGATGCTGCGCGCGGGTGAGTTAGGGCAGATCGTTGACAAGGCCGAAATAGAATTTGCCCTGTGTGACACGCGGCTGATGGATGAGTTGGTGGCATGTGCCAAGGACAGCATGTTCCTTAAAAATGTGATCGGTTTTGACGGCACCGCCAATCATGATGCGGAACTGGATCGCATTGCGCTGACCAAATCGGTCAAGTTCGATGCGGTCAAGACCGGGCGTGATGATGTTGCCCTGCTTGGCTTTACGTCTGGCACCACGGGAAGCCCTAAGGCCACCATGCATTTCCACCGGGATCTTTTGATCATCGCCGATGGCTATGCCAAGGAAGTGCTGAATGTGACGCCCGATGACGTGTTTGTCGGATCACCGCCGCTTGCCTTTACCTTTGGTCTTGGCGGGCTTGCGATCTTCCCGCTGCGTTTCGGGGCGACGGCGACTTTGCTTGAAAAGGCATCGCCGCCCAACATGATCGAAATCATCGAAACCTATAAGGCGACCGTCTGCTTTACTGCACCGACCGCCTATCGTGTGATGTTGTCCGCGATGGACGAAGGTGCTGATCTTTCATCGCTCCGCGCAGCTGTATCGGCCGGGGAAACCCTGCCTGCGCCGGTCTATGAAGCCTGGATGGAAAAAACCGGCAAGCCGATGCTTGATGGTATTGGCGCGACCGAGATGCTTCATATCTTTATCTCCAACCGTTTTGGCGATAGCCACCCGGCCTGCACGGGCCGCCCGGTCACCGGATATGAAGCAAAGATCGTCGATGACAAGATGAACGAGGTGCCGGTTGGAACCGTTGGCAGGCTTGCGGTGCGTGGCCCGACTGGCTGCCGGTATCTGGATGATGTCCGCCAGCATGTTTATGTCCGCGATGGTTGGAACCTGACGGGTGATGCGTTCTATGTCGATGAAGACGGCTACTATCACTTTGCCGCGCGCAATGACGATATGATCGTCTCATCGGGCTATAACATCGCCGGGCCTGAGGTCGAGGCAGCCCTTCTTGCCCATGCGGCTGTTGCGGAATGTGCGGTTATTGGCGCGCCTGATGAAGACCGCGGCACGATTGTTCAGGCCCATGTGGTTCTGGCGGCCGAATTCGACCCAACGCCCGAGATGGCCAAAGCCCTTCAGGATCATGTAAAAGCGACGATTGCGCCGTTTAAATATCCGCGCTCCGTCGTATTTATCGAGGCTTTGCCAAAAACCGCGACTGGAAAAATCCAGCGCTTCAGACTGAAACAGGAAACGTCTGCATGACCGACTTTGTCGCCACCAAATCCCTGTTCCATATCCCGGAAGGTGTCATTTACCTTGATGGGAACTCGCTTGGCATGTTGCCGAAAACGGCCGCAAACCGTGCCAAGGAGATGATCGAACAGGAATGGGGGGAAATGCTGATCCGTGGCTGGAACGATGCCAAATGGATGGAGCAACCCGAGCGTGTCGGCAATCTTGTCGCGCGTTTGATTGGGGCGGCATCCGGGACTGTGGTGATGGGCGATACCCTGTCGATCAAGGTCTATCAGGCGCTGGCAAGCGCGCTTGAAATGCGCCCGGATCGCAAGGTGGTTGTTTCAGATAACGGTAACTTCCCGACCGATCTTTATATGGCCGACGGCCTGATCAAGTCGCTTGATCGTGGTCACGTGCTGAAAACACCCAACCCCGAAGATGTCGAAAGCCTGATCAATGAAGATCTGGCAGTGTTGATGCTGACCCAGGTCGATTATCGCACCGGGCGCATGCATGACATGAAACGCATCACGGATCTGGCCCATGCCGCCGGTGCGTTGGTGATCTGGGATCTCGCGCATTCCGCCGGGGCGGTGCCTGTTGATCTGGCGGGCTGCAATGCCGATTTCGCCGTCGGGTGCACCTATAAATATCTGAATGGTGGCCCGGGCGCGCCGGCCTTTATCTATGTCCGGCCCGATCATGCCAAGGTCGCCCGACCGGCACTTTCAGGCTGGCTTGGTCATGCCGCACCCTTTGCCTTTGATCCCGATTATACCCCGGCACCGGATGTGTCGCGCATGCGTGTCGGCACCCCGCCGGTCATCCAGATGGCCGTGTTGGAAGAAGCCATGAAGGCCTGGGATGGTGTTGAGATGGCCGATATCCGCAAACGCAGCATCGAGCTGTGCGAACAGTTCATTGCCGGGGTTGAGGCAAGCTGTCCGATGCTGGAGCTGGCAAGCCCGCGCAATCCTGATGAACGTGGATCGCAGGTATCATTCAAGTTCGATCAGGGCTACGCCGTCATGCAGGCCTTGATCGCGCGCGGTGTGATTGGTGATTTCCGCGCACCGGATGTCATCCGCTTTGGCTTTACCCCGCTTTACATCGACAACAATGATGTCGACGGTGCGGTCAAAATCCTTGCTGAAATCATGGAAACCAAGGCTTGGGACAAGCCGGAATTCCACAAACGCAACGCGGTGACCTGAGATGGCAAAACCAACCACGCCATATGATCCAAGCTCCGAGGGTGCACGCACGGATTTCTCTGATCAGATGTCCTATGGCGATTATCTGTCGCTTGATGCGATCCTGACCGCACAGCACCCGCAATCCGATGCCCATGACGAAATGCTGTTCATCATTCAGCATCAAACGTCGGAGCTTTGGATGAAGCTTGCCATTCGTGAAATCACCGCCGCCCGTCAGGCGATCCATGGTGGTGATGTCCGCCCGGCATTCAAGATGCTGGCGCGTGTGTCGCGCATTTTCGAACAGCTGAATAATGCGTGGGATGTGCTGCGCACCATGACGCCAAGTGACTACACAACGTTTCGCGATGCGCTTGGACCGTCTTCGGGCTTCCAGTCCTATCAGTATCGTCTGATCGAATTCATGCTGGGCAATCGCAATCACGCCATGTTGCACCCGCACGCGCACCGTGAAGACATCACCGCGATGCTGAAGGCGGAACTGGAAACACCGAGCCTTTATGACGAAGCCTTGCGGTTGCTCAGTGCCGAGGGGATTGATGTGCCAGCAGAGGTTTTGGACCGAGATGTTTCGGCACCCTATACGCCCGATGATGCAGTCATTGCGGCCTGGCAAAAGGTTTACAGCGATCCGGGTAAATACTGGTCGCTTTATGAATTGGCGGAAAAGCTGGTCGATTTTGAAGACTATTTCCGGCGATGGCGCTTTAACCATGTCACGACGGTCGAACGCGTGATCGGGTTCAAGCGTGGGACTGGCGGCACGGGAGGCGTCAGTTATCTGAAGAAAATGTTGGAAGTAGAACTGTTTCCGGAACTCTGGCGGGTAAGAACCGCGCTTTGAGGATGGACGGACCGGATGCAAATACTGCAAAATCAGGGGCAGGCATCAGGTTCACAAGAACCGCGACGCACAAAGACATAAATGTCGCGGGATCAACGTGTTGCTAAACGAAAAATTGTATAAACACGGAGGCTTAAATGAAGGGTATTAAGACAACCATCGCAGCAGCCGCTGCTTTGCTTGCTGCCGGTGCTGCGCAGGCGGAGCCGGTCAAGGTTGGTATGATCACCACGCTTTCTGGCGGTGGTGCAGGTCTTGGGATTGACGCACGTGACGGCTTCATGCTTGCCGTCAAACAGGCAAATAATCCGGATCTCGAAGTCGTTATCGAGGATGATCAGCGCAAACCCGATATTGCGGTTCAGCTGGCCGATAAAATGATCCAGCAGGACAAGGTTGATGTTCTGACCGGTATCATCTGGTCGAACCTTGCTATGGCGGTTGTGCCGTCGGCGGTCGCACAGGACAAGTTCTATCTGTCGGTCAACGCTGCACCGTCGCAGCTTGCTGGCAAGGGCTGCAACCAGAACTATTTCAGCGTTTCCTATCAGAACGACAACCTGCATGAAGCAGCCGGTGGCTACGCATCGAGTGCCGGTTACAACAGCGCCTTCATCCTTGCTCCGAACTATCCGGCAGGCAAAGATTCCTTGTCGGGCTTCAAGCGATTCTTCATGGGTGACATCACCGACGAAGTTTACACCAAGCTTGGCCAGACCGACTATGCAGCCGAAATCGCACAGATCCGTGCATCGGGTGCAGAAAGCGTCTTCTTCTTCCTGCCGGGCGGCATGGGTATTGCGTTCATGAAACAGTATGCCCAGTCCGGTGTTGATATTCCGCTGATCGGTCCGGCCTTCTCGATGGATCAGGGCATTCTTGGTGCTGTTGGCGATGATGCGCTTGGCTTCAAGAACACCTCCAACTGGTCCAAAGACATCGACAACGCTACCAACAAGGCGTTCGTTGAAACCTTCCAGGCTGAATATGGTCGTCTGCCGTCGCTTTATGCGTCTTACGGCTTTGACACCGCGAACCTGCTGCTGTCGGCGATGGACAAGGCCAGCGTTTCGGATGCCGATGCATTCCGTGATGCGCTGCGTGCAGCTGACTTCAACTCGGTCCGTGGCAAATTCATCTTTGGCCCGAACCAGCATCCGATCCAGGACATCTATGTTCGTGAAGTCGTCAAAGAAGGTGACGTGCTGACCAACAAGATTATCGGTACGGCGCTGACGGATCACTCTGACGCCTATGCGTCGGAATGCTCGATGTAATTACGAGCTGACAAGAGGCCGGGGGCCGGTTTCGATTTTGTAGCTGGCCCCTGACCACCTTGTGACGGAGTTTCCAATAATGTTCTCTCTTTTTCTGGAGCAGCTGTTAAACGGCCTTCAGTCCGGTGTGATGCTGTTTTTGATGGCATCTGGGCTGACGCTTGTTTTCGGTGTGATGGGGCTGATTAACCTTGCCCATGGCTCGCTCTATATGGTCGGTGCGTTTGCCTGTGCGGCTGTGGCTGCATGGACCGGTTCTTTCTGGCTGGGGCTTGTTGCCAGTCTGATGGCGGCTGCCATCGCCGGTGCGCTGGTCGAAATGTTGATTATTCGCCGTCTTTATAACCGCGATCACCTTGATCAGGTTCTGGCGACTTTTGCACTTATTTTGATTTTTTCCGAAGGCACCCGCTGGATTTTCGGATCCTTTCCACTATTCCTCAGCGTGCCTGATTTCCTGACCGGCACGGTGGTTCTGGGTGGATCATTTGAATATCCGCTGTTCCGTCTTGCCATCATTATTGCCGGTCTTGCGGTGGCTGTTGGCCTGTTCCTGCTGATTGGCAAAACCCGCCTTGGCATCCGCATTCGCGCGGGCGAAGCCGACCGTGGCATGATCGCAGCCCTTGGGGTTGATATTGACCGTCTTTATACGGTGGTCTTTGCCCTTGGCGCGGCACTCGCCGGGCTGGCCGGTGCCTTTGTCGGCACGACCCAGTCAGTACAGGTTGGTATGGGTGAGCCGGTTTTGATCTTGGCCTTTGTCGTGATTGTCATTGGCGGGATCGGATCGATCAAGGGGGCACTGGTTGGCTCCTTGCTGGTTGGCTTTACCGATACGATGGGGCGTTTCCTTTTGCCGCACCTGTTTGCGACCTTCCTTGATCCGTCAAGTGCCACGGCGATTGGCTCCGCACTGGCATCCATGTTGATTTATATCGTGATGGCGTTGGTTCTGTTCCTGCGTCCAAGCGGTCTGTTCGGGACGGCTGCCTGATGACCATGAACCGCGAAACCCTTATCAATTCCATTCTTGCCATCGCGCTGGTCGCTGTACCGCTGATCGCACTTGGCATGGATGAACCATTTATCATCACCCTTGCCACCAAGGTCGCGATCTTTGCCATGGCCGGGGTCGGGCTTAACCTTGTGCTTGGCTATGGCGGGCTTGTCTCGTTCGGTCATGCGGCGTTCTTTGGCATTGGTGGTTATGCTGCGGGTATCCTTGCCAGCCATGCGCTGAACTACGAGCCGATCATGGAAAGCCCTTTTCTGATCGAAGGCACGACCCAGATGATCATTATCTGGATTGTCGCCCTGATCGTGTCGGCACTGGTTGCGCTTGTGATTGGTGCGATCACGCTTCGCACAAGCGGGGTCTATTTCATCATGATCACGCTGGCCTTCGCGCAGATGATCTATTACTTCGCGATTTCCTGGCCGGCCTATGGCGGCGAAGACGGGTTGTCGATCTATGTGCGCAACGGCTTCCCGGGGCTTAATACCCTGGATCCGATCAGTTTCTTTGCGCTTTGTGCCGTGATGCTGGCGATTGCGATGGCGTTTTCCGCTGTTCTGATCCGCTCGCGCTTTGGTCTTGCGCTTCAGGGCGCACGTCAGAACCCGCAACGTATGACGGCGGTCGGTATTGCGCCGTTCCGCATTCGTCTGGTCGCCTTTGTGGTGTCGGCCATGATCACGGCCCTTGCTGGCGCGCTTTATGCCGATCTCAACCGTTTTGTCAGCCCGACCATGCTGTCCTGGCACATGTCGGGTGAAATCATGGTGTTTGTCATTCTGGGCGGGGTCGGGCGTTTGTTCGGTCCGCTTGCCGGTGCAGCCCTTTACATCATTCTGGAACATCTTCTGGGTGGTGTTTGGGAATTCTGGCAATTGCCGCTGGGCGTTCTGTTGTTGCTGGTCGTGCTGTTTGCACGCGGTGGTCTTGTCGGTGTTCTGGCGGGGGAGCGTAAACATGTCTGATGCCATTCTTTCGCTTTCCAATGTCACCAAGCAGTTCGGATCGCTTCTGGCCAGTGATAGCGTCACGCTCGATCTGCGTCCGGGTGAAATTCACGCCCTGATCGGGCCGAACGGGGCGGGAAAATCCACCCTGATCAAACAGATCGCGGGCGAGATCAAATCTGACAGTGGCGATATCCATTTCAACGGTCAGAACATCAACGAGTTTGATGCGGTTGCACGGTCACGCATGGGGCTGGCCCGGACATTTCAGGTGTCATCCCTGATGCCGGAATTCTCGGTCCTGCAAAATGTCATGCTGGCGCGTCAGTCGGTTAGCGGCAAGGTGTTCCGGTTCTTTAAACCGGTGCTGAGTGACAAGTCGCTGGTGGATCCCGCCATGGCCCAGCTTGAACGGGTCGGGTTGGCGGACCGGGCGCAAATGCGTGCTGCCGACATTTCGCACGGCGAACGCCGCCAGCTTGAAATGGCGGTCGCGTTGGCACTCGAGCCCAAGGCATTTCTGCTTGATGAACCGATGGCTGGCATGGGGCCGGAAGGTTCCAAACGTCTGACCGGGTTCCTTGATGGTTTGCGCGGACAGGCCCCGATCCTTTTGGTCGAACATGACATGGATGCGGTCTTTGCACTCGCCGACCGGATTTCGGTTCTGGTTTATGGCCGGATCATAGCCACCGGAACGGTGGATGAAATTCGCGGCAATGATGATGTCAAACGTGCCTATCTCGGGGAGGACGCCTGATATGACTGCACTTCTCGAACTTAGTGGCGTTACCGCGTTTTATGGCGCGTCGCAGGCCCTGTTTGGCATTGATTTGTCCTTGAATGAGGGCGAGGCGGTTGCACTCATGGGCCGTAATGGCATGGGCAAAACCACCACGATCAAGACCATCTGTCGCATGATGGAACATCGTGATGGGTCGATCCGCTTTGCCGGACAGGATCTGGCAAAAATGCCATCACACAAGGCTGCCCGCCTTGGCCTTGGTCTGGTGCCAGAAGGGCGCCGGTGCTTTGCCCAGCTTAGCGTGACAGAAAACCTGATTGCTGCAGCCCGTCCGGGCGAGTGGGACTTTGATCGCGTTGCCGGTCTTTTCCCGCGCCTGGCCGAACGGCGCGATCAAAAGGCATCCACGCTTTCAGGCGGGGAACAGCAGATGCTGGCCATCGGTCGGGCTCTTATGACCAATCCTCGTTTGCTGATCCTTGATGAAGCGACCGAGGGATTGGCGCCGGTTGTGCGTCAGGAAATCTGGGCTGCGATCAATCAGCTGAAACAATCGGGGCTGACGATCCTTGTAGTCGACAAATCGCTTAAGGAACTCTCGGGTGTGGCGGATCGCTATGTGATTGTCGAAAAGGGCATTACGGCCTGGACAGGCGCGGTCAATGAGCTGACCGACGATCTTGCTGATCGATATCTGGGGGTCTGACATGGCGGCATTCACCTATCAGCAGAAAGTTCTGTTTCAGCATTGCGATCCGGCGGGGATTGTCTTTTATCCGCGCTATTTCGAGATGGTGAATGCCACGGTCGAGGAATGGTTTGATCAGGTCATCGGATTTGGGTTCCCGACCATGCACGGCCCGATGCAGGTTGCCGTTCCAACGGCTGCGCTCAGTGTTGCCTTTACTGCGCCAAGCAAGCTTGGCGACATTTTGGAATTCTGTCTGATCCCAACACGGATCGGGCGTTCCAGTTTAGAGCTGGAAATCACCGCACAATCAGGTGGCGAGCAACGCCTGAAAACAACGGTTACCCTGGTCTTTACAAGGCACGGGGCCGGAAAGTCAGTGGCATGGCCAGATGATTTGCGTGCCAAAATCGAAAAAGAAATCAATCAAGTGGTAGAAAACAATGCATAAAATCATTCAGCCGGACGGATGGAAACAGCCCAAGGGATATGCCAACGGCGTATTGGCCGACGGTGCACGACTTTACATTGGTGGCCAGATTGGCTGGAACGAAGATCAGGTCTTTGTCGCCAAGGATTTCGTCGGACAGATGGAACAGGCGCTTAAAAACATTGTCGCTGTCCTCGAAGCAGCCGGCGGCAAGCCCGAACATCTTGCGCGCCTGACCTGGTATGTCACCGACAAGAAGGAATATCTCGCCAATCAGCGCGAAGTTGGCCAAGCCTATCAGCGCATCCTTGGCAAGCATTTCCCAGCCATGACCATGGTCGTGGTCAAGGAGCTGGTCGAGGACGAAGCCGTGGTCGAGATCGAGGCAACTGCGGCCATCCCGTCCTGATCAAGCGAACCTTCGTTACGTACTAAAAAAGGGCAGCACATGATGTGCTGCCCTTTTCGTTTTCATCCCATTTGGTCGGATTACTGACCATCCGGGGCACTGGTTCCAAGGTTCTCCGGCGAGAAGATACTATTGCCAAACGGGCTTGGTGCCGAAGCACCCCCTTCATCCCCACCCAGCGGGCCAAGGTTTGGCATGGTCGGTGCCGGAACGGTTTGTTGCGGCGTGTTGAGCGACTGTTCTTCCATTAGCTTTTGCTGAAGCGCACGCTTGTCTTCAAGGATCTGCGCGGTACAGGCACTTGAATCGTGGTTTTGAATGAACACAACAGCGGCCAGTGCAAGAAGACCCAAGATCACCGCCACCGTACCCGGATGGGTTGCGACCTTCAGAACCGGGCGGTCGGCAACCACATGGGCCCAGCCCTTGGTGTTATAGCGATTGCGGCATTCATAAATGATCGCCCCGATCAAGGTGATGGCAATAATGATCACCGCCACGGCCGAGATTGATGGATCAAGGCCATAACGCACCTTCGATGACAGAACGGTGGTAAAGGTGCTGCTTGAAACAATCGTGAACACCGTGGTGTTGTAGTTTTCAAGCGAGGCTAGAAACGCCAGAACCGTGGCGGAACCGATTGCGGGCGCCATGAAGGGCAAAAGCACCTTAATGAATGCCTGCGTCGGTGTGGCACCCATATCAAGGGCCGCTTCGGTCAGTGTGGTGTCAAAGCGCTGAATACGCGACAGGAACACCAGCATCGAGTAGGCGGCAATAAAGGTCACCTGACCAAAGATCGTCAGGAAAGTTCCATCGTAGAAGAAGCTCTCATACGGTGCGTTGAACAGGGTTCCGATCCGGTCCCAGAAGATCAGGGTGGAAAGACCAATGACAACGCCCGGCACCAGAATAGGCGCAATAAAGATCGTATAAAGCGCTGCACGCAGTTTCGGACCGACCTGCGACAGGGTGATTGCGGCTGCCAGACCGATGGGAATGGCGACGCAAACGACCCCAACCCCGATCAGAAGCGAATTGCCCAGACCCGCCAAAAGCTTGTCATCAGCGGCAAGTTTGCCAAACCAGTCGGTGGTGAAGCACTCCCACGGTGATACACGCGGGAAGCTTGATGAGTTAAACGCGGTGATCACCATGATGATCAGCGGTCCGAACAGATAGGCAAAGAACAGGGTCAGATACAAACCCGGGATCATTGCAGTCGGGGATTTCATCTTCATTGTTTGATCTCCCCGATCGATACCTTGAACAGGCGCATCACCAACAAGACAAGCGCGATACAGACAATCAGAAGGACCATCGCGTATGCCGAGCCACGTGGCCAGTTGCCGCCCGAGTTAAACCATTGATAGACCAGCTGCGTGAACCAAAGGTTCGATGGACCGCCCAAAATCTGTGGTGCCGCAAGCGCACCTGATGTCAGCATGAAGACCATGGTCATGCCCGATGCAATGCCCGGCTTGGCATAGGGAATGACAACCTTGGCATGGACCTGCCACCAGTTGGCACCCATGTCACGCGCTGCTTCAATCTGGTTGCGATCAAGGCTTTCAATCGCGTTATAAAGCGGGAAGATCATCAAAAGGATATAGGCATATGCCAACCCGGCATAGAGCGCGACATCTTCGCGGATGAAGTCAATCGGTGTATCCCAAAGCCCCAACCCCATGCCGGTTTCATTGATGACACCCGTCGCGCCAAACAGAATGCGAAACGCAAAGGCACGCAGAATTTCATTGATCCAGTAAGGCACGATGAGTGCCAGAACCAGCAAGCGCGCCTTTGCCCCGGCAGATGATTTCGCTAGAACAAATGCCACCGGGTAACAGATGATCAAATCGAAAACGGTGACAAACACGGCAGCGAACAGCGTTTTGAACAGGATGCCGATATCAAGGGTGTTGATCCCGTCCGAAGCGCCGCTGCCCTGGAAGAAGTATCGATATTGCTCAAGGGTATAAACGTCTTCCGGGCCACCGATTTTGGCGGGCGGCAGGTTAAATCGGAACGAGTAATCCAGCATGGTCAGCTGCGGCAGGATGATCAAAAGGAACACCCAGATGCTGACGGCGAGCATCAAATAGATCGACACCGCCATGCCGTTGCGCCGAACAAGATCGTAAAAAAGATCACGCATGATACTGGCCCCCGTTACGCACTGGCCAATTCGCCCGGTTTGAGCGCAATGCCCATTTCCGGTGCGAAATCGAGTTTGACCGGGGCATTGGCATCAATCGCGTTGGTGCCATCATTGATCAGCGAAAGCTTCAGATCCTTGCCATTCGCATTCATCACGATGTGGCGCATATTGCCTTCGAACTCTTCGGTGACGAAGTTGCTTTCGAACTGATTGATCGAACTTTCATCCTTCGATATCCGAAGTGCTTCAGGGCGGACAAACAGATGACAGTCATCACCGGGGGCAAGGGCTGGGCCACCGGCCGGATGGCTTTCGACTGTGAATGGCGTGCCAAGTCCGGCATCAATCTGCATCTTCTGCCCGTCATTGGACAGAACCGTGCCTTCAAGCACGTTGTTTTCCCCGACAAAGGACGCGACAAAACTTGTGGTCGGATGATCATAGATCGCCTTGCCATCGCCGATCTGCTCGATCTTGCCCTTGTTCATGACGGCAATGCGGTCCGACATGGTCAGCGCTTCACCCTGATCGTGGGTGATATAGATAAAGGTCAGACCGACCTGCTTTTGAATGGCGCGGAGCTCGGTTCGCATATGCTGACGCAGCTTAAGATCAAGTGCTGAAAGCGGCTCGTCCAGCAGCAGGATATCGGGTTCAACCGCAAGCGCACGGGCAATGGCTACACGCTGTTTCTGACCACCGGAAAGTTCGCTGACTTTCTTGTCGCCCTGGCCTGACAGGGCAATCAGTTCAAGCAGCTCATCGGCGCGCTTGCGCCGGGTTTTCTTGTCGACACCGCGTACTTCGAGCGGGAATGCGATGTTATCAGCAATCGAGCGCAGCGGGAAAAGGGCCAGGTTCTGGAAAATAAGGGCGGTGGGGCGCTTGTTCGGGCCAACGCCACGCATGTCTTCTCCACCGATTTTGACCTTGCCACGGGTTGGTTCCTGAAAACCGGAAATACAGCGCAAAAGCGTTGTCTTGCCACAGCCCGACGGGCCGAGGAATGAAAAGAACTCGCCACCTGCGATGTTCAGATTAGCCTTGTGGACGGCGGTGAATTCACCGAACTCCACCCAGACATGCTCAAGCGAAATTTCTTTGGTCATGGAACTGACAACCCCTGAAAACGGCAAAGCCCTGTTCGCCCGCAGATACGGGCGACAACGGAATTATTGTTGTTTGAATTGAATAGGGTGAAGAACCCAAAAAGGGCGGCACGTGCAAAGACGTGCCGCCCCTGGAAATCGAAATCAGGCGCTTTCGAAGCGGTTCACATACTCGGTACGCATGTCGGCATACCACTGCGGTTCGGACGGCCACGGGTTGAGGTTGGCCAGCGCATCACCCGGATAGGCATCGGCAAAGTTCTTGGCATAGGCTTCGCCAGCGAACTTGTCTGCACCCAGAACCGGGGAGTTGTAACCATGATGGTCAATCGCCTCACCAGCCAGTTCCGGCATGAAGGCGTATTTGATGAACTCATAGACGGCATCGATGTTCTCGGCACCGGTCGGCAGGGCAAGGCCATCAACCCACGCCAGAGCACCTTCTTTCGGTGCGCGGTACATGACCGGCTCACCAGCGGTTTTAAGGGCAAGCGGAGGGCCATCCCAGGTCTGACCGACGATCACACCTTCGTTCAGAAGACCGTTCTTCTGGGTATCGGCATCGTTCCAGATTAGTTTGATGTTGCCTTTACGCGCGATGCACCATTCGGTGATCTTTTCCCAAACCGGGCGCATTTCCTCTTCAGAGGTGTAAGCTTTCCAGACCGAGCCCGGTGCCAGTTCGCCAGTGGTTTCCATGTAAAGACCGGCACCCAGCATCATGGAATGCGCACGGCCCATGGTTTTGCCAGCATTGGCTTCTGACCAGACATCGCCATAGGACGGGAACATGCCATCCGGCTGGAACTGGTCGGTACGCCATGCCATGCCTTCGGTACCCCAGATGTGCGGCAGCCAATAGGTGCTACCCGCTTCAAATGCCCAGTCGGTGCTACCGATTTTGGCCATTGCCGGGTTAACGGCATCAATGGCGACTTTGGACATGTCGAACGGCTGAAGCAGTTCGAGTGCCTTCCACTGAAGCGCACGGTTGTTGGTCGGCGATACGATATCAAAGCCGCGACCTTTGGAGGCCTTCATCTTGTTGATGATTTCCTCGTTCGAACCGATGCCGGTGTAATTGACCGTGATGCCCGTCGCATCGGTAAACGATTTGAGGAAGGTTTCCGGCAGGTAGTCGGACCACATCAGAATGTTGATCTCACCCGAAGAGGCGAGTGCTTTTCTGCTGATGATCGCTGGCATTGCCAATGCAGAGCCGGCAGCAAGCGAGCCCTTGAGAAGTGTGCGCCGGTTAAATTTGGGGCCGGAATTGAACTTGGTCATCCGTATGTCTCCTGATAGCCGGGATTTTTCCCTTATGTGCGGCGCACCATGCGCCTCCCTGGTGGACATAACTTCCCTGAACCGACCGCATTATGATCGCGGTTCTTGTTCCTGTTTTATCGCATTGACAAAATGGTATATCTGCCGGTTACTCTAGTAATAGAGCCACAAGGTAAAAACTATGGTGCCAGCAGAATTAACCTGCTGCAGTGCCGAAATAAAAGGGGTGCACCCGATGCTCGACATCCGACTTGAGGATCCGGCAATTGCCGGTCAGACCCTGCAGCAACAGCTGCATCAGGGGCTTGTCGATGCGATTCTCGAAGGTCGCTTGCCCTCGCACGAACCCTTGCCATCAACGCGTGATTTGTCATCCGCGCTCAAGGTATCGCGCAACACGGTTGTCCTTGTTTATCAACGGCTTTTGGATGATGGCTATCTGACCGCAGTCTGGCGGCGCGGGCATTTCGTCAATGAACAATATATCCGCCAGCAACTTCGGCTGAGTGTGGATACACGAACTGCCTCGCTGTTTTCCAAGGAACGTGATCCTGATCTGTGGCGACGTCATTTGCAGTTCCGCCCGACCGAGGCGCGCAATATCGTCAAACCGGCCAACTGGCGTGATTTTCCCTATCCGTTCATTTACGGGCAGGTGGCACCAGACAAAACCACCATTTCGCGCTGGCGCGATTCCATGCGACTTGCAGGATCGCTTGCCCATTCGCAAAGCTGGGTCGGTGATCAGGTCGATATGGATGATCCCCAACTGCTTGAGCAGATCATTACCCGCATTTTGCCCCATCGTGGCCTGCGGGCGCATCCCGATCAGTTGCTGATTACCATCGGCGCCCAGAATGCCCTGTTTTTGGTCGGTCAGCTGATCGCTGGGCGGGGGCGCACGGTCGGGATGGAAGATCCGGGATATGTCGATGCGCGCAATATCTTTGCCTCAACCGGGGCTGATATCTGCCCGCTTCCGATCGATAGCGAAGGTCTTGCCAACTCGCCCCGACTTACGGAATGCGATATGGTCTATACCACGCCATCGCATCAATGCCCGACCAGTGTGACCATGTCTTTGGACCGTCGCCTGCAGCTGGTTGAACGGGCGCGCAAGGATGACTTCATTCTGGTCGAGGACGATTACGAGCACGAGCTGAACTATCTTGGTCATCAGCGTGCAGCGCTCAAGAGTTATGATAACTCAGGCCATATCATTTATATCGGCAGCCTGACCAAGCTGATGTTCCCGGGCCTGCGGATTGGCTACATCCTGGCCGACAGCGAACTGATCAAGGAATTGCGCGCCCTTCGCCGCCTGAATTATCGCCATCCATCGGCACAGGATCAGCGCGCCATGGCACTGTTTATCGGCGAAGGCCATCTGGACTCACACCTGCGTCGAACGCGTGATCGTTTGTCTGAAAAATGGCAACTGATGCAAAACGAAATTGCCAAGCAATTGCCGGAACTGAACGTCACCCCGACGACGGGGGGATCGGCGGTTTGGGTCAAACTGCCCGAAAACATCGATGCCTGGGCTGTTCATCGCGAAGCCGCCAAGCGCGGTGTCTTGGTCGAGCCGGGGGATGTGCATTATTGCGATCCGGATACCGCCCCGCGTGATCGTCTCAGACTAGGCTTTGCCGTAATTGAACGCGATCAGATCGCGCCGGGCATTACCCAGTTGCGCGATGCCATCATGGCGGTGATGGCCGAAAACAGGAAAGGGACCGCCGCACAGTAAACTGTATGGCGATCCCCAGGGTCCAAACTCATACACATAATCGTCCCGGTCACCCGGATTTGTGCGGATATGCGGAGCGAAATCGCAGCAAGATCTATATCTTTCAAGATTTTGCGACAAAATAGCCCGTGCAAATCCGGGTGATCCGAAGGACAACTGATCTGAGAGAAAGCCTCTGCGTCAAATCCCTTGACCGGGGATCACCCCGCTCTGCGGGCTTTTCCTAGCTTTTTCTCTCATATCTGTTGCCGGGGCGGTCATGTGAATGAGTTTGGACCCTGCCCGACCCCACTCCCCTGAGATCGGCATCTGTCCCCTGCAGGCAGATTACATCGGCGAGCCCAGAACCTTCTGAAGGATAGCTACCATATCGTCGATGTCCTGTTCGGTGCTGACGAATGCCGGGGCGAAGATGATCGCATCCCCGGTCGCCTTGACATGCAGGCCCTCGTCAAACAGCGCGCGCTGTGCCCAGCTACCCTTTGCGCCCGGTGCATCGCCCGGTGTCAGCTGAATTCCCGACATCATGCCATAGCCGCGAAGGTCGCTGACATGCGGAAGGTTGCGCAGGCCAAACACACCATCAAGGAAGTGCGATGACAGATCATCGGCGCGTTCGAACAGTTTGTCCTTGGCATAGATATCAAGCGCAGCAATCCCGGCAGCACAGGCCACCGGATGAGCCGAATAGGTATAGCCATGGAAGAATTCCGGGCGATCCGCATCGCCAGCGGCTTCAAAGACGGCAGCCTGAATTTCGGCACTGGTGGCAACCGCGCTCATGGGAATAGCGCCGTTGGTCAGTGCCTTGGCCATGGTGATCAGGTCCGGCTTGACTGCGAATGCCTGGGAGGCGAAAGCAGAACCTGTTCGGCCAAAACCGGTAATCACTTCATCAAACACCAGCAGGATGCCGTATTTGTCGCAAATCGCGCGAAGCTTCTCGAGATAGCCTTTCGGCGGCACAATTGTGCCAATCGAACCGGCAATCGGTTCGACAAAGACCGCAGCAATCGTGTCGCCGCCATAGGTCTTGCAGATTTCTTCGAGATCATTGGCCAGATCGGCATCGGTTTCCGGCTGACCACGGGTGAATTTCTGTTCTTCGGTCCAGGTGTGGCGCATGTGGACAACGTCACAGGTGATGCCGGAAAAATCACGACGGTTATTGACCATACCAGCAAGTGACGTCCCGCCAAGGTTCACACCATGATAACCCCAGGCACGTGACACGAACCGGGTGCGCTGGGCATTGCCGGTTGCCCGGTGATAGGCCAGACACATCTTCATTGCGGTATCAACTGCCTCGGATCCTGATCCGGCAAAGAACACGCGATCAAGACCATCGGGCAGGATACCAGCCAGCTTTTCGGCAAATTCGAACGAAACCGGGGCGGCGCGCTGGAAATGTGGCGAATAGTCCAGCGTGCTCAGCTGCTTGTAAACAGCATCGGCGATTTCCGGGCGACCATGGCCGGCCGCACAGCAAAACAGACCAGACGAACCATCGAGAATTTCACGGCCTTCCGGCGTCCAGTATTTGACACCTTCCGCCTTGGCAAACATCTGTGGTTCTTCGTGAAACAGACGGTTATTGGTAAATGGCATCCAATGGTTGGTCATGTTCGGCTTGACGGAAACGTTCATGCTGGCTCCTGTCTGCAACAGTGTGGGGCGGAATTCATGCTGCTAGCTAAACCCGTCGCCTGAATCAGCGTTAGTGCCAGAACTCGACAATATTTAGGTCCAGATCGCTATGTGGCTCCATTAAAAGGGGGATTGTGGCTCTATTGTCCGGGCAATCGGTGGCGTAATTCAGGTTTGTAACAACGAGGAATTCCATGGAACTGATCTTGTCTGGCATGGTTGTCGCGGTTGCTGCCCTGTTTCGTGGTGTCACCGGATTTGGCTTTGCGCTGCTGGCTGCCCTTGGTCTGTCGAGCTTGCTCGCCCCGGCAACGGCAACGCCGATCATTCTGATTATTGATATCGTCCTGACCGGTTTGATCCTGCGCGATTTTGACCGGGACAAGGTCGATTGGCGGGCCTGCACGATCCTTCTGAGCTTTGGGCTGTTCGGTGCGGTGCTTGGACCCTATGTCGCCTTTGCACTTGATGATCAGACAATCCGCATTGCGACCAATCTTGCGATTGCGGTGGCGGCCCTGGTTGCCATGTTGCACCACCCGCCAAAATGGATGGGACATTTTGTCATCGGAGCACTTCTGGCCTGCTCGGTCGGTATCCTGATGTCGGGCTTTGCCGTCGGCGGACCGCTGGTTGCCGCATGGCTTTTGGCCGGTGGTACGCAGGATGTCCGGGTGCGCAACACGCTTGCGATCTATTTCGGCTCGGTCGATCTGCTTGGTTTCATCACACGTGCGCTTTCGGGCATGTTGCCGGATGATTTTATCGCCCTTGCCTTGCCTCTTCTTGTGATCGCCATGATCGCCTATTTCCCGGGTGAGATGATCTATCGCCGGATGTCGGCAATGGTCTGGCGCCGGGTGTGTGCCATCAGCCTCGTTATCATTGCCATTATCGGTTTCGTACAAACCATCGCGATCAGTCTGTAAGCTTTTCGCCAAACCACTCAAACCACCGGAGATCCCCATGACCAAAACAGCACTCATTACCGGCGCAACTTCTGGCTTTGGCGCGGCAACGGCCCGGCGGTTTGTCAAGGAAGGTTGGAAAGTCATCGTGACTGGCCGACGTGCCGAACGTCTTGAGGCCCTTGTTAGTGAACTCGGTGGTGCCTCGGTCGCCCATGCGCTTTGCTTTGACATTCAGGACTCTGACGCCATCCAGAAGGCGGTCGATAGCTTGCCTGCTGATTTCGCCGATGTCGATTTGCTGGTGAACAATGCCGGTTTGGCACTTGGCACTGGCCCGGCGCAGGAATGCAATCTTTCCGACTGGATGACGATGATTGATACCAACAACAAGGGGTTGGTCGCGATCACGCATGTGATGCTCAACAAGCTGATTGAACGCAAAGGGGCGATTGTCAATCTGGCCTCCATCGCATCAAACTGGCCCTATCCGGGCGGCAACGTCTATGGCGCGACGAAGGCCTTTGTACAGCAGTTTTCGCTGGGCATTCGTTGTGATCTGGCGGGCACCGGTGTACGCGTTACCTCGATCGAACCGGGCTTGTGCGAAAGTGAATTCACGCTGGTGCGCACGGGTGGGAACAAGGAAGCTTATGACAAGCTTTACAAGGGTGCCGATCCGATCCAGCCGGAAGACATTGCCGAAAGCATCTTCTGGGTGGCGAATTTGCCAGCGCATGTAAACGTCAACTCGCTTGAAGTCATGCCGACGAGCCAAAGCTGGTCGCCCTTTGCCATCCATCGCAAGGAAGCCTGATCATTGGCGTGATGATCCGTTGGTGGTGGTCAAATTCGACGCCGGAATGGCGTAACTACCACCAACGGTTTTGCTTTTCTCTTTCCG
Source organism: Thalassospira sp. (assembly GCF_002709775.1). GTDB lineage: Bacteria > Pseudomonadota > Alphaproteobacteria > Rhodospirillales > Thalassospiraceae > Thalassospira. The sequence goes on from NZ_PAQR01000064.1 coordinate 30,112, forward strand.
CTGAACTAAGCTTTGAAAAAAAATAAAGCATGTTTCAGCGGAGGAACATCATGAGATCGACCGTACTGGGCGCGTCCGAGGGGGCAGCGCCGTCTGCGGGCAATGACGCAGGTCATAGCGGGCCGGGGCCGGAATTCGGCCCGTGGCTTGAAAAGGCATCCATCCTGATCGTCGATGACGAGCCGGGCATGCGCAACTTCCTTGTCCGCACCCTCGGCCCGCGCGCCAAGCGGGTCGAAGAAGCAGCCGACTGCGAAGAAGCCACAGCCTTACTTGATCAGCACCATTTTGATGTCGTCATTCTTGATAACATCATGCCCGGCAAGAGCGGGGTGGAATGGTTGACCGAACAGCGTGAGATCGGCTTTTTCTCAGATGCTATTCTGATGACGGCCTATGCCGACCTTGATACCGCGATCAAGGCACTGCGCGCCGGCGCTGTCGACTTTGTCCTGAAGCCATTTCGATCCAACCAGATTTTAAATGCGGTGGCGCGCTGTCTGGATCGTATGCGGTTACGCCGTGAAAACCATGTGCTGCGCCATGAATTGCGCGCGACGTCCGATCATGTGTTGTTGCGTGACAAGTTGATTGGCTATTCGCCGCAAATTCAGGAAATTCGCGAAACCATCGCCCGTGTGGCCCCGTTGCCGACATCAATCCTGATTTCCGGTGAAAGCGGAACGGGCAAGGAAGTCACCGCGCGTTCCTTGCATGCGCTGTCGGATCGCGCAGAAAAGCCGTTTGTGCCGATCAACTGTGCCGCCATTCCGTCCGAAATGATCGAGGCGGAATTGTTTGGCCATGTCAAAGGCGCCTTTACCGGTGCACAGGCAGCACGCGATGGCCTGTTCATGCATGCGCAGGGCGGGACGCTGTTTTTGGATGAAGTCGGTGAATTGTCACTCGCCACCCAAAGCAAGCTTTTGCGCGCGATTGAAAGCCGCCGTGTTCGCCCGGTCGGATCAGAGCGCGAAGCCCCTGTTGATCTGCGCTTTGTCTTTGCAACCAACGCCGATCTTGAGGCCGAAGTCGAAGCTGGGCGTTTCCGTGCCGATCTGTTTTACCGCATCAATGTCATGCATATCGAAATGCCGCCACTTTCCCAACGTGGCGACGATGTGCTGGAACTGGCGGAGCTGTTCATGACCAAGCTGTCCAAGCAGCTTGGCGTGCGCGAGGTGCCGATGGATGCGTCGGTGCGGGCCGGACTGACACGCTATGAATGGCCGGGCAACGTGCGTGAATTGCGCAACCTGATCGAACGCACCCTGATCCTTGGCAAGTTCCCGGCCGAGTTCCGCGACGAATTTGCTGATCAGGGCGCACAGGCAGAATCTGACGAGACCCTGGACGAGATGGAGCGCCGTCACATTCTGGCGATGCTGCACAAGACCAACGGCAATCGGAACGAAGCCGCCAGAAGGTTGGGTGTGTCGCGCAAGACGATTGATCGCAAATGCGCAAGCTGGGAACAGGAATGACCGACGCGTCACCGTCGGGCGCCACCACGCCCCCCGCCAAAAGAACCCGGTCCGTTCGCTTCAAGCTGCTGGCGATTGCACTTTTGCCAACGCTTGTGATCCTGCCCTTGTTATTGGGCGTGATGATGGTGCGCTGGAATACGAAGTTTGATGCGCTGCTGACATCAAAGGTCAGTGGCGACCTGACAATTGCCCATCAGTATTTTACCCATATCCTGGAAAACACCGGCGAACAGATCGAGGCCCTTGGTCAATCGGTCGCGGTGCGTGATGTGCTGGCGAGCGGCAACGCTAACGACATTGACCGCTTGCTTGCAGCGCGACAGCAGGAACTGGGTCTTGATTTCCTTTACCTGTCGCCCGGACGCGATAACGAAGTGGGTGATCGGCGCGATGGTGATTGGCCGGTGATTGAAAGTGCCTATAACGGCCAATCCTCCACCAGCATTGATATTTTCAGCAATCGCGACCTTGCCGCTATTTCGCCTGACCTGGCCGAACGCGCGCGCCTTGATCTGATTGAAACGCCCAATGCCGTCCCCTCGACCCGCGATGCTGAAACACGTGGCATGGTGGTACATTCGGCAAGTCACGTTGAACTGCCGACGGGCGGCAGTGCTGCGCTGGTGGGTGGCATACTGCTTAACCAGAACCTCGGTTTTATCGATACGATCAACGACCTTGTTTATCGCCAGAACAGCCTGCCCGAGGGCAGTCAGGGGACCGCGACGCTGTTTCTTGATGATGTCCGGGTCAGCACCAATGTCCGTCTGTTTGCCGACCGCCGTGCCTTGGGCACCCGGGTCTCGGGCGTGGTGCGCAAGACCGTGCTTGAAGATGGTAATGTCTGGCTCGACCGCGCCTTTGTGGTTAATGACTGGTACATATCGGCCTATGAGCCGATCAAGGATAGCTATGGTAAACGGGTTGGCATGCTTTATGTCGGTTTCCTCGAAGCCCCCTTTGCCCAGACCAAATATGAAAGCCTTCTGATCCTGATCGGGGCGTTTCTGTTTGTTGCGGCCTTGTCAGTGCCGATCTTCCTGCGCTGGGCGCGGGGTATTTTCAAGCCCCTGGAACGGATGGCCAATACCATTGGCCGGGTTGAAAACGGCGATCTGTCGGCGCGAACAAATCTTGATCAGGTGCAGGATGAGATCGCCCTTGTCGCTGAGCATCTTGATGATCTGCTTGATCAGGTGCAGGAACGCGACAAACGCCTGCGCGCCTGGAATGATCAGCTCAATGCCCGCGTTGATGCCCGCACCAGCGAGTTGCGCGAAGCCAACCGCGCGCTTGAAGCCACGACCCGGCAACTGATCATGTCGGAAAAGCTTGCTGCGATCGGTGAAATTACCGCCGGTGTGGCGCACGAAATCAACAATCCCGTCGCCGTCCTTCAGGGTAATCTTGATGTCCTGCGCGATCTTCTGGGTGAACATGCACGACTGGGCGATACTGAATTCCGCCTGATTGACGAACAGGTCAATCGCATCAATCTGATCGTGACCAAGCTTCTGCAATTTGCCAAACCCGAAGAATATGCGGGCTTCGTCGAACGCCACAGTGTCGCCGAGGTGATTGATGATTGCATGCCCCTCGTTGCCCATCTTCTCAGCCGGGCTGATATCAAGGTCGTGCGCGAACATCAATCAACCCGACTGGTTCTGATGAACCGAACCGAGTTGCAGCAGGTTCTGGTCAACCTGATGGTCAATGCCCTGCATGCCATGCCCGAAAGCGGGACATTGACCCTGATTGATGCTGATGTTGATCGGGGTGGGAAACCCGGCATTCAGATCACCGTGCGCGATACCGGTACCGGCATGGATGCTGATGTTTTGAACCGCATCTTCGATCCGTTCTACACCACCAAACGGCGCGAAGGCACGGGGCTTGGTCTGTCGATCACCCGTACCCTGATTGATCGTCAAGGCGGGTCGCTTGATGTTGAAAGTGAACCGGGCAAGGGCACGGTCTTTACCATCTGGTTGCCCGAGGCGGACTGAACTCAGGCCTCACGGTCAAAACAGTAAACTCCTCCAAAATGCTGCAAATGCGAGTGGACATTTTGTCTATATGCACGTTATGCGCGCATTAAGCTTGTGGACATTTTGTCCATGCGCGTGCGCTGCAGCAACCCGTTCCAGTTTGGAAAAGTGACAGAAAGTGGTGCTTGGCGCTGTATGGCACGCCGATTGCCAAGTTGAGAATTCCGGATTTAACCGTGTTTGCCCTGCACCATGACCAATTGTGCGACGGGGAAGGGCAAGGAAAAATCAAAAGACCGGGAGGAAAACAACGTCATGTTTGACAAGCTCAAGAAAGAACACATCGTCGCTGGCGACGATTTCAACCGCTGGAAAGTTCCGCCAGCATCTATCGCCATTCATTTGTGCATCGGCTCTGTCTATGCCTGGAGTATCTTTAACCCGCCACTGATCAAGGAATTTGGGGTGGTCAGTGCAAGCTCCGGTGACTGGGGGCTGCAATCCGTTGTCTGGATTTTCTCTGTTGCCATCGTCTTTCTTGGCCTTGCGGCTGCCTTTGGCGGCAAATGGCTTGAAGAAGTCGGCCCGCGTATGGTCGGCGTTGTCGCAGCCTTCTGCTGGGGTGGTGGTTTCATCATCGGCGGCCTTGGCATCATGACCCATCAGCTGTGGCTAGTGTATCTGGGCTATGGCGCGCTTGGTGGCTGTGGTCTTGGGCTTGGTTATGTTTCGCCGGTCTCGACCCTGATCCGCTGGTTCCCGGACCGGCGCGGCATGGCGACCGGTATGGCCATCATGGGCTTTGGCGGCGGTGCGATGATCGCAACCCCGATCAAGGAAGCCCTGCTTGCCACCTTCTTCAAGGTGCCTGACTATCTTGGTCCGGAAAGTGCCGTGAACCTCGTGACCGAGGGCGGCAAACGTATGGCCGAAGTTGGTGGCCAGATGGTCGAAGTCGTTGTTGCCGGTGCCGCACAGGTTGCCGCAGCGCCAGTGCCGATCGAAGAAGGCGTTTATGTTGCCGGAACCGGTAATACCGGTGCGGCTGCGACCTTCTTTACGCTTGGTGTTGCGTACTTCATCGTCATGATCATTGCATCCTTCTCCTATCGCGTGCCGCGCGAAGGCTGGCTTCCGGCTGGCTGGACGCCGCCGACTGCGGATGCCGCATCCAAACGCATGATCACGCATGCCAACGTTCACATTGATCAGGCGCTTAAAACCCCGCAGTTCTATCTGCTGTGGATTGTTCTGTGCTTTAACGTGACGGCCGGTATCGGGGTGATTGGCGTTGCCAAGACCATGATGACGGAGATCTTTGGCACGACCTTGCCGTTTATCGTCAACTCCGCCTTTGCGGCGACCTACGTGTTCATGATTTCGGTCTTTAACATGTGCGGTCGTTTCTTCTGGGCCTCGATGTCTGACTATATCGGGCGCAAGAACACCTATTACTGCTTCTTCATTCTGGGCATCGTTCTCTATATGTCGATCCCGTTTGCCGCAGAACAGGTCAGCATCAATCCGGCTGTGACATGGCTTGTCATGTTCTATGCCGCAACCATGATCATCTTCACGATGTATGGCGGTGGTTTTGCAACCATTCCGGCTTATCTCGCCGATATCTTCGGTACCAAATATGTCGGTGGTATCCATGGTCGTCTTCTGACTGCCTGGAGTACCGCTGGTGTTCTTGGTCCGCTTGCCATCACCCAGCTGCGTCAGGCCTCGGTCACCAGTTCGATCAAGGATCTGGCATCAAAGGTTGATCCGGCAGCATTCCAGGAGAAGTTCGGTGCCGGCATTGCTCAGCTTGATCAGCTGGTTGCAGCCAAAACGGTGACCATCGGGCGTCTGATGGAAATCGCACCGGCAGGCACGGTCGATCCGACCTCAAGCCTGTATAACACCACCATGTATGCCATGGCGGCATTGCTTGCGATTGCGCTGATTGCCAACAAGCTGGTCAGCCCGATCCATGAAAAGCATCACATGGAAACCCAGGAAGCAGGCGGCAGCGAAGCTCCGTCGAAAGCCTAACCTGACCAAAGGCGCCAGCCGATGCACCCTCGGCTGGCGCCTGTTTTACTGGCTCTGTCCACTTGCCAGTAAAGCCAGGCACGAGTGGGACATCGTGCCAAAGCGTCAGGGGCAGATCCGGGTTCCGTTCATCCAGCCCGGATCTGTGTTCTGTTGCAGGAATAACCTTTATGCCCGAAGGGGTAATCGGTTATCCTGCAATCAGAACACTTTTCCCGACAATCCCGTCACCAAATTGTTGCGCCAAAGTGTTCCGCCCCAGATAGAGCGAGCCGAAAACAGGATCGCCAACACCGCCATAAAAAGCATCGATCTTGCGATGCCGGATACGCCATGATTGATAAACTCGAAATGTTTATGGTTCTCGCCCGCGAGCAGCATTTTGGACATGCTGCCGAAGAATGCGGTGTGACGCAGCCAACCCTTTCAAGCGCCTTGCGCCAGCTTGAAGACCATCTTGGCGTTGTCCTGGTCAAACGCGGATCGCGCTATCAGGGCCTGACACCCGAAGGCGAACGAGTTCTGGAATGGGCGCGTCATATCGTCGGCAGCACCCGATCCATGCGCGATGAAATGCGTGCCATGCGCTTTGGCCTGACCGGGCAGGTGCAGATTGCGGTTGTTCCGACCGCGCTTTCGATGGTCCATGAATTGACCACGCCGTTTCGTGAAAAACACCCCGATGTCAGCTTTGCCATCCTGTCGCGGACCTCTGCCGAAATTCAGGCGCTGCTCGACGATCTGCAAATTGATGCCGGGATTACCTATCTTGATAATGAGCCACTTGGGCGCGTAACAGCCATCCCACTGTACCGGGAACGCTATCATCTTGTGACGTCAAACATGGAAGATCTTGCCGGACGTGATACAATCACCTGGCGCGAAGCCGCTGAATTGCCGCTTTGCCTGCTAACGCCAGATATGCAAAACCGCCGCATCATCGATCAGCATCTTGATGCGGTGGGGGCGAAGGTCAGCGCGACGCTGGAAAGCGATTCCATGATTGCGCTGTTTACCCATGTGCAAACAGGCAACTGGGCCAGCATCATGCCGGAAAAAATGGTCGAAAGTTTCGGGATGCGCGACCGGGTCAAATCGATCCCGATCACCGAACCCGATGCCACTCACACCGTCGGCCTGATCGCCGCACGACGCGAACCGGCAACCCCGGTTGTGTCGGCCTTGATCAAGGAGGCAGCCCGCATTTCAGAGCTGCAATCGGCTTGATAGGTTTTCGCTATCGCGTAACGGGATGGCTTTATTGAACAGGCCGTGACAATGCCTGACACTATGAAGAACAACGAATAATTCAAACATGCTTGAGAGAGAGGCTTGCATGTCGGAAACGACCGAGGACCAGAACGTCCGCGTCGCTGCCATTTGTGATCAGATGGCAGCCCTTGAGGGACCGCTTTTGCCGATCCTGCATGAAGTGCAGGAAGAGTTTGGCTATATCCCCGATGGCGCGCTTCAGACCATTGCCAAGAAGCTGAACCTTAGCCGGGCGGAAGTCCACGGGGTGGCAAGCTTCTATCATGACTTCCGCGAAGAAAAGGCGGGCAAGCATGTCATCAAGATCTGCCGGGCCGAAGCCTGTCAGGCGATGGGGGCCGATGCTCTTGGTGACCAGATCCGTCGTCATTTGAAAGTCGACTGGTCGCAAACCACCGCCGATCACAAGATCACGCTTGAACCTGTCTTCTGTCTTGGCCTGTGTGCCTGCGCCCCGGCGGCGATGATTGATGGCAAGGTTGTTGGCCGTGTCAGTGCGGATCGCATTCTTGAAAAGGTGGGGTCATGAGCATCAAGATCTATGTTCCACTTGATTCCGGTTCGGTTGCGCTCGGTGCGGATGATGTCGCATCTGCCATTTCCGCCAAGGCCGCCAAAACCGGTGCCGATATCAAGATCGTGCGCAACGGCTCGTTCGGCATGTATTGGCTTGAACCTATGGTCGAGGTCGAAACGCCACGCGGGCGTGTTGCCTATGGCCCGGTCAGCACCGACGATATCGATGCGTTGTTTGATGCCGATTTCCTGACTGGCGGGGCGCACAAGTTGTTCCTCGGGCGGACACAGGAAATTCCGTTCCTCAAAAGCCAGTCGCGCCTGACATTCCAGCGCTGCGGCATCATTGATCCGGTATCGCTTGACGATTACCGCGCCAATGAAGGCCTGAGCGGCCTTGAAAACGCGCTCAAGATGACGGACGAAGAAATCGTCAAGGCCGTCACTGACAGTGGCCTGCGTGGTCGCGGTGGTGCCGGTTTCCCAACCGGCATTAAATGGAATACCGTCCGCGAAGCCGATGGCGATCAGAAATACATCGTCTGTAACGCCGATGAAGGCGATAGCGGCACCTTTGCCGATCGCATGATCATGGAAGGCGAACCGTTTGTTCTGATCGAAGGCATGATCATTGCTGGTCTCGCCACCGGTGCAACCAAGGGCTATGTCTATACCCGTTCGGAATATCCGACTGCGATTGACGTGATGAACGAGGCGATCGAAGTCGCCCGTGCTGCCGGTGTTCTGGGTGATAACATCCTTGGTTCCGGCAAGGCCTTTGACATGGAAGTCCGCATGGGTGCTGGTGCCTATGTCTGCGGTGAAGAAACATCGCTTCTCAACAGCATGGAAGGCAAGCGCGGTGTTGTCCGTGCCAAGCCGCCGCTGCCCGCCCTTGAAGGTTTCCTTGGCCGTCCGACGGTGGTCAATAACGTGATTTCGCTGTGCTCTGTTCCGGTCATTCTGGAAAAGGGCCCGGAATATTACCGTGATTACGGCATGGGCCGCTCGCGCGGTACCATCCCGATCCAGATTGCGGGCAACGTCAAACATGGCGGGCTTTATGAAGTCGGCTTTGGTCTGACGCTGGGCGAAATCGTTGAACAGATCGGCGGTGGCACTGCATCGGGCCGCCCGGTCAAGGCGGTTCAGGTCGGCGGGCCTTTGGGGGCCTATTTCCCGAAAGAACTGTTTGATACGCCGTTTGACTACGAAGAATTCATGAAACGCGATGGTCTGATCGGTCATGCCGGTGTTGTCGTGTTTGACGACACGGTGGACATGATGAAGCAGGCCCGCTTTGCCATGGAATTCTGCGCAATTGAATCGTGCGGCAAATGCACGCCGTGCCGAATTGGCTCTGTACGCGGGACCGAAGTGGTCGACAAGCTTGAACGTGGTGAAGAGCCTGAATTGCAGATCGAGCTGCTGCGCGATCTGTGCGAGACCATGAAGTTTGGATCCTTGTGCGCGCTGGGGGGCTTTACGCCTTATCCGGTTCTAAGCGCCCTGACCCATTTCCCTGATGACTTCAAGCCACGCGCGCTTGATATAGCTGCGGAGTGAAACGATGTCCTTGATCAAAGAAGTTGACTACGGAACCCCCGCCAAGAATTCCGAAAAGACCGTCACCCTGACCATTGATGGCAAGGACGTGACCGTGCCTGAAGGTACCTCTGTCATGCGTGCCTCGATGGAGGCCGGCATTCAGGTCCCGAAACTGTGCGCGACCGATATGGTCGATGCGTTTGGCTCGTGCCGCCTGTGTCTGGTTGAGGTCGAAGGCCGCAATGGCACCCCGGCATCCTGCACGACGCCGGCATCTGATGGCATGGTTGTCCATACCCAGACCGAGCGGCTCAAGAAAATCCGCAAAGGCGTGATGGAGCTTTATATCTCTGACCATCCGCTGGATTGCCTGACCTGTGCGGCCAATGGTGACTGCGAATTGCAGGACATGGCCGGCGCGGTTGGTCTGCGCGAGGTGCGTTATGGCTATGAGGGTGAAAACCACGTCGAGGTTCGCCAGAACGGCGAAGAAAACCCGCGCTACATGGCCAAGGATGAAACCAACCCTTATTTCACCTATGACCCGTCGAAATGCATTGTCTGTTCGCGCTGTGTCCGTGCCTGCGAAGAAGTGCAGGGCACCTTTGCCCTGACCATCGAAGGTCGCGGCTTTGAATCCCGTGTGTCACCGGGCATGCACGAAGACTTCCTTGATTCCGAATGCGTATCGTGTGGTGCCTGTGTGCAGGCCTGCCCGACCGCAACGCTTCAGGAAAAGTCGGTCATTGAAATCGGTCAGCCGGAACATTCGGTTGTCACCACCTGTGCTTATTGCGGGGTGGGGTGTTCGTTCAAGGCGGAAATGCGCGGCGAAGAACTGGTCCGCATGGTGCCCTATAAGGACGGCAAGGCCAACCGTGGCCATTCCTGTGTGAAGGGTCGCTTTGCCTATGGCTATGCCAATCACAAGGACCGCATCCTTAACCCGATGATCCGCGAAAACGTTGAGGATCCCTGGCAGGAAGTCAGCTGGGAAGAGGCGCTTCGCTTCACCGCAGACAAGTTCAAGGGCATTCAGGCCAAATACGGCAAGGGTGCGCTGGGCGGTATTACCTCGTCGCGTTGCACGAACGAGGAAACCTTCCTTGTTCAGAAGCTGATCCGTGCCGGTTTTGGCAATAACAACGTTGATACCTGTGCCCGTGTTTGCCACTCGCCGACCGGTTATGGCCTCAAAACTACGTTTGGTACCTCGGCCGGGACGCAGGACTTTGATTCTGTCGAACATACCGATGTTGTCATCCTGATCGGGGCCAACCCGACCGATGGCCATCCGGTCTTTGCCTCGCGCCTGAAAAAGCGTCTGCGTGAAGGGGCGAAACTGATCGTGATCGATCCGCGCCGGATTGATCTGGTCCGCTCCCCGCATATCGAGGCGGTTGCCCACGTGGCACTGCGTCCCGGCACCAACGTTGCGGTTCTGACATCGCTTGCGCATGTCATCGTGACCGAAGGCCTGTTTGACGAGGCCTTCGTGCGTGAACGTTGTGACTGGGACGAGTTCCAGGATTGGGCGACTTTTGTCTCCGATCCGAAACACAGCCCCGAAGCCATCGCCGATATGACCGGTGTTGACGCCGAAACCATGCGCAAGGCCGCGCGCGCCTTTGCCACCGGCGGTAATGGCGCGATCTATTATGGTCTTGGCGTGACGGAACACAGCCAAGGTTCAACTACCGTGATGGCGATTGCTAACCTTGCCATGGCGACCGGTAATATCGGCCGTCCGGGTGTTGGTGTGAACCCGCTGCGTGGTCAGAACAACGTGCAGGGGTCGTGTGATATGGGATCCTTCCCGCACGAACTGCCGGGCTATCGCCACATTCAGGACAGTGCGACCCGCGATATCTTTGAAGATATCTGGGGCGTGAAACTTGATGACGAGCCGGGGCTGCGTATCCCCAACATGCTCGATGCGGCTGTCGAAGGCACCTTCAAGGGCATCTATATTCAGGGTGAAGATATCCTTCAGTCTGACCCGGATACCAAACATGTTGCGGCCGGTTTGGCGGCCATGGAATGTGTGGTCGTCCATGACCTGTTCCTGAATGAAACGGCGAACTACGCGCATGTCTTCCTGCCGGGTTCGACCTTCCTTGAAAAGGACGGGACATTCACCAACGCAGAACGCCGTATCAACCGCGTGCGCAAGGTGATGACCCCCTTGAACGGCTTTGCCGATTGGGAAGTGACCCAGAACCTCGCCCGTGCGATGGGCCTTAACTGGAACTACACCCATCCATCACAGGTGATGGCCGAAATTGCTGCCACCACGCCAAGCTTTGCCAATGTCAGCTATGACCTGCTCGAAGAGAAGGGCTCGGTTCAGTGGCCATGTAATGACAAGGCCCCGGAAGGGACGCCGGTCATGCATATCGATGGCTTTGTCCGTGGCAAGGGTAAGTTTGTTGTTACCGAATATGTGGCAACCGATGAACGCACCGGTCCGCGCTTCCCGCTTCTGCTGACCACGGGACGTATCCTTAGTCAGTATAACGTGGGCGCACAGACCAGGCGCACGGAAAACACCGCCTGGCACAAGGAAGACTTGCTGGAAATCCACCCGCACGATGCCGAACAACGTGGCATTCGTGAAGGTGACTGGATCCGTCTGGCATCCCGGTCGGGCGAAACTTCCCTTCGCGCCACCATTACCGACCGTGTCGCACCGGGTGTGGTTTACACCACCTTCCACCATCCGGGCACGCAGGCCAACGTGATTACCACCGACTATACCGACTGGGCGACCAACTGCCCGGAATACAAGGTTACCGCTGTTCAGGTCTCGTCCTCCAATGGGCCGACCGAATGGCAGGTGGAATATGACCGTCAGGCCGAACAGTCGCGCCGGATCAAACCGCGCGTCGATGCCGCTGAATAGGATCGCGAGCCAGACATTGTGCTATACTCCCTTGGCATGATGTCTGGCACTTCCTGCTTCTACATAAAGCTTACAGTCAAAGAGTGAACCGCAATGGCACCTGACAAACTTGTCTATATGGCCAATCAGATCGCGACCTTCTTCAAATCCCAGCCGGAGGGCGAGGGCGTTGATGGTGTTGCCAACCATATCAGCGATTTCTGGGAACCGCGCATGCGCAAGCAGCTGTTTGACATGATCGCCGAAGGCAACGCCGACTTCCATCCGCTGGTGCTGAAAGCCGCACCAAAGATCCGGAAGGTCAAGGAGCCCGCATGACGGCCAAGCCATCGGAAAATCGCATTCTCGATGGGCGCGACGTTGATCTTGCGCGTGCTGTTGCGGGCGATGATGGCAATGACGATGCGCCCATCATGTTGCAGCCGGAAGTTCCGGCTGCTTTGACGTTTAATGGCCATTCCCATGCCGTGATGATGGTTTCACCGCATGATCTCGAAGATTTCATGGTCGGCTTTGCCCTGTCTGAAGGCATTGCTGATGACATTTCCCAGATTATGCTGCGCGATGTGCGCAAGACCCTGCAAGGCTATGTGATTGAGGCTGACCTGCATGACGATGTGTTTGATCGCCTTGCCGATCGGCAACGCACGCTTGAAGGCCGGTCGGGCTGCGGCTTGTGTGGTGTGCAATCGCTTGAAGCCGTTGCCATGGACAAGATCGGCACGGTCACACCATCGAACATGGCGCAGGATGTTGTTTTGCGTGCGATTGATGCCCTGCCTGAACGCCAGACCCGAAATAGGGAAGGCGGCGGGTTGCTGCATGCCAGCGCCTTTGTCGATGGTAGCGGTAACATCGTTCTCGTGCGCGAAGATATCGGGCGCCACAACGCACTTGATAAGGTGCTTGGGGCTGTTGCGCGACAGGGGATCGACCCTGCCGGCAGCTTCGTTCTGATGACCAGCCGCTGCTCCTATGAAATCGTCACCAAGACCGTGCAGTTTGGCATCGGTGGGCTCGTCACCCTATCGGGGCCGACCTTGACGGCGGTGAACTTGGCACGCAAGGCCGGTTTGACGATGATCTGCCGCGAACGACGTGGTCTGTTTCGCCGGTTTGCCTGACCTGTAATCAACTTATCCCGACTTGTAAATTTTCACCGATGACCTGTTTGCTAAGGCGGGTGCGCTTGCGCATGCCTGTCTGCGTAGCATGTCCGGCTATGTTCGGCGCATAATTGGAATTGCCAACTTCGTGCATACTTGTTATTCAAGATGTAATTAAATATTACAAGATGGTTCGTGAAAGCAGTCGGATGACAGACGGCTGCCCACGGGCCACGGCACGGGGATCAAGGAAACCATGGCACTTTCAAAAACCGAATTGCGCGCTGTTCTCTCGGGGATTTCCGGCATTCTTGTCACGCCCTATGACGAGAATGGCGACGTTGCGCCCAAAAAGCTTGTGCCGGTGATTGACCGTGCGCTGGCAGCCGGTGTTCATTTCCCCGTCGTGAATGGCAATACGGGCGAGTTTTATGCTCTCACCACCGACGAAGCGATCACGATGGCAAAGTCGGTCGCCGAAATGCTCGATGGTCGTGCGCCGATGCTGGCCGGGATCGGTCGTGGTGTTCGTGATGCCTGCGCACTTGCCAAGGCATCGGCAGAAGCCGGGGCAGAGGCCCTGATGATCCATCAGCCGCCAGACCCGTTTGTCGCTCCGCGGGGCGTCGTCGAATATATCAAACGCATTGCCGATGCGTCCGGTGGTCTGCCGATGATGCTCTATCTGCGCAACGATGCCATCGGCACGAAGGCGATTGCTGATCTTTGCGCGGTCGAAGGTGTCGCAGGTGTTAAGTGGGCAACGCCCAACCCGATGAAACTGGCCGAGGCAATTAATGCCTGTGATCCGGATATCGTTTGGGTTGGCGGGCTGGCCGAAACATGGGCGCCGGCATTTTATGCGGTGGGCGCGCGCGGCTTTACCTCGGGTCTGATCAATGTCTGGCCTGAACGCTCGATGGCCATTCATGCAGCCTTGGAGGCCAGCGACTATGCCACGGCACGTAAACTGATTTCCGAGATGAAGGCGTTCGAGGATGTCCGGGCCGAAGAATTGAATGGTACGAACGTTACCGGTGTGAAGTCGGCACTGAAGCTGCTTGGTGATGATTGTGGTCCAACCCGTCCGCCATCCGCCTGGCCGTTGACCGACGCGCAAGCACAAAAGCTTGCGACCTTTATGAAGGGAAACGGACTGATCCGTTAAATCACGCCGGGGTTTGGTTAGGCCGCCCTAGAAGAAGGACGGGTTGCGTTCGCGGATGGCATCGACGGTGGCAAGGGTGCCCATCAGATGTTCGCGGACAACCTCACAGGCCGTATCGGCATGGCCCGCATCAATCGCTGCCAGAATGCGGGCATGGCAATCAAGGATGGATGCCGATTTCCCGGGATCAGGCAGGTTAAGTTTGCGCAGGCGGTCAATATGGCCGGATCGGGCTTCGATGACGCCATAGAGTTGGGCAACGCCGGCCGCCTCATAAAGTGCGTAATGGAAATCGCGATCAAGCTTGCCAAAGGTATCAAGATCGCTCGCGGCACTAACGGCGTTTTGCTGGGCAAGAATGGAGTGCGCTTTGACAGTCAGGGCAGGGTCTTTGGCATTGGCCAGACGGCGGGTGATTTCAAGCTCGACCGACAGGCGCAGGAACTGGGTTTCAAGCGCTTGTTCGACATCGATGCGTGACACCTCTGTCTTGGATTGCGGAAAGGTATCGACCAGTCCTTCTTCCTCAAGCTTGAGCAACGCATCGCGGACCGGTGTCTGGCTGACCCCGTATTCCTCGGCGATTTCCATCCGCGACACGTATTGGCCCGGTGCCAATTCAAGATCAATGATCCGCTGGCGCAAGGAATCATGGAGCTGCGTACTGGCCGAGCCCCTTTTCAACTTGGGCAGGCGTTTCTTGGCAATCGGTGCGTCTTTGAACAGGTTATCGACCATGTTTTTCCCGCAGTTCTTGTCTGGTCACGCAATTTGTATACAGGCGTCTTGTCGGATATGCACTAATATATTACTATATCAAACAGTCACAAGTGAGTATCTTTCCATGTCTGATGACGGCGGCGAAAACCCTCAGATAAGTGTGTTTACGTCCAGGATAAAAGGTCACCTTTCTGATCGCCGCCCAATGCAAACATGGTTGCTTTTTACATTCCGAGGATAAGACAATGAGCAAGAAACAGCCTCAGGACCTGAGATCGGCACGCTGGTTTTCACCCGATGATCTGCGGTCATTCGGACATCGATCACGGATGATGCAGCTTGGTTATTCCGAGGATGATTTTCGCGGAAAGCCGATCATCGGCATTCTCAACACCTGGTCGGAGCTCAATACCTGTCACGCCCATTTCCGCGAACGCGTGGTGGACGTCAAGCGCGGTGTTGCGCAGGCGGGCGGTTTTGCCGTCGAGCTGCCGTCGCTTTCGGTTGATGAAAGCTTCACCAAGCCGACCTCGATGCTTTACCGCAACCTGCTTGCCATGGAGACAGAGGAAAACATCCGATGTCATCCGCTTGATGGCGTGGTGCTGATGGGCGGCTGTGACAAATCGACACCGGGTCTGGTTATGGGGGCGATTTCGGCCGGTGTGCCGATGATCTATCTGCCGGCCGGTCCGATGTTGCGTGGTAACTATGCCGGCAAGACGCTGGGTTCTGGTTCTGATGCCTGGAAATACTGGGATGAACGCCGCGCGGGCAACATCAGCGATGATGAATGGCTTGGCATTCAGGGCGGTATTGCGCGTTCTGCCGGGACCTGCATGACCATGGGTACCGCATCGACCATGACGGCGATTGCTGATTCCATGGGGCTCACACTTCCCGGTGCATCCTCGATCCCGGCGGTCGATAGCGGACATCAGCGCATGTCGGCTGATTGCGGACGCCGGATTGTCGATATGGTCTGGGAGGACCTGACACCTGATAAAATCATCACCGATGCGTCGTGCCGAAATGCCGCCATTGTTGCCATGGCAACCGGCTGTTCGACCAATGCGGTGGTGCATCTGATTGCGATGGCCAAGCGTGCAGGTGTCGGGCTTAAGCTTGAAGACCTTGACGAGCTTGGTCGCAACACGCCGCTGATCGCCAATGTCCGGCCATCGGGCAAGGACTACCTGATGGAGGACTTCTTCTATGCTGGTGGCCTGCGCGCCCTGATGAAGCAGATGGAAGATCGTCTTGATACGACCTGCATGACGGTCACCGGCAAGTCTTTGGGCGAGAACCTTGAAGGGGCGGTGGTTTATAACGATGATGTCATCCGCCCGATCAGCAATCCGGTTTATAAGGAAGGCTCGCTTGCCGTTCTGAAAGGCAATCTCTGCCCGACCGGTGCAGTGATCAAACCTGCGGCCTGTGATCCGAAGTTTCATGTCCATGAAGGCCCCGCGATTGTCTTTGACAGCTATCCGGATATGAAAAAGGCCGTCGATGACGAGAACCTTGATATTACGCCCGATCATGTAATGGTTCTGCGCAATGCCGGGCCGCAGGGCGGGCCGGGCTTCCCGGAATGGGGTATGCTGCCCATTCCCAAGGCGCTGATCAAACAGGGGCATCGCGACATGCTTCGGATTTCTGATGCGCGCATGTCAGGCACATCATATGGCGCATGTGTCTTGCATGTCAGCCCGGAAAGCTACGTTGGTGGACCGCTGGCACTTTTGAAGAACGGCGATATCGTGCGTCTGGATCTGCCAAACCGCTCGCTTGATATGCTCGTTCACGAGGAAGAACTCGAAGAACGTCGCAAGGCACTTCCCCCGCCGGAACCGCGGTTCGAACGTGGGTACGGCTATATGTTCTCGCGCCATGTGACACAGGCCGATCAGGGCTGTGACTTTGATTTCCTTGAAACTTCTTTCGGCAAGACTGCCGGCGAACCTGATATTTTCTAAGGACCCCGAGATGACCGAATATGTACTTTCCGAGGATACACGCGCAAAGCTGATGCGCGCCTCCACGGCATCCATCGCGACCCAGCTGTTTAAACGCGGCTTGCGCAACCAGTTCATTCAGGGCGTCAAGCCGGTTGCGCCCAAAAAGAAAAACATGGTCGGGCAGGCCTTTACCCTGCGTTACATCCCGGCCCGTGAAGACCGCAACCCGATTGAGGTTTTCCGCAATGCTGACCATCCGCAACGGGTCGCGGTTGAAACCTGCCCGCCCGGTCATGTGCTGGTGATGGATGGGCGCAAGGATGCGTCTGCGGCCTCCGCCGGATCGATCCTTGTTACCCGCCTTGCGGTACGCGGCGCGGCCGGTATTGTATCGGATGCCGGTTTCCGTGATGCCGAAGGCATTGGCGCGCTTGATATGCCAGCCTATTGTGCCGGTCCGTCGGCACCGACCAACCTGACCAAGCATGAAGCACTTGATATCAACATCCCGATTGCATGTGGTGATGTTGCAGTGTTCCCCGGTGATGTGCTTGTCGGGGATACTGACGGTGTTATGGTGATCCCGGCCCATCTGGCCGACGAGATCGCCAATGCCTGTGCCGGCATGGAAAGTTACGAGGCCTTTGTCCTTGAGCAGGTGCAAAGCGGAGCGTCAATCATCGGACTTTATCCCTGCACCAAGGATGAAAATCAGAAAAAGTATGAGGAATGGCTGAAAAGCCAGTAAGATCAGGTAAATGCCTTGGTCCGTGTGACCTGACGATGAGCCTTATCCATATCCACGAATTCCAGAGGATTGATTGCAATGTCTTATACCCTGACAGGAAAACATCTGATTGCTGGCGAATGGGTCGCTGGCGAGACGACCTTCCAGTCCGAACCGGCCCACGGCCCGGCCAATACCTTCCCGGTCGGAACGCCGGCCCTTGTTGATCAGGCCGCTAAGGCGGCTGAGGAAGCCTTCTGGACCTTTGGCTATTCCACCCGCGAAGAACGTGCGAAATTCATCAATACCATTGCCGATGAAATCGATGCGCGCGGTGATGAAATCACCGAAATCGGAACCCAGGAAACCGGCCTGCCCGAAGCCCGTCTGCAGGGCGAACGTGGCCGTACGGTTGGCCAGCTTCGCCTGTTCGCCAGCCACATTCTTGATGGTGCGTATCTTGATCGCCGTTATGAAGAAGCGCTTCCGGATCGTGCACCTTTGCCGCGCCCGGACCTTCGTTTGATGCAGCGTCCGATTGGCCCGGTTGCCGTGTTTGGTGCATCGAACTTCCCGCTGGCATTCTCGGTTGCGGGTGGCGATACCGCATCGGCCTTGGCGGCCGGTTGCCCGGTCGTGGTCAAGGGCCACTCGGCCCATCCGGGCACGGGCGAGATTGTTGCGCAGGCAATCGATGCCGCGATAAAGAAATGCGGCGTCCATCCCGGTGTGTTCAGCCTTATTCAGGGTGGCAAACGCGATGTCGGCCAAAGCCTTGTGCAGCATCCGCTGATCAAGGCGGTTGGCTTTACCGGATCGCTTGGCGGTGGTCGTGCGCTTTATGATCTGTGTGCAGCCCGTCCGGAGCCGATCCCGTTCTTTGGTGAGCTGGGCTCGGTCAACCCGATGTTCCTGATGCCCAATGCCGTTAAGGCACGAGGTGCTGAAATTGGCAAGGGCTGGGCAGGGTCGCTCACCATGGGCGCTGGCCAGTTCTGCACCAATCCGGGCATTGCGGTTGTGATCGAAGGTTCCGATGCGGATGCATTCGTTGCCGCGGCCACAGAAGGTCTTTCGGGTGTCGGTCCGCAGACCATGCTGACCGATGGCATGGCAGAAACCTATCGCGCCGGGGCAAAACGCGTTGCCGCGACGTCGGGTGTGAAGGAAGTCCTGACCACGTCATGTGATCTGCGTAATGCCACGCCGTATCTGTTTGAAACCACCGGCGAAAACTGGCTTGCCAACCATGAACTCGGCGAAGAGGTCTTTGGTCCGCTCGGTCTGGTGGTTCGGGTGAAGGATGTTGCGGAAATGCGCAAGATCGCCAAATCGCTTGAAGGTCAGCTGACCTGCACGCTTCATCTTGATGCAGCAGATGCCGCAGATGCCCGTTCACTTCTGCCGATCCTTGAACACAAGGCTGGCCGCGTTCTGGCCAACGGTTTCCCGACCGGTGTTGAAGTGTCTGACACCATGGTGCATGGCGGGCCTTATCCGGCTTCGACCAACTTCGGGGCGACTTCTGTTGGCACGATGGCAATTCGCCGCTTCCTGCGTCCGGTCTGCTACCAGAACATCCCGACCGATGTCCTGCCAGCCGATCTGGCCTGATCAAAATCAGGATAGATCATCAAGAAAGCCGCTCCATCCGGGGCGGCTTTTTCTTTTGGGGGTGATTAGTTCCCAGCGGTTGTGGTCGCCTGAAACATGTTTTCATCATGCCTGAGCAGGCTTTGACCAATTGCGCCTTGCAGGGCAAGGTCCTTGTCCCATGCCAGGTGGGTGATCGTTGGTCCGCGGCTGAGTTCAGGCACCTGGGCCTCTGCCAGGCCACGGCGAAGCTCCGGTTCCATCATGTCAAAAGCGCGCGCGCCGGACCCGGTGATAAATATCTGTTTGGGACCCAGAAGTGCAATCAGGTTGGCAATGCCATATCCCAGAACCTTGCCGGCATGGCGGAACAGTTCGGTCAGGCCCGTATCGCCGTTGCGCGCACGGGCAACAAGATCCATCATTTGTTCTTCGCTGGGGTGCAGGTTGTTGGCTTCTGGCAGGTCAATCAGGCCACGGGCATCGCGCAAGATCGCGTAGTCGCCAATATAAGCCTCAAGACAGCCCCGTCGCCCACAATTGCAAAGCGGTCCGTCAGGCTGGAACTTGGTGTGGCCAAATTCGGCTGCGGTACCAAATTCACCGTTATAGACATTGCCGTTCAGGACAAGTCCCATGCCAATGCCGTATCCCAACATGATCACGGCAAAGTCACCGCCATCATGAAGGTTGGTGTTTTGCGAGATGGCCGTTGCGATACAGTTCGCATCGTTTGACATCTGAACAACGCCGCCATAGCGCTCTGTCAGGGATTTGACCAACGGGATATGGCGGTGGCGCAGTGCCGGTGACCAGATGATTTCACCACTGTTGCTGTCGGTTACCCCTTGAACGGCAATGCTGATGCCGACAGGTGGTTGCGGGCTGAAATCAGCATTGCGCTCAACAAAGCGGTCAATCAGTGCGATCAGTGTTCTGGTCAGTTCTTCTGCGCCAAGATCGCGGGTGTTGATGCTGTGTTCGACGCTGCGTTCGATCTCGCCCTTGAAGTTGCCCAAGGCGATTTCGATCAGGTTGATGGTGATTTTAACCCCGATCACACAGGCCGCGTTCGGCACCAGATCAAGCAGCACTTTGGGGCGACCACGTGTGGTGCCGTTGCCGTTCGAGCTTCCGTTGCCGCTTTCGCTTTCGCGCACCAGCCCCTGTGCCATCAGATCGGCGGTCAGCGATGTTACTGTCGCCGGGCTAAGCCCGGTTGCCGTGCCGATATCAATCCGTGCCGCCGGACCATGCACGCGCAGATACCGCAAAATCGCGGTTTGGGATGGCTGGCGCGGGGTTTCGCTTTCTGTGCGGCGGATCATGAGGCTGGACTGTATCCTTTGTAACGAAGCCGGTCGACTTTTACCTGACAGGATCGATATTACAGTAATCCGCGCCGGGCAAGATTGTTCATCAGGGCGGTTATCCCGAACTGCCAGGGGTTGATGACGTCTGATCGGTCAACCTGATTGACCAGCTTGCCAAGGCTTGGCGTCGAGATGCTGACAAGGTCGCCCATCTCATGGGTGAAGCCCTTGCCCGATCCGCCGCGGTCATCAGTGGGGGCGAACATCGTCCCGAGAAACAGCATAAAGCCGTCCGGATATTGATGGTGCCGACCAATTGCCTGCGAGACGAGGCTTTCAGGTGTTCGGCTGATCTGGCTCATCGAGCTGACAGCATCAAGGTGGTATCCGTCGTTCCCATCGACCGCCATGGCAAGGTCTGCTGATTTCACCGTTTCAAGTGTGAAGTGATCATCAAACAGCCGGATGAACGGTCCGATCGCGCAGGAGCCGTTATTGTCCTTGGCCTTGCCCAGCAGCAGGGCCGACCGCCCTTCGACGTCGCGCAGATTGACGTCATTGCCAAGGGTCGCGCCGACAATCTTGCCAAGCGACGTCACCGTAAGAACCACCTCGGGCTCCGGGTTGTTCCAGTTTGAAATCGGATGCAAGCCAACATGGGCGCCATAGCCGACAGCCGACATGACCGGCGCCTTGGTGAATATCTCGGCATCCGGTCCGATACCGACTTCGAGATATTGCGACCATGCACCTTTCTCGATCAGAATCTTTTTGATGTCGGCAGCTTTTTGCGATCCGGGTTCAATCTGCGACAGATCATCACCGATAATGCCGGTAATTTCGGTTCGGATCTGATCGGCCTTGCTGGCATCCCCGCGTGCCTGTTCTTCGATAACGCGTTCAAGCAGGCTTGCGACAAATGTCACGCCGCTGGCCTTGATCGCCTGCAGATCATTTGGCGCAAGGAGGTGAAGTCTGTCTTGATCTGCACCGGGGTGGGATTGATCAAGAACCTCTGACAGCGATGCGACGCTTGGAAAGCCAGCCGTGTTTGACAGGTGCTCAACCAGCTTGTCGCGTTCGAGGATTTCACTGACGGTCGGGCCAAGCTTGCTGATATCACGCAACGTATCGCCATCAACAAGAACCGGCGTCGGTCCCGAAACGCGCGGGTCCCAAATTCGCCCGACCAGAACAGCTTGGTTGGCGTCTTCGGGCAGGATATCAGCGGTGTTTATCGCGAAGCCTGTCGTCATTTTCCTATCTCGCTTGTTTGGCTGTTGGGGGCGTCTGGTGACGATCCCGGGGCATTTGTCGCACCCGGACCGGCAAGGTGCATAAGATGTTCCGGCATCTTACCCAGGATGATCATGCCAAGAACATCGTCATGTGTAACATCCTCGGTGCGCACGCTGCCCACCAGCTTTCCGTTTTTCATGACATGCAGCCGGTCCGATAGATCGATGACATCATGAAGATCGTGGCTGATCAACAAAATACCCAGCCCGTCACGTTTGAGCTGATCAATCAGTTCACCGACCATTTTTGTTTCATGCACACCAAGGGCGGCACAGGGTTCATCCATGATCAGAACGCGTGCTTCAAACAGCAAGGCCCGGGCAATCGCAACCGATTGGCGCTGACCGCCCGATAGAGCTGATACCGGGGATGTGAACTTCTTGAAGTTCGGGTTCAGGCGATGCAACACTTCACGTGCCTTGTGTTCCATCGCCGCTTCATTAAGAAAGCCGAACTTGTCGGTCAGCTCGCGGCCAAGAAACAGGTTCTGGGCAGCATCAAGGTTATCGGCAAGGGCAAGGTTCTGATAGATCGTCTCGATATTGTTATCCCGCGCGTCTCGGGCATTCTCGATTTTGGCTTCCTTGCCATCAACAATGATCTGTCCGCTATCGGCCTGATAGGCACCGGATAGAATTTTGATCAGCGTCGATTTGCCAGCGCCATTATGGCCCAGAACACCGACGACTTCGCCCGGATAAAGGTCGATTGAAACACCGTCAACGGCCTTGACACCGCCAAAGCTGATATGGATGTCGCGCATTTCGACCAGCGGGTCTTTTGTGATGTTGGTATCGGTCATGACGGGTCTCCTTACGCGCTCGGGTCGCTGTAACGGCGATGGAAATACTTGTCGCTAAAGACTGCCAGAACAAGAACGAGGCCGATGACGATGCTTTGCAGCGAGGTATCAACGCCAAGAAGCGCCATGCCACTTTGCAGGCTTTGCATCACCAGTGCACCGATCAGCGCGCCATAGATCGTACCAAGGCCACCGGCAAGCGACGTACCACCAATCACAACAGCCGCAATGACGCGAAGCTCGTCAAGTGTACCAAGATCGTTGCCCGCAGACTGCAGGCGTGCAGATGAAATGGCGGCACTGATCGCACATAACACACCCATCAGGGCAAAGACGGCAACGGTCATGCGTTTGACGTTAATGCCGGCCAGTTCTGCTGCTTGCGGGTTGCCACCGATGGCAAAGACATAGCGGCCAAACCGCGTGCGTTTGACAACAATGGTCAGGATGATCGCAACAAGGGCAACGATCAGAAGCGGGATCGGAATACCGTGCGAGATTTCAAGGTTTTCAGGCGTGACCGGAATGCCCTTGTTTTCCAGAAGGCGTTCTGCTGCGCGCGTCGGCAAGTGATAGGCATTCAAGGTCGCGATCACGACCAGAACCAGACCAGCCTTGATGATGGTATTGGTGTATTCCGCCCAGACAGGCTTGACCGGAAATTCAAAGGACAGGCGGCGACGGCGTTCCATGATTGCCGCGTAAGCAATGGCAAGAATGGCGATAAGGGCAACAATCCAGCTCCAGGTCGCGCCAATTGTTCCTTCAATGCCGCCCCCAAGCAGGATGAAATTCTGATCAAGCGGGGCAACGGTGCGCCCTTGCGTGACCCACCAGGCAGCACCGCGCCAGACCAGAAGTCCGCCAAGCGTGACAATAAAGGCAGGGACACCAAGATACCCGACGGCGACACCCTGAATGCCCCCGATGGCAGCACCGATGACAATGCCGACTGCAAGGGTCAAAACCCAGGTCAGGGGATGATTGTAGTCCAGGAACTGTGGCAGGAAATCGGTCTGGACAATGCCCATGATCATGGCAAGAACGCCCAGCACCGCGCCGACCGAAAGGTCGATATGGCGCGTAACAATGATCAGAACCATGCCACACGCCATGACGGCAACCGAGGCGGTCTGAACCGACAGGTTAAAGATATTGCGCGGGGTTATAAAACGCCCGCCAGATGCAATGTCAAAACCGACCCAGATGATCAGCAGGACAACGGCAAGGCCGACCAAGCGACGGTCGACTTCCATTTTCGAAAGCAGTCGTAACATGAATTAAGCTCGCAAGGGGTCGGGGTTGGCTTGTAATATCTGCGCGATATTGGGAAATGCAGCCAACCCCGTGGTTAAGCAAGGTCGTGGGAAAGACAGTAGGCCTAGTTGCAGGCCGTGACCTTGCTATTGCTAACACCCTGACAAACGACGTCTTTGGCGACCCAACCCGCGTCAATCACAAGGTCGAGCTTGTCCTGCGTGATTGCAACCGGATCCAGGAAGTATGACTTCATTGTCACGCCGTTCGGGCTTTGCCAGTCCTGCGTGCCGTCAACGTCATCAAGTTTGGCACCCTTTGCCAGTTCAACGGCAATTTCTGCGGCCCGCTGACCCAGAAGACGGGCGTCTTTCCAGACCGAAACGGTCTGGGTGCCAAGGGCAACACGGTTCAGTGCCGCATGGTCACCATCCTGACCCGATACCGGAATGCCCTGCATCCCCTGTGCGGACAGGGCGGCAACAACACCCCCTGCGGTGCCGTCATTGGAGGCAACCACAGCGTCGACCTTGTTGTCGGCAGCGGTCAGGAATTGTTCCATGTTGCGCTGGGCGATGGCCGGTTGCCAGCTGTCGGTATAGGCTTCGCCGACCACATTGATGGCACCGGAATCAATCGCTGCCTGCAGGATTTCAAGTTGGCCTTCATGCAGGATGTTGGCATTCGGATCGGTCGGGGCGCCCTTGATAAAGACGTAGTTTCCTTTGGGCTGCTGGGCAAAGACGGCTTCTGCCTGCAGGCGGCCGACTTCCTTGTTGTTGAAGGTGATGTAGTAGGCGTTCGGGTCTTCGATCAGGCGATCATAGCCAACGACAGGAATGCCTTCGTTCAGCGCCAGTTCGACAGCCGGGCCGATTGAGGCCGAATCTTGTGCCAGCACGATAAGCGCATTAGCGCCGCGTGCGATCAGGCTTTCGATATCGGAAAGCTGTTTGGACGGATTGCTTTGCGCGTCGGCGCTGATGTATTCGGCACCGGCGGCATCAAGAGCAGCCTTGATCGCGGCTTCGTCGGTTTTCCAACGTTCTTCCTGGAAGTTCGACCAGCTGACACCAACGGTCAGGTCAGCGGCAAAGGCATTGGCAGACAATAGGACTGTACCGGCCAGCATGGCCGTCGAGAGGAGTTTTTTCATCGGTTTCTTCCCTGAATATGTGTGTCTTTTGCTGACATTTATTTTTGTTGTCGAAAAAATGTTGACGTGAAGAAAGCGTGGTGTCAAATATTTTTTAGTGGTCGAATTGAAAATAACGCGTTTAACGCATTATCTATCGGAAATCATGTAATCAAAAGTTGATTTATCGCTGTTTTCGGTGTGGTGCGCTGCAATATTTAATTCATTCACCTAAAATAATATGAAGAAGAGACAGGGAACGTTATGACAGCGAGTTATCACGACATTGACGGTAAATCAGTGCTTGTAACCGGCGGTGCATCCGGGATCGGGGCTTCCATGGTCCGGGCGTTCTGCGCGCAGGGGGCACGGGTCGGGTTCTTTGATATCGATGATGACGCGGCGCAAAAGCTCATTACCTCTATCCAGGATGAATACGGTGTCACGCCGGTGTACCGATCCTTTGATCTTCGCAAGCAACCCGCGATTCCGGACGCCATTCGCGATCTGACGGTCGAGATCGGGCCGATTGATGTTCTGGTAAACAATGCCGCCCGTGATGACCGGCACGCCCCGGAAGATGTCGGTCCGGACCAATGGCGCGAAGGACTGGATGTCAATCTGAGCCATCATTTCTTTTGCGCGCGTGCGGTGGCACCAGCCATGAAAGAGAAGGGCCGTGGCAGCATCATTAATTTCAGTTCCGTCAGTTATTTGATGGGCCTGCCCGATCTGGTTGCCTATGAAACGGCAAAGGCCGGCATTATCGGCCTTACCCGCGCCTTGGCGCGCGATTGGGGGGCGGATGGTATTCGGGTCAATGCGGTGACGCCGGGATGTATCATGACCCAGCGCCAGCTTGATCTATGGATTTCGCCCGAAGATGAAGAACGCATTCAGGAGCAGCAATGCCTTAAGCGTCGACTGATTGGTGATGATGTCGCGCAAATGGTGCTGTTTCTGGCATCTGACGTTTCATCGGCTTGCACGTCGCAGAATTTCATTGTGGATGGTGGCATCGTCTGATCCGACGTCTTGATGGATTTGGTTTCAAATCCGCCATTCAAACCCGGGATATTGCTATCATGGCGTCAATAGGTTCACAGGCTTCGCCGATCATTATCGATGAAAAGGCCAATCCATATCGTGATTGCATTCAGGGGTTGGCAAATCAGCCAATTACCGTAGTTCGGCTTTTGCGCGATGCCGTGAATGAAAATCCTGCCATCGTCCGGGGGCGAAATTTTGTCGTTCCCGAAATCCGCGAGGTTGTCGGACGACTGGTTGAAAACCGTCCGCGCGTCGCGATCATAGGCGGTGCACCTGATCATCCGGCCCATCTTCTTGATCGACCACAAGCGCTTATGGCGGCCATGCGCATCTGGGAAATGGGCGGGGTGCCGTTCCTGTTTCATGTTCCGGTGATTTGCGATGGCACAGCGCAAAACAATATCGGCCAAAGCTATTCACTGGCATCACGTAACCATACGGCAGCGGCGGTCAATATCACCTTTGAAGGGCACAGTTATCATGCGGCCTATGTGATTGCCGGTTGCGACAAGTCGCCTGCGGCGGTGGTTGCTGGTCTGGCTTCTGCGGATCACGCACGCGCCTGGCGCGGGGATCAGGCGCCAGTCTGGGCCGTGTTTGCGCCGTCGCATGTTCTTAAGGGCGGTGAAATCCCCGATGGCACGCGCCGGTTGCTCGACAAGATCGCGGATGACGCGGACGCCGCAGGACATGATGACCTTGGCGCTGATATCCGCGAAAACATGCGTTACATCCTGCAATGCACATCGGACGAAGCCTTTGCCGGGTTGCTTGAACGTGCCCGGTTGCTTGGCATCATTGACGATGCGTTGGAGCGTCGCGTGCTTGATGAGTTGGCAACTGCGACCTGTGACTCCAAAGGCGGGATTTGTGCCTTTAACGGTACCGGCAATTCGTCGCGCACCATACTGGCGGCATTCGGTCTGACCCCGCCGGAACTTGAATTGCTGACCGATGTCCCACCCTATGAGGCCGTGGCGGCAGGGGTCGATGCGCTGTTTGGGGTGTTCAACAAACCGCAATATGCGATTGGCTATTTGCTCAATGCCAATTTTGCCAATTTCGTGCGCATTCACAATGCCACCGGCTCAAGTAGCAACATGCTTTTGCATTTGCCTTTCATGATGCGTTATGCGGGTTTTGATATCTCGATCGACGATTATCAGGACGTCCGCACCCAAACCCCGGTGCCGGAAATTTTCGCCCATAGTCTGACGGAAAATCGTGACACCTTTGTTCTGGCCCAGCAAATGGCCGAGGGCAAAAATCGCGGTATGGAAAGCATCTATCGCATTCTTGCCGACCTTGGTGTTGCGATGGATCTTGATGCGCCGACCATCCTTGGGAAGAGCTGGGCAGAACGGATTGCCAATCTTGAAAACCCGGTCGATCTTTCGCTTGGGGATGCGTCGGTCATTCGTGCCAATCCGGTCAGGCAGCGATCTGGCGTTGATGTGCTAAGTGGCAGTTTCTTTGAGAATTGCGCGGTCAAGACATCTGGCATGAGTGACCGGTTGCTATCGCATTTCGACGATCATGTTTTCATCGTGCGCTATTACGAAAACGAACATGTATGTAATGCGGACTTTGCATCACCCGATTTGATCACGCGTCTGATGGAAACCGATGGCGTTGACGAAGACCTGATTGCCTCAGTCGTTCGGCGCAATGGCGGAAACCGTGTTGATTTGAATGCGCCCAAGGATCTGCTTGAACAGGGGTATTTGTCCTTTGCGTTTGTGATTGGCGGGCAGGGGCCGGAAGCCTATGGCATGCCGGAAATGTTTTCCCCGTCACAGAATTTGCGCCATCACCGCATTCTGGAAGCATCATCGATGTTGATCACCGATGGGCGTTATTCCGGCGTGACCAAAGGTGCGTGTATCGGGCATATGGTGCCGGAAGCCTTTGCCGGTGGTGCCATCGGTTATCTCAAGGATGGTGATGTGCTGCGTCTTGATCTGACCAAACTTACGCTTGATTGGCTTGATCCCGAGGCGTTCCGGAATGGGGCGGAGCGGCCATCAAGCCCCCGTGATTTCGCGAACCGAAAACCGATATTTGATGCGCGCTTCAAGCGCATGGCGGACCGCCAATGTGATATCGCGGCAAGTAATGTGCTGGATGGGATTGGCAACGCTGCGCGCGGGATCGTGCCGCGTGCGGTGGATCGTCGCGCCACCAAGTCCTGGCGTTAGGTGCGCAGACTTCATGCACCAGAACGCAAAACGCCCCGAACCAAATCTGGCCGGGGCGTTTTTGATTGGTGTATCGGCCGATGACTTAGCCCATGCGCTCCGATGCGTAGCTTCCCGGGCTTGGCGGGAAGACGATGGTGCGGTTGCCGTTGATGAAGGAACGGTGGTGGATATGGGCATGGACCGCACGTGCCAGAACCTGACTTTCGACGTCACGACCGATCGATACATAATCGGCCGAGTTCTGGGCATGCGTGATGCGCGCAATATCCTGTTCAATGATCGGGCCTTCATCAAGGTCGGCGGTCACGTAATGTGCGGTCGCCCCGATCAGTTTGACCCCGCGCTCATAGGCCTGACGGTACGGGTTCGCACCCTTGAAGCTTGGCAGGAAGGAATGGTGGATATTGATGATCTTGCCGCTCATCTTCTTGCACAGGCTGTCAGACAGAACCTGCATGTAGCGGGCAAGGACGATCAGTTCGACATCATAGTCGGACACCAGATCGAGAAGCTTTTTCTCGGCTTCGGGTTTGTTGTCCTTGGTCACCACGATGTGGTGGAAGGGGATGTCGTGATTAACAACAACCTTCTGATAATCAAGGTGGTTTGACACCACGCCGACAATATCAATCGGCAGTGCGCCGATTTTCCAGCGATACAAAAGATCGTTCAGGCAATGGCCAAAGCGCGACACCATCAGAAGAACTCTCATCTTTTCCGAGCTGTCATGGATCTGGAACTGCATGCCAAGTTCTGCTGCCGGAGCTTCAAAGCCCTTGATGAGGGTGTTCTGATCAACGCCTTCTTCACTGACGAAGGCAACCCGCATGAAGAACAGACCGGTTTCCTGGTCGTCAAACTGGGAGCTATCAGTAATGTTGCAGCCATGTGCGGCCAAATAGGTCGAAATAGCGGCAACCACCCCGCGCTGGGAGTCGCAGGAAACAGTCAGAACGTAGCTTTTCATCGCGTCTGGCTTTCTCGTTTGGAATAATCAAAAATTGCCCGGCCCCGTCCATCGGGGAAGAAGATGAGGCCGGGCAGAAACACTAAATATCAAGTGTGTTCTCACGTTCCCAGCGGGAAAAGTGAGAAACATAAGAATTCCACTCGGTTTGCTTGAGTTTAAGATAGGCACTTGAGAATTCCTTACCCATCGCCAGCTGCAATTCTTCGTTCGCGCCCATCTCGCGCAGGGCATCAAGCAAGTTCAGCGGCAGACGCGGCGCATCCTTGATCGAATGACCTTCCTGATACATGTCGATGTCGTAATGCGGTCCCGGATCGGCATTGGTCGCCATGCCATCCAGACCAGCGGCAATGATCACGGCCTGAAGCAGATACGGGTTGGTTGCACCGTCAGGCAGGCGCAATTCAAAGCGGCCCGGCCCCGGGACACGCACCATGTGGGTCCGGTTGTTGCCGGTCCAGGTCACTGTGTTTGGGGCCCAGGTTGCACCTGACATGGTGCGCGGTGCGTTGATGCGCTTATAGGAATTAACGGTCGGGTTGGTAATCACCGCCATGGCCGAGGCATGCTTCATGATGCCGCCAAGGAAATGCTTGCCCTTGGCAGACAGACCAAACGGCATGTCATTATCGGCAAAGGCATTGCTGCCTTCGTTGTCCCAGACCGAAACATGGCAGTGGCAGCCATTGCCGGTCAGACCCGGGAAGGGCTTGGGCATGAAGGTTGCGCGCAGGCCGTGTTTTTCGGCAATCGATTTGACCATGAATTTGAAGAAGGAATGCTTGTCCGCGGTTTTAAGCGCGTCATCGAATTCCCAGTTCATTTCAAACTGGCCATTGGCGTCTTCGTGGTCGTTCTGATACGCACCCCAACCGAGTTCGAGCATATAGTCGCAAATCTCGGCAATGACGTCATAGCGGCGCATGACGGCCTGCTGGTCATAGCACGGCTTTTCTGCCGTATCGGCCGGGTCGGAGATTTCCGAACCATCGGTGGTGATCAGGAAGAATTCCGCCTCGACCCCGGTTTTGACATTCAGGCCAAGCTCGGCTGCCTTGGCGATTTGAGCCTTGAGCACATTACGCGGTGCCTGTTCGACCGGCGAGCCTTCCATGATGCAATCTGCAGCAACCCAGGCGACTTCCGGTTTCCAGGGCAGCTGGATGACAGAATCCGGATCCGGAATGGCAAACATGTCGGGGTGGGCCGGGCTCAGGTCAAGCCAGGTGGCGAAACCGGCAAAGCCCGCACCTTCTTCCTGCATGTCGGCAATTGCCTGGGTCGGAACAAGTTTGGCGCGCTGTCCGCCAAACAGGTCGGTAAAGCTGATCATGAAGTATTTGATGCCGCGTTCCCGGGCAAAGGCTGATAGATCCTTGGTCATCGAAGTCCCCTGACGAATTCTTTGCGGTGCCATCGGCCTTCCGGCACGCGCAAGCACGTGCCGAGCCGACGGTTCGGTTATGGTTTAGAAGCCTCCCTGTCCGGGAACCCAGTTGGTCCCGGCGAGCGGTACACCAGCCATGGCGGCCGCTTCGATATTCAGTGCGCAGAGATCCTCGGGTTCGAGGTTGTGCACATGATTTTTGCCGCAGGCGCGCGCAATTGTTTGCGCTTCAAGTGTCATGACCTTCAGGTAGTTGGCCAGTCGCCGTCCGGCGGCGATCGGGTCAACCCGTTTCATCAGGTCGGCATCCTGTGTCGTGATGCCTGCGGGATCACGGCCTTCATGCCAGTCGTCATAGGCACCGGTGGTGGTGCCAAGTTCGTTATATTCTGCTTCCCATTTCGGGTCGTTGTCACCGATGGCGACAAGCGCCGCAGTCCCGATGGAAACCGCATCGGCCCCAAGGGCAAGCGCCTTGGCAACGTCGGCACCATTGCGGATACCACCCGAAACGATCAGCTGTACTTTGCGGTGCATGCCCATGTCTTGCAATGCTTTTACCGCCGGGCGGATGCAGGCAAGGGTCGGCTGACCGACATGTTCGATAAAGACTTCCTGGGTGGCGGCTGTGCCGCCTTGCATGCCATCAAGCACGATGACATCGGCACCGGCCTTGACTGCAAGGGCGACGTCATAATAGGGGCGTGCGCCACCAACCTTGATGAAGATCGGCTTTTCCCAGTCGGTGATTTCGCGGATTTCCTGAATTTTGATCTCAAGATCATCCGGGCCGGTCCAATCGGGATGACGGCAGGCTGAACGCTGATCAATACCCATCGGCAGGTTGCGCATTTCCGCAACGCGATCCGAGATCTTCTGACCCAGCAGCATGCCGCCGCCGCCCGGTTTTGCGCCCTGACCAATGACGATTTCAATCGCATCGGCACGTTTGAGATCGCGCGGGTTCATACCATAGCGTGACGGCAGATATTGATAAACAAGCTGGGTGGAATGGCCGCGCTCTTCCTCGGTCATGCCGCCGTCGCCCGTCGTGGTCGATGTGCCAGCTGCCGATGCGCCGCGTCCAAGGGCTTCCTTGGCCGGACCGGAGAGGGAGCCAAAGCTCATGCCAGCAATGGTGATCGGAATTTTAAGTTCGATCGGTTTCTTGGCAAAACGGGTGCCGAGCGTGACAGCGGTTTCGCATTTCTCGCGGTATCCTTCGAGCGGATAACGCGACATGGAGGCACCAAGGAACAGCAGGTCATCAAAATGCGGGACCTTGCGTTTGGCACCGCCACCGCGGATGTCATAAATGCCGGTGGCTGCTGCACGCCGGATTTCCGAAAGGGTGTAATCATCAAACGTTGCCGATTTGCGCGGCGTCGTAACGGGATTTTTGTAAGTCATAGTCTGATCCTGTCTTTGGGCTGAAGCGCGCGGAGTGTTCGTCCGTGCGGCGTTCAGCGTGCCGCATCAATAGGCGTCGAAATTGTCGACATTGAAGTTGTAAAGCGTTCTGGCCGAGCCATAGCGGGTGAATTCCTCGGGCTTCACATCGGTGATGCCGGCATCCGCAAGAAGCTTGGTCAGGAGCTCGATATGCTCGGGGCGCATTTCCTTTTTCTCGCAATCGGCACCAAGGCTTTTGACCGTGCCGCGCACAAAAAGGCGCGCTTCATAAAGGGAATCACCAAGCGCATCACCGGCATCGCCCAGAACAACAAGGTTGCCCGATTGCGCCATGAAGGCCGACATGTGACCGATATTGCCTTTGACGACGATATCGACGCCCTTCATCGAAATGCCGCAGCGCGAGGACGCATTGCCTTCGATCACCAGCAATCCGCCATGGGCGGTGGCGCCGGCATACTGGCTGGCATCGCCCTTGATCACGACTTTGCCCGACATCATGTTTTCCGCCACACCCGGACCGGCATTGCCCTTGACCGTGATGGTGGCCTGTTCGTTCATGCCCGCACAGTAATAGCCGACACTGCCATCAATCGTGACATTGACAGGTGCGTCGATGCCAACAGCAACGGCATGCGAGCCACGCGGATTGGTGACTTCGAAATCTTCGGCAGGACCACTTTTATCAAGCGCATGAAGCGCCTGATTGAGCGCGCGCAGTTCGGTGGTTGCAAGATCAAACACTGGCATGTGTGTTCCTTCCTCAATTGACCGCGAAACATCTTGCGGTCGGGTCGGTGCGCGCATCGCAGCAGCCGACAGGGTTCGTGTTAATCAGTGTTCCCAGAAATAGACCGTGGCCGGTTCGGGTTCCCAGACCTTGGCGTCTTCGATGCCCGGCAGGTTGACCAGCGCCCGGTATTCAGACCCGAATGCGACATAGGCATCGGTTTCCGCCATCACCGCCGGTTTGCAGGCAATCGGATCGCGCACAACGCCAAAGCCCGATTTGGTGCCAACGACAAAGGTGAAGAAGCCATCAAGGTCATCAAGCGCACTGGTCAGTGCCTCGCCCAGGTTCTTGCCCTTGGCCATTTCGCCAGTCAGATAGGCCGCAGCGACCTCTGAATCGTTTTGGGTTTCAAGGCGGATGCCTTCGCGCGTCAATTCGCGCCGAAGGTTGTTATGGTTCGACAGCGAACCATTATGCACAAGGCACTGGTCCGATCCGGTCGAGAAGGGGTGAGCCCCAAGGGTAGTCACCGCACTTTCGGTTGCCATGCGGGTATGGCCGATGCCGTGCGTGCCGGTCATATCGGAAATCTTGAAGCGCTCAAGAACGTCCTTGGGCAGGCCGACTTCCTTGTAAATCTCCATCACCGAACCGGTGCCCATGACACGGACATCAGGACGGAGTTCTTCAAGAGCAGTACGGGTCGCCTCAAGCTGATCGCTTGAAACCGTGATGACCGCATGGGTGCTTTTGGGCAGGATCGATGCGTTTGTGATCCCAGCCTTGCGCAGGTCTTCGGTCAGTCCGGCAAAATCTGTTTCCGGGTCCGGAGACTGGATCGTGAGTTTGACCAGATTATTCTGGTCCGCACCATAAATTGCGATGCCCGCGCTATCGGGACCACGGTCGGTCATGGTCACCAGCATATCGGACAGCAACGCACCGAGCTGTGGTTCCAGACTTTTATCTTTAAGGAATAAACCAACAATGCCGCACATGGCAGGACAGTCTCCATTCTGTTTCTGAAATGGAGACTACCTGTTCGCGATTGCGGAATCAACTATGAAGAATAAAAATTTCTTCTGAGTGAATTGATGTTTTCACTCTGGTGAAGCTTTATCCCCGGGCAGGATAGCAGATGATTGACAGGTAACGTATTGGAAATGAAAGAAGTTCTTCCGGTCCGTGGCGAGCGTCTGCATCAAAGAACAGGCTGTCGCCTTCTTTCATGTAGTACAGCTGATCGCCATGGCGGTAGCGTACTTCACCCTCAAGCAAATAGATGAATTCCATGCCTTCATGCTGGAAGGCGGGGAAGCTGCTCGACTCCTCGGTAAGGGTCAGCAAATAGGGCTCCACGACCACGCCGCTGGTGTTGTTATCGATATGACCGAGCAGGTTATATTCATGCCCTGCACGCGTGCCGCGCCGTTCAATTGCAACACCTTCGCCCGATTTCACAAACACCGCATTGCGCGGTTCTTCATATCGGCGGAAGAAATCTGTTAGTGGCACACCCAGTGCGCTTGCCAGGGCCTGAAGCGAGGTCAGGGAGGGCGAGGTCACGCCGTTTTCGATCTTGGACAGCATCCCCATCGAGATGCCTGTCGCCGATGCCAGATCAGAAATCGTGATACCCAGTTTCTTGCGCAGCGCGCGGACTTCATGGCCGATGGCGATTTCGAGATTGTTTTCCTTGGGTTCACGAAGGGCGTGCGGGTCCTGGGTAAGGGCTGCGGGTTTGCTCTTGGTGTCCATGCCTGATCCTTGGTTGCTCGTGGCGTCGGTCTGCGGTGCTTGCTTTGTCGTGGTCTGTGCCATGCTGGCTTGCCTCCGTCACCGGTTCTGTCCCGGTGCGGGTCCTGCTCGTTTCTGGTTTCCTCAATCGGTCGCTTGGTGCGGCCTGCTTTTATGTTGGTCGCATATGTGCGGGGTCTTTGCCCCTTTGATTGGCATATACGCCATAGGCATGACTTACACTGGCAGGAAATATTTATCAACTGCGGGGAAAATATAATTGCCAATTTCCTATACTGATGACGTTCCGTGAAGTTGCTGCAATGCCGCAGAAAATAGCCTTTGAGGAATAAAATTTGAATAAAATGAAAAATAATTATTGCGTTCGCGAACAAGTTAACGCCAGAATAATGGAACAAAATAAGCCAGTGTTAGCGCGCTGATTGTGCGCAAAGGCGATCATATCAGGAGGCCATCACTATGACTGCGAGCTGGAGATTTTCAGCCCTTGCCGATCGGCATCGTGCGCTTGGTTCCAATCTGGAAGACTGGAGCGGTATGGGCACCGCCTGGACCTACGACAAGGACTGGGATGAGGAATATGTCGCGATCCGCACCAAAGCCGGGATCATGGATGTTTCCGGTCTGAAAAAGGTTCACATCACCGGCGCGCATGCCTCCCACGTCATCGACTATGCCACCACGCGCAACGTCGAAAAGATTTATCCCGGCAAGTCGGTTTATGCCTGCATGCTCAATGATCAGGGCAAGTTCACCGATGACTGTGTGATTTATCGCATGGGGCCGAATTCATGGATGGTTGTCCATGGATCGGGCACCGGACATGAAGAACTGACCATGGCGGCTGTCGGTCGTGATGTGTCGGTTCGGTTTGATGACAACCTTCATGACTTGTCGCTTCAGGGGCCGCTTGCGGTCGATTATCTGGCGGAATATGTGCCGGGCATTCGCGATCTTGCGTATTTCCATCATATGCAGACCCAGCTGTTTGGTCTGCCGGTAATGATCTCGCGGACCGGTTATACCGGTGAACGCGGTTATGAGATTTTCTGTCGTGGTCAGGATGCCGGGGTGATCTGGGATCGTATCGTTGCCGAAGGCAAGGATATGGGCATCATCCCGACCCGTTTTACCACGCTTGATATGCTGCGTGTTGAAAGCTACCTGCTGTTTTATCCTTACGATAACTCGCAGATGTATCCGTTCGAAAATGAAGGTCCGGGCGATACCCTTTGGGAGCTTGGTCTTGATTTCACCGTAAGCCCCGGCAAAACCGGTTTCCGCGGTGCCGAGGAACATTATCGTCTCAAGGGCAAGGAACGCTTCAAGATCTTTGGCATCCTGTTTGATGGCAAGGAAGTTCCGGCCGAAGGGGCCGAAGTGTTCAAGGACGGAACCAAGGTCGGTGTCGTGACCTGTGCGATGTATTCACCGCTTAAGGATCAGACGATGGCGATTGCCCGCCTGGTGGTTGATTGCGCCGAACAGGGTGTGCGCCTTGAGGTGACTGGTGAAAAAGGCATGCTCGGCGGAATGGCTCATACCATGCCATTTGACGACCCCAAAAAATTGAAAAGAACAGCCAAGGGTTAAGCAGGATGACCGGGGGCTGTCAGAGGCCCCCGGATCGTCGCCTGATCCTTGTGGTTTCTGACAGAATGGGACCCTGCTACCATGTCTGAGAGTATCATCGAAGAAAGCATTCTTTCCCGTCCGACTTATGGCACGCTTAAAATCGTGCCGGGTCTGGCGCATTATTTCCTGGCTGATGCATCCGGTGCCGAATGTGTTATTCGCGTTGTGCAGGAACTGCCGCGCGACATGATGGACAAGGTACATATCCTGTATGTGCCGACCCCGGGCGAAGCAGCCCTTATCACATCGCTTTATGCACTGGGTGCCAACCGGTTCGAACATTTCCCGACCATTGAAGAGGCCGTCGGAAAGCTGGGCGAATGGCTGTCCGATGCCAAGATGGGCACACAGCTTTATCTTGCCGGGACCGAAGGCCTTGTCGGGCAGGGTGTCGCCAAGGGCGAGGAATGTGGCCTTGATCATACAGCCGTGCAGTGCGAGCACCGCGGCAGTCTGGCCCGGCGTGTTCAGTGCGTTCACTGCAAAACCATGATCGAGGATGTCACCACCCAGCCGGTCAAATGTCCGTCCTGTGAATTGCTGTTGTTTGTCCGCGATCACTATTCGCGTCGTCTGGCAGCATTTCAGGGGGTCTGCATCAATGCCGAAGACCCGACCGAGGAAATCGAGATCAAGGAGGTGTTCAAATGAGTGCATCCGATCATTTGATTCCGGTTGTCGTCAGCAACGTGGTCGAGGTCAACCCGATCATCAAGCGCTTCGAATTCAAGCATGTGAATGGCGATGAACTGCCGGCCTTCTCCGGCGGCGCACATATCGTGGTCGAGATGCTGGATGACGGCACGAAACGCAAAAATCCATATTCCCTGATGAGCTCGCCGTTCGAGCGCGATCAATATGCGATTTCCGTACGCCGCGACGATACCGGGCGCGGCGGATCGAAATTCATGCATGAACAGGTGCGACCGGGCATGGAGATGAAAATCTCCGCCCCGGTGAACCTCTTCTCGCTCGACCTTCGGGCGAAAAAGCACCTGATGATCGCGGGCGGGATCGGCATCACGCCCTTCATCGCGCAGATGGCGCAGGCTGATAAACTCGGTGTGCCGTTTGAGTTGCACTATGCCGCACGATCGGTATCACAGGCGGCCTATATGGACAGCCTTGCCGATCGGTTTGGTGATCATGTGTCGTGCTATTGCGATGATCAGGGCGAAGGCGTTGATTTCGAAACGCTTCTGTCCAGTCAGCCGTTGGGCACGCATGTTTATGTTTGTGGTCCCAAGGGCATGATCGAACGGGTGGTGGAAACCGCCACGCATTTGGGGTGGCCGGCGGCCCATGTTCATTTCGAACACTTCCTCGCACCACCGGTTGGCGAGCCCTTTGAGGTGCATCTGGTCAAGGCCGGGATTGATATCACCGTGGGGGCCGAGCAAAGCCTGCTTGAGGCGGTCGAGGCATCCGGCACACCGATCAATTGCATGTGCCGTGGCGGGGCCTGTGGTCAGTGCGAAACGGCTGTCGTCGCCTGCGACGGCGAGATCATGCACAACGACCACTGGCTTGATGAAGAACAGCGCGCATCCAAACAGCTGATCATGCCGTGTGTCTCGCGCTTCCGTGGCAAACGCCTAGAACTTGATCTGTAAGGGGGATTTCAGTCATGACAATCCAGTTTAAAGACGAAAGCTTCCGCGGCGATTTTTCCTACGCCAACAGCCCGTCAAACATCCCGCGTTTTCCGTTTCCGTTCCCGGAAGACGAATATATGTATTCCACCAATATCGAGCCACATCATGCCGCGCGTGCCGGTAGTCCGTTTGAAAATGCGTTCGATGTGGATGAGCATTACGTCGCGGAAATGAAGGACCGCGCCCTTGTTCTGGCCGAAGACCCCGGTCGTTGTCAGGCCCTGCCGCATATGGAAACGGCGGGCTGGGATTTCGTCGAGCTGGTGATGGTTTCCAAGGCGCGCGATTATCCCGATCTTTTCAAACTGACCATGGATGGTGATCGCTGGCACTGGATCAACAAACCGCTTCAGATCGACGATACCTTTACCTTTGGTGATAGTTCGACGCTGCCCTGCCACCCGATGGAATATATCGGCCGTCAGGTGCAGGGCGATCACGCCATCCTCGATCAGCGCGATGGCAATCTTTGGCTCGATGCCGGGATCATCACCGCACAAGCTGACTGGTCGCTTGATTTTGATGTCGGCATGAACTTCTTTGAATGGCATGCGCCGGTTCCGCTGGCCCATGAACTGGGCGTGTTTCAGCGCGCATTGAAATTCCTTCTGACCTTGCCGCAGGGACAGCCGTCGCGGCGTCTGAACTGGACGCTCACGGTTAATCCGCGCCTTGATACCAGCCCGGAAAACTATCCTAAATGGGGCCCGGATCGCATGACCGTGACGCCGGAAAATATTGGCGAAAAGGTCCATCTGCGTGTGGAACTTCAGACCTTCTGGCGTCTGCCGCGTTCCAACGCGATCCTGTTTCCGATCCGTACTTATTTGATGGCAATGAACGAAGTCGTGACCCAGCCGAAATGGGCGCGTCGCATTCATCGTGTCATGCGCGATCTGCGCCCGGAACTTGTCGAATACAAGGGGCTGTCGCGCTATCACCCGATCCTGGTCGAGTGGCTTTCACAATTTGACGACGGCGCGCCGACGTCACCGGGGATCTTCCCCGACTAAGCAAGAACGAACCGGCAGAAAGCCGGACGGAGGAGACGCATAACGCTTTTATTGGGGATTTGAGGCTATGACACTTCGTGTTGCAATTATTGGCGCCGGTCCGTCAGGCATGGCGCAGATGCGTGCATTTCAATCTGCAGCAGCCAAAGGGGCCGAAATCCCCGAAATCGTCTGTTTTGAACGTCAGGAAGACTGGGGTGGTTTGTGGAACTACACCTGGCGCACCGGTCTTGATGAATATGGCGAACCGATCCACGGATCGATGTATCGCTATCTGTGGTCAAACGGCCCGAAAGAGTGCCTTGAATTTGCCGATTACACCTTCGAGGAGCATTTCGGCAAACCCATCGCATCCTATCCGCCGCGTGCCGTGATCTGGGATTACATCAAGGGGCGCGTTGAGAGGGCCAATGTGCGTTCATGGGTACGTTTCAGAACCCCGGTCCGCACAGTCGAGTACGATGAAGACAGCCAGACCTTTGCGGTGACATCACATGATCTGAAAAATGATGTGGTTTCGACCGAGGAATTTGATCACGTCATTGTCGCCAATGGTCATTTCTCGACCCCGAATGTGCCGGAATTCCCGGGCTTTGATACCTTTGGCGGGCGCGTTCTGCATGCCCATGACTTCCGCGACGCGCTTGAATTCAAGGGCAAGGATATCCTGCTGATTGGGACGTCCTATTCGGCCGAGGATATCGGATCGCAATGCTATAAATATGGCTGCAAATCCGTCACGGTAAGCCACCGGACAAATCCGATCGGCTTTGACTGGCCCGATAACTGGGCCGAGGTGCCGCTTCTGACCAAGGTTGACGGCAACACCGCCTATTTCAAGGATGGCTCATCACGCGAGGTGGACGCGATCATTCTGTGCACCGGTTATCAGCATTATTTCCCGTTCCTGACCGACGATCTGCGTCTTAAAACCGATAACCGTCTGTGGCCGCTGGGTCTTTATAAAGGTGTCGTCTGGGAAGAAAATCCGAAGATGATGTATCTCGGCATGCAGGACCAGTTCTTTACCTTCAACATGTTTGATGCCCAGGCATGGTTTGCCCGTGACGTCATCATGGGCCGCATTCCCCTGCCATCGAAGGACGAGATGAAGGCCGACAGCCAAGCCTGGCGTGATCGCGAGGAGGGGCTCAAGGACGATCACGACATGATCTGGTTCCAGGGCGATTACACCGCCCATCTGATCGAAATGACGGATTATCCGATGTTCGATATCGAAGGGGTGAACAAGACCTTCGAGGAATGGGAACATGACAAGGCCGATGACATCATGGGCTATCGCAACAAGTCCTACCGGTCGCTGATGACGGGCAATATGTCACCGGCCCATCACACGCCCTGGCTTGAAGAACTTGATGACAGCCTTGAGGCCTATTTGCAGATCGAAAAGAAAACGGCTGCCGAATAGGCAGCCGACGATCAACACTTTCAAAGAAGCGGGCGCAAGCCCGCCGTCTCCCTTAACCAAACTCGCAGTCACCCCCACGGCCGTTATGGCTGCGGGGTTTCTTTTCGGGCTTGGCAGCCACGGTTTCTAGGACCGTGGCTTTTCCTTTTTGGGATCATAATGCGGGAAGACGGTGATGGTTGCAGGCAGGCGGACCATATGACCATCGAGCTTGCCAATCTCAACCTCGGTGCCGATATCGGCATGCGCAATGTCAACACGGGCAAGGGCGATATTCTTGCCCAGAATGGGTGATCGCATCGCACTGGTGATTACGCCGATCTGCGCACGGCCGATATGGACGCAATCGCCATGACCGACCGTGACATTGCTATCAATCTCGATCCCGACCAGCTTGTGCGATGGATGATCCTTGCGCCGGATTAGGGCATCACGACCGATAAAGTCATCTTCCTTGGATTTTAGCGGCACGGTAAAGCCGATCCCGGCTTCGAACGGGTCGGTCTGATCGGAGAACTCGTAATCGGCAAAGATCAGGCCCGCCTCGATCCGGACCATATCAAGGGCGGCCAACCCCATCGGGGTCAAGCCATGTGGTTTGCCTGCCGCCCAGACGGCGTCAAAGACGGTATTGGCGTCCTTGGGGTGGCACCAGACTTCATAGCCTAGCTCGCCGGTATAGCCGGTGCGCGAGACGACAACGGGTGCGCCTTTGGCATCGCCGACCCGGCCGATGGTGAATTTGAACCACTCGACCTCATCCATGGTTGGCTGATGCGGGGGCGTCCAGATCACCTCGCGCAGGATGTCGCGGCTTTTGGGGCCTTGCACAGCGATATTGTGCATCTGATCGGTTGATGAGCGGATCAGGACCTGCAGGCCAAGTTTTTCGGCCTGTTCGCGCA
Organism: Thalassospira sp.; assembly: GCF_002709775.1. Classification (GTDB taxonomy): domain Bacteria; phylum Pseudomonadota; class Alphaproteobacteria; order Rhodospirillales; family Thalassospiraceae; genus Thalassospira. The sequence continues at coordinate 71,095 of NZ_PAQR01000064.1, forward strand.
GCCACACACCGCTGTAATCATCGCCGCAAATCCAGCGGAAGTTATCCTGCCCCAGACGCAGCAGCGTGCCATCATCAATCATCCCGCCGTGCGGATAGCACATCGCGGAATAGACAACCTGTCCGATGCCAAGCTTTTTGACATTGCGCGTCAGGCAATATTGCATCAGCGTTTCGCTGTCCGGGCCGGTGATTTCAAACTTACGCAAGGCGGATAGATCAATGACCACGGCCTTTTCACGGCAGGCATAATATTCCTCGATCATGCCATGACCGGTATATTCGTGGGCCAGCCAGAAGCCCTTATATTCGACGAAGTTGCGGGTCAGTTCACTCAGACGCGGATGGAAGGCAGTTTCTTTGGTCATTTTTGCTTCGGCCTCTGCAGTCGGGCGCCAGGCAACGGCATGGGAAAACTTCTCTTTGCCGTCATAGCTTCGGATATGGATATCGGTCGGTTTCCAGGCATTGGCCGCTGATGTGTCATCCGGGCAGGCGGACGAAACACAGACAAGATCTGTCATCGCGCGCAGCAACACATAATCACCCGGACGCGACCAGGGTTGATCGGCATACATCACGCCGTGATCATCAATGCCGGTATTGAAAAAGAAATTGATCGCCATCCATCCCGCACGCGGATCAACGCCAAAGTGCGACAGCGCGCCATTGAAGTTGTCCGTGCAGTTCACATGGCCGGGATAGCCGATATCGTCGTAATATTTCGCCGCACACGCCATGGCAAAGGCGTCATGACGCCCGCAGGTATCCTGAACGACCTCGACCAGCGGGTCCATGTCCTGATCAAAATACTTCCCGTGAAGACCGGGCATTGGATAGGCATGACCCATCAGGGTGCGTGTGGTGGTCACATCCAGCGGGTTCTGAATGCCGCGATCAAGTTTGCGCGCATCAAAGCACTGAAAGTCGGTGCATTGTCGCCCGTCGACATCCAGAATCTGGATGTAATCACCCGCCTTGATTTCATAGGCCTCGGCGGTGGAGGAGTGCACGCGTAAATCCACAACCGGATCGGCCAATGGATCGGGCAGGGCGAAGCTATAGGTATCATGATGATGGGCGCGTTTGATCAGGGCTGTGATCGGTGTCGCCGTATTATGTGCATCAATCTGCATAAGCGGTGCCGGGGCGGCGATGATGACAAATCCATCAAGCTGCACGGTCAGCTCAACCGTATCGCCCGGCGGGCTGGCATTGCCAAACAGCCGGTGCGCCAGACAGGCTTCAAGTTTGATATCGCGTTTGCGCAAGGTCTGGGCGAAACGCACAAGGCTGTCATCAAAGGGATCTGACAGCAAATCCATCAGGCCTTTGGGGGCGCCGTGGGCCAGGGGTTCAAAAATCTCGGGCCTTGGGGCACCACTTGGTGTCAGGCCGATCAGCTCGACCGATTGCATGCCTTCACAGTTGCGCAGTGCCAGTTGATCGCCTTCGCGGACCGCAATCATGATCGCACCACGGCCAGGAATTTCATAGCGTTCGCGATTGCGCGCCATGGCGGTGCGTCCGGCATTGATGATGCGGCTGGGACGTGCGGCGCGTACAGAATGGGGATAGGTTTCCGGCGTTCGGGCGAGATCGATCATTGTGGCCTCGTGCAGTGAATGATCTGAAAGCGGCGGGAAGTCTGATGGCCCGGACAAGCAGGATCAGAGATTGGCCTGTTGTCCCATATGGGCATGCCGGTCAGGCGTGCCAGAGGTAGTTCTTGATATTTGGTCTTTGGCAGAAAGGCAGAGAGGCCAGTTTTGATACTGGCCTCTCGCTGTGTCGGTTGAGCGAAGCAGCACCTTAAGGGTTCAGGGCAGAATGGTCCTGCTTCACACAATCAGATTACATGTCTTTGTATGCTTTGTTCTCGTGAATGGCCATCGAAGCGATGGTCCAGACGCACACGCCAATACCAACAAGCGTGAGAGCCACGAGCAGAGCCGGTTTGTCAGCAAAGGTGAAGTAAGCCTCTGCACCTTCCCAGCTGGTAATCGGAGCTGTGTTCATGTTTCAGTTTCCTTGTTTCGATGTGTCAGAACGAACTTACTCAGCCGGGGTCGGCGAAGTCGGATCGTTGGTGAACGCAGCCGGAACAGAGCTTTCCGGATATGCGCTTACCGGAACTTCAGCCTTGTCGAGGCCAGCCAGCTCTGCGTTTTCAGAAACGCGCAGCAGACCAACAACCTTCAGAACCAGGGACAGAACGTAACCCGGTGCGAAGCCAAGGATCATGAAGACGACAGCACTTGAAAGCTGACCAACGAAGGAGATCTCCGGACCAGCAACGTTCTGGTAACCAGAAGCGAAGATGCCAGCCATAACCAGACCCCAGACGCCGCCAAAGCCGTGAACAGCAACTGCACCAACCGCATCGTCGATTTTGAATTTCTCGACGAGGATGTCGTTGAGTTTCGGCATGACGCAACCGCCGCCGAAGCTGATCAGGAAGGCAAGACCCGGATAGTACAGGTCAAGTGCCGGAGCAGAAGAGATCACACCGATCAGGGCGCCGGACATCATCCAGAACGGATCACGGGTAACCAGATACGCACCGATCATGCCGCCTGCAACGCCCATCAGGGTGTTGAATGCGAATGCCGACAGGGTTGCCGGGGTGTTGTAAATGGTCATCCAGGTGTCGCCGGTATAGATGATGCAGCCGCCAAGGAAGCCGAAGAAGCCCATAACGATAAGCATCAGGCCAATCAGCGACATCGGCATGTTGTGACCGTCGATGTTGTTGACCGTACCATCGGCATTAAAGCGACCGATACGCGGGCCAAGGTTGATCAGAACACCAAGGGTGAAGAAACCAGCAATGGTGTGAACGGCACCCGCCGCACCAACGTCATGCAAGCCCCACTCGGTGGTGAGCCAGCCATCCGGGTGCCAGCCCCAGGATGCGCCAAAGACCCAGACAACCGCACCCAGGAAAAGGGCGAGGATGGTGAAGCCGGAAATACGGATACGTTCGATCACCGAGCCCGACATGATCGAGGCGGTGGTTGCTGCGAACAGCGTGAAGGCCGCATAGAAGATACCCGACGCGTTATCGGTCAGGTTCGGACCCATATATTCGCTCCAGGGCAGGCCTGCCTCGGAACCGTCGGAAATGGTGAAGCCGGTCGGGAACGCAAGATAGATCCACCAGCCGATATAATAGAAGGCCGGGATCAGGAATGCGAAAGCGATCAGGTTTTTCATGCCGGATGCCAGCGCGTTCTTTGCACGCGATGCACCCATTTCGTACGCAAGGAAGCCAGCATGAATTGCAAGCATCAGTGCAGTACACCACCAATAGAATACTTCGGAATTGATGGTCGTTGCCATGCTGAGCGATGCTTCAAGGCTGTCCAGCCTTGCCATCAACTCTGGTACGGATTGTTCCATTTTAGTCTCTCCATCACATAATGCCCCCCGATGGACATTCCTTTTATTAAAAATCAATTCCCTATAGTGAACAAGTTCTAATGTGTTTTTTATTGTGCGACGCAAAAAACATAACAAAAACAGAAGTTTAGAAAATTACAAATTCAAATGCGCGATATTTTGAATAAAAAATAGACGCTGAAAATCACTGCATATCAATTATGCAGATTCGCGGAGTTGTGCCGATTCTGTCGATTTCTCGCGCTGGGATATGCATCCCTCGGTTGGATAGGTTCCGGGGATTTGGGGCGGCGTCAGATGCCGCGTGCCGCGCTTGGCTTCACACCGTAGACGGTTTTGTAGCTACGCGAAAAATGGCTGCTGTTGGAAAAGCCGGTGGCAAAGGCGATCTCGGAAATGGTCAGGGCACTTTGCGTCAGAAGCTTGCGCGCATGTTCAAGCCGTACCTGCCGATAGGTTTCCAGAAACGATTTGCCCAGATGCTGATCAAACAGGCGATCAAGCTGGCGGGTCGAAAGCCGTGCGAAGCGGGCCATTTCATCGCGGGTTTTCGGATCTTCGATGGTGGTTTCCATCTTTTCAAGAACCCGGAGCAATGCCGGATGATGCAGGTTATAGCGTTCGGCAAGCGATGCGCGCTGCGGTCCGCCCGATTGTCCGACCTGGGTGTGCAGATACCAGTCCGATACCCTTGTGGCAAAATCCGACCCAAGGTTTTCGGCAATCATGGCATGCATCATGTCAAGCGGGGCGACACCGCCGCCACAGGTAATGCGATCGCCGTCGATAACAAAGCGCGCACGTTTGGGTTCCAGATCGGGAAACGCTTCGATCAGGGCCGGGGCATGTTCCCAGTGAATGGTGAATTGCCGCTGTCCCAAAAGGCCAGCGGCGGCCAGAACATAAGCCCCGCTTGAAATGCCCCCCATACGCACACCCCAGCGGGCCAGTTTGCGCAAATTGCCGAGCATACCCGGTGCCTGCCATTGCGATGGATGGCCCCCGGCGCAGACAAACAGGGTATGCAGGTTGGTTGGCGCCTGCGCAAGCGGGGTGGTCGGCACCATGGTCCCGGACGAGGACAGGACATTTCCACCGGTCGCCGAATAATTCAGAACCTTGTAGATCGGCTGCCCGGCCAGAAGGTTGGCCGCACGCAGCGGCTCAATCGCCGAGGCATAGGACATCAAGGCAAAGTCAGGCAGCAGCATGAAGCCGATATTCTGCGTTGCCGGAACCGGTTTACTGCCGATCTGCCCGGCGCGCGGGGCGGATGAGGCCGCTGATTGGGTTTCTGATGTCATGATGGCCAATGCCCTGCGATGCGCGACAATTATAATCAGATGTCGCATTTGTGTTATTCGATGTCTTTAATAGACAAGCTGTAATTTGCGCCTCTGTCAAGATTGGTGATACCCGCTTTGGGCAACAGCGAAAGATCGATGATGCGTTATTCAGCCCTGTCATTGCTTGGCAATGCGTTTTCCAAGAACAAGAACTGGAAGCCGGCATGGCGCAATCCGGACCCGAAACCCCATTATGATGTGATCATCGTCGGTGGCGGCGGGCATGGATTGGCAACCGCTTATTACCTGTCAAAAGTGTATGGCGTGCGCAATGTCGCCGTGCTTGAGAAGGGCTATCTCGGATCCGGTAATATCGGGCGCAACACGACGATCATTCGATCCAACTACCTGCTGGAAGGCAACAACCCGTTCTACGAATTTTCGATGAAGCTGTGGGAAGGCCTTGAGCAGGATTTCAATTTCAACGCCATGGTCTCCCAGCGCGGCGTGATCAATCTGTTTCATTCCGATGCCCAGCGCGATGCCTATACTCGTCGCGGCAATGCCATGCGTCTGCATGGGGTGGATGCGGAACTTCTTAATCGCGATCAACTGCGGGAAAAGCTGCCGTTTCTGGACTATGAAAATGCCCGCTTCCCGATCATGGGCGGCCTGATGCAGGCCCGCGGCGGCACGGTACGCCATGATGCGGTCGCCTGGGGCTTTGCCCGCGGGGCCGATCAGAATGGTGTTGATATCATTCAGAATTGCGAAGTCACGGGCATTGACCGCGATGGTGATCAGATCACCGGGGTTCAAACCACGCGCGGTGCGATCAAGTGCAACAAGCTCGCCATGGCAGTGGCGGGTAGTTCAAGCCATGTCGCGAAAATGATCGATATGCGCCTGCCGATTGAAAGCCATGCTTTGCAGGCTTTTGTCTCCGAAGGGTTGAAGCCGTTTGTCGATACGGTCGTGACTTTTGGCGCGGGGCACTTTTATGTGTCGCAATCGGACAAGGGCGGGTTGGTGTTTGGCGGGGATATCGAAGGCTATAACTCCTACGCCCAGCGCGGCAACCTTGCCAATGTTGAACATGTGGCCGAGGCTGGCATGGCGATGATCCCGGCATTGTCGCGGGTGCGCATCTTGCGCAGCTGGGGCGGGATCATGGATATGAGCATGGATGGATCGCCGATCATGGATCGCACTCATCTGTCGAACCTCTATTTCAATGGCGGCTGGTGCTATGGCGGGTTCAAGGCGACCCCGGCATCGGGTTACTGCTTTGCGCATTTGCTCGCGACCGACACGCCACATGAAACAGCAACCGCGTTTCGCATGGACCGTTTTGCGCGCGGTTATCTTCTGGATGAAAAGGGCGTTGGCGCCCAAGCCAACCTGCATTGAGGAAATTTGGAAATGAGTAGTCTTGTCAAATGTCCTCATTGTGGTCTGCGCCCGAAAGAGGAATTCACGGTTCGCGGCGAAGTCGCCACCCCGCGCCCAGACGCTGGTGCAGAGGAGGCCGTTTGGTTTGATCATGTTTACCTGCGCGATAATCCGCGCGGCGAGCATCGCGAATACTGGCACCATTCCGGCGGCTGTCGTCGCTGGCTGGTTTTAACCCGCAATACCCTGACCCATGAAACGTCCGAGGTGGTTGACGCCAGTACCCTCAAAACAGGGGGGGCGGCATGACCAGTTTCCGGATTGATGGCGGTACGCTGATTGATCGCAATGATGTGCGCCGCTTCAGCTTTAATGGCGAAGCCCTTAGTGGCTTTGGCGGGGATACGGTGGCATCCGCCCTTCTGGCCAATGGCCGGCAGCTGGTCGGGCGCAGTTTCAAATATCACCGTCCGCGCGGCATCCTGACTGCTGGTGCGGCTGAGCCCAATGCCCTTTTGACCATCGGGCGGGACGGGCGGCGTGATCCCAATACCCGGGCCACCATGGCCGAACTGTTTGACGGGCTTGAAGCCAGGTCACAGAACTGCTGGCCGAATGTCAAATTTGATATCGGGGCGGCCAATGGATTGTTGGGACCGCTTCTTGGTGCCGGGTTCTATTACAAGACATTCATGTGGCCGGCGGCCTTTTGGGAAAAGTTCTATGAACCGCTGATCCGCAAGGCCGCGGGCCTTGGTCGGGCAAGCTATGATCCCGATCCCGGTTATTACGAAAAATGCTGGGCGCATTGTGATCTTCTGGTGATCGGGGCAGGGCCGGCTGGTTTGGCGGCAGCCTTAACCGCCGGGCGGGCGGGCGCACGAGTGATCATTGCCGATGAAGGCGCGCAACTGGGCGGTGGCTTGCTTGCCGAAGGAAGCCCGATTGGCGGCAAGCCGGCCGATGCTGTGCTTGCCGATATCGTTGGTGAATTGCATGCGCTGCCTAATGTCGAGATCAAGAAACGCACCACCGTTTTTGCAGCTTATGACGATCAGGTCTTTGCCGCGGTCGAGCGTGTGCAAAAACATCTGCCCGAAGGCGAGATCAATCCGCATCGTGCGATGGAACGCTTGTGGCGCATTGTTGCGCGCCAGGTGGTGCTGGCAACCGGCGCAGAAGAACGTCCGATTGTCTTTGGCGGTAATGATCGCCCGGGTGTGATGATGGCAGGTGCCATGCGCACCTACCTTAATGCCTATGGTGTGGCGCCGGGCAAACGCGTGGCGCTGTTTGCCAATAACAATCAGGCCTATCAGACGGCGATGGATCTTGAGGCACGCGGGATTGATGTCGCCGCGATTATCGACCCGCGCACTTGCCCGAACATTCGTTATGAGGGCAAGGCGCGCATGATCGCCGGGGCGATGGTGCGCGATACCGCTGGTCGCAAGGCGATCAAATCGATCACGGTGCGTCATGATGACGGCCGTGATGAAGTCATTGCGGTTGATGCGCTTGGGGTATCAGGCGGCTATAGCCCGATTGTCCATCTCGCCTGCCATCGCGGTGGAAAGCCCGTCTGGTCGGATGAACATGTTGGTTTCATGCCGCCAGAAAACACAGATGGCATGACGCCTTGCGGGGCGGTTGCCGGGAAGATCGGTATTGTCGATTGCTTTGCTGCTGGTGGTGCTGCGGCCGTCAAGGCGTTGGCCGAGCTTGGTGTGATGGGTGAGGCGGCAACGCTTCCGGGTGTGACGCAGGGCGACGCAACAGTTGATCATGTCCAGCCGGTCTGGTCTGTCTCCTCGACCAAGGGCAAGGCGTTTGTTGATTTCCAGAATGATGTCGCGGTATCTGACATCACGCTCGCCATGCGGGAGGGCTATGACCATGTCGAGCTTGCCAAGCGCTATACCACCAACGGCATGGCAACCGATCAGGGCAAGACATCGAACGTAAACGCCATTGGTATTCTGGCCGAGAACAAGGGTGCCTCGCCGGGCGAAATCGGCACCACGACTTTCCGCCCGTTCTATACGCCGGTGTCGTTTGGCGCGCTTGTCGGCGCGTCCAAGGGCATGGAGTTCCAGCCGGTGCGCAAATCACCGCTGCATGGCTGGGCAGAACGCAATGGGGCCAAGTTCGTTGAAACCGGGCTTTGGTATCGCTCAAGCTGGTTCCCGAAAAACGGCGAGACCTTCTGGCGCGATAGCGTTGATCGCGAAGTCAACACGGTCCGGACCAAGGTCGGCATCTGTGATGTTTCGACCCTTGGCAAGGTCGAGATTTTTGGCGCCGATGCGGCAGAGTTCCTAAACCGTGTTTATTGCAATGCCTTTCTTAAGCTGCCAATCGGCAAAGCGCGCTATGGCATTATGCTGCGCGAGGATGGCTTTGTGTATGATGACGGCACGACAAGCTGTCTTGGCGAAAATCATTACTTCATGACGACGACAACCGCGCTGGCAGCTGGCGTTCTGACCCATCTTGAATTCTGTGCGCAGGTGCTGTGGCCGGAGCTTGATGTTCGTCTGGCATCGGCAACTGATCAATGGGCGCAAATGGCGATTGCCGGGCCGAAGTCGCGTGATGTGCTGAGCAAGATTATTGACGAGGATCTCTCGAACGAGGCATTCCCGTTCCTGGCCGCGCGCGAAGTCTCGATGTTTGGCGGGCGGCTTAAGGGGCGGTTGTTCCGGATTTCGTTCTCTGGCGAGTTGGCCTATGAAATCGCAGTGCCTGCCGGATATGGCGACAGCGTTGCCGATGCAATTATGACGGCTGGCGAAGAATTCGGCATCGCGCCCTATGGCACCGAAGCACTTGGTGTCATGAGGATTGAAAAAGGCCATGTCACCCACGCCGAAATCAATGGCACCGTCACACCGGCGGACCTTGGCATGGGCAAGATGGTCTCGGCCAAGAAGGATGACTTCATCGGTCGTGTCATGAACCTGCGCGAAGGGCTGGTCGATCCAAACCGTCCGAGCCTTGTCGGCATCAAGCCGAAATCAGCATCTGACAAGTTCGCTACTGGATCGCATATCCTCAACCCCGGTGATGCCGTCAGTCTTGCCAATGATCAGGGTTATGTCACCTCGATGTGTCATTCGCCGACATTGGGGCACGCGATTGGTTTGGCGCTGGTGAAAAATGGCCCCAGCCGCCATGGTGAAGAAGTTGTTATCTGGAATGGCCTGGCCGGAACGACGGTAACCGGCATCTTGTGCGATCCTGCCTTTGTTGATCCGGAAAATGAGAAGCTCCATGCGTGATTATCCATTAAACAACCGTTGCGCATTCCCGCACCCTGATGCGTCGGGCGCAGGTGCCTCGATCAATCTTGTTCCGGTCAAGGACGGGTTTGTTTTTCATGTGCTGGGTGATGCCAAAACCGATGAAGAAGCCCTGAAACAGGCGATTGCAAAGATCGCCCCGGAGCTTGGCGGCGATGTGCGGAAAGCGTCCCCCGGTCAGTGGTTCTGGGTTGGAAGCGTTGATGTTTCCGATGGCAGGCTGGCGGAGATTCAGGCGGCGCTTTCCGGACAATTCGCACTGGTGGATCAGACCCACGGGCGCTTGCGGATCGTGTTGTCCGGAACGTCATCGCGCACGGTTCTGGCCAAGGGCACCATGGTCGATTTGTCTGCTGATCAATATGCCATCGGTCAGTCGGCCATGACGCAGATCGGGCATATCGGTGCAATGATCACCCGCATCGAGGATGACAGTTTCGAGCTGATTGTTCTGCGCAGCTTTGCCGGCAGCCTTTGGGATGAGTTGCAGCACATGGCGGCCGAGTTTCATTAACCCGGCTGTCTTTGTTGCGTTACTTGACCAGGACAGCCAGCAGCTTGTCGAGGAACACTTCACAGCGCCCCAGCTGATCCAGTTCGATGAACTCGTCAGGTTTGTGGGCCTGTTCGATATTGCCCGGGCCACAGACCACCGTCGGGATATCGCCAAGGGCCGAGAACGCACCGGCTTCTGTCCCGAAGCTGACCTTGCCGGTGGTGTTGGCCCCCGTCAGTGCCATGACGAGTTTGGTGACTTCTTCGTCATCGCCGGTGGCAAGGCCCGGCATGTCGGAAATGACTTCAACCTCAATGCCGACATCGTCATAGATCACGCGCATTTCGGGCTGCAGGGTGTTTTCGATATAATCGTAAATCTGCGCCTTCAATGCCTCGCGGTCATCATTGGGCAGATTGCGGAATTCAAAATCGACAAAGCAGTTCTGCGGAATGATGTTGAGCTGCGTACCGCCCTTGATCACGCCGGTATGGAAGGTGGTGTGGTTTGGTACGAATTCATCATCATGCGGGCCTTCTTCGCGGCATTTGCGGCCAAGCTTGCGCAAATAGACAACGAATTCCGATGCAAATTCGACGGCATTGACACCTTCGGCCGGAAGGGAGGAATGGCCCGAACGGCCGGTGAAATGCGCACGGGCGGAAAACTTGCCCTTGTGCTGGGTGATGACCTTCATCTCGGTCGGTTCACCGACAATGCACATGGCCGGTTTGTGCGGCAGATTGTTGATCGCCTCAACCAGGCTTGGCACACCAAGGCAGCCAACTTCTTCGTCATAGGTAAAGGCCAAGTGGATCGGGACGCGCAGATTGGCGTTCTTGAACGTTTCCGCCTTGGCCAGCAGGCAGGCCAGAAAACCCTTCATGTCACACGCACCACGACCAAACATCCTGTCGTCGCGGATATCAATTTCGTACGGGTCCGATGCCCAGTTCTGGCCTTCGGTCGGGACCACGTCGCTATGGCCTGACAGGATCACACCGCCATCCACCTTCGGGCCAATGGTGGCATAAAGGTTGGCCTTGGTATCCGTCGGATCGCGGACCACCAGCGTGTCATAACCCAACCCGTCAAGAAATGCCTTCACCTCGTCAATCAGCGCCAGATTTGGCGTCATGCTGACGGATTGGTGGCGGATCAGTTTGCGGCACCATTCAATGGTATCTTTGGACGGGGCAAGAGCGGTGGTGGTCATTCGACGAATTGTTCCTTGAGGATACGTTCTTCAAGATTGTGTTCCGGATCAAACAGCAGCTTGATTTTCATGCTGCGATCTTCGCGGATTTTCACGCTGGAGACATCGCGAACCTCGGTATAGTCGGCCACGGCCGAAACCGGGCGCTTTTCGGGGTTCTCGATCTGGAAAACGACTTCTGCGCCATGGGGCAAAAGTGCGCCGCGCCAGCGGCGCGGACGAAACGGGCTGATCGGTGTTAGCGCTAACAGCCCGCTTCCCATCGGCAGGATCGGACCATGGGCCGACAGGTTATAGGCCGTGCTGCCCGCAGGTGTGCAAACAAGCGCACCATCACAAACAAGTTCGGCCAGACGTTCAACGCCATCGACCTTGATGCGAAGCTTTGCCGCTTGACGGGTTTCACGCAAAAGCGACACTTCGTTGATGGCAAGCGCACACAGGCTTTCGCCCGAAACGGTGTGGGCTTCCATCTGAAGCGGATGAAGTTCGACGGTCTGGGCCTCGGCAATCCGGTCGGTCAGGTTCATTTCCCGGAATTCATTCATCAGGAAGCCGACCGTGCCCCGGTTCATGCCATAGATCGGCACCTTGCGCCCCATATAGCGGTGCAGGGTTTCCAACATGAACCCGTCGCCGCCAAGGGCCACAATCACATCGGCCTTGTCTGGCGCGATATGGCCGTATCTGTGTTTTAGCCGGTACATCGCATCCTGTGCGATCTTGGTTTCGGCTGCAACGAAGGCGATGGAATCAAGCTGCATCTACGATCCAACAGATATTTGAGGCGTGCCCGAAAGGGCATGGGCGAACAATAGAGTACGCTTTGATCTGAATTGCAAGGGCTGCATGATCAAGCCCCCTATACAGAGGTTTCGATTGAACTGCAGTATTATTGACGTCACGAAAAAAACAGTGGAACCTGATATTTACGTCCGGTTCAAATCAAAAACAGAACGGCTCAATGTCAAAAGAACCTTTCAGCTTCTCTGCCGCCCTTGCGCGTATTTCACGTCCTGATGAAAATCATGACGATGACGTTCTGGAAGTCGGTGAAAGCATGGAGTTTGATGGTTCGCTTGATGCCGCGTCCGAAACCGCACTGGTCCCCAAACGGGTCCGCAATCCTGACGCTACCCGCCAGAAACTTCTCGACGCCGCCTTTGGTGAAATCAGGCGTGCCGGATTTGGCGGGGCTTCCATCAGTAATATTCTTGAGCAAAGCGGCTGTACGAAGGGTGCGCTTTATCATCACTTTTCGGGCAAGGCCAAGCTGGTCAATGCCGTGATCGAGGAATGCCTGCCGGGCTATGTTGACGAAGTCTGGCTTGATGATCTTGATGGGGCAGATGACATTCTGCCGGTTTTGATGGGGCAGGTCGATCGTCTGGGTGGGGAAAACGCCCCGGACCTGCTGGCGGGCGGCTGCCCGCTTGCGCGTTTGGCATCAGGGGCGGGTGAGCTTGATGAAAACCTGCGCAAGCGTATTGATGGTGTCTATCGCTATTGGCGGCGCGGGTTGGCTTCGCATATCGGCAAGGCGCAATTTAATAAAACCGTGCGCACCGATATCGAACCCTCCGCCGTCGCCGAATTCGTCATCGCCACCTTGCACGGGTTCCTGACACGTCCGCCAGCCTTGCGCAATCTGGAAACCCAGGATTCATTTGCGCGCGAATTTGCCCGCTATCTGAATAATCTCCGTCCCTGAAAATCATTTTTTTCGAGATACATAGCCCGAAATGAACTGCTTCATGATCATATAGAACATAAAAATAGTGTATTAATGAATCTATTGACATTTATTTCTGTTCAATTAGGTATAATGCACAAAATCATGATGAATTGATCATTGGAGACAGTCCCATGCGTTCCCTTATCCTTTCTGCCGTTGCGGCAGTCACTTTTGCCTTTGCCGGCAGTGCTGCGCAGGCGGAACGCCTGACCGAACAGCCGCTGGTCGATGCCAACTGGGTTTCGGAAAATCTTGATAACCCGTCGCTGGTCGTTGTCGATATTCGTTCGCTGACCAAGGAAGGCAGCCCGTATGAGGCTGGCCACATTCCGGGTGCGGTTTATGCGCCTTATGGCAAGTTCGGCTGGCGCGCAAAGGTCAATGACGTGGTTGGCATGCTGCCGCCGGTTGATGTGATTTCCCAGCGCATCGGTGCGCTTGGCATCGACAATGACAAACAGGTTGTTGTGGTGCCGGCTGGTGTAAACAGCTCGGACTTCGGTTCTGCGACCCGTGTCTACTGGACCTTCAAGGTTCTTGGCCATGACGCCGTTACCATCCTTGATGGTGGTCAGCGCGCTTGGCTTGCTGCTGGCAAGGAAGTTTCGACCGATCCGGTCGCACCGAGTGCTGTTGCGTTCAATGCCGATTTCCGTCCTGAACTTCTGGCAACTGCCGATGATGTTGCCAAGGCACGCGCCGAAGGCATCGAGCTTGTTGATGCCCGCCCGGTTGCACAGTTCACCGGTCAGGCCAAAAGCGGCGTGGTTGCGCGTCCGGGTGCCGTTCCGGGTGCGAAAAACATCCCGCAGTCGAAATTCTATAGCGATCAGGATGGCGCCTTTGTTGCTGCTGACGTGATCGAGGGTCTTGTTGCTGATGCCGGCGTTTCTTCTGATGCCAAGGAAATCACCTATTGCAATACCGGCCACTGGGCATCGGTTGCATGGTTCGGTCTTTCCGAAGTGATGGGCAACAAGAACACAGCCATGTATGATGGTTCCCTGACCGAATGGGCAGCTGACCCGAACCGTGAAATGGTGATCCCGGAAACCCCGGGTTCCTGATCGGCTCCTGACAGCTTCGAACATTTTGGACGGAACCGGTCACCCGGTTCCGTTTTCATTTAAGTATCTGATTTCAGTTATTGAGCCTCACCATGTCTGAAACGACCCTAAAAGCTAATCCGGGAAATCCGGGTTTTACCTTTGACAAGGGCCCGGCTGCCATCACCGCCGTCCTGTTTGTCATTGTCGGTATCGCAATTTCACAGGCCGTCGACCTTAAGCAGGCTGTTCTGTATGGCCTTGGCGGGTTGCTGGGCATTGCGCTTTATCATGCGTCCTTTGGGTTCACCGGCGACTGGCGGCGGTTTTCCGTTGAAAAGCGTGGCCGTGCCCTGCGCGCGCAGCTTCTGATGATTGCGGTTGCGGCGGCGGCCTTTATCCCGATGCTCTCGCTTGGTAGTCCGCTCGGCGGATCTGTTGTCGGGGCGGTGGCGCCGGTCGGGATGTCGGTTCTGATCGGGGCGTTTCTGTTTGGTCTTGGCATGCAGCTTGGCGGTGGGTGTGGTTCTGGCACGCTGTTCACCGTAGGCGGTGGCAGTGCGCGCATGCTGCTTACGCTCGTTTTCTTTATTATTGGTGCGGTGATCGGCACAGCCCATCTGCCGATGTGGTTGGAACTGCCATCCCTGCCGCCAATGAGCCTTGGCCGTGAATTTGGTATTGGCGGTGGCCTTGCCGTGACCTTTGGCGGTTTGGCGCTGGTGGCGCTTCTGACCGTGTTCGTTGAAAAGCGTGCCCATGGTGGTCTTGAAGTCGTTTCAACTGCCCCGCGCGAAGGCCTTGCGCGGTTTTTCCATGGTCCGTGGCCGCTGGTCTGGACCGGCTTGCTTCTGGCGGGCTTGAATGTTGCGACGCTTCTTATTGCCGGGCATCCGTGGTCGATCACCTTTGGCTTTGGCCTGTGGGGCGCAAAGATCGCGCAGGTGATTGGTATTCCGGTTGAAACCTGGGAATTCTGGAACTGGGGTGGGCCTGCGCGTGCGCTCGGTAACTCCGTCTTGCAAGACAATACCTCGGTGATGAATTTCGGCATCGTGATCGGGGCTGCCTTTGCTGCCGCCCTTGCGGGCAAATTCGCGCCAAAGGTTTCCGTTCCGGTCGCATCCCTTCTGGCGGCGGCAATCGGCGGTCTTTTGATGGGCTATGGTGCGCGTCTGGCCTTTGGCTGCAATATCGGTGCGTTCTTTAGCGGGATCGCTTCGGGCAGCGTGCATGGCTGGTTGTGGTTTGCGCTGGCCTTTGCCGGTAGCTGGGTTGGCATTGCGCTGCGTCCGATCTTTGGAATGGATGGTTTCCGGAAATGAGCGAGAAAAACACACTTCTGTTTGGTGCGGTCTTCCTTGCGGCAACCGGTGCCGTTGCGCTCGATCACTA
>NZ_PAQR01000065.1 GCF_002709775.1 Thalassospira sp.
CAATGACAGCGATGACGCTGCAACCGCATTACCGCACGGTCTGGATTTCGGACGTCCATCTGGGGACACGTGGATGTCAGGCAGACCTTCTATTGGATTTCCTCAATGAAGTAACGGCAGACACCTATTATCTGGTAGGTGATATCATTGACGGCTGGCGCCTCAAGAAAAGCTGGTACTGGCCGGAAAGCCACCATGCCGTAATCACGACAATCATGGAAAAGGCAAAGAATGGCGCCAAAGTCATCTTCGTCCCCGGAAACCATGATGAATTCGCCCGCGAATTTGTCGATATGACCTTTGGCCATGTCGACGTTAAAATGAACGATATCCACGTCACCGCCGATGGCAAGCGCCTTCTGGTCATTCACGGCGATGAATTTGACGGGGTCGTCAAATATGCCAAGTGGCTGGCTTACCTTGGTGACACGGCCTACAATCTGGCCATCGCACTTAACCGCTATTTCAACGGCATTCGCCGACGTCTCGGATACGGGTACTGGTCGCTTTCGGCCTATCTCAAGAACCGGGTCAAGAACGCGGTTCAGTTCATCTGCAATTTCGAAAATGCCGTCGCCCACGAAGCTGCCAAACGCAAGGTGGATGGTGTTGTCTGCGGGCATATCCATCACGCGGAGAAACGCGAGATCGGCAATGTCCTGTATTGCAATGACGGTGACTGGGTCGAAAGCTGCACGGCTCTTGTTGAAGACAAGGATGGCAAGCTTGAACTGCTGCACTGGGCTGAAATGCGCCAGATGGCGATGAGCCATTCAAGCCCCGGCCACGATGCCGTTGGCGCACCGTCGCTTGGCCTTGGCAAACTGATTTCCATGTTCCGTACCGCCCACAGCGCGGGCAACTCTGCATCGGGTTCTTCGAAAAAGGGCAATGATGCACCGATTGGAAAGACTGCATGAAAATACTGATCGTAACCGATGCCTGGTATCCGCAGGTCAACGGTGTTGTCCGTACCCTTGAAACCGTACGCGGCGAGCTGGGCGAGATGGGGCATGATGTCCATGTCATCTCGCCCGATCAGTTCAAGACCATCCCCTGCCCGACCTATCCGGAAATCCGGCTGGCCCTGTTTGCCAAACGCAAAATGGCCAAGATGATCGAGGCCCTTCATCCGGTTGCCATTCACATATCAACCGAAGGCCCGCTGGGTCAGGCCGCCCGTGCCTATTGCCTGAAAAACAACATTCCGTTTTCAACCGCCTATCACACGCGCTTCCCGGAATATATTCATGCCCGCTGGCGTTTGCCGCTTTCGATCCTGTATCGCGGCATGAAGCATTTCCACGGCAAGTCGCAATCGGTGATGGTGGCGACCGAAACCCTGCGTCAAGAACTGGCGGGCTGGGGTTTCCCGAACCTTCATATCTGGTCGCGCGGTGTGGATCTTGATCTGTTCCGCCCTCGGCCAAAGGCCAGCTTTGGCGATTTCCCGAAACCGCACTGGCTGTTTGTTGGCCGTGTGGCGGTGGAAAAGAATATCGGCCATTTCCTTGATCTTGACCTGCCCGGCACAAAGTTCGTAGTTGGCGATGGCCCGCAACTGGCCGAGCTTAAGGGCAAATATCCCAACGCGCAGTTTCTGGGTAAAAAGGTTGGCGAGGAACTTGCCTCCGCTTTTGCCTCGGCAGACGTCTTTGTGTTCCCAAGCAAGACCGACACATTTGGCCTTGTGATCCTTGAGGCACTGGCATCGGGCACCCCGGTCGCCGTCTTCCCGGTTCAGGGTCCCGCGGACATCGTGCGTGGCACCAAGGCCGGTGCAATTGACGCGGACTTGCGTGAAGCAGCTCTGGCCGCGCTGGGTCTTAAAAGCGAAGATGCCCGAGCGCTGGCCGAACAATATAGCTGGCGCAACTCCGCCAACCAGTTCCTGCACAATCTCGCACCATTTTCCGGCGGGTTTGACGGGGTTGAGGCCATCCGGATCTCACTGGATGACGCGGCAAACGCCAGTCCGGCAACGTCAGCGGCAGCTGCCCCGGATCATGATGCGGACACCACCGCAGGCAAGGCACCTATTGGGCAACCAGCCCAATAGGCTACTTGGCTACCGATAAAGACTTTTACGCAAGGTGCGGTAGGCCCAAAGACCGTTAAGCGCATCCGTACCCAGCCAACGCCGGAACGGGCGAAGTATCAGGTAGACCGGACGCAAGAGCCGGATCACCTTGCGCAGCGGCACCAGTTGCCGGGCCTCTTCACCAGCGGCCTGCACATAGGCCTGCCAGCCGGCACGCAGCAGTTCGGGGCGTTTTTTGAATTCGCGCTGGATGGAAAAGACAAACAGCAAAACATCACGCGCCTGCGCGTCAATCAGCGGCATGCGGGCGTTCGGATCTTCTTCAAAATCGATAAAACCGATCTGGCCATCTTCACGCAGGGTCATGTTGCGCAACAACGGCGCGCCATGTGCGATGCCTTCGCCGTGCAAACGTGCGAGTGCTGTACCCGCCGCGACAACATGGGCACGAATGGCGTCATCATCACCCTTTTGCACGTCATCATCGATGCAGCTTTGCAAGATGCGTCCATTATCGCCAATCGCAATCCAGTTTTCGCCAACATCAATCAGATCGGGCACAAGCACGCCAAGGGTGGTGAGCTTGCGCAAGGTTGCTGCCTCGGTCTCAAGTCCTTCCTGCCCACCCGGCGATACAGTCGGGCGCAGCAATGGAATGCCGGTAATGTTGGCGGCAAAGCGTTGAACACGATGCCAGACCTTGTGCTTTGCCGGGACCGATTGCTTGACCCAGATGCGCCGGTTCTCCCAGCGCAGCGGGAAAACGCGTGCACCCACGCCCTGGGCAAGGGTATGTTCGACAAGTGCGTGGAGTTGCTCGTTCATTTATTTGTCTTATATGTCGCTGCGCGGTCACCGCACGCACAGTCGATTTTGTGTCCCGAATACGCGCGCTGCGGCTTGCCGCCTATGGCCGGTCATGATAGCAACAGCGCGTGCACTTAAATCATATTTTGCAGCCATATCCATAGAGATAGTATCACGTTGATACAACGTGGAAATGGCTTCGAAGATCAGGAACAGATTATTGCCCAAGAATTCCCTCGACCATACCGCAGAACATTGGGGCACATGGCCGCTGGTCAAACGCATCGTTCAGGATGCTGTGGCACCCTATTTCGGCAAGATCCTTCTTGCCCTTCTGTGTATGGCGGCGATGGCCGGTGCGACCGGCCTTTATGCGCTTTTGATGGATCCGATCATCAATGATGTTTTCATCAGCAAGCAGGAAAACATGCTTGTGCCGGTCGGGGCGGCTGTTCTTGGATCCTTCGCACTCAAGGGCTTTGCCAACTATGGCCAGACAGTTCTGATGAGCTATGTCGGCGGGCGTATTCTGGCCGATCTGCAAAACAGCCTTTATGAACATGTCATTCGGCTTGATATCGGCTTCTTCCACAGCACCAATACCGGCAAGCTGATCACGCGTTTCACCAATGATATCACCGCAATGCGCGCAGCCGTTTCAAACTCGCTGACCGGGTTTGGCAAGGACTTGCTGACCGCCACGGTTCTGATTGGTGTGATGTTCTACAAGGACTGGCTGCTTGCGATCATCGCATTTACCGTATTCCCCGCTGCGATCTATCCGATTGCGCGCCTTGGTAAACGCATGCGCAAGGTGTCGGCAAATACCCAGCAACAGATCGGCGAATTCGCCACATTGCTTGAGCAAACCTTCCAGGGCATTCGCCACGTGAAAGCCTATGGTATGGAGCCCTATGAATGTTCGCGCATGGGCAAGCTGGTTGAAACCGTCTTCAAACTGAGCTTCAAGGCATCGACCGTCAGCGCACGGTCGTCCCCCATCATGGAAACGCTTGGTGGTGCGGCGATTACCGCAATCATCATTTATGGCGGCAGCCGTGTGATCGATGGTGCGAGTGACCCGGGCAGCTTCTTTGCCTTTATCACCGCCCTTCTTCTGGCCTATGAGCCGGTCAAGCGTCTGGCAAATATCAACATCACCTTGCAGCAGGGTCTTGCCGCGTCCCAGCGTGTCTTTACGGTTCTGGATATCGAACCTGAAATCAAGGACGCCCCGGATGCGAAGGACCTTGTGGTTTCGGGTGGCAACATCAACTTCAAGAACGTTGCCTTTTCCTACAACCCTGAAATCACCGCACTCCGCGAGATTGATCTCGATATCAAGGCGGGTGAAACCGTGGCCCTTGTCGGCCCGTCAGGGGCTGGTAAATCAACCATCCTGAACCTGATCCCGCGTTTCTATGACATCAGTCAGGGTGCGATCACCATTGATGGTCAGGATATCCGTAATGTGACGCTTGAAAGCCTGCGCAAGGCTACCGCCCTCGTCAGTCAGGAAATCACCCTGTTTGACGATACCGTACGTGCCAACATCGCCTATGGCCGGGCCGGTGCATCCGATGCGGAGATCGAGCAGGCCGCAAAACAGGCCGCCGCCCATGACTTCATCGGCCAGCTTGAACATGGCTATGACACCATTGTGGGTGAGCATGGCGTGAAGCTTTCCGGAGGTCAGCGTCAGCGTATCGCCATTGCGCGTGCGATGCTCAAAAACGCACCGATCCTGTTGCTTGACGAAGCCACATCCGCCCTTGATACGGAATCCGAACGCCATATTCAGGGCGCGTTGTCCGAACTGATGAAGGGGCGCACCACGCTTGTGATTGCACACCGTCTGTCGACCATCGTTGATGCCGACAAGATTTGCGTGATCAGCAACGGTCGCGTGACCGAACAGGGCAAACACGAAGAATTGCTCGAACTGGGAGGGGCTTACGCCCATCTCTATAACTTGCAATTCTCGGAAGAAAACGGAAACTGATCCGGGCAACTTCGGGACAATCGGGCGTGCAGTGGCATAAACGGATCATAAAAAGCGACACAATGCGCAGCTTCATGTGCTGGCTTGCGGCTGGCTATGTGCGTCTTGTGCGTTTGACCGGCCGTTGGCGCACTGATGGTGGCGATTTGCCCGCGCAATATCTGGCAGAAGGCAAACCGTTCATCGTTGCCTTCTGGCATCAGCGTCTTTTGATGATGCCCTATACCTGGCGCTCGGTCGGTGGTGATCATCCGTTCCGCATGCTGATTTCATCGCATCGCGACGGCGAGATTATTTCACGCACTGTTGCCTATTTCGGAATTGATACCATCGCCGGATCGACCGGTGTTGGCAAAGGTGGTGCCGCCGCACTTCGCCAGATCCTCAAGGCGCTTAAGGCAGGTGATGTTGTCGGCATGACCCCGGATGGCCCGCGTGGACCGCGTATGCGTGCCTCTGACGGCGTCATTCAGGCAGCCCGCATGGCTGGCGTTCCAATCTTCCCGCTGACCTATTCAGCATCCAGCCGCAAGGTCTTTCAAAGCTGGGATCGCTTTGTCCTGCCACTGCCTTTTTCGCGCGGTGTGTTTGACTGGGGCGCGCCGGTTTTTGTTGACCGTAAACTTGACGAAGCTGGTCTTGAAGCCAAGCGGATCGAACTCGAAGACGCGCTGACACGCCTGACGCAGGACACCGACAGCAAACTCGGCCTTGAGCCAATCCCGCCAGCAGCGCCCGATGAATTGCCCAAGCAAAAGCGATCTGCCATGGCGGCGGGGGATACCGGGTCATGAGCCTGTTTTACGCCTATCGCGCAGCCACCCGTCTTCTCGGCCCGGCCGTGAACCTTTATCTCAACCGCCGCAAGAACCGTGGCAAGGAAGATGCCGGCCGCATTGGCGAACGCTTTGGTCATCCTGGTGCCGCCCGCCCGAAAGGCCATCTGGTGTGGATTCATGGCGCAAGTGTCGGTGAATCCCTTTCGGCCCTGCCGGTCATTGACGAAATTCGTCGCCGCTACCCATCGGCTTCCATTCTGGTCACCACCGGTACGGTGACATCGGCAACCATGATGCATGCGCGCCTGCCCAAGGGCGTTGTTCACCAGTTTGTTCCGATTGATCGGCAGGTCTGTGTTGCAAGGTTCCTGCATCACTGGAAACCTGATGTCGCACTGTGGCTTGAAAGCGATTTCTGGCCCAACCTTCTGACCAAGGCAAAGAAGGCTGGCGTCAAACTGGCCCTTTTGAACGGCCGTATCTCGGAAAAGAGTTTCAAGGGCTATTCCCGCTATCCATCCTTCATTCGTCCGGTGATCTCTGCCTTTGATCTGATCCTGACCCAAAGTAGTGACGAAACGGCACGCTTTGAGAGCCTTGGCGCAGGTTCCGTGCAGGCTGTCGGCAATCTGAAGTTTGCCGCTCCGCCACTGCCCGCAGATGAGATCGAACTGGCAAAGCTGCAGGAACAGATCGGCAGTCGTCCGGTCTGGCTGGCATCAAGCACATTCAAGGGCGAAGAACATATTGCCGGCGAAGTGCACAAGAAACTCGCCAAGGACCACAACGGTGTTTTGACCATCATCGTCCCGCGCCATCCCGATCGGGCCGATGATATTGAAGCAGACCTGATTGCACAGGGTCTTCAGGTATCTCGGCGCAGCCTTGGCCATGACATCACGCCGGGCACCGATGTCTACCTTGCTGATACCATGGGTGAGCTTGGCCTGTTTTACCGCATTGCGCCGATTGTCTTCATGGGCAAGACGCTTTGTGCCAGTGGTGGTCAGAACCCGCTTGAACCGGCACGACTTAACTGTGCGATCCTGCATGGCCCGGATATGAGCAACTTTGCCGCGATCAGCAGTGAAATGCTGGCTTGTGGGGCCTGCCGACCGGCAGCAGACGCCGATGACCTTGCCCGTCAGGTTGCAGCCCTTTTGCGCGAACCCGAAACCACCAGCAAAATCGCCAAGGCCTCAATGGATTATGCAAATTCCAAGGCCGAAGTTCTCGATCACACCATGGATGCCCTGCGCCCCCTGATGGCGCAAAAGGATATCAAAGAGGTGGATCATGCGTGATCCGGAATTCTGGCAACATGACGGTATCATCCCGAAACTCCTTAGCCCGCTTTCGGCCGCTTGGCGGGCCGGTGCCTGTTTTCGCAAACTGACCACCACCCCACGTCATCCCGGCTGCCCTGTCTTTTGCGTTGGCAATTTCACCGTCGGCGGTGCCGGAAAGACCCCCACCGCTGTTGCGCTTTATGATCTGCTGACAAACCTTGGCCGCACTCCGCATTTCGTCAGCCGCGGCTATGGCGGATCCCTTGAAGGGCCGCAGCGGGTTGATACCAACACCGATACCGCAAGCAAGGTCGGCGACGAACCGCTACTGCTTGCCCAGCACGGCCCTGCCTGGATTTCACGCAACCGCGCATTGGGCGCGGAAATGGCCCGCGATGCAGGTGCTGATGCGATCATTCTTGATGACGGCTTGCAAAACCCGTCCCTGATCAAGGATTGCAGCTTTGCCGTGATTGACAGCAACTATGGCATCGGCAATGGCCGCGTCATGCCCGCCGGACCGATGCGCGAAACCCTGATCAGTGGTCTGGAAAAGGTACGCGCGATCATCCTGATTGGCTATCAGACACCGGAATTCATCACCCACCTTCCGGCTTCTGTTCCTGTGTTAAGGGCGACGATTGAACCAACCAACGCGGCAGAATTCGGTCAGGCCCGCGTTCTGGCCTTTGCCGGTATTGGGCGGCCATCCAAATTCTATGAAAGCCTGAAACAGACTGGTGCACAAGTCCTCGAAACCCGTGACTTCCCTGACCATCATCCCTTCACGTCTGAGGAACTGACAACCTTGCGCACCGACGCCACAAAGCTTGATGCCACACTGGTGACCACGCAAAAAGACCTGATGCGCTTGCCAATGGCGGAGCGGGACGGCATAAGCAGTCTCGACATTCGTCTGGTGTTTGACGCACCTGATCAGCTTGCCCGTATCGTGACCTCAGTACTTGCCAATGGATAAGAACAGCAAACTCTACAAAATGCGCCAAAAATATCTGTCTCACCCACTACAGGGCTTTGGGGCATATTTGGCCTATTGGATGTTTGCCCTTATGCCGATTGATATGGCATCGGCCTTTGGCGGCTGGCTTTTGCGCACACTTGGGCCCAAGGTCGGCCAGACCAAAAAGGCACGCAACAATCTGGTTGCCGCCTTCCCGGAAAAATCCCCCGAAGAAATCGATCAGATCATCATCGGCATGTGGGACAATCTTGGTCGTTCGATTGCGGAAATTCCGCATCTGCACAAGATGCGCCCGGGTGGTCCCCGGATCGAGGTGGTCGGTCTTGAGAATGGCCTTGCGACTAAAACCGACGACAAACCCGGCCTGTTCTTTTCCGGTCACATCGGGAACTGGGAAGTAACGATGTGCATCGCCGAAGCCCTTGATATGGATATGATGAGCGTCTATCGGGCACCGGATAATCCATGGGTTGAAAACCTGTTCATGCGCGCCCGCAAGATGTTCAACGGTCAACTGGTCAAGAAAGGCCCGGATGGTGCGCGCAAACTGACCCGCTATCTGAAGAATGGCGGCCATGCCTGCATGCTGGTCGACCAGAAGATGACAGATGGCATTGCGGTGCCATTTTTCGGCCGGGACGCAATGACCGCACCGGCACTGGCGCAGTTCGCGCTTAAATATGATGCACCAATCGTCCCCATTCGTGCCGAACGTCTTGACGGCGCGCATTTCCGAGTGACGTTCTATCCGGCACTCGAAGTCACCAAAACCGGCAACCGCCACGACGATATTCAGGCAATCATGACCGATGTGAATGCCACAATGGAGTCCTGGATCCGCGAACGACCGGAACAATGGCTTTGGCTGCATCGGCGCTGGCCGAAGTAAGTTGCACCGAAATGAATTGATTGGCGCATTAACCGAATAGGAACCCTGTTGACGCAGACTGACGGTCCACCGACTGTCGACCGCGTCTTCGGAGCCCACCTTTCTTGCGCCGCTTGCTGATCATTATGTGCCTTATCCTTGCAGGGTCGCTCTTTGTTGCGTGGCCAACAATGGCGCTTGATCAAGATGATACGACCATTCGTGATACGGCGCGCGATATCCGGTTGCGGATTTCCGAGCTGGACCAGCAACTCAAGGAGCATCTCAGGCGTGCGCTTGAGGAATTCGGCACCCGACAAGTCGAATGCACACCAGACCAACCGCGCAAGACTCTCTCAGAATGTGTCGAGGTTGATGCCCGCGATCTGACCCGGACCACCATCACCATCGCATCTGCCGGGCAGGATGATGCCAACCTTCTTGATGATCTGGCCGATACCGAGGAACGCTTTGCCCTGTTCACCCGTGAAATGAACAAGACAAACGACCTTCTGGCCCGTGCAGGGGCCAAGCTTTATCTCAACAGCCTTGATGTCGCCCCGGAAATGGATCAGCTGCGTCGCGACGTCATAGTTTATGTCGAGCGCAAGCAGGCCTATGAACTCCGCACCAAGCAGGCGCTTCTGATCGCCACTGTCGCCATCATTCTGGTCGCAATCTTCTCGCTTATCTTTGCCGTTGTTCAGCGGTTTAGATAGGTCACGTTCCGCTCTGACCCACGATGAGCTGATGGCCATTGCGACGCCCGTCGCCAATCGCCGAAAGACCATCCCCATCACCACTGACCTTGGCGGCATGCACCCCGCCAAAGAACATGTCTTCGCAATCCCAGCGATGCTGATTGGCAAGGCTTAGCCCATCAAGCAGTGCCCCATCAAATCCGGGCTCAACCGATAAAAGATCATCCTCGACATGCATGCGCGGAGCAGAAATCGCCCCGTGCAGGGTCATGTCAAAGGCATCGATATTGAGCAACACCTGCAACATGGTCGAGCGGATCCGGTTTGACCCCCCCGAACCAAGCGCAACCGACGCCCCGTCTTCGCCAAGATAAAGCGCTGGCGTCATCATCGAGGTCATCCGAACCCCACATGGCCAGTTATGAAAACCGTCCGGTGAAAGATCGGCTTCGCCCAGCATGTTGTTCATCATGATCCCGGTCCCGGGCACAACACGGCCCGATGACGATCCGTTTGAGATGGTCGCAGCGGCAAGGTTGCCATCCGCATCGACGACGGAAATATGGGTCGTTCCCTGTTGACTAAGCGGGCGTTCACCAATCATCGAACGATACCGTTCGCACAGTTCATCGCCAAGAATGACGGGACTTGCCCCATGCTCCCCACGGGCAAGGCCGGTGGCATGAATGATCCGAGACATCGCCTCAAGATGGCGTTCCGAACCAAACGCCCCCAGTGCCATTTCCCGCGCAAGCTTCAGACCAAACCCGACCAGAACCCCGCCAGAAGCCGGTGGCGGGTTTAACACAAACCGCCCTTTGCGCCCGGTTATCAAAAGGGGATCACGCACCAGCACGCGATAGCTGGCAAGGTCCTGTTCTGTCAGGTAGCCACCATGTTCAGCACATTCAGCAGCAAGCTTGGCACCAAGGTCGCCCTGATAAAACCCGTCCGCCCCGCTTTTGACCAAATAGGCAATACTATCGGCCAGATCGGGCTGACGATGGATCACACCGGCATCCAGCAACTCAAAACTGTTCGGATCAGTTTTTCCCGCCTTGCCGAACACCTGACGACTGTCTGGCGAAAACGCCAGAAGCGGCTCGACAATGCCCATGACATAGCGCTGAAACGCATCAAGTTTCACGCCAACCTTTGCGGCCTCGATCGCCGGCTCGGCCAAGTTCGCCATCGGCAGTTTGGCCAGATCGTCATGAACGGCAAACAATCCCGCCACCACACCCGGTGTCGCAACCGATCCATAGCCGGCATGAAATTCCTGCGTCACACCACCGGCAAAAGTCGCAAGGCGGCTTTCAAATTCAAGGTTTTCACGCGATCGTTTTTCAAGCGGGGTTTCGACAAAGAAATCATAAAGCCGTGGCGTTTCACCGGCGGGCCTAGCCATGACAAACCCGCCACCGCCAAGAGATGCCAGAACCGGTTCCGCCACACAGGCCGCCCACATCGCGGCAATCACCGCGTCAAAGGCGTTACCGCCTTCTTCAAGCACACGGGCCGCCGCACTTGCTGTAACAGAATGTCCTGCGGCAACGGCCCCGTGGGTTTTCATGATCCTGCTTTCCCGTCAGTTATTGGCGTTTGCCGTCTTTTGTGCTTCTTCCATGGGTGGAACCAGCAACTGGGCATCAACCCGCGCGGCTCCGACATTGACCCGCCAATCAAGATGCGGGCCGGTCGCACGACCGGATTCACCGATCTTGCCGATCAGATCACCCTGCCGAACCACATCACCGACCTGAACATCAATTTCGGACAGATGCAGAAAGGCCGACACCACGCCAAGGCCATGGTCGATAAACAGCGTCGCACCGGAAAAATACATATCCGGGTGCGCAAGGGTAACGATCCCATCGGCCGGGGCCACGACCGGGCTTCCGGTCGGAAGGGCGATATCAACCCCCCAATGCGGCGCGCGCGGCTCGCCATTTAAAATCCGTTGCGATCCGTAAACACCGCTGATCGGACCAACTGCCGGCCAGATGAAACCTTTTTCGAGGAAATTCTCGGTAAAGCGTTCGGTCCGCGCTTCGCGGGCCTGACGCGAATCATCCTGAATGCGGCTGATGACCTCAGGGTCAGGGTTGACCATTTTCGGCGCAAGGCCATCAATCCGCTGAATGTTAAATTCGCGGTCACCGATCTCGTAGCTGAATGCTTCGATGCTGCCATCGGCATGCTGAATGCTGATGCGTGCCGGGCCTTCGTAATCGCGCGGGAAGCCCAGAACAAACCGGCCATCGGGTGCGATTGTGTCAATCGCCACATCATCCAGCAGCACTTCCGATCCGGCGTCCGTTTGCCCGAACACAATCCCGCCCTGAACAAACTGTCCCTGATAGGTGGGCTCTGCCGCCTCGGCAGAAACCCCAACCATCAAAAGCCCCGCAGCGGCCAGCATGACGGAAATGGTCTTACGCATTACAGAAGGCTCCCTTGCCTGTCATCGTCCTGGGGACGCGGACTTTTCTTCTTTGCCGGTTTTGGCTTGGCCGGCTTTTCGGTCTTCGCTACAGCCAGTTCGGCGGATGGCTCAGTACTCGCTTCTGGCAAGCCTCCACCCGTTTCAGATACGGGTTTGACGTCGACGCCCTCGCCCGCAGTTACCCGCGCAACACCATCGCCCATTTCAAGATCATAGCCCTCGCCCGCAACGATATCGGCAGACTTGCCGATCAGATTGCCTGCGCCATCGCGCACCACCGCAAACCCGCGTTTAAGTACATTGCGATAGGAATAGCTTTCCAGAAGCCGGTCATAACGCGCCAGTCCCTCGGCCTCGCGCGTCAGGGTATTTCGAACTGCCCCCTGCAGACGGCTGGCCAGATCAATGATCTGCTTGTCGGCGCGTGCGATATCGCGTTTTGCATCGCTGGGGCGCAGACCGGCACTTGCCCGATCAAGACGTGATTGCTGCATCTGCAGGGCCGATTTCATCGCACCATCGAGACGAAGGGCCGCATTTTCCAGACGCCCGCGTTTTTCGGAAAGCTGTTCGCGCGGGCTAACCAATCGTGTACTGGCTTCATTCAAGAGTGCGCGTGCCTGTTGCGTAACATTGACCGCTGCGCGTGGCAGGCGATCTGCCCAGTTATCAAGGGTCTGACTGCGTTCTTCGAGCATGCGCTTGGGGTCCCCCAAACCGCGCGCCAGACTTTCAAGGGCTGTTTTCTTTTCAACACCCAAACGCCGCACAGCCTGCGCCAGACGCAGACCATCTTCCTCGACCTGCCCGATCAGTTCGCTTCGCACCGGCACGGCCTTTTCCGCCGCCCCGGTTGGAGTTGGGGCGCGTAGATCGGAAACAAAATCAATCAGGGTGGTGTCAGTTTCATGCCCGACGGCCGATATCACCGGAATATCAGATTCTGCCACCGCACGAGCAACGACTTCCTCGTTAAACGACCACAAATCTTCAAGTGACCCGCCACCGCGCGCAACAATCAGCACATCGGGGCGCGGGATCTGGCCATAGGGCAGAAGATCATTAAATCCCCGAACCGCTTCGGCCACCTGATCAGCCGCCCCCTGCCCCTGCACAAGAACGGGCCACAGCAAAACCCGGCGCGGGAAACGATCGCGCAGACGATGCATGATATCGCGGATCACCGCCCCGGTTGGCGACGTAACAATGCCGATAACATCGGGCAGAAACGGGATCGGCTTTTTGCGATCAGCCTCAAAAAGGCCTTCGGCGGCGAGTTTCTTTTTGCGTTCTTCCAGAAGTTTTAGAAGCGCGCCTTCGCCTGCCACTTCCATCGTCTCGATCACGATCTGGTATTTCGACCGACCCGGGAAAGTCGTCAGCCGCCCGGTGACGATGACTTCCATACCGTCTTCGGGCACAAGGCCAAGCTTGGCTGCCTGCCCGCGCCAGCACACGCCATCGAGCACCGCCTTGTCATCCTTGAGCGCAAGATACATGTGCCCACTGCTGGCCCGTTTGAACCCGGAAATTTCGCCGCGCACCCGCACGAACGAAAAGGCATCCTCAACAGTCCGTTTCAGCGCGTTTGACAGGTCGGAAACCGAAAATTCGGGCGTATTTCCCGATTTTACTGGCGTTTCGGGAACCGGGGCATAAGGGTCGAACAAATCTTGCGTCATCAAGGGTACTTTATGCTAAAAGCCCGCCTAATAATTTTGCGGGGTGGCAATTGGGTCTAGCCTAGTTCATCACGCATGGACCATCAAGCAATCGGACAAGTCGAAGGATAAAGTCATGAAGGTTCTGGTCGTTGGCGGCGGCGGACGTGAACACGCGCTGTGCTGGGCGATTGCGCGCAGCCCGCGCATCTCCAAATTGTGGTGCGCACCGGGCAATGCCGGCATCGCGGATTCGGCCGAATGCGTTGCGATTTCCGATAGCGACCTCGATGGTCTGGTAAAATTCGCCAAGGACAACGCAGTTGATCTGGTCGTTGTCGGCCCGGAAGCCCCGCTGGTTGCTGGCCTTGTCGATGCGCTGGACGAAGAAGGCATCAAATCCTTTGGCTGCTCAAAGGCCGCGGCCCAGCTTGAAGGTTCCAAGGGCTTCATGAAGGACATGGTGGCAAAGTTCGGTGTGCCGACTGCGGCCTATGGCCGTTTCACCGATCCCAAGGACGCCAAGGCCTTTGTTGAAAAGCAGGGCGCACCGATTGTCGTCAAGACCGATGGTCTGGCAGCCGGCAAGGGTGTGACCATTTGTATGACAAATGACGAAGCCTTTGCTGCCATCGAAGAATGCATGGTCGGCGGCAAATTTGGCGACGCCGGTGCGGAAATCGTGATCGAGGAATTCCTCAAAGGTGAGGAAGCCTCATTTTTTGCAGTTTGTGATGGCGAAAACGTCATTCCGCTGGTC
>NZ_PAQR01000066.1 GCF_002709775.1 Thalassospira sp.
TCTTTGGAATGGATGGTTTCCGGAAATGAGCGAGAAAAACACACTTCTGTTTGGTGCGGTCTTCCTTGCGGCAACCGGTGCCGTTGCGCTCGATCACTATAGCCACACCGCAAATATCCCCGCCGTTGCCAATCCGGCCCCGGCGAAACTTCCGGCGGCTGGCAGCAATCCGTGCGCAGCAAATCCGTGTGGCGCCAATCCTTGTGGCGCCAATCCGTGCGGTGCGAACCCGTGTGGCGCCGGTTACAATCCCTGTGCCGCAAATCCATGCGCCGCCAACCCCTGTGGGGCTGGCTACAATCCTTGTGCGGCGAATCCCTGCGCGGCAAATCCGTGTGGGGCGGGATATAACCCGTGCACTGCGAACCCGTGTGCGGCAAGCCCTTGTTCTGCTAACCCATGTGCGGCTTATAACCCGTGCGGGGCGGCGGGGGCTGGCAGTCCGTGTGGCGGATTTAACCCGTGCGGTGTCCGTTCGGTTAATCCATGCGCAGCGGCACCATGCAGCGCCAATCCGTGCGCTGCCTATAATCCGTGCGCAGCTGCAAGCCCCTGTGCGGCGGGCAATCCTTGTGCCGCCAATAACCCATGCGCGGCAGCGCCATGTGGGGCGTCACCGTGTGCCCCTGCCGCAAGCAACCCCTGTGCAGCAGCAAATCCGTGCGCCGCATCCAATCCTTGTTCTGCCTACTAAGCGTTTTCTGTTTCGCAACCCCTTGAAAAGATATAGATTTCAAGGAGGTTGCTACGGAGAATTCTTTTGGCGGGCAAAAACTGGACAGATGATCAGCGATATGCGGCCCTAAGCTTGTATTTCGAGCTTGAATTCGGGCAGTTTGATCAGCGAAACAAAAAAGTTATTGCTCTGTCTCAGGTGATTGGAAGATCTCCTAGTGCGGTGGCCTTCAAGTTAGGGAACTATGCAAACTTAGACCCCACACTTGATCGTAAGGGGTTCTCCAACGTCAGCAAAGCAGATCGAGAGCTGATTGAGCGCTTTCACCGTTCTCCCGAGAGAGTGGTTGCGGAAATGGCGCGTGCTATTGAGCGATGCAAGCTTGCTGCAAGTATAGATATCAACAGAGTTGGTGCCTCAGATCACAATATAGGTATGGAAGAGGCGGCCGCGGCGTTCGACGTGTCCGGCCGTAAAACTACAGCCACTGCTGAGGTAACTGTACGACGAGGGCAGAGCTTTTTCAGAGACGCAGTGCTCACTGGATATAAAAATCGATGCTGTGTATGTGGGTTGTCTTTGACGAAAATGTTGGAGGCTGCGCACATCATAGATCACAGTGCTAGTGATCAGGAAATTCATCGACTCAGACCAGATAATGGCCTTTCACTCTGCAGGAATCATCACCGAGCCTTTGATTGCGGCTGCTGGACGCTGGATGAAAACTACCGCGTTGAGATTGATCACCGCATGCATTCATTGGTGAAGCATGATCAGAGGGTCGAAGAAGTTCTCACTTGTTTTGATGGCAAGGATATCTTTCAGCCGTTTAGATATTTGCCTTCAAAAGAATATATCGCTTGGCACAGGGAAAACCGTTTTGCACAGGTCGAGCCAGTTCTAGGCCAGTAGAGTGGGCGTTTTGTGCAATGGGTTTTGGGGATTTTGCAGTGCAAAACTGCCGTGCCGTTGTGCGTAAAACGCGGGGCTGTAACAAATATCCCGTTTGACAAGGCGATAAAACTCTGCGCATGGTGGGGTCGATATTTGATCGCTCCAGAAGCGTAGAGGGAAGGAAACTTTCCTACTGTCGAGTGATTGACCTAAGAACGCATTGAAGTGTCCAGCTACGCGGGTGCTTCCTGAACTGCAAGGCGCAGACCTGATTACTTTATATTCCCGGGCGATGTCCCAGCTGTCTGCAGCCTCTAATCCACGAGTTATCCTTATTTGACCCAGTTTTCCGAACTTGGCTTGGCCGAGCCGGTCCTGCGCGCGCTTGCACAAGAGGGCTATGACGCGCCGACCCCGATCCAGGCACAGTCCATTCCTTCGCTGCTTGAAGGCAAAGACCTGCTTGGTATCGCACAGACCGGTACCGGCAAGACGGCAGCCTTTGCTCTGCCGATCCTAGATCGTCTTTCCAAATCTGATGCCCGCACGCCCAAGGGCGCTTGCCGTGTACTTGTTCTTGCGCCGACGCGCGAACTGGCCGCCCAGATTGGCGACAGTTTCCGTGCCTATGGCCGGTTTTTGAGTGTCCGCACGGCTGTTGTCGTTGGCGGTGTTGCCCATGGTCCGCAGATCAAGGCGATTACGCCCGGTGTTGAAGTGCTTGTCGCGACACCCGGTCGTCTGCTTGATCATGTTGATAGTGGCAAGCTGACGCTCAAGCATGTTGAAGTCGTCGTCCTTGATGAGGCCGATCATATGCTTGATCTCGGCTTCCTGCCACCGATCAAACGCATCATCAAGATGTTGCCGCGCGAACGTCAGAACCTGTTCTTCTCTGCTACCATGCCGGCCCAGATCGGTCAGTTGGCAGGCGATATGCTGTCTGACCCGGTGAAGGTTTCGGTCACCCCGGTTGCCACCACGCAGGAACGTGTGGACCAGTCGGTTTATCTGATTGAGCGCACCCGCAAGCGTCAGCTGCTGGCAGAACTTCTTGATAATCCGGCGTTTAAGCGCACGCTGGTCTTTACCCGCACCAAGCGCGGGGCGGATCGTGTGGCGCGCCATCTTGAAGCCAACAAGATCAGTGCAGCTGCCATTCACGGCAACAAAAGCCAGAACCAGCGTGAACGTGCACTTAATGCGTTCAAGGATGGTCAGATCGGTGTGCTGGTTGCGACCGACATTGCAGCCCGCGGTATTGATGTTGATGGCGTGACCCACGTTGTGAACTTTGAGCTGCCGAACGTTCCGGAAAGCTATGTCCACCGTATTGGCCGTACCGCCCGTGGCGGTGCCAGCGGAACCGCGATCGCATTTTGTGATGACGAGGAACGCGGTCTTCTGCGCGATATCGAAAAAACCACCCGTCAGTCGATCCCGGTGATCGACCGTCGTGATGCCGAAGCTGCTGCCGAACAGGAAGCGCAGTCCGAGGCCGCACGTGAAGCCAACAAGGGCCGCCGCAACAATGGTGGTGGTCAGGGTCGTGGCAACGGTGGTCGCGGCAATGCTGGCCGTGGTGCTGCTGGTGGTAATCGTGGCAATGGCCGTGGGCCGCGCCAGGGTGATGGCCAGCGTCAGGATGCGCGTGGCAATGCGCCGCGTCGTGATCGCAATGATGGCAACAAACCCAATCCGCGCCGCGAAGGCGAGGGTGGTCGTGCTGCTGAGGGTGCTTCTGGTGAACTGGCCGCAAGCAACCCGGCGCTTGAGAAATCCAAAAGCCGTTACAAGGGCGGGATGAAAACCAAATCCGCCAATGGTAACGGCAACGCTGCCGAGGGTGGCGCGCGTTCGAATGACGGACGCAAGCGCCTGGCCAAGCGGGTTTCGTCCGATGGTCAACGTCGTGATCGGGCCAAGGGGGACAATTCAATTTCTTCCGGTCTGTCCTTTATGGGCAGCACCGAGGAACGCCGCGCGAATGGTAACGGGGCCAAGGGCGCCCGGAATGCCAGACCGCAAGGTAAAAGCGGCGGTGCAAACCGTAACCGCAATCACCGTGGTTCCCAGTCTGGCGGGCAGCCGGGCGGCGGAGGCCACAAGACTTCCCCGGGCAATCAGAAAAGACGCGATCGCGCCTGATTTGATTGACCGGACACAGATAGGCACACCCACGCGGGGTGTGTCACAACGCCAATCAATACTCGATAGGAGATTTTAAGATGGCATCAGGTACCGTTAAATGGTTCAACGCAACTAAAGGTTTTGGTTTCATTCAGCCGGACGAAGGCGGAAATGACGTATTCCTGCACATCAGCGCTGTTGAGCGCGCTGGCATGGGCCACCCGCAGGAAGGCGACAAAATCAACTACGAACTGCGCACCGACTCCCGTTCGGGTCGCGTTTCGGCTGACGATCTGTCCGCTGGCTAATTCGGCTTGTCCTTCCTTGTGAAGGGCACCGCATTAACGAAGCCCCCATCCGGGAAACCGGGTGGGGGTTTTGTTTTGCGCATGAGCGCAGCACTACGGGCGTAAAAAGGTAATCTTGGCCCTGGTGGCGGCACTCAGGACATGCAGGTGCATCGCATCACGTGCACCGGACGGGTTGCGATTGCTCACATGACGCAACACAAGTTCATGTTCGCTCAGTGGTGCAGATATGGCCGTGGCATTGGCAAAGGGAAGCATCTGGTTTTCGTGGATGGTCTGTGCTGCGGGGTGCATGGCATCGGCAAACATCGGGTTGCCTGATGCGTCGAGCAGAATTTCATGAAAATCGGTATCGGCACTGGCCGCGGCAATCAGATCATCCGCCTCAAGGGCTGTGCGCATGTGATCAATGCTGTCTTGTAGTGCGCTTAAATGATCACGGGTGCGCATATGGGCGGCAAGCCCCGCGACATAAGGTTCAATCGCCAACCTGAACTGATAGACCTGTGCTGCCTGTCGATTGCGGTCCTG
The DNA here is from genome assembly GCF_002709775.1 of Thalassospira sp. GTDB lineage: Bacteria > Pseudomonadota > Alphaproteobacteria > Rhodospirillales > Thalassospiraceae > Thalassospira. The sequence goes on from NZ_PAQR01000066.1 coordinate 4,540, forward strand.
ACCCAGCGGGGTGTGGGTCAGGCGATCTGCAATGTATACACCTTTTCCTGCCTGAACATGAACGATTCCCAGCGTTTCAAGTGTGGCCAGTGCTTCACGCAAGCTGGTGCGACTGACGCCCAGCGTTGCAGCAAGGCTGCGCTGGGCAGGCAGCGGATCCCCGGCCTTTAATCCCTTGTTTCCAATCAGGGTTTGAATGTCCCGCGCGGCGCGTTCGGGGGTGGTTTCGCTTCGTGTCATGGTTTTTCCGACTTGTGGTCAGACCAGTTAAGAGTATTGGAGTGTAGCGACAATGGCCTGTTTTCTTGGCTTTGTGGTGTTCGATTTAAAGAGATTAGGCTGATAACAAAAATACTCATAGACAAAAGATCAAAAAATATGCAGCCTTAAAATCAGTCTAAAAAATATGCATAAACCACACATAAAACAGGTAGAGGCTTATGAAACACTTTTTCAAAACGGCGATTGCCGCTGTTGCAATGCTTGCAGCCCCGCTTGGCGCTGCCAGTGCCGGTGCCCTGGACAGCATTTCCGAGGCAGGCGTGCTGAAAGTTGCGGTTCCGCAGGATTTCCCGCCATTCGGCTCAGTCGGGACCGACATGCAGCCCAAGGGCTATGACATTGATATGGCGGCATTGATTGCCGAGGACCTTGGTGTGGAGCTTGAGCTCGTCCCGGTGACCTCGGCCAACCGTATTCCGTATCTGACCACGGGCAAGGTTGATCTGGTGATTTCAAGCCTCGGCAAGAACCCGGATCGTGAAAAGGTCATTGATTTCAGCGACCCTTATGCACCGTTCTATAACGGCGTGTTCGGCCCAGCTGACTATTCGGTGGAAAAGGCTGCTGATCTTGCGGGCATGTCGGTTGGTGTGACCCGTGGCGCGATTGAGGATCTGGAACTGACCAAGATCGCCCCGTCTGATGTTGATATCAAACGCTACGAGGATAACAACGGCACGATTTCGGCATTCCTGGCTGGTCAGGTTGATCTGATTGCGACTGGTAACGTTACTGCCGCCGCAATCATTGAACGCAATCCGCCGCGCAAGCCGGAACCGAAATTCCTGATCAAGAACTCGCCATGCTATGTCGGGCTTAACAAGGAAGAGCCGGAATTCATGGCCAAGGTCAACGAGATCATTGCGGCTTCCATGGCAGATGGTCGCCTGAACGCGATTGCCGAAAAGTGGCTTGGCATTCCGCTTCCGGAAAAACTCTAAGCGTCTTTGCTGACCTGACGGGATCGTTGCAGATCAATGGCATATGAATTTGACTTCGGCGCAATCGTGCCGCACTGGAAGCTGCTGTTTGACGGGGTAATTCTGACGACGGAATTGACCGTGATCGGTGCGGTGGTTGGTGTAGGGTTCGGGATCATGGGGGCGTGGGCGCGTGCGTCACGCGCCCCGGTGATCAGCCAGATTGTCGGTATCTATGTCGAATTGATCCGCAACACCCCGTTTCTGGTTCAGCTGTTTTTCATTTTCTTCGGGCTTCCCGCCCTTGGGGTGAAGCTGACCGAATTTCAGGCGGCCGTCCTTGCCATGATAGTCAATCTTGGCGTCTATTCGACCGAGATCATTCGAGCGGGTATTCAGGCGGTTCCGCAGGGGCAAATCGAAGCGGCGCAAAGTCTTGCCATGAACAGGCTGCAGATTTTCCGCTATGTCGTGATCCTGCCCGCACTGAAGAAGATCTGGCCTGCACTTTCAAGTCAGATCGTTATCGTGATGCTCGGCTCTTCGGTTTGTTCGCAAATTGCGGCCGAGGAGCTGACCTTTGGTGCCAACTATATCCAGGCCATCAATTTCCGTGCTTTCGAAGTCTATTTCATCGTGACCGGAATTTATCTGGTGATGTCGATCCTGCTTCGCATGAGCTTGAAGGTTTTGGGGAATTACCTGTTCGAACGGCGGCGTCATGTCTGAATTTACCCTGTGGGATATTGTTTATAACCTTTTGCTGGCCGGGCGCTGGACGGTGTTGCTGTCGCTGACTGCGTTTGCGCTGGGTGGGCTGGTCGGGCTAATCCTTTTGATGATCCGGACGGCCGGCAATCCGTGGCTGGTTCGGCTGGTGCGCGGTTATGTCGAGCTGTTTCAGGGCACCCCGCTTTTGATGCAGCTTTTCATTGTGTTCTTCGGGTTGCCGCTGATCGGGTTGGATGTGTCGCCCTGGGTGGCGGCGACCTTGGGGTTAACGCTGTTTACCAGCGCGTTTCTGACCGAAATTTGGCGGGGATGCGTCGAATCGATCGGGCGAGGCCAGTGGGAAGCCTCCGCAAGCCTCGGCATGAACTTCACCCAGCAAATGCGCTATATCGTCCTGCCGCAGGCCATGCGCATTGCCATTCCGCCGACCGTCGGGTTCTCGGTGCAGGTGGTCAAGGGAACTGCTGTTGCCTCGATCATCGGGTTTGTCGAACTGACAAAGGCCGGAACCATGATCACCAACGCGACCTATGCGCCCTTTACGGTCTATGGCTGTGTTGCGTTGATGTATTTCCTGATTTGCTATCCGCTGTCGCTTTTTGCCCGCCATCTTGAAGGAAAGTTCCGTCATGTCGCTCGTTGAACTGCATGCTATCCACAAAAGCTTTGGCGAGCTGGAAGTCCTCAAAGGCATCGATCTTGCCATTGATGAGGGGCAGGTGATTGCCCTGATCGGGAAAAGCGGGTCGGGCAAAAGTACCCTTTTGCGAACCATCAACGGTCTTGAGCAGATCGATAGCGGCGTCATCATGGTTGGCGGCAACAAGATCAGCGAACGCGATACCGATCTTCTTGCCCTGCGCCTTCAGGTCGGAATGGTGTTTCAGCAGTTCAATCTGTTTCCCCATTACACCGCGCTTGAGAACGTCATGCTGTCCCCACAAGTCGTCAAAAAGCAATCCAAGGTCGAGGCCAAGGAGATTGCCGAGGAAATGCTCGCCAAGGTCGGGTTGGCTGACAAGATGATGCATTATCCCGATCAATTGTCTGGTGGGCAGCAGCAGCGTGTTGCCATTGCGCGCGCCCTTGCCATGAAGCCAAAGGTTTTGCTGTGTGACGAGGTGACCTCGGCCCTTGATCCGGAGCTGGTCAATGAAGTGCTGGCGGTCGTTAGAAAGCTTGCCGAGGAGGGCATGACCCTTGTCATGGTGACCCATGAAATGCGCTTTGCCCGCGAGGTCTGTGACAAGCTTGTCTTCATGCATCAGGGCCGCATCCACGAAACCGGCGACCCGGAAGAAGTCTTTTCCAATCCCAAGACATCAGAGCTCGCAAGCTTTGTTGGTGGCCTTGCGTAATTCCGACAATGTCGAATTCGTGACATCTTCATCCTGATGTCTGGAACCATTTACTGTTTTCGGACTTGCTTGTAGAACCGTTTCATCAACCCCTTGGGAAAGAAACGGTTTATGAGCCACTCCGCCCATCATGAAAAGTCTGACACTTCAGTTGGTTCCGCCAAGGGTGTGATCGCGCTTTTGGATCGTTATCCGTTTTTGGTGCTGGGGCTGCTTCTGATGGGGGCGTTTACCTCAAGCGGGGCGGTGCCGTTGGCCGGGCTTTACGTCGTCGAGGGCCTGGGGGAGCCGCCATGGAAGCTCAGCATGGTGATGATCGTTCAGGTCAGTATCACGTTGCTTGCCAACCGGACGTTCGGGCGGGCGATTGATCGCGGGGTTCCGGTCAAAATTTTGCTGGTGACCAGCATCCTGTGTTTCACCGCCGGAATGATCATCCTTGCGACGTTTCAGGTTTACTGGGTTTATCTGGTGATCGTCTCGGTCCTGCTTGGCGTCGGGGCCGGTGCGCTTTCGGTGATGTATAGTTTCGGGCGGTTGTTTGCCGAACAGTCCGGGCGTGATGTCGTCAAGTTCAACGGCTTTTTGCGCATGCAGACATCGCTTGGCTGGATGGTCGGGCCGGCGGCGTCGCTTTCATTTTATGCGGCGTTCGGGTTTTCGGCGACCTATTACACCATTGCCGGGCTGGCTGTGATCTGGTTTGGCTTCTGCTTGCTGACTGTGCCAAATGCCTTCAAAACCCATCATCCCGATAGTCTTGCCCATGGTGGCAAGGTGCCGCTCAATGTTGGGCTTTTGTTGGCCTGTGTGCCGGTGTTTTTCATCGGTGCTGCCAATGTGGTGTTTGTGTCGGCCATGCCACTTTATTTCTCGACCGAGCTTGGCTTGATGGCGTCTTCGGCGGGTTTTGCGCTGACCGTGAAATGCTTTGTCGAGGTGGTGGTGATCTATTACTGCGCGTGGCTGATCAAACGCACGGGGGAGCGTAAAGGAATGCTGATTGCGGCCCTTTTGGGCGCTGTGTTCTTTGGCCTGATTTATCAGGCGAGCACGCTTTTTGATGTGCTGGCGCTCGCTGCCCTTGATGGCATCTATTACGGCATCTTTGCCGGGATCAGCATGACATTCGTTCAGAACTTCGCCACCGACCAGCCCGGTGTCGCGACCAGCTATTATGTCAGCACGCTGTTTGTTGGTGGGCTGATCGGAAACCTTTTGACCGGGGTGGTTGCCAGTGCCTTTGATTTCCAGACGACGGTTTTGATGGCGTGTGGCTTTGCCTTTGTGGGGGCGGTGGTTCTGGCGATGATGCGCGATGCAAAAACAGCTGCCACGGCATAGCCGGGATCATGATTGCTTGACTTTGATCGCGTCCCATTGATGATCGCGCCATGAACGAAAATACTCAAAACTCCCGCCCGCGTTTGCTGGTTGATGCCGATGCCTGTCCGGTCAAGGCAGAGTGCGAACGCGTGGCCGAACGTCACCGGATCGAGATGATCCTGGTGTCCAATGGCGGCATTCGCCCGTCGCGCAATCCGCTGATCAAGATCGTGATTGTGCCGCCGGAGCCAGATGCCGCCGATGACTGGATTGCCGAAAATGCACGGGCACGTGATGTGATCGTCACCAACGACATTCCGCTGGCATCGCGCGGGATCGAGATTGGCGCGAGGGTGCTCAAGGCCAATGGTCAGGAATTTACCGAGGCCAATATTGGCAATGCGCTGGCAGGCCGCGAAATTGCTGCTCATATGCGTGAAGTAACTGGCGAGCAGGGGCGCAATGCGTCCTTTACCCAGAAAGACCGCTCGAAATTTTCAAGTGCGCTTGAGGTCATGGTGCAGGCTGTTCTGCGCGGCTGATCAGGCCAGTTCCATTCCCTAGAAAGACGCAGGCCGCCAGATGAAAATCTGACGGCCCGCACACAGGTCCTGATTTGGTGAGGGAACAGTTCCCACGAAATCAGGCTTCCCCCCTGCGTATGCTATGACAACGGAAAGGCCCGGCGGATGTTCCGCGCGGGCCAATCGCGTGTTGCGGCTTAGAACGGGTAGTGGCGCTTGCCGCTCTGGATGGTGATCCAGCGCATTTCGGTGAATTCATCAATCGATGCCTGGGAACCAAAGCGCCCGTAGCCCGATGATTTGACACCGCCGAACGGCATTTGTGCCTCGTCCTGGACGGTCGGGCTGTTGATGTGGCAGATGCCGCTTTCGATGCGTTTGGCGACTTCCATCGCACGCGGAATGTTGGTCGAGAACACGGCAGATGACAGGCCATATTCGCTGTCATTGGCGATGCGGACAGCCTCGTCCTCGTCGCCTGCGCGGATGACAACACAGATCGGACCAAAGCTTTCCTCGGAATAGATCTTCATGGCCGGGGTGACGTGATCAAGCAAAATGGCATCCATCAGAACACCGTCCTTGGCCTTGCCCGAACCGGCAACCAGTTTTGCACCCTTGGAAACGGCATCTTCGACCAGTTCTTCGATGCGATTAACCGCCTCGATGCTGACAACACCACCGAGGATATGATCGGCCTTGGCCGGATCGCCTGCGGTCAGGGTTTTGGCCTTGGCGGCCAGTTTGGCAACAAAGTCATCGGCGACGGCGTTATCGACGATCAGACGTTCGGTCGACATGCAAATCTGGCCCTGGTTCATGTAGGCACCAAAGGCAGCACCATTGACCGCTTCATCCAGGTCGGCATCATCCAGAACAAGGAACGGTGCCTTGCCGCCCAGTTCAAGCAGTACCGGCTTGAGGTGCTCAGCACCCAGTTTGGCAATGATGCGTCCGACACGGGTCGAACCGGTAAAGTTGATGCGACGCACGGCCGGGTGGGCGATCAGGGTTTCGACGATTTCCGGGGCATCTTCCGGCGCGTTGGTGACAACGTTAACCACACCTTCCGGTGCGCCGGCCTCGACCAGACAATCACCGATCAGACGGTGCAGGGCCGGGCAAAGTTCGGATGCCTTGAGGACCACGGTATTGCCGCACGCAAGGGGCATTGCAATCGCGCGTGTGCCGAGGATCACCGGTGCGTTCCACGGCGCAATGCCCAGAACAACACCGACCGGCTGACGAATGCCCATGGCCATCAGGCCCGGGGTGTCAGACGGGATCAGGTCACCCTGAATTTGCGTCGTCATGCCACCGGCTTCACGCAGCATGTTGGCGGCAAGATGGGCGTTAAAACCGCCCCACATGCGCGTACTGCCGGTTTCATCAAGAACCAGCTGACCGAACTGATCACCCTTGGCTTCCATGATGTCGGCGGCCTTAAGCAGCACCTTGCGGCGTGCACCCGGGCCCATCTTTGACCATTCAGGGAAGGCCGCGGCGGCGGCATCGGCGGCCTTGCGCGCATCTGCCGCGTTGGCTGCGGCGGCAACGGTCGCAACTTCGCCGGTGACCGGGTTCTTGCGTTCAAAGGTGCGGTTGTTGGACGCATTGACGTCCTGATTGTCGATCAACAATTTCGTGTCGTTCATGACGTTTCTCCTGACTTTCTTGTGGTTTGCTGTGCGGTGGCGAAAGGCTGCATCACGCAGCCCCAAGGCCAAGGAAGGCCTTTTGCACAGCCGGGTCGGATTGCAGGGCCTTGGCAGTATCTTGCCCGGTAATGGCCCCGTTTTCGATCAGATATCCCCGATCTGATATGGCAAGGGATTGATGGGCGTTCTGTTCGACCAGAAGCACACCAACCCCGGTTTTACGAATGGCCGCAAGGGCCTTGAACAATTCCCCGGTCATGATCGGCGACAAGCCAAGGGATGGCTCATCGAGCAGAAGAATATCCGGATTGGACATCAGCGCGCGACCAATGGCCACCATCTGCTGTTCGCCGCCACTCATGGTGCGAGCTGCCTGATCAAGCCGTTCGGCCAGTTTGGGGAACAGATCAATCACGCGTTCGAGGTTTTGTTTTTCAGCTTCGCGCGCGCGTTTGGCAAAGGCACCAAGGGCAAGGTTTTCACGTACCGTCAGTTCCCCGAAAATACCGCGCCCTTCCGGGACAAGGGCAAGCCCGGCTTCGACAATCTTGTGCGCAGAAAGCGCGGTCAGCTCGCTGCCAGAAAGATTGATACGTGTATCATTATGCGCGGTTACAAGACCGGCGCAGGCCTTAAGCAGGCTGCTTTTACCCGCCCCATTGGCACCAAGCATGACAACGATCTCGCCACGGTCGACGGTAAGGTCGACGTCGCGAAGGGCAGCGTGCTTGCCATAGGAGACGGACAGTTTTTTGATATCAAGCATGGCTGTCTCCCAGGTATGCGCGCACGACTTCCGGATCGGAAAGGACTTCGTCTGGTGTGCCGTCGGCAATCTTGGCGCCGGCATTCATCACGACACAACGATCACACAGGCTTCGGATCGCATCCATGACATGTTCGACCATGATGATGGTAAGGCCTTCGTTCTTGAGCTTGCGCACAAGGGCAATGCCATCCTGAAGTTCGGACGGGTTCAACCCGGCCAGCCATTCATCAAGCAAAAGAAGCTTCGGTTGAAGCGCAAGGGCACGTCCCAGCTCAAGGCGTTTCTGATCGATATAGGTCAGATCACCCGCCGGGGTGTGGGCCTGTTTGGCAAGCCCGATACGATCAAGCAATTCAAGGGCGGCAGCGTGCGCCGCATCGCCCCAAAGTGGCTTGGTGCGATAGGCAAGGCCGGCTTCGATATTTTCCACACAATCCAGATCAGGCAGGACACGCACGAGCTGGAAGGTGCGGGCAATGCCGGAATGGCTGATCTTGTGTGCAGGTAGATTGGTGATGTTCTTGCCGCTGATGACAACCTTGCCGTCATTGGCTTGAAGGGCGCCGGAAATCAGGTTCATCACCGTGGTCTTGCCCGATCCGTTGGGGCCAAGCAGACCCAGGATTTCACCCTGATGGACATCGAACTGCATCTGATTGACGGCAATCAAGCCGCCAAAGGCCTTATGCAGGCCGGAAATCGACAGAAGGATTTCGGTATTCATGCGGTGCTTCCCCCGGTTTTGGCGTTTTGATCGGTTGCAAGTACGCGCTTTTTCGGTGCGCGATACTTTTCATACAAACCGACAACCCCGCCGGGCAGAAGATAGACAATTACCATGAATACGCAGCCAAGCTGGATACTGAAATGGTTCGGGAAGCTTGCGGTCAGGACTTCAAACAGAAGGGTCAGCGGAATAACCCCCAGAAGCGGGCCCAGCAAGCGACGCGGACCACCCAGAAGTGCCATGATGACAACCTGGAACGACAGCATCGGGTTAAAGGCAATCACCGGATCAATATAGGTCCAGCGCGGTGCCATGATGGCGCCGGTCAGTGTCATGAACAAGGCAGACAGAACAAACAGCGCAACTTTCACACGCGTGACATCGATGCCGCAATGCTTGGCGACGGTTTCGTCCTCGCCAATGATGCGAAGTGCAAAGCCAAGGCGCGAACGGCCCAGAATGAACCCGGTCAGCAGAAGCACCGCAAACAGGGCAAGCAGCTGCCAATAAATGTCGTTCTGGGTGATATCAAGAAAGACATAGCGGCCCATTTCGCGGGTGACATTGACCTCGTACCAACTGACGACTTGGCGGACCAGTTCGGTCAGGCCAAAGGTAAAGATCACGAAATACACACCCGCCAGACGCAGGGTGGAAAAGCCAACCAGAAGGGCAATCACGGTACCTGCAAGCCCGGCACACACCAGCACCAGCGGGAAGGTCAGGACTTCGCCCAGAACCGCGACCGTATAGGCACCAATGCCAAAGAACACGACGGTCGCAAGCGAGATATAACGCGTCGGGCCGGAGAACATCGACCATGCGGTAGCGAGAACAGCAAAGCTGACAATGCTGATGGCAAGCGACATGTAATAGCTGTCAACGAGGCTGGGCAGGAAGGCGAGGGCCGCAAAGATCACCGCGCCGATGCCGACAGGCCTGATGAAATCGGGTTTCAGGATGCTCATGATGCGGCCCTCCCGAACAGGCCGGATGGCTTGATCAGCAGCACAAGCAGGAAGATCACATAGGTCACGGCAATGGTCAGGCCCGGATCGATATAGGTCGCGACCAGACTTTCTGCGACACCAAGGATGAGGCCTGCAATCAGCGCGCCCAGCATGTTACCAACCCCGCCCATGATCACAACGATGAGTGCCTTCATGGTAAAAACAACCCCCATCGAGGTGGAGAAGGTCAGAAACATGCTGACCAGAACGCCACCGACGGCGGCCATCGCGCCCCCAAGGGCAAAGGCAAAACAGGATGCGAAATTGACATCAATCGCCACGAGGCGCGCCGAGGTCGGATCAACCGCAACGGCACGAAGGGCCGTACCCATGCGGGTGCGCGTCAGGATCAGATAGAAGCCAAGCCCGATGACGACTGCAAAGCCAAGGGCAACAAGCCGGTTGGCGGCGATCGTCGCGCCAAAGATATCAACGGCGTTATTGAGAAAATCATAGCTGTAATAATTGCCGCCAAACCAGACCAGCAGCACACCCTGAACGATAAACAGCAGGCCAAAGGTGGCGAGGATGCTGTCGACTTCAAGCATGCCGCGGTTCTTCGCGCGTGCGACCAGCGGGGTCAGCAGGACGCGATAAATCACCCAGTTCAGCGCAAAGCTTGCCGGTATGATGATCAACAAACCAATAAGCGGGTTGATCCCGAGGGCGGTCATGAAAACAAAGGCAATAAAGGACGCGACAATCACCAACTCGCCATAGGCAAGGTTCATGATGCGCGAAACACCGTATTGCAGGGTCAGGCCCATGGCGACGAGAGCATACATCCCGCCAAGGGTAATCCCGGAAAGGACTGCGTAGCTAAACATTCACTTCATCCAAAAGGGGCGTCGGGGCTCCCGGGAGCTTGGGTGGGTGAGGAACCCCGACGTCCTTATGCGGCGCGCTTACTGCGCAGCCTTCCATTCAGGTTTCGGGAAGACGAGCTCGGCTGCACCTTCCATATCGGTCGGGGCAAGGCCGACAAACTTGCCATCCTGCCACTGACCAACTTGCCAGAAGGTCTGATCGCCCGGCTTGTAGGTGCCAAGGATGGTGTCAAAGCCGCCTTTGGCCAGTTCGGCATTGATCGCTTCGCGGTCGGTGGTGCCGGCACGCTCGATCGCCTGCTGCAGGGACTGAAGCGTCGCCCAGTTGACGATGGATGCCCAACGATCCGGCTCACGCTCTGCGAATTCCACGTGGCGTTTGATGTAATCGGCGATTTTCGGGTCATCCTCGCTGGCACCCCCAAGGCTGACGACGCCTTCGGCATTGTCACCAAAACGGTTTTTATAAAGCGGGAAGGCTGTGCCAACACCGGCATAGAAGACCTTGGGGTTGAAGCCCAGAACACGCGACTGTTCGGTCAGGCCAAGGGTGCCCGGCGGATAGGAGAAGGCAACAAAGGTATCAGCACCAAGGGCCTTGATGTCATTGACGATGGTCGCCAGATCCTGAGAGCCCAGCGGATAGGTCTTATCGTAAACAAGGTCAAAGTCACGATCTTCAAGGGCTTCGCGGCCTGCCTTGGAAAGTTCGATGCCAAAGCCGTCGGCGACCGCGATCATCGCAACCTTGTCATTGATCTTGCCTTCGGCTTTCAGTCCCTCAAGGAACTTGGCCAGCTCAACGGCATATTGTTCGCCAGTACCCAGCAGCCAATAGGAATTCGTCCAGCGCTTGGCGAGTTGTGGTGCCTTGTCGGTCACAGCCGTGCCAGCGAGATGTGCATAGCCCGCACGATCAAGGATCGGTGCCACGGCAAGATTAAGGCCCGTACCCCAAGGAGACAGGATGAAATCAACCTTGTCCTGATTGATCAGGCGTTCAATCGCGCGCACCGCTTCTTCGGAGCTTGAGCGATCATCATATTCAACGACTTCGATGGGAAGCTTCTTGTCACCGACCTGAAGGCCGCCAGCGTCATTGATTTCCTTTACCCACATTTCATAGTTGGGAATGGTGCTGGTTGCCGCACCCGGGGCGGCCGGGCCGGTTTTCGAGATGGCATAACCAATACGGTAAGTTTCCTGGGCGTTGGCCCCAAACAGCGTCGCGGTGCTCATGACGGCGGTGGTTGCCGCAGCAATGGTCGCGAGGCGCAGTTTTGCTGAGATGTGCATACTATTCCTCCTGATCTCTTTGCAGAGACGGTTTTCCCGTTTGCGCGTAGTTTCAGGAGTTTAGGCAAAGAGATTCTGTTATTTACTTCACGGTGTGAAGTAAATCTCCGGCGTAACCTCCCGCCCATTAGTTCGCATATGCAAAATAATGGGAACGCATTCTTTATATGTATTGTTGCTTTTGACGGTTTCTTTGGCCGCAATCCTAGTAAGCGATGGAACCGTTCCAATGTAAAGACGACGAAATTGACAATTTAAGACGAAAAATTGTACATTTTTACATATAACCATTTGGAATAGATGTGCGACAAAAAGGCATGCCTGATCAACCGTCCCGACAAATTCCGATCTCAAGCCCGGTTACGCGTTCGGAAACACTTGCCGACAACCCGTTCGAGGATCTGCTGCCGGTCACGACACAGGCAGTGATGGATCGCTTTGATCATCCGTTGTCGGTTCAGTCCTGGGTGATGAATGATCCCGGTCGCCGTGACCGGTGTTACGCCGTGCTGTTGCTTGGCGGGCGGGCCGAGATCGGCTTGCGGCAGGGCACGATTACCTGCAAGGCCCCAGCGCTTGTCTGGTTGCCGCTTGGCGAAACGCAGCGCTTTAGCGTTGCGGCGGGCAGTGACGGGTATTTGCTGTCGGTGGCTGATGATCTGGTGGCGCGCCATTGCGGGGATGGCAGCGGCGTGGCCGGGGGAACGCCCGCCGGGGGTGGCTTGCCGTTGCGCTTTGCGGCCGATACGGTCCATAACGTCACGCCGGCCGAGGACAGTGGAAACCTTTTATTGCTTGAACGCAGCTTTGAAACCATCCGGGCGGAACTCATGCAAAATGCGCTTGGCGCCAGTCTGGTGGTCGGCGCGCATCTTCAGATCATCCTGACCATGGTCCTGCGTCTGGCTGAAGGTGTCATGGCCCAGCGGGATAAACATGGTCCGGGCTCAATCACGTTTCAGCGGTTTTTGCAGGTGCTTGAGCTGCATTTTCGCGAACACTGGCACGTGGCCGATTACGCAACCGCGCTTGGGGTGAGTGAACGGCGTTTGGGATCGGCTGTTTTGCGCGCGACCGGCAAGCCGCCACTGACCATCATCCACGAACGGGTGTTGCGCGAAGCCTGCATGCGTCTTGAGCAGTCACCGTTGGGGGTGGCACAGATTGCTTATGGTTTGGGCTTTCGCGACCCGGCCTATTTCAGCCGGTTTTTCAAACGTTATATGGGCGAGGCGCCTGGTGCCTACCGCCGGCTCAGGCGTGCTGCGGAAAGGTTGCGCGACGATACCTTTGCTGCTTGGCCCTAAGCATTTGGCAGCAATCCGTGGGTGTTACCTTCATCACCTTTCACGGGGATGTGTCCCATTCCTTATGGGATAAAAGATTGCATTGCCTTTTTTTGATCCTACTTCTTTGCTTTAACCGTAATATCAGGGCCAAAACCTACTAATTTGATTGGAATGGCAGCTTTTATGTTTGTGAAATCCAAGGAAAAGCCCGCCGGGCGGGTTGGTATCCCGGACAAGGGTTTTGACGCAGGAGTTTGCAAACATAAAAGCTGTCCTTCGGATCGCTCAGATTTGCACGGGCTACTTTGTCGCAAAACCTTGAAAGATATTTATCTTCCAGCGGCTTTGCTTCGCGTATCCGCACAAATCTGAGCGACCATTCGAACCAAATTAGTAGGTTCTGGCCCTGGCAATGCAAAATCAGATTGGATCGATCGTGCGTAAAGGCAAAACCCTGTTTCTTGGTCTTCTGGCCGTTCTTGTTCTGCCGTTTGGCATCAGCCTGGCAGAAGACCCACCGGGTGAGAAAAACAAGGAACGCTATACGTGGCGTAATGCGCCGCGCCATTCGGCGGGGATCGCCCCCGATGCCGAAGCCAACCGCGATCAGGCGATTGTCATGGTGATGGCGGCTGATACCTTTGGCTGGCGCAGTTATTTCGCCGTTCATCCGTGGATCATCTACAAACGTGCCGGTGACACCCGCTATACCCGCTATGACGTGGTTGGCTGGGGCAGTGGCAATGTGGTGCGCCAGAACTACGCGATCCCTGATGGCCTCTGGTACGGATCAGAACCCAAACTGATGGCGGATCATCGCGGTGAGGCAGCTGAAAAGCTGATCCCCGAAATCGAAGAGGCGATTAAGTCCTATCCGTTTCCGCGTGAATATCGCAGCTACCCGGGGCCGAACAGCAACACGTTTATTGCCCATATCGGTCGCGAAGTGCCCGGCCTAAACCTTGATATGCCGGCCAATGCGATCGGCAAGGATTATCGTCCGATCACCAATCCGGTCGGGCTTTCATCGAGCGGGCAGGGTGTTCAGGCAAACCTTCTGGGGGTGCTTGGCATGTCACTTGGTCTGGAAGAAGGGATCGAGCTTAACCTGCTTGGCCTTAATTTCGGCATCGACTTCAACCGTCCTGCCTTGCGCCTGCCGTCTATCGGGCGTCTGGGCATGGATAGCGTTAAGCAGGTCAAGGCCGAAGACGCCGCAAATGATGGCGCTACCCAGGCCGAAAGCGCCGAAGCGGCCCTTGAACCCAGCAGCTAACGCTACCGCGCACTGATCCGGTCCCGCGGTTAGAAGCAGAAAACGCCACCCTGAAAGGTGGCGTTTATGTTTTGGGCATCCTGATCAGGCAGCCTGACCCCAGCGTGGGAACGGATCGGCAAGATCGGCATAGCGTTCGGGATCGAAGCGAACCGACAGGCCGTCTGTGTCGTCTTCAATCAGGCATTCCGACAGACGGGCGCGGAGGGCTGCCTCATCCATATTTTGCCCGATAAAGACGATTTCCTGTCGCCGGTCGGCAAAGACCGGATCCCATTTCGACAAGACCATGTCGCGCCACGCCGGATTGTCCGGCCATCTTTCCCGCGGAACCGCACACCACCAGGTGCCAAGTGCCTCGGTCTTGACCGCTGCACCGGCCTGACTGATTTCACCAACCCAGTTCGGACGGTTGGCCAGCCAGAAATGACCCTTTGCCCGCAGGACGCCCGGCCATTCGCTGTTGATAAAGGCGTGGAAGCGTTCGGGGTGAAACGGCAGGGAGGTTCGGAAGGTAAAGCTTTTAATCCCGTATTCCTCGGTCTCGGGTACATGATCGGCAAAGCCATAAAGCTCCTTGGCCCACAGCGGATGGCTTTGGGCGCGATCAAAATCAAAGCGACCGGTATTCAGGATCTTTTCGGGCACAACGATGCTGTTGCTGGTCTCAATCACTTCGGCATCGGTATTGAGCGCCTTGATGATAGCCAAAACCGATCTGCGTTCATCATCGGAAATCAGATCAAGCTTGTTCATGACGATGACATCGGCGAACTCGATCTGATCGACCAGCAAATCGACAATGCTGCGATTGTCTTCGTCACCCAGACTTTCGCCCCGGTCGGTCAGCATGTCGGTGGAGCTGTAATCGGCAATCATGCGCGCGGCATCGACCACGGTGACCATGGTATCAAGCTTGGCTATATCACCCAGAGACTGACCGTTTTCATCACGGAAATCAAAGGTGGCCGCGACGGGGAGGGGTTCGGAAATGCCGGTGGATTCAATAAGCAGGTAGTCAAACCGGTCCTGCTCGGCGAGGCGACGGACCTCAGCCAGAAGGTCATCGCGCAGCGTGCAGCAGATGCAGCCATTGGTCATTTCGACCAGCTTTTCATCGGTCTGGGAAAGTTCTGACCCGCCATTGCGGACAAGGTCAGCGTCAATGTTGACCTCGCTCATGTCATTGACGATCACCGCAACCCGCAATCCGCGACGATTGTTTAGGATATGGTTCAAAAGGGTGGTCTTGCCGGCCCCCAAAAAGCCGGACAGGACAGTAACGGGAAGGCGTTTCATCAATCTACCTCGGTTGGGTATTGGGATAAGTGTTATGTTATAACGTAGCATTTATCGATTGATGAAATGGAACGCAATCAAAAATTCAATTGCGCGAAGAAGGCCGCGTAACCCGGCCTTACCCGTTAAGGTACCAGATGGCGGCATTCAGAAGTGTGGCAAACCCGACCCATGCGACATAGGGAAGCAACAGTACCCCGGCGAGGCGATCCAGTCGGAAGAAGAAAACCGTGTTGATCACGATCAGGATAAGGAGCGCGATGATATCAATCAGGCCCTGCAAAGGTGACTGCGCCCCAAAGAACAGGAATGACCAGGCTAGGTTAAGTGCCAATTGCGCGCCATAAATTCCAAAGGCCAATTTTGTCTGGGTAAACCCGTTGGTCAGCCAGACGCGCCAGCCGCTAAAGGCGATCATGAAGTAAATGATGGTCCAGACCGGTGCGAACAGCCAGTTGGGTGGATTGAAGAACGGCTTGTTCAGTGTCGCGTACCAGTCATTAACACTGGTGGCCGTCACCGCCCCACCAAAGGCCGAAATGATCAAGCACAAGACCATAAACGCAATCAGGGCAAAGACCCGGGTGCGATGATTGGGGCGCGGGTTTGTGGTTTGCTGTGTCGTCTCGGTCATGGGGACCTGATCCTTGGCGTTAGTTGGTGACGTCGTTAATGGTGGCGATCAAAGCATCGAAATAGGGGTTCCAGGTCAGGCGACCATGATATTTACCGGGCTCGGTATAACCCCATGCACTGCGCCAGAGTTTGGCGCGATCATCTGGTCGTTCAATCTCTTCCTGACCGTTCTCGATAAACACAAAGCTTCCATCTATGCCGTAATAGGGATTACCTGGCGAAAACAGTGCGCTCAGATGTGAGAAATTGCTGATCTGTTGATCTGGAAGATTGCTGTTAAGGCTTTTGATCCGTGGATCATCACTTGGCGCGCTGGTGTCATCATACCAGACAAAACGCGATGCCGGGTGGGTGAAACCGGTTTCAAAACGACGTAATATGGCCAGCGGATCAAGGACGCTGTCATCGGCACTCATCGAAACAAGCGCCGGGCGCTCAAACGGGGCGTTATCAAGTGCATCTTCGACATCGGTAACACTGCGGTAATAGAGCACGGATGCCTTGGTCGACAGGGATTGATAGTTGATGGCGTTGTCTTCGGCGTCGGCGTCAACCCAATCCCAAAGATGCTGAATGACGGGTGTCAGGAACAAAAGATTGGTGCCCGGTTCAATGCCCGGCGAAAACAACAAAAGACCAGAGATTTCAGGATTTCGCGCAGCATAACTTGTCACAAGGTTGGCACCGGTGGAAAACCCGCCAAGCCAGACTTCATCGACTTCGCGTTCAAGCAATTTGACCTGATGGGCGACCGCCGCGGTCCAGTCGGCATAGTTCGGGATGCTGAGATCGGCCGGACGCGTCCCGTGACCGGGCAGCAGCATGGATCTCGCCAGCCAGCCGTTTTGGGCCATCTCGGCTGAGATATCATGGAAATACCACGGGCTTGCGCCCAGTCCATGAACAAACAGCACACCGCGTTTGGGGGCATCGCCATCCGGTGTCGTTCGGCCCAGCTCAAACGGAATATTGCGCGCCAGTTCGGTTTCATGATCATCGGTGATGAAAACCCGATGCTCGGCCACCCAGTCACGGGTTTGCGCGACATATTCGGCAAAGCTTTCTTGGGTGTAGGGCGGGATATCGGGCGATTGCTGATAAAGTTCGTTCTCGGGCGGGAAGGCGCAGGATGTAAGCACGGCAGTCGGGATCAGAACGGTCAGGATCGTGCGCGCTGTGCGGGCGATTGCGCGGCGCCAATCTTTAATTTCGTCCGAAGTGGTCTGGTTGTGACGCATCTGATCCCCGTTGCGTGTTTGGTCGTCAGGCAGTGGCGACACAAATGCGCGCAACTGTTTGAAAATGTACGCCGAACTTTAGCCGGGCAGATCACTTGTTGCCTGTTTTCAGTAGGCTGCGCAAACAAAACCGCCCTGCATCATATCAACGCAGGGCGGTGGGATTTGTTTCAGGCCTTGGTGCTTTTGGCGGTTTGGCCAAACAGGACTTTCTTGTCCTCTTCGCTCATTTGCCATTTGCTGAGATCTTCGCCGGCCTTGTAGGCCGCAACTGTCGCCGGACGGGCCTTGATGGTTTCAAACCAGCGTTTGAGGTTCGGGAAGTCATTAAGGTCCTGCTGTTGTTTCTCGTGGCTGACGATCCACGGATAGCAGGCCATATCCGCAATCGTGTAGTCATCACCGGCAATGAATTTGCGGCCCTCAAGGCGCTTGTTGAGGACGCCATAAAGACGGTTGGTCTCATTGACATAGCGGGTGATGGCGTAGGGCAGTTTTTCCGGGGCATACGTGCCAAAATGATGGTTTTGCCCTGCCATCGGGCCAAGGCCGCCCATCTGCCAGAAAAGCCATTCCATCACAGTTTTGCGTTCACGCACGCCGGTTGGCAGGAACTTTCCGGTTTTTTCGGCGAGATATTGCAAGATCGCGCCCGACTCAAACACCGTGATGGCATCCCCGCCATCTGCCGGGTCGTGATCAATGATCGCCGGCATGCGGTTGTTGGGCGAAAAGGCGAGGAATTCCGGTTTGAACTGATCCCCGGCGCCGATATTGACCGGCACGATCTTGTACTCCAGTCCGGCTTCTTCAAGGAACAGCGTGATTTTATGGCCGTTGGGTGTCGGCCAGTAATACAGATCAATCATGGGCTTATCGCTCCTGCAAATCTTTCTGGTGGCTTCATCAATAATCGAAGCTTGCCAATCGGGACGTTATGGGTCAATTTAAAACGATCATTCCAAAATGCAAACGCAGGTTACGCATCGTGCAAATGCGATGCCCTGCAAGGAGACATCATGATCCGTTTTTATTATCACCCGACCCCGAACCCGCAGAAAATCTCGATGATGCTTGAGGCATCCGGATTGCCTTACGAGGTCCTGCCGGTTGATACCCGCAAAGGGCAGCAACATGACCCGGCCTTTCGGGCGATCAACCCGAATGGCAAGGTGCCAGCCATTGTTGATACCGATGGACCGGGCGGCAAGGAAGTGCGGGTGTTTGATTCAAACGCGATCCTGCTTTATCTCGCCGAAAAGTCGGGCAAGTTCCTGGGTAAGCCGGAAGATCGCGGTGAGTTCCTGTCATGGCTGATGTTCATCGCAACCGGCCTTGGCCCGTTTTCGGGGCAGGCCGTGCATTTCCAGCATGTCGCACCCGAAGGCAGCGACTATGGCGTCAACCGCTATCGCAATGAGATCGCGCGCCATTATCAGGTGCTTGAAGACCATCTTGAAGGTCGCGAGTTTATCGTTGGCGACGAGATGACGATTGTTGATATCTCTGCTTGGGGCTGGATCGACAAGGCACCGTTCGTTCATAAAAACCCGGATGTCTGGGACAAGTATCCCAACATCAAACGCTGGTTTGACGCGATCAACAGCCTGCCGGCCGCCATCAGCGCACGCGAAGTCGGCAAGAACCATGCGTTCAAAACCGAGATGGACGAAGAAGCAAAACGCGCGATGTTCCCGTCGAATTACTCCTAAGCCCAATCGCGGCTTTAAACGAAAACACCCCGACCAATCTGGCCGGGGTGTTTTGCTTCGATATTAAGGTGTCTGATGATCAGTCGCTGGTTTTAGCACCAAACTGCTTATTGAACTGCAGGACCAGAAGCGTCACCACAGCCCCGGACAGCAGGTAAGCCCCAACGCCGGGCAGACCGAACTTGTCACACAGATAAAGTGCGATCAGCGGTGCGAAGCCAGCGCCGAGCAACCATGCAAGGTCGGATGTAAGGGCCGAACCGGTATAGCGGTATTCGCGCTTGAAGTTCGATGCCAGTGTACCGGCCGCCTGACCAAAGCACAGGCCCAGAACCGCAAAGCCACCTAAAACAATCATGCCTTCATTGATGATGTTATAGGTGTAAAGCAGCGGTGTCAGAACAGCACCCAGCAGGATGATCCCGGCACTGTAGCCGAGCAAGCGGCGACGGCCGAGCTGATCAGCGATAAAGCCCGATGCCACAATCCCGAAGGCACACAGAACTGCACCAACACCCTGGGTCAGCAGGAACTGGCCCGGATTGCCGTCGGCATAGAGGAACACCCAGCTCAGCGCAAAGACCGTGACCAGATGGAATAGTGCGTAGCTGACCATCGGCACCAGTGCGCCCAACACGACTGTACGTCCGTTATGTTTGAGCGTATCCATGACGCGGGCTGCTTCGAGCTCGTTCTTTTCCAGCAGATGGCCGAACTCCGAGGTTGCCACCAGACGCAGGCGGGCAAACAGCGCGACCACGTTAATGGCAAAGGCGACGAAGAACGCGTAGCGCCAGCCAAAGGCCAGGAAGTCATCCGGATGCAGGGTCAGCAGAAGGTAGGCAAACAGTGATGCGGCGAGCATGAAACCAAGCGGTGCGCCCAGCTGCGGGATCATCGCATACCAACCCTTGCGGTTGTCGGGCGCATTAAGTGCCAGAAGCGATGCAAGCCCGTCCCATGCACCGCCCCATGCAAGACCCTGCAGGAAGCGGAAAGCACACAGAAGATAGATCGCAAGCACCCCTGCCGAGGCAAAGCTTGGCAGGAAAGCCATGGCCGCGGTGGAGCCACCGAGCAGGAACATGGCAATTGTCAGTTTCACACCACGTCCATATTGGCGGTCCACCGTCATGAAGACGAGGGATCCGACCGGACGTGCGATAAAGGCCAGAGAGAAGATGGCAAAGGAATACATGGTGCCGACAAGGGCCGTTTCACCGGGAAACAGCAATTGCGGAAAGACCAGTACCGATGCGATGCAATAGACGAAGAAATCGAAAAACTCGGATGTCCGGCCAATAATCACGCCAAGCGCGATTTGTCCCGGATCATTGGTGGCGTCGGCGTTGTGATGCCGCGCATCGCGTTCCAAACCTGAAGAGGTGGCGGTCGCGTAGTTTTCTGTCGTTTGGTTCACGCCGTTCTCCCTAAATCACTGGTCGGACCATTTTGGTCCTAACTGCTTTTGATTGGATCACAAATCCGGATCACAGAACGATACGACTTTGGATCGAGTCTAAGTATAGACATGTGAATTGCAAACGTCAGTGTCAATTATCGTTCTGCACCGCACAACGTCCGGTTTACATTAGAATGATAATTGTCATTATGACCCTGCTATGCGCCGCGGGTAGCTTGACATTGCTGCGATGCAGCTATAGCAATCTCGCCAACTTTCCGATCCGGCATTTTTTTGAAAAAAAATTGCTTTCTTTGTGCCCTTTCCGTGGATGTTTGGAATTGTAATTCCTATATGCGGTTGCGGCGGGGTACGGCGCGTAGCGGTCTTTGGTGGATCGCTTATGCGACTCATTGGCATATGGTTGCCTTTGAGAACATCTTCCAGTGACTGAGGAAGTATGAAGCGCATGCTTTCAAAACTTGTACGTGGCGTCGCATTGACCTCAATGTTCTCGCTTCTGGCCGGTTGCAACCTTGTTGTGATCGATCCGTCGGGCGATATTGCCTCTCAGCAGGCCGACCTTATTATCGTATCAACCATCCTGATGCTGCTGATCATTGTTCCGGTCATGGCATTGACGGTCTTCTTTGCCTGGAAATACCGGCAGGGAAACAAGGATGCGGAATACGATCCCGAATGGCATCATTCCACCAAATTGGAAGTTGTCATCTGGTCTGCCCCGCTGGTGATCATTATTGCCCTTGGCGCGATTACGTGGGTTACGACCCATACGCTTGATCCGTATCGTCCGCTCGACCGTATTGATGCTGAACGTCCACTGCCAAAAGATCATGAGCCGATGGTGATTGAAGTCGTTTCTCTCGATTGGAAATGGCTGTTCCTGTATCCGGAACAGGGCATTGCGACTGTCAACGAACTCGCAGCTCCGGTCGATACGCCAATCCAGTTCAAAATCACCTCTTCGGGAATCATGAACTCGTTCTTCATTCCGGCTCTTGCGGGCCAGATTTATTCGATGGCGGGGATGGAAACAAAACTCCATGCCGTAATCAATGAAGAAGGTGTTTTTGACGGGTTCTCGGGGAACTACAGCGGTGAGGGGTTCTCTCATATGCGCTTTAAGTTCCACGGGCTGAGCCAAGACGGGTTTGATGCCTGGGTCGATAATGTGAAGGCCGATGAAAACCTTTTGGGGCGTTCGCAATATCTTGAGCTTGAAAAACCCAGCATCAAGGAACCGGTTCGGTACTTCAGCTCGGTAGATCCGGAACTTTACAACGCGATCCTCAACATGTGCGTTGACCAGTCGAAAATGTGCATGAACGAGATGATGCATATTGACGAAAATGGTGGCGGCGGTCTGGCCGGTATCAATAACGTCATGTCCTTGACCTATGACGTGCCGCAGATGCGTGGCAGTCAGCCATTGCCCGAAAGCAAGTCCTACGTTGCGACGCTTTGCACTGCACCGGAAGGTGGCTTGGCTGGTGAACTTGCGAACCTGCCGTTGTTTGACAATGAACAGGTCTCGCGTGCCATGAGTGTTGCGCCGTCAGGTGTTTCAACAGGGTTCTGAAGCAGTGCCGGTTGGTAAAAGCCAACCGGCCCTTCGCAGTTTTGGCATCGGCTACGATGCCTGTCTGCATTTGAAAGAAGAGTAATCCGATGTTCTCTAATCCGGACCTTTTACATTTTATATTTGGCCGGCTGTCACTTGATTCACTTCCGTTCCATGAACCGATCCTTGTGGTGACGTTTGCGGCGGTGGTTCTGGGCGGTATCGCTGTTGTCGGCGGTATCACCTATTTCCGCCTCTGGGGATATCTCTGGAACGAGTGGATCACGTCGATTGACCACAAAAAAATCGGCATTATGTACATCATATTGGCGCTTGTCATGCTTTTGCGTGGTTTCTCCGATGCGCTTATGATGCGTGCCCAGCAGGCGATGGCTTTTGGCGGCTCGGAAGGTTTCCTTCCCCCTGATCATTACGATCAGATATTCACCGCCCACGGCGTAATCATGATCTTCTTCGTGGCCATGCCGCTGGTGACGGGGCTTATGAACTTTGTCGTGCCGCTACAAATCGGCGCGCGTGACGTTGCGTTCCCGTTCCTGAATAATTTCAGCTTCTGGATGACCACCTGTGGTGCCGCGCTGATCATGGTGTCGCTGTTTGTCGGTGAGTTCGCGAAAACCGGCTGGCTGGCCTATCCGCCGCTGTCTGACATTGTCTACAGTCCGGGGGTCGGGGTCGATTATTATATCTGGGCCTTGCAGAT
The DNA here is from genome assembly GCF_002709775.1 of Thalassospira sp. Classification (GTDB taxonomy): domain Bacteria; phylum Pseudomonadota; class Alphaproteobacteria; order Rhodospirillales; family Thalassospiraceae; genus Thalassospira. Next base: position 27,127 of record NZ_PAQR01000066.1, read on the forward strand.
TGCCGGTGTCGGGACGTTGCTGTCGGGGGTCAATCTGGTTGTGACCATCGTCAAAATGCGCGCACCGGGCATGTCCATGATGAAAATGCCGGTCTTTACCTGGACGGCACTTTGCACCAACGTTCTGATCGTGGCTGCGTTCCCGGTTCTGACCGCTGTTCTGGTTCTGCTTGGTCTTGACCGCTATGCGGACACCAACTTCTTCACCAACGATCTTGGCGGTAACGCCATGATGTATATCAACCTGATCTGGATTTGGGGGCACCCGGAGGTGTACATCCTGATCCTGCCAGCGTTTGGTGTGTTTTCCGAAGTTGTATCGACCTTCTGCCGCAAGCGTCTGTTTGGTTATAGCTCGATGGTTTATGCCACCGTGGTTATTACCATCCTGTCCTATATCGTGTGGCTGCACCACTTCTTCACCATGGGGTCCGGGGCAAGTGTGAATGCCTTCTTTGGCATTACCACCATGATCATCTCGATCCCGACCGGTGCGAAAGTCTTCAACTGGATGTTCACGATGTATAAGGGCCGCATCAGTTTTGATGTTCCGATGCTGTGGACCATCGGCTTTATGCTGACCTTTGTGATCGGGGGCATGACGGGTGTTATGCTTGCGGTTCCGCCGGCTGACTTTGTGTTGCATAACAGCCTGTTCCTGATTGCGCATTTCCATAACGTGATTATCGGTGGTGTGGTGTTCGGGATGTTTGCCGGTATCGTTTACTGGTTCCCCAAGGCATTTGGCTTCAAGCTTGATCCGTTCTGGGGCAAAATGTCCTTCTGGCTCTGGCTTGTCGGGTTCTATTTCGCCTTCATGCCGCTTTATGTTCTTGGTCTGATGGGGATTACCCGCCGCATGAGCCAATTTGACGATCCGTCGCTTCAGATCTGGTTCGTGATTGCCGCCTTTGGTGCGCTTCTGATTGCCGGTGGTATCGGTTCGTTCATTCTGTCGATCGTTGTTGCGGTGATCAAACGTGACAAGCTTCGTGATGAAACCGGTGACCCATGGGGGGATGGTCGTACGCTGGAATGGTCGACTTCGTCGCCGCCCCCAGCCTACAACTTTGCCTTTACCCCGGTTGTCCATGATCTTGATGCATGGGCCGACATGAAGAAACGTGGTTATGTCCGTCCGACGGAAGGCTTCCTGGATATCCATATGCCGAAAAATACCGGCGCTGGCTTTATCCTTGCTGCGATCTCGCTCGTTCTTGGCTTTGCACTTGTCTGGCACATCTGGTGGCTTGTTGCGGCAAGCTTCATCGTGCTGATCGTCGGTGCAATTGCCCATACCTTCAACTATGACCGCGATTATCACATCCCGGCATCTGAAGTCGTGGAAACCGAAGACGAACGTACTGCCCTTCTGGCAAAACAGCAGGCGTAAGGGAATGACAATGGCGAATAACACTGCCGCACAGACCGAAATGCCGGTCTTTTACCTGAAAGAAGAGCATCACCCGGAAACCGGGACGATGCTTGGCTTCTGGATCTATCTGATGAGCGATTGCCTCATCTTTGGGATTCTGTTTGCAACCTATGCCGTTATTGGCCAGAACTATGCCGCAGGTCCTTCGCCTGCTGATCTGTTTGATCTCGAACTGGTAGCGATCAACACGTCGATGTTGCTGTTTTCCTCGATCACCTATGGCTTTGCCATGCTGGCGATGGAAAAGGGCAATGTTGCAGGCACCCAGCTTTGGCTGGCGATTACCGGCCTGTTCGGTATCGCCTTCGTGGGCTTGGAACTTTATGAGTTCCATCACCTCTGGCACTTGGGCGCGACGCCGATGCGCAGTGGTTTCCTCTCCGCGTTCTACACGCTGGTGGCGACCCACGGTCTGCACGTGACCTTTGGCATCATCTGGCTTGTGACCCTGATGGTTCAGGTTGCCCAGCGCGGCCTGATCGTCGAGAACAAGCGTCGCCTGATGTGCCTGTCGATGTTCTGGCACTTCCTTGACGTCGTCTGGATCGGTGTCTTCTCCGTTGTTTATCTGCTGGGAGTTCTGGGATGAGCGCACATTCACACGCACATGATGACCATCACAGCGATGGTGGAGCGTCTCACGGTACTTACAAAAGCTATGTGATCGGGTTCGTCCTGTCGGTCATCCTGACCGCGATCCCGTTCTGGCTTGTCATGGACGGTGTTCTTGACAGCAAGGTTGCAACCGCCCTTTGGGTCATGGGGCTTGGGGTTATTCAGATCATTGTTCACATGGTCTATTTCCTGCACATGAACACCAAATCCGAAGGTGGCTGGAACTTCCTTGCGTTGATCTTCACCATCGTGATCGTGGCGATTGCCATCGCCGGTTCGCTGTGGGTGATGTATCACCTCAACACCAACATGATGCCGCAGATGGATCACGATATGATCCCGAGCTTCGGCTAGGCACTGCTTGATATTTGAAGGGGGCGCGATACCTGTATGGGGATCGCGCCCTTTTTGTTTAAACATCCGCTTACTGCCTTTTGAAAGAACCCGGCATGTCTGACGACCAGCTTTCCAACCCTGCAACCGACACCCCGAAAAAGGGCCCCTCGACGACAACAAAGATCGTTGTCGTGCTGCTGGCGTCCATCCTGTTTTCCGGGTTTTGCGCCCTTGGCTACTGGCAGGTTGAACGCCGGGCGTGGAAGCTTGATCTGATTGAACGGGTGGAGGCGCGCGTTCATGGCGATGCGGTGGCGGCCCCGGCACGGGGTGACTGGGAAAATGTCAGCCGGGCGCGCGATGAATATCGCAAGGTCAGTGTGACGGGCACCTATCGCAACGATCTTGAAAGTCAGGTCTATACCGCCACCGATTACGGTGCGGGCTATTGGGTTCTGACCCCGTTGATGCGGAATGACGGCACGATCGTCATGATCAATCGTGGTTTCGTTCCGACCGAAAAACGTGATCCCGATACGAGGCCCGAAGGCATGGTGGAGGGCGAAGTTACCGTAACCGGCCTGCTTCGCATCAACGAACCGGTCGGTACCGTCATGCGCGACAACGTCCCATCCGAGGAACGCTGGTATTCGCGCGATGCGCATGCGATGGCCACCAAGCGGGGCCTTGATGCTTCAAACGTCGCGCCATACTTCATTGATGGCGACGGGGCGGAAAACCCGGCCAAGCTGCCCCTCGGTGGCCTGACCAAAATTAGCTTCCCCAACAACCACCTGTCCTATGCCCTGACATGGTTTGGTATGGCGTTGCTGACACTTGTGGCAGCGTGGATTGTTCTGCGTCCGCGCAAGCCGTCAAACAACGACGATTGATCCATCCTTTATTCCAGTGTGGATAGCTCTGGCCATGGAATGTCCTTGCGCATGGTGGCACCGGTCCAATTGATGATGTTAGGCGTATGCTTGCCCGCATGGTGGGCGTGGAGCACAGCATTCAGATTGGGTGGCCGATAGAGCACACGCTCAAGCGATCCTTCGGTTGAGTTGTCATGCAAGACGCCAGTGCTGATGTTCCAGCGTTCCAGTGCGCTGACATGGATGGCCTCGTTGATCGTCTCAAGCCCCGCGGGGATGATGTTGCGCCGATCATAGTCCGGGCATTCAAGACGCAGCTTATCCCAGAAGGTCTTTGTTGCGGGCGCGATTTGCTCGATAAGGCGCTGATAAGGATACAGACGAGAGTCTGCATAAAGCGCCGTGCGGCTTTCATAACCGCGCCCATCGACCGATGGGGCTAGCTTGGTTTTCAGATCCGTCTCATCGATCTTGAGCTTGGTGTGTTTCTTGACCCGCTTGATCATCCAATCAAGCGTGATGTCAGAAAGCCCGCAATCATCATAAGACCCGCCAACATTGCTATGCACGCCGGGGAACCAGACCTGCTCGACGATCTGGTCTTTTGGCAGTTTGCTGCCCTTTTTCTTGACCCAGAGCGTTGGCGAAAAGGCACTGCGTTTCTCATCAATCGCCATGGCATGCAGGGCAACCCGGACGTTCGCGCCAAGCTGAACATCATGGAAATGATACTTGGCCGGGATCAGGCGCCGCCCAAGGTCGCCTGGAATACCAAGCGACCCGACTGTATCCCAGACGCCAACGCATTCAATCGGGACGTCCTGATGGGCTTCGATATCAAGGGTCGAAATCTTGGTGCGTTTTGCCTCTGCCGATAATTCTGAGCTGGCAATTTTTGCGATATCATCCTGAAGCGGATGGCCAAGATAGGGCGGTTTCAAAATACCACACAGCCCGATCAACCCGGCCAGACTGCGCGCGGTAAAGGCACCGCGTGAAAAGCCAAAAATAAAGATCTCGTCGCCGGGCTGATAGTTGTTGCCAAGGAAGCGATAGCCATCAACGACGTTTTCGAGCAACCCATTGCCAAACGCACCGCCACGGACCTTGTCGAACAAATCGCCGGTACCAACCCCGCGATCATAAAACACGATCTGGGAGATATCCCCGGCAATGCTGGGGACAGCACGCAGAAGTTTGACGACATTGGTGGGTTGGGGCGTGTTGGCCGGTTCCTGCCAGGTGCCGTCAAAAAACACGATAAGTCTGCGCTTGGTCATGTGAAGTCCCCTGTGTGTGATGTGATGCCCCTGCGATCGTTTTTGGGTCGCTTTGGGTGATATTATACAACTCAGAGGCGATTTTATTAAGGGCTATCGCATATAATGAAAGCCTGCGGGTTTGCGAGCTTCTTTGATGGGCGCCTGACATCCTCCTGCCATACAGCTGTCAGGAACCTGCGAGTGGTGCGATTTACATTGTTGGGAAACAAGGGGAAATTGCGGCTGCATAACGCACATAACAACACGCGCAAACGCAGGAGCACTCTTAATGTCATCAGATCGGAATTTGACCTTTTATCACGCGATCCCGTCCCGCAGCGGTACTGTCCATTGGATGCTGCAGGAACTGGGCATTCCGTTTGATGTCAAACTTCTCGACATTCGCGGCGGGGAAGGGCAAACGCCAGAATTCCTTGCACTAAATCCGCTTGGCAAGGTGCCGACCATCGTCCATGGCGACACGGTCGTGACCGAGGCGGCCGCCATTTGCTGCTATCTGGCGGATTTGTATCCCGAGGCGGGACTGGCACCAAAACTCGATGATCCGAAACGCGGCGAATATCTGCGTTGGTTGTTCTTTTCGCCGTCCACCATCGAACCGGCCATGATTGACCGGGTACGCCACTACACGGCAGAAGACAGCAGTCAGAATTCCTATCGCGATTGGGAAACGCTGGTGCCGATCCTGGTTGATGTTGTGGGCAAGGCGGACCCTTGGCTGATGGGGGAGAACTTCACCACTGTTGATGTGGTGTTTGGTTCGACCATCCGGTTTGGCTGCATGTTTGGCATTCTGCCGAAATATCCGGAGTTCGAGGCCTATATCGCCCGGATCGATGCGCGCCCGGCTTATCAACGCGCGCAGGAACTCGATGCGCCGCATTTTGCTGCTGCCATGGCGGGCTAACCCGGCGGCTGTAATGGTATGACGAATAAAAGGGCCGGTTTCTGCGATTTGGAACCGGCCCTTTGGCATTTTATCGGCCTTTAAAAGGCGTGCTTAGAGATTGGTATGATCAATCACTTCGCCGCGTGCCGGATAGTTTTTGGCAATCACGAAATCAAGGGCGCCAAGGATCTGGTCAAAGGCCGGACGGGCAAATGGCATGGTCTGAACCGTGCCGAAATAAAGCGTGCCATCCGGGCGCACCAGAAACAGACCGGGCTCAGAAAAGATGGCCGGCTCTTCATAACCGCTTGAGGTCACACCGTTCGAGGTCGAGATATAAAGTCCCCACTCGCGCGCGTTCTCAAGTGACAGGCCATAACCAAGGTCAACATTCTCAAGGCCCCATTTCGCCTTGGCCTCGGTCGCGCGGTCTTCGCCGTCGGACGAAACCACGACAACATTGACGCCGCGCTTGGCGAAGTCTTCAAGCTTGGTATCAAGATCCTTGAGGTATTTGCCGCAGATCGGGCAATGCAGGCCGCGATAGAAAACGACCATGGTGAAGTTTTCCGGTTTCTGATCGGCAAGCGACCATGTGCCGCCACCAACAAGCGGGACGGAAAGCGATGGCACCTTCTGGCGCGGCATAAGCGGGGTAATTGCAGACATTTCGTTCCTCATGACTTGGGCCGTGTTTTGTTACACTTATTATGGAATGATCATTCCATAAATCAACAACAAAGATCCGGCATCACCGAACTGTGATGGGAAGCTTCTGTCGGGAAGGGCTGTTAAACCCGCTTGGCGACGATGAAGCGCGATCCGGTGCTTGCCGGATACTCACCGGTTTCAAGTATCTCAAACCCGGCGGCACGGATCATGTTTTCAAGCCGGTCATAGTTCAGGAAATGCACGCGCGGCGCTTTGCCAAGTTTCTGCAAAACCCAGATCAGCGGTTTGAGATAGCCAAGCTTTTGACCAAGGCAGGGTGTTTTGGAAATCAACATACCGCCGGGTTGGATGATGCTGTGCAGGGTGGCGATCGCGTCTTCTGGCTCATCAAGCAAATGCAGGATGTTAAAGCCAAGCACGACGTCATAGCGATCAGCGGTAGCGGCGATGTCTTCAATCGTCTGCTTTGCAAAACTGACGTTGGTAATCGCTTCATCCCGGACCTTGTCCCGGGCAATTTCAATCATACGCCCGGAAATATCGGTGCCGGTCAGCTGCGCGACATTGGGGGCCAGTTTCAGGGCCGTTGTGCCAGTGCCACAGCCGATTTCAAGAACCTTCTGATCGGTCGAAAGATAGGCGCGCGTGCGGTTAAGGGTTTGCGCATAAGCGGCTTCGTTACCGATCCGCTTGCGGGCGTATTTGTCGGCTACAGAGTCCCAGAAGGTGTCGCTGCGTTTCATGTGGTGTCCGGCTTGTGTACCCGATTTGCGGGCATTGATTGAAGTGCCGGACTATCAAGGAGTGCAGAGCAAAGCGCAACCGGAAACGATCAAGAAAACGTTCTGGTTTAGTCGAGGGCGGCCAGAATGGTGTCGGTGTAATCCTGCAGGGTTTCCTGATCCGCACCACGGCGCGACATCAGTTGAACGCCCTGGAATGATCCGGTCAGGAAACGTGCAAGTGCGCGGACATTCTTGGTTTTGGAAATCGTGCCCTGATCGATGGCGCGTTTAAGGGCGGCGGCAAAGGTATCCTCGGCCCGGCGGAATGCCTGATGGGCGATGGCCGCCGTTTCCGGATCGTGCGGGGCAAGTTCCATACCGGAATTGACCATCAGGCAGCCCTTGTGGCGGCCTTCGGCACAGCCGGTTTTGGCCGTGTCGCGGAATGTCTTTTCAATTGCCGCGCGGCCGTCCTCGATATTGCGCAGATCTGCAAAACGCTGCGCACTGATTTTCTGGCTGTAATGATCAAGGACACGCAGGAACAGCGCCTTCTTGTCGCCGAAGCTTGCATACATGCTGGCGCGGTTCAGGCCGGTTTCATCAACCAGATCCTGAATAGAGGTCGCTTCAAACCCCTTGCTCCAGAAAATGTTCATGGCGTTATCAAGAACGCTTTCTTCGTCAAACGCACGTGGCCGCGGCATCAGCAGATCCTTTGATCAGTTCCAAACTTTGGAACGAGTGTTCTATAATTCAGATCAAGATGGGCCGTCTGGGACGGAAAATCAACCAGCAGCTTATAGCCCACTGAGAAATCAGGATTTTACGATCCGATCGAGGGTGACAAAGCTGTAATCCGGCCCGTCAGGGTTATCGACCTTTTGGCGTGCAGTTTCGCGCCATTGATCGGCAGGAAGGGGATCAAGGAAGGTGTCACCTTCGATCTCGGCATGGACTTCGGTCAGCTCATAACGCGTCGTAAAGGGCAGGGCGAGGTGATAGATCTGCGCGCCCCCGCCAATGATCACTTCATTGACACCATCACGCGCGGCAATTTCATCGGCCAGGGCGATGGCGTCTTCCATGGTGTGGCAAACCCGGACATTTTCATGCTCATACGACCAGTCGGTGTCACGGGTGACAACAATCGATGTGCGTTTGGGAAGCGGGCGACCGATGGCCTCGAACGTTACGCGCCCGATGATCATCGGCTTGCCAAGGGTGAGTGCCTTGAACCGTTTCAGGTCTTCGGGCAGTTCCCACGGCATCCAGCCATCCTTGCCAATAGCACCATTGGCGGCTGCGGCAACAACGGCAACACGTTCAATCCTGGGATCTGCCATCAAACAGCAACCTTGCCGGCGATATGCGGATGCGGGTCATAGCCGCTCAGTTCGAAATCATCAAATTTGAAATCAAAGATCGATTTGACGGCCGGATTGATCTTCATGGTCGGAAGCGGGCGGGTATCACGCGCAAGCTGTTCTTCGACTTGATCAAGATGGTTGGTGTAAAGATGTGCATCCCCAAGGGTATGGACAAAATCACCCACGCCCAGATCACAAACCTGCGCGATCATCATGGTCAGAAGCGCATAGGATGCGATGTTGAACGGCACACCCAGGAAGATATCGGCACTGCGCTGATAAAGCTGGCAGGACAGCTTGCCATCGGCGACATAGAACTGGAACAGGCAGTGGCACGGCGGCAGGGCCATGTTGGGCACATCTGCAACGTTCCAGGCCGAAACGATCAGACGGCGGGAATCGGGATTGTTTTTGATCTGGTCAATCAGGCCGGTGATCTGGTCGATGGTTTCGCCATTCGCCCCGCGCCAGGAGCGCCACTGGCCGCCATAGACCGGGCCAAGGTCGCCGTTTTCATCTGCCCATTCGTTCCAGATGCGCACGCCATTATCCTGCAGATATTTGACGTTGGTGTCGCCATCAAGGAACCACAGAAGTTCATGAATGATCGATTTCAGATGCAGCTTTTTGGTGGTGACCAGCGGGAAGCCTTCAGAAAGGTCAAAACGCATCTGGTGACCAAATATCGAGACAGTCCCGGTGCCGGTCCGGTCTTCCTTGCGCGTGCCGGTGTCACGCACCAGACGCATCAGATCGAGATATTGCTGCATGCTGTTCCCTGCATTTTTGGAATCGCTTTTGTCGCAGCATAGTCAGGTCGACGGGCACGGGCAAGCGACGCCATCCGATCTTTGTTATGCCCATTATTTCGCAGCCTCTACTGACACATCCTGTCAGGACAGGTCAGGTAAAATCGCGAATGTCGGGTATAGTCAGCTTTCAGGGATTTGGGTGCATTTGCCACATGGGAGTGTTGGTTTTGCAAAAGGCTGTTCAGTGGGTCGATTGGAATGGAAATGGCCTTGAATACTGTTTCTGTCAGTCTGGTCCGGACGGGATAGAGCTTGAAGGAGTCGTGGTCGGGACGCGTCAGGGCCACTATGGCGGGTCTTATCTTGTGGTGACGGATGCCGCGTTCGCCACCCGCGAGGTCAAGGTAAGCTATGTTGGCGGGGCAGAATTGCACGTGACGTCAGACGGCAAGGGAAACTGGTTTGATTGCATCGCAAAGCGCGACCTGCCGTCTTTGGTGGGGTGCCTTGATGTTGATATCGCCATCACACCCGCGACAAACATGCTTCCGATCAAGCGATTGAAGTTAAGCGAGGGCGAAGCGCGCGAGATCTCAGCGGCCTATGTGCCGTTGCCAAACCAGATAGAGGGCGATTTTGTGCCCCAAAGCGCACCACAGCGTTACACCTGTTTGATGCCTGATCGCCGATATCGCTATGAAGGGCTGTTTCGCAATTTCTCGGCGGAGCTTGAGATTGATGACATTGGTCTTGTCCTCGATTACCCGGACACCTTCCGTCGCGTGTGAATTCCCGCAAGACGGGTGATGGTCGCTTGCCGGGATTGTGAAATGTTCCTGCGAAAATCAAAAAAAGATTTCCCGATTCCCCTTGTGAAACGGGGGTCCTTTGACCTATATAGGGGCCGTCGGGGCA
>NZ_PAQR01000067.1 GCF_002709775.1 Thalassospira sp.
CACCATGCGGGTGTAGCTCAGTTGGTTAGAGCGCCGGCCTGTCACGCCGGAGGCCGCGAGTTCAAGTCTCGTCACTCGCGCCATTCCCTCCCTGATTGGGAATGACGTACAAAATAAGCGCCGCGATCATTCGCTGGCGCTTTTTTGTTTTTTTAGCCCGGTTTGATCCCATCACATCCTTCTCATATCCTTCTCATATCCCTTTGGGCGAAGCGCCAAACGCGTCTCACAACTGCAAAGCAGCAGTCGGGGCAGAAAATCTTTCATTTGGTGATTTAGACAGCAATCCTGACCGACTGGTCATTGATTAATCGTATAAATTATGCTCAGCTTCATGGGCACTAAGCGAACACCTGCAGGCCGCCCCACTGATATTCGGGCCTGAAGGGCGTCGATTGAACCCCGGATGACCCGAAGCTGAGCCTGGCTCGTTTTGGCCCATCCACTCGATTGCCTATCAGTCCGCGCCTTGGCCTGCAGTCCCACAACAACAAAACGGGAGGCGCATCATGCGCAAATTTATCGCAGGGCTGGTCATGGGGACCGCGCTCGCTACCGCACCTTTGATGGCACAGGCTGAAACGCCTAAAAATGCCCTCGTCATGGCTTTTGCCATCGATGACATCATCACGCTTGATCCGGCACAGATTTTCGAATTCTCCGGCGCTGAATACGCCGGTAACACCTATGACCGTCTTATCGGCTTCGATAATGACGATGTCTCGAAAATCTATGGTGTGATTGCCGAAAGCTGGGATGTCTCCGAAGACGGCAAGACCTTCACCTTCAAAATCCGTGACGGCATCGAATTCGCGTCGGGCAACGACCTGACCGCCGAAGACGCTGCCTTCTCGCTGCAGCGCGTTATCCTGCTTGATCAGTCGCCGGCCTTTATCCTCGGCCAGTTCGGTTTCACCGCCGACAACGTCAAGGAAAAGATCTACGCCACGGACGATTCCACCCTCGTCATGGAAGTCGACCAGCCTTACGCACCGAGCTTCGTGCTCTACTGCCTGACCGCAGGCGTTGGTGCCGTTGTCGACAAAGAAGAAGTCCTTGCCCACGAAGTCGATGGCGACCTTGGCCACGAGTGGCTTAAAACCAACTATGCCGGTTCCGGCCCGTTCAAGCTGAACAAATGGACCGCGGGTGAAAGCCTTAGCCTGACCGCCAACGAAGATTACTGGGATGGCGCGCCGGCAATGAAGCGCGTGATCATTCAGAGCGTCAAGGAAGCAGCAGCTCAGCAGCTTCTGCTGGAAAAAGGCGATATCGATATTGCCCGTAACCTCGAAGCCGATCAGCTGGCCTCGATCTCCGGCAATGACGACATCAAGCTGCTGTCCAAGGGTAAAGGTGCTCTCTGGTATCTGGGCCTGTCGCAGAAAAACGAATATCTGTCGAACCCGAAAGTCCGCGAAGCTCTGAAATATCTGGTCGATTACAAAGGTATTTCCGAAACCATCCTGGCTGGTCGTTCGCAGATCCATCAGGCCTTCCTGCCGGAAGGCTTCCTTGGTGCGTACAACGAAAACCCCTACTCGCTTGATATCGAAAAAGCCAAATCCCTTCTGGCCGAGGCCGGTTATCCGGATGGTTTCAGCGTAACCATGGATACGCGTAACACCACCTCGATCATGGCGATGGCACAGTCGATCCAGGCAACCTGGGCACAGGTCGGCATCAATCTGGAAATCATTCCGGGCGATGGCAAACAGACCCTGACCAAATACCGCGCGCGTCAGCACGATATCTATATCGGTCGCTGGGGCCCGGACTATCAGGATCCGCACACCAACGCATCCACCTTCGCGTGGAACCCGGACAACTCCGACGATGCTGCTGCCAAGCCGCTCGCATGGCGTAACTCCTGGGATGCCGGTGATCTGACTGCGAAAACCGATGCAGCGACCCTTGAGCGCGACGACGCAAAACGTGCAGCCATGTATGTCGATCTTCAGAAAGACGTTCTTGAAAATGGTCCGTTCGTGATCATGTTCCAGGAAACCGAAATCGCATCCATGCGCGGTAACGTGAACAACTTCGTCCTCGGTCCGTCATTCGATAACAACTATTATCGTTACGTCACCAAAGACTAATCTCGACGAAGGAGACAACGGTCGTAATGTCCGCTGTTAAACGCAATAAACGGGACGGGCGCAACCGCGCCCGTTTCGCTTCCGGCCCCACGGCAACTGTCCTGCGGCTGGTCTTTTCACTTGCCATTACATTCTTTGGCCTGCTGCTTGTCACCTTCCTGATCGGTCGTGTTTTGCCGATTGATCCGGTTCTGGCAGCGGTTGGTGACCGTGCCCCGCAAGCCGTCTATGACCGCGTGCGCGAGGAAATGGGTCTCAACCTGCCCCTTTGGCAGCAATTCTTTATCTATATTTCCAATGTCCTGCAGGGCAATTTTGGCCAGTCGGTGCTGACATCCAATCCGGTATTGGACGACATCAAACGTGTCTTCCCAGCAACCCTTGAACTGGCAACCCTTGCAACCATCATCGGTGTATCCCTTGGCATTCCCGCTGGCGTTTTTGCCGCGATCAACAAGGGAAAATGGCCGGATCACGTGGTGCGCGTGATTGGTCTGGCCGGTCACTCGATCCCGATCTTCTGGCTGGGCCTGATGGGGCTTCTGGTATTTTATATGAAGCTCGATTGGGTCGCGGGTCCCGGACGCCTTGATTCGTTCTATGTCGATTTCATCGAACCAACCACCGGTCTGATGCTGATCGACACCCTGATCGAAGGCGACATGGATCTGTTCTGGAACGCTGTCTCGCACATTGTTCTGCCGGCATCGATCCTTGCTTATTTTTCGCTGGCCTATATCGCACGCATGACCCGTTCCTTCATGCTCGAACAACTGAGCCAGGAATACATCCTGACCGCACGGGTCAAAGGCATTTCCGAACATCGCATCATCTGGCGTCATGCCCTTGGCAACGTCATGGTGCCACTGGTTACCGTGATTGCGCTTTCCTATGCCAACCTGCTCGAAGGATCGGTTCTGACCGAAATCATCTTCGCATGGCCGGGACTTGGCCTTTACATCACCAACTCGTTGCTCAACGCCGATATGAACGCGGTTCTCGGCGGCACGATCGTGGTGGGTGCGGTCTTTATCGGCGTGAACATGCTTTCTGACGTGCTCTACCGCCTGCTCGACCCCAGAGCGCGGAGATAATCATGACAACACAGACAAATACTTCACAAACCGGCCTGAAACAGTGGCTCACCTCAGACGCACCGCAATCGCGCTGGCAGGCCAAATGCGGCCGAGCATGGCTTGCTTGGCTGAAGTTTACTGAAAACAAACTGGCCATGATTGGGCTATCGATTGTCATCGGCCTTATTCTGGTAACGATCTTTGCCCCGCTTCTGGCCCCCTATGATCCCTTGGCCGCCGATCTTGCCAACCGTATTCAGCCGCCCGGTGCAGAACACTGGTTTGGCACGGACCAGTTGGGCCGCGATATCTTGTCGCGTCTGATCTATGGCGCACAATACACGCTTCTGATTGTCGGCCTCGTCGCCATTACCGCCGCCCCGGTCGGGCTTCTGGTTGGTACGGCTGCGGGCTATTTCGGCGGCTGGGTTGATGCGACACTGATGCGCATCACCGATATCTTCCTCGCCTTCCCGAAACTAATCCTGGCACTGGCCTTTGTCTCGGCACTTGGACCGGGAATTGAAAACGCCATTCTGGCGATTGCGATTACTGCTTGGCCTCCTTATGCCCGCATCGCACGTGCCGAAACCATTACGGTACGCAAGTCCGACTTCATCGAAGCCGCCCGTCTGCAGGGCACCTCAAATATGGGCCTGATCACGGGCCATATCATGCCGATGTGCATAAGCTCGCTTGTCGTACGTGTCACCCTTGATATGGCCGGCATGATCCTGATTGCGGCCGGTCTTGGCTTCCTTGGCCTTGGTGCACAGCCGCCGATGCCCGAATGGGGTGCCATGGTTTCCGATGGCCGTCAGTTCCTGCTTGAACAATGGTGGGTTGCCACGGTTCCGGGGATTGCCATCCTGATTGTCAGCCTGGGCTTCAACCTTCTTGGTGATGGCCTGCGTGATGTTCTTGACCCGCGTGGAGGCGATTGATCATGCCCAATGAAACCCTTCTGTCGGTCAAAAACCTCGAAGTCATGTTCAACACGCCCAAGGGCGATGTCCATGCCGTACGCGGTGTGTCGTTCGACCTTGGCCGTGAACGTCTTGGCATTGTGGGCGAATCAGGCTCCGGCAAATCCCAGACCGGGCGCGCCATTCTGGGCCTGACAGCCGCCAACGGAAAAATCACCGCCGACCAACTGAAATTCCATGATGTCGATCTGGCAAACCTGACGCCGAAACAATGGCGCAAGGTGCGTGGTGCGCGCATTTCCATGATCATGCAGGACCCGAAATATTCGCTGAATCCTGTCATGACCATTGGCGATCAGATCATCGAGGCCTACCGCGAACACCATAAGGTGAACGCCAAGGAAGCCCGCCACCGCGCGATAGACATGCTCGATGCGGTTAAAATCCGCGATCCCGAGCGCGTGTTTAACTCCTACCCGCATGAAGTCTCCGGCGGGATGGGACAGCGCGTCATGATCGCCATGATGCTGATCCCAGATCCCGAACTGATAATTGCCGATGAACCGACCTCGGCCCTTGATGTCACTGTTCAGCTTCAGGTCATGGCCATCCTTGATGACCTTGTGCGTGATCGCGGCATGGCGCTGATTTTCATCAGCCATGACCTGCAGCTGGTTTCAAGCTTCTGCGACCGGGTGCTGGTGATGTATCAGGGCCTTGTCGTCGAAGAAATCAAGGCCTCTGCCCTGCACGAAGCCAAACACCCCTACACCAAGGGGCTCTTGAATTGCTTGCCTAAAATGGATGGCGATCATACCGATCTTCCGATCCTTGAACGCGAAGCAAGCTGGGCCGAAGGGTAAGGGGAAATCAGATGATTGAAATCAACAAACTCAATGCCTGGTTTGATGACAACCACGTTCTCAAGGATGTCGATATCAAGGTGCCGAAAAACGGCTCCTTCGGCCTTGTCGGTGAATCGGGCTCGGGCAAATCAACGGTGCTTCGCACCATCACCGGTCTGGTCGATGACTGGGAAGGCGAAATTCTTGTAAATAACAAGGAACTTGGCCCCAAACGCGACAAGACTTTCTATCGCCTTGTGCAAATGGTGTTTCAGGATCCGTTCGGATCGCTACACCCGCGTCACACGATTGACCGCATCCTGACAGAGCCGGTCAATATCCACGGGCTTGGCGATTCAGATGCCCGTGTCGTGCAGGCGCTTGAGCAGGTCGGGCTCGATAACTCGTTCCGCTTCCGCTATCCCCACCAGCTTTCCGGTGGGCAGCGTCAGCGTGTCGCCATTGCCCGCGCCCTGATCCTTGAACCTAAGATCCTGTTGCTTGATGAACCGACCTCGGCCCTTGATGTCTCTATTCAGGCCGAAGTGCTTAATCTCCTCAGTCGCTTGCGCCGGGAGCTTGGCCTGACCTACATTATGGTCAGTCACGACCTCGCCGTGGTGGCGCATATGTGCGATGATATTGCCATCATGAACCATGGCCGCATTGTCGAACGCGCCAGCGCCACCCAGCTGGCAGAGGGCACGCTTGAACATCCCTACTCGCAACAGCTTTACAAGGCTGCTGGCGGCTATGACCGCGCCGTTATTGACAGCTTTGTCGACTGGGACTGACCGGAGAAACCATGACTTCCGCCACCACGCTTAGCTTCGCAACGCCCTTCGCACCGGCTGACAGTAAATTGACCAACTATCAGCGCAAGCATATCCCGGCCTTCACCTGGGATGCCCATGCCTGCCTGCCGCTTGATGAAAAAACACCGGCAGACCTGCTTGATACCTATGTCGCGGGCCATGTCGATTATGTCTGCGTGAATGTCGGCATGGACATGAACAGTATTGCCCATATCCTGCGCGTGATCGCTGCCTTCCGCGCCAAGATCGCCGCCCACCCCGACAAATACATGCAGATCGAGAGTTTCGATGATCTGGCAATCGCCAAATCCAAGGGGCTGCTCGGCGTCGGGTTTGATCTGGAAGGCTCGGTCATGTTGCAAGACATGCCCGAAATGGTACCGGTCTTTGCCAAGCTGGGCGTGAAGCAGATCCACTTTGCCTATAACCGCAACAACTCGGTCGCCGGTGGCTGTCATGATGTTAATATCCCGCTGACCGATCTTGGCGTTGAAATGGTGAAGGCCGTGAACAATAGCGGCATGATCATGGATTGCTCCCACACCGGGCGGCAAAGCTCGCTTGATATCATGCGGGTTTCATCCAAACCGGTCGTCTTCAGCCACGCCAATCCCAAGGCATTGGGTGGTCATGAACGCTGCGTTGATGATGAACAGATCAAGGCCTGTGCAGATACCGGGGGCGTGATCGGCATTTGCGGTTTCCAGCGTTTCATCAAATCCAAAAACGCGCCGGAAGTCCCCGAGATGATCCGTCACATCAAATATGCGGTTGATCTGGTCGGGATTGATCATGTCGGCATCGGGCTCGACACCATGCCATCTGTTGCTGGCACCAACGACTTCCCCGATGGTGTGGACAAGGATTACTACTGGCCAGCAAGCAGTGGTTATGGCCCGGCAGCCGGTGGGGCCGCGGTGTTTGACCCGCGCAAACTCCCGGCCCTTGCCGATGCCCTGATCTCGATCGATTATTCACCCGATGACGTCGATAAAATCATGGGCCAAAACTTCCTTCGCATTGCCAAGGCCAGCTGGTCTTAAGCCAGCCAGCACTATAAGCCAGCACTGGTCCGGGACAGTTCACGTCTGAATTGTCCCGGCGATATGCCAGTCATCGCCTTGAAGCTGCGACTGAACGCTGACAGCTCGCTATATCCAAGATGTTCGGCGATATCAGGGATCGGAAGGTCGGTCAGGCGCAGCATGTCACTGGCGATGCCACCGCGTACCTCTTCGCGGATTTTGCGAAAGCTTGTGCCTTCCTGATCAAGCTCGCGCTGGAAGCTGCGCAGGCTCATGGAAAATTCATCGGCTGCATCATGAACATCGATCTGACGGTGGCGGCACAGGGTTGCAACGATCCAGGCCTTGGTCGCGGTTGGCAGATCGACATTCTGTTTCAGGCGTTCGGCCCTGGTCTGGAATTCATTGACCAGTTGCCAATGCCTTTCCGGATCGGCGTTTTTCATCGGCTTGTTTAAAAGGGTTGCTGGCAGTAAAAGCGCATTTTCACGCTGCCCCAAACGCACCGGACATTTGAAATGATTCTGAAAAATGCCTAATCCACGGTCATTTCGGTGTTCAAAATCAATGCAGTTTGGCTGCCAATCCTCGCCAAGGGCTGCCGATAACAACGAATGAAATGACGCTTCGCTGAAAATTGCATCCTGCGTTCGGGTACGCACGGCATGCTCGGCAATGCGATATGAAAGCTTTGCCTGACCATCCTCGACTGACAGTGAGAACGACGTGCTGCCCTGAAGCGTCGGGAAAAAACGTGCGAATTTTTCAAGCCCGTGCCCCAGTGTCGGCGCGCTTAAAACCATCTCGGCATGTTTACCCAGACCGCGATAACCCCATGTATCTCCAAGGAATAATCCCAAAGCCGGATTATTCGTCGCGTCTGAGGCCAGCTCCAGCATGGTGGTAAAAATCATCAACGGCGTTGATTGCGGCGACATGAAAAGCCCCGCCCCGGCAAGCCCTGCACGCGCAGAAAGCCCGACATGATCAATGCCGGACTCACCAAGCATTCCCATCACGCTGTTTAGAACCGAACGGTCAATGGCACCCGAAACACGTTTCATGGGTTATCCATTCCATGGGCAGTTACGAATTCAACGCATTCAATTGATGTGCCAATTGAACGACACCTGCCCGCCTGACGCCAGCCGCAGCGATCATTTTGGCACCAAATGTCAAATACAGACCGACGCGCTTTGGCTAGCGTTTTAGAAATAGAAAAATACAAAATCGCCGATCAGGGAAATCGCGCTCATTCGACATCCCCCGATGGTCAAACGCGTTTTTCGGCATCTGCCTAAGGGTCAAAGACCTAAGTCCAGGGAACAACGTCCATTCAAAGCCCCTCCGCGCCACCAACGCGGTTGCTCTTGCCTGTGCCCGGCCGGGTTGACCCGGCCCACGATCAGACACCTTCATCAGGGAGAAAAAGAATGGATAAATGTTGCAGCAGTGAAAAGGTCGAAATCACCCACCCGCTTCAGCCCCTCACGGCTGAGGAAATCATCAAGGTCGCCGAAATCGTGCGCGCCGATCCGCCTTACGGCGAGAACACCCTGTTTGAAACCATCGAACTGATGGAGCCCGAAAAGGACGAGCTGGCCGACTTCAAACCCGGCGATGCGATTGCCCGCAAGGCACGCGTCAATGTGTTTGATGCCACCAAGGTCAGTGTCACCAAGCTTGTGCTTGATCTGGACGCTGAAAAAATCAGCTCAGCCAAGGAAATGCCGGGCAAGCGCCCGATGATCCAGCTTGAACAGTTTGTCGAGATCGAGGAAATCGTCTGCTCCGACCCGACCTTTATCGCGGCCTGTAAAAAGCGCGGCATTACCGATATGTCGATGGTTTGTGTTGATCCATGGTCGGCGGGCAATTTCGGCAAACCGGGCGAAGAAGGCCGCCATCTGGCCCATATCTTTTGCTGGCTGCGCAAACGCGAAAATTCCAACTTCTATGCCAATCCGATCGAAGGTCTGAACGCGGTCGTCGACCTGCTGTCAAAGGAAGTCATCCGGGTTGATGATTACGGAGGCGCGCCGATCCCCGAGGCGGAAGTCAATTACGAGGCCAACTTCTTCGAAGAAGATGAATTCCAGCCCAAGGCCAAACCGATCAATGTCGTTCAGCCCGAAGGCGTGAACTTCAAGATGGAAGGCAACAAGATCACCTGGCGCAACTGGGAACTCGTCATCGGCTTCAATGCCCGTGAGTCGCTCACCCTGCATGACATAAAATTCAATGGCCGCCCGATTGTCCATCGCGCCTCCATTGTTGAAATGACCGTGCCCTATGGCAGCCCCGATAACGGCCATTATCGCAAAAACGTCTTTGATATCGGCGAATATGGCATCGGCAAGCTGGCCAATTCCCTGACACTGGGCTGCGATTGCCTTGGCGTGATCAAATATCTTGATGTCACGCTCAACACCATGAATGGCGAACCCTGGACGATCGAAAATGCCATCTGCATCCACGAAGAAGACGCTGGGTTGCTTTGGAAGCACATGGATTTCCGCACCGAACGTACCGAAAGCCGCCGCAACGCCAAGCTGGTAATTTCAACCATCTGCACAGTCGGCAACTATGAATATGCGCTTTATTGGTATCTGTTCCTGGACGGCATGATCGAATTTGAAGTCAAGGCCACCGGCATCATCAATACCGCCGCCTGCCTGCCCGGCCAGCCCGGCAAATATGCCGTTGAAGTCTCCCCCGGCGTTGCCGGTCAAATCCATCAGCACATCCTGTGTGCGCGGCTCGATATGGCGATTGATGGCTATGGCAACAGTCCGGTTGAATGCAACACCTTTGCCGAGGAACCCGGTCCGGAAAACCCGTATGGCAACGCGTTCTTTGAAAAGGAAACGGTTCTCGAATCCGAACTGGCCGCCGCCCGCAAGACCAATCCGGCCTCTCAGCGCTACTGGAAGGTCGTTAATCCCAACAAGCTTGGCAAAACCGGGCGTCCGGTCGGCTACAAGCTTGATGCCACCAATTGCGTAACGCCGTTCATCAATCCGGAATACCCATCGGGCAAACGCGCAAGCTTCATTGAAAACCATGTCTGGTTTACGGCTTATGATCCCGAGGAACGTTTTCCGGCCGGTGATTTCATGAACCATTCAGATGGTCGTGGCGGACTAAGCGATTTCATCAAAAAGGACCGTGCGCTTCAGAACACCGACCTTGTCATGTGGCATGTCTTTGGCCTGCACCATCAGGTCCGCATGGAAGATTTCCCGGTGCAGCCCTGTGTCACCACCGGCTTCAAGCTGATGCCGATGGGCTTCTTTGATGGCAATCCGGGCATCAACCTGCCACCGGAAAAGAACGATGCCAGTTGCCCGGCAAAATGCTGATCTGATTTTGGCAATCAGGACATGACATCATGTCGATCCATTATGTGATCATCAGCGGCCTTTTGCTGGGGCTTGCCAGCAGCCTGCATTGCGCAGGGATGTGCGGGGCGATTGCCTCGAACATCCTTGCCGCAGGCGGCCTGCACAAAGGTCCTGCCAACCGGCAATTCAGTGCCCTTGTACTGATGCAGGCCGGGCGCAGCACAACCTATATCCTTGCAGGCCTTCTGGTTGGCGGGATTGGCGGCGCATTTGATGCCCTTCTGGTCACAGCTGGCTGGCAACCGGTCCTGCGCGTCATTGCCGGGATGGTCGTGATCTATTCCGGTATGGCAGTTATCGGTATTGCCCCGGCATTTCATCGCCTTGATCGGCTTGTGCCGAAATTCCTGCTTCAAACAGCGTTGAGTCCCGCGCTTGCGGGCGTTCCAACCAGCGAACACCGCCAACACACCACGCAAACGCCCAATACCGCGCCCTTTGCCCTCCGTGCTGCACTTGGCAAATTCTCACTCGGTGCCGCCCTTGGCCTAACGCCCTGCGCGATGGTCTATAACGCGCTTCTGACCGCGATGATGAGTGGCACGGTTGCCAAGGCCGGATTGTTTATGGCGTGCTTTACCATCGCGGCCCTGCCCGCCGTGATCGTTGCTGCCCTTGGCATCAGTTTCCTGCAAAGATCGGCCAACCGCGATCACCTTGGTCGCCTTGCGCGCAGAACGATTGGCGTCGCCCTGATTTTGGTTGGGGTGTTTACATTGGCTGAACCGGCAATGGGCCTGATTGCGTTCTGCCTGCCGACTTAGTTTGAAACGCTCACCGACTGTCCAGCTTGCTGTGGCAATTCAAGAAACAGTTCCGTACCACCAAATTCATGCACCAGATCGCCAGCCCGCAAGGTAACGCCGGTAATATCGGCCGGGATCGAAACACCGGACAATGATCGGGTAAAGGGCTGCTCATTGACATGGGGATGGGCAAGAACCCGCTCGCCCAACACAGCACCATCCGGCCCAATCACCTGCCAGACATTGGCATAATGATCCCAACCGGTATCCTCATGGGCGACCGTGACATCAAACCGATAGGTATCGCTGCCGGTCTTGGTCGCCTTTGCGGCTACCACATCGGCCTCTCCGGCCTCGGCAAGCATGGGAAATAATAAAGCCCCGCCAACAAGAACCAGACGGGTCAACATTGTGGACACGGGTCGGTTCTGCATGGCGGGGCTCCTGAAACTGTTTTGGGGTCGCTTAGACGTCCGCCTCGTCCTTGCGGACCGGACGCGGGCGGCCTTCGGCATCAATCGCGACAAAGGTAAAGGTCGCTTCGGTCACCTTGATGCGTGGTGGCTGGTTCTTGCGCAGCACCCAGCTTTCAAGATGCAGCACCATGGATGTGTTACCGATCTTCTCGATATCGCCATAGACGCAAACCGTATCACCGACATAAACCGGGCGATGGAATGTCATGCCATCAACCGCGATGGTCGCAACACGGCCTTCGGCAATCTGGCTGGCCAGCACGCCACCGGCAATATCCATCTGCGACATAAGCCAACCACCGAAAATATCCCCACTCGGGTTGGTATCGGCGGGCATGGCAAGGGTGCGGGTACACAGATCACCGCGCGGCATCGTACTTTCCGCGAAAAGGGCTTGCTCTTTATCTGTCGCCATCAGGCTCACTCCTGTTTGCGACACGTCTGTTTCGACATGTCATTTTTTTATTGGACCTCCCGGTCGCGGTTTTCTGCATCCGGTCTTTGCTAAAATATGGTCGGATTTGGCGACCACCACTTGCATTGGATTCAAAAACACATTTTTATGGTCGGTGCGCACCGATCATCTGGTACGAACCGATAAAGATATGGTACTCGTTTAGCGCCGAGGCTTCCAAGCCCAGAATATCGAAGAACAGATATACGGTATTGGGCCTTGTTTTAACACAATAAAAGAAGTTGCGTTCCGGGGCATGACCGACCTTTTTGAAGATTCAAACCAGTCCACCGACAAAGCCTATTCCGCCAAGGATATTGAAGTTCTCGAGGGCCTTGAGCCCGTCCGTCGACGCCCCGGTATGTATATCGGCGGCACCGATGATGCTGCCTTGCATCACCTGGTCGCGGAAATTCTCGATAACTCGATGGACGAAGCGGTCGCAGGCCACGCCGATTGGATCGAACTGGAATTGCAGCCGGATAATACCGTGCTGGTGCGCGACAACGGGCGTGGCATTCCGACCGACCCGCATCCGAAATTTCCCGACAAATCCGCCCTTGAGGTGATCCTGACCACGCTCCACTCCGGTGGTAAGTTCTCGGGCAAGGCCTATGAGACCTCGGGCGGTTTGCACGGTGTCGGTATGTCGGTGGTGAACGCGCTGACAGAGAAATTCCGCGTTGAAGTCTGTCGTGACCGAAAAATGGTGTTTCAGGAATATTCCAGGGGCACGCCGCTCGGTCCGCTGCAGGATGGCGGCGCGATCAACAATCGCCGCGGGACCACCGTTATCTTCAAACCCGATCCCGAGATTTTCGGCGCACGCGCCAAGCTCAAGGCAGCGACCATCTTCCGCATGGCGCGTTCCAAGGCCTATCTCTACAAGGGTGTTGAAATCCGCTGGTCGGTCGACCCGTCGCTTCTGACCAGTGACGACCCGACCCCGCAGCAGGAAGTCCTGAAATTCCCTAATGGTATTCTCGATTACCTCGAGATGACCCTTGAGGGCCGCGAACTGGTCACCGACCGTCCGTTCGCGGGCGAAGCCAAGTTTTCCGACAGTGCCGGTCGCGTCGAATGGGCAATCGGCTGGCCGGAAAGCGGTGAAGGCTATTTCCATTCCTACTGTAACACCGTCCCGACCCCGCTTGGCGGCACGCACGAAGCCGGTTTCCGCTATGCGCTGACCAAGGCGATCAAGGCCTATGGCGATATGCTGGGCCAGAAAAAGGCCGCAGCCATCACCGCAGAAGACGTCTTTGGCGGCGGCTGCATCATGCTGTCGGTGTTTATTCCCGATCCGCAGTTCCAGGGTCAGACCAAGGAAAAGCTGGGCACGCCGGGTGCAACCAAACTGGTTGAAACCGCTGTCCGTGACCACTTTGACCACTGGCTGACAGGCGACACCGAAAACGCAAAGCGTCTGCTGGAACGCATTATCCTGCGCGCCGAGGAACGTCAGCGCCGCAAGGAGAAAAAGGAAACCAAGCGTCAGTCGGCCACCCGTCGTCTGCGTCTGCCGGGTAAACTTGCCGACTGTTCGCGTTCGATCGCGGCCGGCACTGAAATCTTCCTGGTGGAGGGTGATTCTGCAGGTGGTTCTGCCAAGCAGGCCCGTGACCGCGAAACCCAGGCTGTCCTGCCGCTGCGTGGTAAGATCCTGAACGTGGCCTCTGCCACCCGCGAAAAGATGATGGCCAACCAGGAAATCAAGGACATGATCGAAGCCTTTGGCTGCGGTTCAGGGTCCGATTTCCGTCTCAATGATCTGCGTTATGAACGCATCATCATCATGACCGATGCTGACGTTGACGGCGCGCATATCGCATCCCTTCTGATGACCTTCTTCTATCAGGAAATGCCGGGTCTGATCGAAAGCGGCCATCTCTACCTTGCCATGCCGCCGCTCTATCGCCTGACACAGGGTGGCAAATCGATCTACGCCATGGATGACGCCGAGAAGGAAACCATCCTCGAAACCGAGTTCAAGAACCCGAACAAGGTCGAGATTTCCCGATTTAAGGGTCTGGGTGAAATGCCCCCAGCCCAGCTGCGTGAAACCACCATGGCGCACAAGAAACGCACCCTTCTGCGTGTGACCCTGCCCGATGCGGCCGAACCCGATGCCCGTGGTCAGACAAAGGATCTGGTCACCCGCCTGATGGGTAAAAAGCCGGAGCTACGCTTCCAGTTCATTCAGGAACACGCCCGCTTCGTCGAAGATATCGACGTCTGATCGGCACACGAAACCATCGACAAAACCCGGCCTTTGCGCCGGGTTTTGTGTTTGCCGTTCAATGACAAAACGACACCAATCCGAAAAAATCCGCCCAATCGCGTGACTTCGACAATTTTCAGACAATATCTAGGGCATTAGACCAAAGCACCGAAGGATTGGATTGTTGTTATGAACTCGCGCACACCACACTGCTCCGCCCTCAAACGCCCGCTATCGATCACTGCTGCAGCAAGTGGCCTGTTTCTGCTTGCCGGGTGCAACATCGCAACATTCGAGCGTGCCAATTACAAAGTTGCAGAAGTTGACAGTTTCAAAA
Organism: Thalassospira sp.; assembly: GCF_002709775.1. Classification (GTDB taxonomy): domain Bacteria; phylum Pseudomonadota; class Alphaproteobacteria; order Rhodospirillales; family Thalassospiraceae; genus Thalassospira. The sequence continues at coordinate 14,425 of NZ_PAQR01000067.1, forward strand.
CAGCTGGCGCTCCAAGCCGTGTGATGATGCTTGAAGTCATTGATGCAGATAACACCTTCTCCAATGATTTCTGGAGCTCAGCCATGTCCAACCATGGCTACGCGCCACGCCTGCGTTTCGTAACAGATCCAAATGATATCCAAGACGGAGAAACCATCAAACCAGAGAACCGCATGGTCGCCGTCGTCAACCCGGAACAATCAACCATGGGCGGCAAGCTGTGCACTGATCCGAAATCGGCTGGCACGGATGACAGCAGTGAACGCATAGTGGTCCGGTTTGGCTTCTGTGTCGGCGATAAGATCATCTCGGAAACCCGTGGGCGCTTTAACAGAGATCAGTTCGCGGAACAGCTCGAAAGTAACGCCGACACCGTAAATTTCGAATTATTCCCGCGTCGCACAAATAACAAAGATGATCGCAATTGCAGTTCGTTCTTACCTAACTGCTAACGCCTGAGAAGCTCCGCCAATGATTGGGCAAAGACGTGCGGCTGCTCGAGCGGCGCATAATGACCGGCACCGGGAATTTCCTGATAGGTCGCACCGGGGATGGCATCTGCCATTTCCCGGTGGCTTTCCGGGCTGATGATGCGGTCATGCGTGCCAACGATCACGCTGCACGGCACATTCACCTTGCCCACGTCCGCCACACTGTCCGGGCGCATGGCAACGGCATGGTTCTGGCGTTCGAAAACGCCTACTCCGCACTGATCACCCATCTTAGTGATCAGTGACACCAACGCCACATCATCACGGTTATCGGGATGCAGCATTTCATCAAGCATCCCGTCATTGACCGCGACAAACGGATCCTTGGCGGTGACGATGCGCGACAGCAACAAACGTCGCCGGCGCACGTCATCGCTGTCTGCTGTCGCCCTAGTATTTACCAGCATCAGATGACTGATCCGGGATCTGGCCTGCCGCAGGATTTCAAAGGCGGCGTAGCCCCCCATCGACATCCCCACCAGCGCAAAGCGATCCGGTGCAACTTCCAGAACCGCACGCGCCATATCGACCACCGTATCCTGATCAAACAATTCGCAAAACACGGGCGTGATCGCTGGCTTTGCAACATCAGGAAAGTCCGCGTAAGCTGCCAATGCCGGATGCCACATGCGTTGATCGGCCAACATGCCCGATAAAAACACAACGGGCACGCCATCATCATCGGCTTGCCCGGTCACTTGTTCTGAGGTCGAACTCATTTAATCAGCGCACTCAATTCCTTGAACTCCGGCGTGCCGGCAACCCGAAGCCATTCAAACATCACGCTTTCACGGGTCACGATCTTCGCCCCGGCATCGCGCATGCGCTCCAAGCCAAAAATCTTGTCCTGCTGGCTGCGCGAGGTCACCGCATCAGCCACAACATAAACCTCACGGCCCCGTTCGATCAGATCCATCACGGTCTGCAACACGCAAACATGGGTTTCCATGCCAATAACCACGACCTGATCACGCCCTGGGCTTTCTTCCATCTTCTCGATAAAGCCGTCAGCCGGAATGGCCGAAAACGCCACCTTGGAAACAACGTTGCCGCCCTCGGATGTATCGCCCGGCTTTTCAAGCAGATCGACAATCGGCTTGGCTGTATGGCCCAACCCCTTGGGATACTGTTCGGTGACGATCACCGGCACCTCAAGACGATTGGCGCATTTCACCAGAAAGCAGCAATTGGCAATGATCTGTTCCGGGTCCTGGCAGGCCGGATAGAGTTTCTCCTGAACGTCGATTATCAGCAAACTTGAACGCGTTGCATCCATCAGCACCGGTTTTCTCCCCGAATATTGTTCGTAAAGATAAGTTACGCTGCCAAATTGTTGCAAACAAGCCTCTCAAACACCTCAGAATGGGTTTTCAAAGCCATTTACGCGGCGTTTTTCTTGACTTAATTAAGGCTTGGCTTTACGACGCAATCAGATTTTTAGCGATCCGCTTAACCTTAACGCATTTCATTGCGGGAAAACGAACCATATGAATTTCGCCGATCTCGGTCTGAGCGAAGATATCCTCAAAGCCGTCTCTGATGCCGGCTACGACACCCCCACCCCGATCCAGGCCCAAGCTATTCCGTCGGTGCTGATGGCACGCGACATTCTGGGCTGTGCGCAAACGGGCACGGGCAAAACGGCCAGCTTCACCCTGCCGATGCTTGATATCCTCCATCATGGTCGCGCCCGCATGCGGATGCCGCGTTCCATCATTCTGGAACCGACCCGCGAACTGGCCACCCAGGTCGCTGCGAACTTTGACACCTATGGCAAATATATCTCGCTGTCCAAGGCACTGATCATTGGTGGCGAATCTGCAGCCGAGCAAAGCAAGGTTCTTGAAAAGGGTGCCGATGTCATCATCGCAACCCCGGGCCGCCTGATCGACACGTTCGAGCGCGGCAAGCTTCTGCTTTCGGATTGCAAGCTGCTCGTCATTGACGAAGCCGACCGCATGCTCGACATGGGCTTCATTCCCGACATCGAAAAGATCGTCAAGATGCTGCCAACGCAGCGCCAGACGCTTTTCTTCTCGGCGACAATGCCCAAGGAAATCAAACGCCTTGCCGACAAGTTCCTGTCCAATCCCAAGGAAATCACGGTATCCCCGCCCTCCACGATGGCGACCACCGTTGAACACAAACTCCTTGTCATGGACGACTTCGACAAGCGCGATGCCCTGCGTCAGTTGATCCGATCCGAAAATGTCAAAAACGCCTTTGTGTTCTGTAACCGCAAAAAAGACGTCGACATTCTCTATAAGTCGCTGACCAAGCACGGCTTCAATGCCGGCCGCATGCATGGCGATCTGGCACAAAGCGAACGTACCGAAACGCTGGCAAAGTTCAAATCGGGCGATATCACACTTCTGGTTTGCTCGGACGTTGCCGCACGCGGTATTGATGTTTCTGACGTATCGCACGTCTTTAACTTCGATGTTCCGTTCAACGCCGAGGATTACGTCCACCGTACCGGTCGTACCGGCCGTGCGGGCCGCGATGGCAAGGCCTTTACCCTTGCTGTGCCCGAAGATGGCAAACTCGTCGCTGCGATCAATAAAACGATCAATATGGACATCCCGCTGACCGAGATTGACGGCATTGAAACGCTGGAACTCGACTTCACCGGTAAGAAGCGTCGCAACAAGAAAAGCCGCAAACCCAACAGCCGCGATGACAAATCTGCGCGTCCGGCCAGATCCGACAACAAGTCGGATAAAAAGGACACCGCGGAAACCAGCAAGCCGGCACAGGCCGAAGCACAGCCGCAGAAAGAAGCAGCTGATAGCACCTCCAAGGCCCCTGCCCGTGACGCACGCAACAATGACCGTAACAACAACGATCGCAATAACGATCGTGGCAACAACCGGAATGATCGAAACAACCGGAACAACCGCCGCGACCGTGATGACCGTGACGATAAACCGGTGATCGGCTTTGGCGATCACGTGCCAAGCTTCCTTCTGACCGAAGTCCCGGCTTCAAGCCTTGGCAAAAAGCCCGAGGCAGAAGAAGAAGCACCGAAAAAGGCCACCGCATCAAAGCGCAAGCCGGCTGAAAAGTGGAAATCGACCGCTGCCAAAAAGCCGCGCCGCTCGCCCAGAAAGAAAGCCGACGAAGCCCCGGCCGAAGATGCAGCACCAGTTGCTGCTGAAGCCACCGAGGCACCGGTAGAAACCGCAAGCGAAGCAACGTCCGAGGCCGCACCGGCCAAGGAAGTCAAAAAACGCGCTCCGCGCCGTCCGCGCAAAAAGGCTGCCCCGAAGGCAGAGGCAGCTGAAACCGCGGAAAGCGCCCCGGAAAGCAACGAAGCCGCTCCGGCCCCGGCCGAAAGCGAAAGCTAAGCTTTTAGCGACCCAATCAAAAAGGCCGTCAGGGTGATCTGACGGCCTTTTGTGTATCTGTGCTTTGGTCTGGCGATATGCGTTAAACCGCGCGGAACAATCCGGTGGATGTAGGTTTTTCCGGGCGACGCTTGCGCATCAATTTCAACATCGTCTCGATCGTGATCGACAGCAACGTCGCATGGGTGATCTCTTCGATCTCATCCATCACCATGCTCAGGGCCGCACCAGCATTGGTATTCTGCACGATGCTGTTGGACGGGCTTGTACCGACCTCCTCAAACAGCTGCACCACATCCAGAAGGGTGGTGCGCTTGGCATTGCCACAGAAACGATAGCCACCACCAGCCCCACGGACCGATTCAACCAGCCCCGCCCGGCCCAGATCGCGCAGAACCTTTGCCAGATGGTTGGTCGAAATATTGTACCGCTCGGCAATTTCCGATGCCGAAAGCTGACGGTCGGTATCTTCGGCCAGTTCCAGCACGGCATAGAGGGCAAACAGCGTTGCCTTTTGCAAGGACATCATCGGCTTATTCCCCCTCTTCCATATCTGTTTCCAGCTGGATGAACGGCCCGGCCATCATCCCCTGTGCGCGGAAGAACGACATCAGGTCGGTCGCGTCGCGCGGGATCATGGTGCGGATCTTGGTCACACCGGCATTACGGAAACAGCGGCAGATTTCGTTATAAAGGATCGTACCGATCCCCCCCATGCGAAGGTCCGGCTCGACACTGACCGTGCCGACCCAGCCACACGGGACGGAATTGAATTCCCATGAACGGACTTCACCAAAGATACAGCCCAGAAGAGTGCCGTTTTCCTCTGCAATCAGGAAGAAACGGGAATCCTTGCGGTTGCCATAACGGGTAAAAAGATCGTCCCAGTAATCCGGCTTGCGCAGTCCCGTGGTCCGGTCATCAAGATCGACAACATTGGCAAGGTCTGCCTCGACCGCCGGACGGATATTGATTTTATGCTCGCCAATGGTAACCAGGTTATATCCCGGCGTGTTTTGCGCAGCGTCCACCATACGTGCCTTTCAGTATATCGGCTGCCAATGTCAGATCGTATCAGACAATGTCAGCCTCCCCCGGCTCCCGACAGGAGAATAACCACAATCGAAATAAGTAAATTGGTACGATTATACTACACTGCCCGGATGGCACACGGCAATGATAAGTTCCGCTGCAGGTGCGAGCGTTACAGCCCGAAACACAAGCATTCCAAGGAATTGAAGGACATACTTGCATTCCCCGATTCATGCAAGTCTCCTACATATCCTTGGCAAACTTTTGATACACAAAATCTGTTGCACCGCACCCCGACCATATACAGGATGAGCTGGTAAAAAATACCCTGCCACGTGATGCAAAGATTGACAGAAACGCGAAGTCATGGCTTATCGCGCAGCAGGAATTATGTACGCTCGGTCGGGAATTTGGCAAAATCCACCCCACCGGGATGACAGTTCCTAAGGGCGGATTTCGGCCCGATTTCTTATCGACCAAAGGAGTGTGGCACGCCATGGCGCGCAACGGTTTCGACGCAATTGATCGTAAAATTCTTCGTGAAATTCAGGAAGATGGCCGTATCTCCATGGTCGAATTGGCAGACAAGGTCGGCCTGTCCGTTTCTCCCTGCCTGCGCCGTCTGCGCAAGCTCGAAGAAAGCGGCGTCATCCGCAAATATGTCGCCCTGCTTGATCCGGCCCATCTGCATCTTGGCGTCAATGTCTTCGTCACCGTATCATTGACCCAGCATGACGAACCGTCACTGCGCCGCTTTGAAAGTGCTGTGCAGGAGCATCCGGAAATTGTTGATTGCTATGCCATGGTCGGTAATCAGGATTACATGATGCGCATCGTCGTGCCCGATCCGGCCGCCTATCAGCGCTTCCTGTCCGAAGTCATGATGAAGCTGCCCGGTGTCGCCAACATGAAATCAAGCTTCACCCTGCACGAAGTCAAAAACAGCACCACCCTGCCGGTCGCTGACGCCGACTAACACCCGTCGGATGCCCGCCTTCGCGGGCATGACAGCACGGACGAAGTCGTCTGACACCGTCATCCCCGCGAAGGCGGGGACCTCGATCAGTACGTTCCCAAACCTGAAAAGCGCTCTACGCCACAGCGTGACGCTGTGCTGGAATGATCGTTGGGAACAGTACGGCCAGTGTCAGCCCGCGCAGCAGAAAGAACCCGTTAAACGCGGCCCATAGCAGATGGTTGCTGTCCATCACAACCGCACCCCAGGCAAATCCGGCATATATCGCGACCGACAGCAGCATCATGTTGCGCCAATGCTTGGTCTGCATCGCGCCCAGAAACACCCCGTCAAACTGGAAGCCCAGAACCCCGGTCACCGGCAGCACCACCGCCCACATCATGTATTCATAGGATGCCGTACGGACTTCTGGAATGCTGGTCAGCGCATCAATGACCCACGGCCCGGCAAGTGCAAACAGTGCTGCCATAACCACCGCTGAAACAATTCCCCACACTGTCGTCTTGCGCACTGCCCATAGGAACTGCTTGCGCTTTTCGGCACCATAGGCCTGCCCGACAAGCGTTTCGGCCGCATGGGCAAACCCATCAAGCGCAAATGATCCGAACATCAGGAAGTTTTGCAAAACTGCATTTGCTGCAAGGGTCACCTCGCCAAACCGGGCCGAGAAACTGGTAAACAGCGCAAAGGCCGATGTCAGCGCCATGGTCCGGATAAAGATATCACCATTGATTTTCATCAGTCTGGCCAGCTGGGCACGATCCAAAAGGCCGATCCCGCGCCATGACCCGCCAAGCCGTTTCAGATGCGGCCGCATCAGGAACCAGCCCAGCACCACACCGGAATAATCGGCAATTACCGTGGCCCCGGCCACCCCGCGCACTTCCCAGCCGAACCCTTGCACAAACAGGATATCGAGAATGATGTTCAGTGAATTCAGAACCACCTGAAAGATAAACACCGCCCGGCTATCACGCATGGCAAGCAACCAGCCCAGCATGCAATATTGCATCAATGTCGCCGGTGACGCCCAGATCCGCACATGGAAGTAATCGCGTGCCGCAGCCTCGACCGCGGGCGTTGGCGCAATCAGGGTCATGGCCAACTCGATGATCGGCCATTGCAACACCATCACCGCAAGCCCCGCGACAACCGCAATCAACGCTGCACGCGCAAAGACGGCGCGCACGCCATTGGCATCGCGCCTGCCATAGGCCTGGGCGGCAAGGCCGGTGGTCGCCATGCGCAAGAAGCCAAAGCTCCAGAACACATAGGAAAAGATCAGCGCGCCAACCGCGACCGCCCCGATATAATGCGGGCTATCAAGATGCCCGACCACAGCCGTATCCACCGCGCCAAGCAACGGAACTGTCGCGTTGGACAAAATAATCGGCAGGGTCAACGCCAGAACGCGTCGATCACCCTTGCCGAACCAGCGGCGCGTGCGGTTCATATGGACCTCGGGTTATGGATTATGCTGTGGGGCATCCGGCGAACCGGAAGAAATCTTGTGGCACAGAATGCCGGACGGCAAAAGACGCGTTTTACTGACCGGCTGTCCAAAAAATCCACATCGTTAACTTTTTGTCCCACCTCATGCAGCTTCCGCGCGAATTCACACCTAAATGCGCATCACCTTTCGCGGACACTTCCGAAGTTTTCCAAACAGGCGAATTAAAGGAAATCAATTAAGTATTTGTTTTTATGAACGAATTTTAACTCCAGAATATCCTGATCCTTTAAATTAGAAAACCCGCAGAATTTATACCAAGGCATAGAAAACCAAGACCGAAATTGCCAACAGGCACGTTTCAGGTCGCGATTTTCGCAAAAACCGGTTTTCCATCCACAAAGTTATCCACAGGCCATGGCAGCTTGTGGGTTTCCGCCAAACGTCCCGTAGCGGAACCTTGGGATTCAGCACAAAAAATGCTGGTGGTCGGGGGCCTGCATTGCTAAGCAAGTGCAAAGGGAAAATCAGGAAAGCACGTATGAGCACCGACACATTGTTATCTGGTCCGAACGTTCCGGCGGCATCGGGCACCACCAAAAGCGTTGTCATTTTGCTGCATGGCTATGGCGCGGATGGAAACGACCTGATCGGTCTGGCGCCGCATCTGGCACGCGCCCTGCCCGACACGGCATTTTACTCGCCCAACGCGCCTTTCCCGTGCGAAATGTCACCGTTCGGGCGTCAGTGGTTCAGCCTCGCCGAATATGATCCGGAATTCCTGCGCCGCGCCCCGGAAACCATGTCCGCTGCGCTTGCTGCCATGGCCGAAGGTGCGCGAAAAAGTGCCGCCTATGTTGATGACTTCATCGACCACGTCATGGAAACCCATGGTGTCGGTGCTGACAAAGTCGCACTTGTCGGCTTCTCGCAAGGAACAATGATGTCGCTGCAGACGGCACCGCGCCGTGACGCTCCGATTGCCGGTGTTGTCGGCTTCTCTGGCGCATTGCTGGGTGAACAAAGCTTTGGCGCAGAAATCAAATCGCGCCCGCCGATGGTACTGGTCCATGGCACGGCTGATCCGGTCGTCCCGATCGAGGCATCCCGCCTTGCCAAGGAAACGCTCGCGGCCAACGGTATTGATGTCAGCCTGCATGAACGTCCTGGCCTGCAACACGGCATCGACGAAGAAGGCCTTGGCATCGCCCTGGCATTCCTTTCAAAGCATCTCGGCTGACGCGGACGGCAACGTCCTCAAACATCACCGACCATCTGATCACAAGCACCTGACAATTATGTCAGGTGCTTTTTTTTGTCTTCATGGCGTAAGGACACCGCCCGGTTTTCTCGCACCATCAGAAATGGACGACAACACAACCTATACCGCATCGCACAACTGCAACTTATGATTAGTAAAACTCACTTAAAGATTAAACATAACTATACTTTTTAGCAGGAAATTGATTTAGAATATTCGAAGCTCAGGGTTTCGGTGTGGGAGCCATCCCCCTGACATCGCTGCTAAAACGGCAACATAACGGGTACAGATCAAATGTTACAAAACATCAAGATCAGCAAGAAAGTCGCAAGCCTCACCTTGCTGTCACTGGTTGCGCTGCTTGTCATCTCGGCGCTTGAACTTTTCGCGCTGCGGGAAGCCTTGCTTGAAGACCGCAAGGACAAGGTCAAAGCCACAACCACCATGCTCGTCACAGCGGCACAGTCCTATCAGGATCTTGTCGATAGTGGCGATCTTGATCAGCAAGAAGCCATCACCGAATTTTACCGGGTTGCTGCAGCGTCAAAGTTTGACGACGGTACAGGCTATTTCTTTGCCTACACCAATAAAGGCATCAACACGATGCACGCGGCGAACGCTGCCCTTGTCGGCAAGGACCTAAGCCAGCTTCAGGACCCGAGTGGCTCCTATATCATTCAGAACATGCTTGAAGTCGCAAAGGCCCCGGCAGGTGGTTACTTCACCTATTTGTGGCCCAAACCCGGCCACCCGGAAGAAGACCTGTTTGAAAAGCAGTCCTTTGCCGCAACCCTGCCTTGGGGTGACGTGATCGGGACCGGCATTTACATTGATGATGTCGATGCCGCCTTCTGGGAACAGGCGATTTTCGTTCTTGTCGTGATTGCCATCGTTGTTGCCCTCATGCTTGCTGTTTCCTTTGCGATTGGCCGCAACATCACGGTTGGCCTTGGCATTCTTTCCGCCCGCATGACCGAAATTGCCGGTGGCAAGCTTGAAGGCGAGATCGAAGGTCAGGACCGCGGCGACGAAGTCGGCGATATGGCCCGCACCGTTGTTGCCTTCCGTCAACAGGCGCTGGAAAACCAGGAACTCCAGAACCGTCAGAAGCAACTCGAAGCCCAGGCTGACAAGCAACGCCGTCAGGACATCACCGACATGGCTGACAGCCTTGAAGGCCGCGTCAAAGGTCTGATCCGCGCGATCACCGGCTCCATCACCGAGATGAAAACAGCCACTTCCTCGATGGAAGAAGCCAGCAACACCAACAGCTCGCTGTCTGCTGCTGTGGCCTCTGCCACCACCCAGACCTCGACCAACGTCCAGACCGTGTCTGCCGCAACCGAGGAACTGACAGCATCGAGTGACGAAATCGCCCATCAGATTTCCCAGTCGGCCGAGATCGCCAATCAGGCCAACGAACAGGCCACCCGCACCAACCAGACCGTCACCGGTCTTGCGGATGCGGCGCAAAAGATTGGCGACGTCGCCAAGCTGATCGGCGACATTGCCGAACAGACCAACCTGCTGGCCCTTAACGCCACCATCGAGGCGGCCCGTGCTGGCGATGCGGGCAAAGGCTTTGCCGTGGTCGCGAGTGAGGTCAAAAACCTTGCCAACCAGACCGCAAAGGCGACCGAGGAAATCAACCAGCAGATCCTGTCTGTTCAGAATGAAACCGGCGAAGCGGTTGAGGCGATCCGTCTGATTTCCGAAACCATCGCACAGGTTGCTGACAGCTCGACCGCAATCGCTGCTGCTGTTGAAGAACAGCACGCCGCTATCGGTGAAATCTCGCGTAACGTTCAACAGGCAGCCGACGGCACCAGCGAAGTGTCCCAACGGATCGAAACGGTGAATGAAAACGCCGGTCGCGTGTCCTCGGGCACCAGCCAGCTGGCCCAGTCGGCCGAGAAGCTTGTCGAAGAAGCACAGTCGCTTGATGAAGCGGTTGAAAGCTTCCTGGCTGATCTACGCAAACGTGCTACCGACTAGGCTATACCGTTAGTCAAACCATCCAAAAGGCTGGGGCTGAAATGCTCCAGCCTTTTTTGATTCTCACGTCACCCCCCGGGCGGAAAAGCCAACCGCAACAATACGTAAAGCCTTACCCTCCGCAAATTCCGGCGCAATCTCAAGGTTCGACGCACCGCACACCTACACTTTAGGCTAAGTAGGCTTGCGTCCCACGCAAAACTATACCATCATATTCGTATATTTTAACAAAACTGACCGCGTCCGGCGGAGGAACCCCATGCTCGGCAATCTCAAGATTGGCTACAAAATTATCGCCTTGTCCGTCATCGCCTTATTGGGCGTGATCGTCATCGGGGGCCTGCAGCTCTCGACACTGCGCGAATCCCTGCTCGAAGATCGCAAGGACAAGATCCGTTCCACCACCAACTACATCACCTCAATCGCCCAATCCTATCAGGACAAGGTTGATGCCGGCCTGCTCAGCCAGGAAGACGCCATCAGCCAGTTCTACGAGGTTGCTGGTGCCGGCAAGTACGACGGCAAGATCGGCTATTTCTTCGTCTTTGCCTCCAACGGCGTGACCGAAATGCATGGTGCCAACCCGGCCCTTGTCGGAAAAAGCCTGAATGACGCGCAGGATTCCCAAGGTAACTATTTCATTCGCGACCTGATTGCCGTGGGCAAAAATCCCGGTGGCGGTTTTTCGTCCTATCACTGGCCGAAGCCCGGTCAGGATGAAAAGCTGACCTTCGAAAAGCTGTCCTTTGCCGAACCCCTGCCCTGGGGCACTATCATCGGCACCGGCATTTACATTGATGATGTTGATGCCGCGTTCCGCGAACAGGCGACCTTTGTTATCATCATCGGCATTGTCATCCTACTGATCATGACCCTTGCTGGTCTTGCGATTGGCCGCGACATCACCGGCGGCCTTAAAACCCTGTCTGCCCGCATGCGGGTCATTGCCACCGGCGACCTCGAAGGCGATATCGAAGGTCAGGGCCGCAAGGATGAAGTCGGTGACATGGCACGCACCGTGGTGTCCTTCCGCGAACAGGCAATCGAGAACATCAAGCTTCAGGAAAACCAGCGTGAAATGGAACATCAGGCCGAGGAAAATCAGCGCAAGGCCCTGATGGAAATGGCTGATTCTCTTGATGCCAAGGTCAAGGGACTGATCAGCTCGATCTCGAAATCGATCAAGGACATGCAGTCCGCGACCGACGAAATGCGTGACGCCACCAACATGAACAGCGAACTGTCGGCAGCTGTGGCCTCGGCCACCACACAGACATCGGGCAACGTTCAGACCGTTTCTGCTGCGACCGAGGAACTCTCTGCCTCTTCTGATGAAATCGCCCAGCAGATCGCAAACTCGGCCAACATCGCAAACCGCGCCAATGACGAAGCCACCCGGACCAATGAAACCGTGACGGGCTTGTCCGAGGCAGCCCAGCGCATCGGCGATGTCGCAAGCCTGATCGGTGACATCGCCGAACAGACCAACCTGCTGGCCCTTAACGCCACCATCGAGGCCGCCCGTGCTGGTGATGCTGGCAAAGGCTTCGCCGTGGTGGCGAGCGAGGTAAAAAACCTCGCCAACCAGACCGCCAAGGCGACCGAGGAGATTAACCAGCAGATTCAGGCCGTTCAGAACGAAACCAGCGAGGCCGTCGATGCCATCCGCCGGATTTCGGAAACAATCGCCCAGGTCGCCGACAGCTCAACCGCGATTGCGGCTGCGGTCGAGGAACAGCACGCCGCCATCGGTGAAATCTCGCGCAGTGTGCAACAGGCAGCTGACGGCACGCGCGAAGTTTCCGAACGCATCGAGACGGTCAATGACAATGCTGGCAAAGTGTCTTCGGGCACCAACCAGCTTGCCAGCACTGCCGAAAAACTGGTCTCTGAGGCCGTTGCGCTAGATAACGCGGTCGAGGCCTTCCTCGACAATTTGCGCAAAAGCGCAACCAAATAAGCGCACATCAAAACAACAACCAATACGACACGCGCAAACAAAGCCGCCCCGGATCATCTCCGGGGCGGCTTTTCTTTTAACGCGTTGGCGCAGCGCAGGTTACGGGCGCTTGGCTTCGATCTCGATTTCGATGGTCACCGGATCGCCAACCTGGGACGTATCGGCCCACTGGCCCTGCCCGACGCCAAAGTCGGTGCGGTTGATGGTGACCGTGCCCTTGGCTTCCGCTTCGTTGCCTTTGATCTCAAGGTCGAACGGCAGGGTCACTTCGCGGGTCACGTCACGGATCGTCAGATCGGCAACCGCTTCATATTTGCCCGGTGCGATTTCGCTGAACGACTTGGTGGCGAACTTTGCGGTCGGCCATTGTGCCGCGTCAAACCAGTCAGGTGAAACGATCTGGCTGTCGCGGTCGCCATTCTCTGTATCGACCGACGCAATATCAATCAGCACCTCGACCGACGAACCGGCAAGATCATCGGGGGAAAACACGATCTCGGCCGTAAAGGATTTGAATTCGCCTTCGAACTCGGCACCAAGCTGCGTGCCCTTGAATTCGATTTCGCTGTCATTGGCCTCAACCACCCATGGGTCGGCCGCATGTACAGCGCCTGAGAAACCGGCAAGTGTGGTGGCGAGTGCCAGTGCGGGCAGCATTTTGCGTTTCATCTGAGACATATCAGTTTTCCTCGATTTTGCCGGGCAACATGCGGCGCAGCGTTGCGTCGCGATCCCAGAAATGATGTTTGAGTGCGGCCAAAATATGAACACCGACCAAACCGGCAATCGCCCAGGACAGCAACCAGTGCGCTGTGCGCAATGTTTCAAACAATTCCTGATTGGGTGACACAAGGTTTGGCAGGGTAAACAGGCCAAAGACACTGACCGGATAGTTCGCAGCCGATGACATGGTCCAGCCCGTCAACGGCATGGCAAACATCAGCAAATACAAACCCAGATGCCCGGCCTTTGCCGCCAGACGTTCAATCTGCAAGTCACTCAGTTCTTTGGGGGTTTGTTCGCTGTGGCGCCAGATCACGCGCAGGATCACAAGTGCGAGCACCGTCACACCAAGCGACTTGTGGCGCGAAATCCATTCAAGCTTCTCCATACCCAGCGGCAGGAAATCCATATACCAGCCGATGGAAAACACGCTGATCACCAAAAGCGCCATCACCCAGTGGATGGTCTTGGTCACCGCGCCAAAGGCCTGTTTCGTACTCCGAAGTGTCATAACCGGCTTCCCTCACTGCCAGCCCGGATTTACGCCGGGTCCTGCCCAATCTTCATCGGGCCTGAAATATGATGTGCGCTGCAACACACCGGCCACAGCGCACACCAGAAATCGACAACAGGCCGATTATTTCTGCTTTGCGAACTCGGAAGAGATCTGCAGAGCAACGTCGTCGCCAACGCCACCAACAAGGTAGTTCATGCCGTATTCAGAACGGGTCACGGTACCGGTCGCCGAGAAGCCGACAACTTCGTCACCAGTCATCGGGTGCTGACCTTCACCGGTCAGGGTAACGTCAAGAACCAGCGGCTTGGTTTCGCCAAGGAAGCTCAGGTTACCGGTAACGGTTGCGGCATTGTCACCAACCAGCTCAACCGAGGTGCTGGTAAAGGTCGCGGTCGGGAAGCTTTCAACATTGAAGAAATCAGCGGTCTTCATGTGGTTATCAAGCGCTTCAACACCGGTATCGATCTGGTTAAGATCAATGGTGATGGTCGCCGAGGACGCAGCCGGGTTTTCACGGTCAAGGGTCAGCTCACCGGTGGTGCCGCCAAAACGACCCTGGAAGTTCGAGAAACCCAAGTGGTTGACGATGAAGATGACACTGGTGTGTGACGGATCAAGCGTATAGGTGTCTGCTGCCTGCGCGGAGAAAGCCGCACCCGAAAGACCAGCAGCAACCGCCAGCGCAACGCCGGCCTTTTTAATCGACTTAAACATTTTAATTTCCCTCATGTTCACAAGGTGCAAGCAAACGCTGCACCGCAATAAATCGTGAACCGAGGATGACAGGCACACTGCTTCCCCTCAAGCCAGCGAAACCGCAACATATATTTTCGCATATGGAAACAATCACAAAAACATCTGCCATATTCTTGACAATTTGGGCCCAATCACCCTGCTCCCACTGACCGTGTGGATAAGGGTTTTCCGCCATTTGTTGGTATCTGGCACGATCCACCCAACAAAAAAGCTGACCGCAATTGCGATCAGCTTGTTTCCAATCCGGGGCGGGTCCGCGTTGGGCCGACCTTATGGCTGTTCCGGTGCGGCCTGGCCTTGCGGTGCGGATTCGCCGCCTTCGCCCTCGGCATTGGCCGGATCAAGACATTCCTTAAGCCAAACATCATAGACCGGATGTTCAAGCGCTGACAAACCCGGGCTTGATGCAAACATCCAGCCTGAAAACAGCGGGGCGCGTGTGGCATTGCCATCATCACGAATGTCGGCAATATCAAGGAAGGTCGCACTTTCCGGGCGCTCTTCCGGCGGGGTTCGGTAGCAGGCATCAACCCGAATTTCGAGTGTGCCAAAACGCGTGACCTGGCCAACTGGCACTTCAAAGGTCGAAATACGGGCGGTGATTTTATCAAGCCCCTGCAGCTGGGCAATCGGGGCCGGGCGATAATCAAGCGCCGAAGACGCTGTTCCGATCATTGCACATGTCGAACAAATCGCGGCAATCGCAAAGGATCGTTTCATTGTGGTCTTCAGTCCTGTTTGTCGCTTTTATCGTCGGTATGATACGGATTGTGCAGTTCGGCCACCAGATCACGCATCACATTTCGGAATTGTTCTTCGTCACAGCCCATCAGAAGCGCATCTTCAAGCGCATCCTGCATGATCTCGCGCAGTTCGCCGAAATTGTCATTGAGAACCTTGATCTTTTCCACGCATGAAAGCGGCGAGCCATCGCTGGCCTGCCAGGTGGGGAAGTGATCAACATTTTCGGTCTTTTTCATCAACCGCTCCGACATTCTGTGCAAGACGGGTATTCGATAAGCTTACCCTGCCCATGCTTCGTATCTGCGTCGCACCTTGGTGCGCAAACCCGGCAAAATCATGGCCGTCAAAAATGACGGTCAATCACGATCAGTCCGTCAATCAATTATCGCTGCTGGTCGAGGAATAAATAACCTGACCAATCAGGTCCTCAAGGTTTACCGAGCCTTGGGTAAACTCGATCTCGCCACCGGCTTCGATCATGTCGATATCCCCGCCCGGCTCAAGGGCGACAAACTTGCCGCCCAGCAACCCATCGGATGCAATCTTGGCAGAACTATCAAGCGGCAGCGCCAGATCCGGCTGCACCGACATTTTGACAACCGCCATATAGGTATTGGGATCAAGTTCCTGTGCCGTTACCGTGCCAACCTTGACCCCGGAAACACGGACATCATTGCCCACAACAAGACCGTCAATCCGGTTGAAGCTGGCCATGATTTCATAGCCTTCCACCGTATTGATCCCGGCGCGTGAATAGGAATAGGCCGCAAATCCGACCGCAACTGCGATCACGGCAGCACCGGCAATGGTTTCAATCAGTCTGTTGCTCATCGACCTTATCCGTTCTGTATCTCTTTGAGACTTAGGGTCAGG